>JAJRSE010000012.1 GCA_024278955.1 Planctomycetota bacterium | reverse complement strand
TTCACCGCCAACATCACATGCTCACGCATATCGATCGAATAGGCTTCCATTCCTGAGACTCCACTGAAATTCCCCTCCCTGCAAAACGACTACTAGGATAAACTATTCTTGGCGGAACACGCGAGAGTGATTTGCTCTAATTCGGGTAAGTTCTCATCTGCCGCTCGCCTAGGTTGTGCTTCCCTTGGCTTTTTGTGAGCCGGCATTTACACTGGAGAGGGAGCAAACCCGGGTTGCCTGGATCGAGGAGGGGGCTTCTGTGGGAATAGACTTTGGAGCAACAGTTATGAGCCGATTTCATCAATCGTGGGCTTTTTCGTTTTTGGTCATCGCGTTTTGTTTTCCGCTACCGTTAAGTGCGATCAACATTACGCTTGATTACCAATACGACACCAATAATTTCTTTGGGGCTGGCAATCCCGATGGCGCCACAGCGGGTGCCGAGGCCAGGGCTACGTTAGAAGCAGTCGCTGATTTCTACTCGGGCATTCTTACCGATACTTTTTCGTCGATTCAAACTCCGCCACCATTTGTTGGGCAACTCGACACGCAAACCTGGGAATGGTCCGCGATTTTTTCCAACCCGCAGACGGGAGCAAGCATCACCCTGGTTGATGAAACTATCGCAAGCGATGAGTACCGAATCTACGTTGGTGCTCGTAGCCTTCCAGGGAGCACTTTGGGGTTTGGGGGACCAGGTGGTCGGGGGTGGAGCACCTCGAGTAACGGAATTGGCTTCTTTCCGGGCGAGAACGCTCAAATCAGCCAGATTCATGCCGACTTCCTAGCAGATCTCGATTATCGCGAAGAGATGAGCGGCTTCTCTGCTTGGGGTGGTGCCGTGACCTTCGACAATAGCACCTCGACCAATTGGAATTACGATGGTAACGCCCAGCCTGCCTACAACGAGAACGACTTCCTCTCGGTCGCTGTTCACGAAATTGGCCATGCACTAGGGCTTGGGGTTTCGGACGAGTGGGATCTCCTCGCCATGGGCACCAATTTTTTTGGAATCGCTTCGCAGACCGAGTATGGCAGCCAGGTTCCGCTCGCTTGCAATCCTGGTTGCGGTCATTGGGCTGAGGGGATTTCGAGTGTAGTTTTCGGGACCGCCACTTCGCAAGAAGCTGCGATGGACCCGACCGTGACCCAGGGGACTCGCAAACAGCTTACCGCCCTCGATGCCGCCGCACTTACCGATATTGGCTGGTCGGTGGTTGCGCCTAGCTACGACCCGGCTGATTACGACACCGACGGAGATGTTGATGCAGCCGACTTAGTTTGGCTAGAAAATTGGTATGGCGTTAACGACAACGCCGATGCCGACAGCGATGGCGATACCGATGGAAACGATTTCCTTATCTGGCAACGAAATTACACCGGTGCGGTTCCGCCCTTGGCGTCGGCAACGGTTCCCGAACCAAGCAGCTTGCTTCTCGGTGCCATGAGCCTGTTGCTTTGTCTGTCTCGACGGCGTTAAAGAGCCGGTTTCAAGAAGCCCAGGGAATGCAATCCCTAGGCTTAAGGATTAGGCGGCATCAAGGGGCCTTGTATGGGCGACGCAAGCGATCCACTCGTCGATCACTTCGCGAGTGGGGGGCGACCCGCTACGAAGAATACGTTGGCCTTTTTTCGTCTCTGCAAATTCAACAATTTTGCTCACCACGACCTCGGCGTCTGCATCAGAAATCTGTTCTGGCTCGGTAAAGCCGCAACCGACCAGTAGCTGGGCTCCAAACCCGTGGAGCAGCGGAATTCGACAAACGAGTCGCGCCTGTTGTTGCCAGGCGGCGATCAAGTCGGCCTTGATGTGTTTGACTCCTAGTTCTTCGGCGGTCGACTCGGGATCGGCATTCAGCAGATCGGCCACCGAGCGAATACCGACCTTGCCCAGTCGGTCGGCCGTCTTGGGGCCAATCGAGGGGGCATCCTCAACCGGATCTTCACGTTGCAAGTAAAAACGCAATTTACTCGGTGCGACTGCGCGTTTGTTAGTGCGACGTGTCGCACCGTTGCGGCGGCTCGCGCCATTGCGTCTCGACTTACGGCGAGAACTGGTCCACGAGTAACTCGAGCTTGCTTGCTTCCAGCGGTCGCGATAACGCCCCGCGGCGGCAATCCAATTGCTCATGCACGAGTGGTTGTAACGAATGCGAGAGCTACGATAACGGCGCCCCCGTTCGCTGCTGAAAAACTTTTCGATTCGGCTCAGTAGCCGTTCGACGTCGATGTCGTAAAGATCGTCGGGCGAACGGATATCGCAGGCTTCAAAGAGCTGGGCATCGTTGAGCGTTAGCTCGGGCACGAAGCACATCAGGCTCATGTGTGTTTGCCAGAGGCGAACCGTTTCGGAGCGAATCTCGCTGCGATTGAGTCGTTGTGCAAGGTCCTCGGCATCGGTTGCGAGCAGATCTCCTACCGACCGAATACCAAGGAGAGCAAAGATTTTTCCGGTGTCGTTGCCGAGCACGGGGAAATCGTTGAGTGAACTTGTGGTTTTGAGATAGAAAACGTCGCCAGCTTGGTTGTTGTCTTCCGAAGCAATTCGAATCGTAGGGGAGGGATGCCCCTCGGCCGATTTCCGGGTGATACGAGTGCTTGTTTTCGTTGTTGATTTCGTCTTCGGTTTTGTTGTCGAAGGGGTGGCGGTCGGGACAACGCGTTTTCGCCGGATTGATTCCAGATCGAACAACGGTGCACCAAGGGAACTGAAACGCCGCTGGGCATCGCGGTCTTCGGTGAAGACAAGCAACTGATGGCCGGCACGAGAAAATTCTTCGAGCACCCCTGCCATGGCGGCAGCCCCCGCTGCGTCTTGACGCAAGAAGGGCTCGTCAAGAATCAAGGGCAGGCTTACGCCTCGACGAGTATACGAGCCGACCAACGCCAAGGTGAGCGATAGGTAAATCGCATCATGCTGAGAAGAAGAGAGCGACTCAATGTCATGCGTTTGTCCTCTCCGATCGACTACCGTCGCCCGTCGGCCATGCCGCTCGAGGTGGATCTGCACAAGCTGTCCATCGGTGAGTTGTGCGAGCACGTCCGATGCACGCCAGATTCCAAAACGGGTGGTTTGGTAATCTTTCGAGGGAGTTTCAAGCGATTGATTGATGATCGTTTCTAGACGTTCTAGCTCGGCCTGTTGCTGCTCAAGTGTGGCTTTTCCCAGAAGCCCGCTTCGCTGGCTCTGAAGATTTTTCCAGTGAGCCTCAAGCCGGTCGAGATCGTGCTGCAAATTGGTCAAAGTTTCGACCAGCTGCGATTGCTCGCGTTCGAGTTGCGACCGTTTTTCTCGAAGATCGCTTTCGAGTCGAGAGCGGTTTGCACTGCCAAGCCGGTAGGAGTTTGTCTCGGCAATAAAGTGCCCGTGGCTCTCGCAACGACAGTGATCGACCACCGGCGGCAACGGCGAAAGCGCGACCTGCTGGCCGATCTGCCGCGATTGCTGAACCAGCGTTTCCCTACGCGAGAGAAGCAGCTCAAGCCGTTCGCCTAGGTCGGATTGCGAGCGAATAAGTTGTCGCGATTCGGCCCTCGCCTGTTGGCGACTTGCGATACGTTCTTGTTCGGTTAGTTGCCCACAAAGCGTATAAACTTGTTGCCTGAGAATCTCTGCAACAGGCGAAAGCTTGGCGTGGGCGTCGGTTGCGTAATAGCGTCCTGGTTCGTTGGCTCTGGCAAGCTGCGAAATCTCAGCATCCAAGTCATCAAGAAGTTTTTCCATCACCGAAAGTGTCGTACGCCCATCGGCTAGGCAGGTCACCGAGTCGGCGGTGCCGTCGGGACTCAGCCGAGCAAGTTCGGTGCGAACGACAACCTCACGAGCTTGCAATTCGCCGAGTGTTTGTCGGCATCGGGCAATCTCGACGTCTAGCTCTTCGAGCTCTTGGCGGTACGCGCCGGTCTCGTAATCGCCTGTCGTCTGCTGGACGGTTGTTTCCAGAGAAAAATAGCGTAGCCGAGCTTCGAGTTCAGCGAGCTGAGTTTCGACGTTGCGCAATTCCGAGCGTAGCAACTCTGATCGCTCGCCTTTCTCTTTCAACTCGATTTCGACATTCTTTAGTTCTTGTTCGAGCACTCCACTTTCGTGGCGTCGTACCGACAGCCGTTGCTCGATTTCTTGGGCGATGGTATCCCGCCGACGCGTCAATTCGTCGATCTTCTGCCGATCAACTCGATCGACGGCGCTCGTAGCTCGGACCGTATCAAAGTAGGCTTTTGGGCTGGTGAAGTCGGGAACCGCCTTGTGCTGGGTCGCCATGAATTGGCGGCTAAAAGTTTCGCTCAGCAGGGAATCAATGATCGGCGATTCCGTAAAATCGACCGCGTAAAGAGTTGAGGCAAGATTCGGATCCAGGCCCGACAGCAAGTCGCGAATCGACTGTTGGTCGACTTCGGTTCCGTCGATCGAGGTAATCGTGAGACGCGGCTGATGGTCGGTTTCGGTGTGGCGGCGAAGGATAAAATCGTTTTGCTGGTCGCTTAGCGAGATCGTTCCCTCGGCAAGCGGCACCGATTGACCGAACTGGAGCCGCCAGGGGCTGTCGGTTTTTCCATAGAGTAAATGGCTAAGCAGCCGAGCAACCGTGCTTTTGCCGCCTCGCGGGGCAGCAAAAAACACGTTAAGCTGGGGGCTTAGTGTGTCGAGATGTAGGTCGGGCCAGGCCCCCCGTCCTTCGAGGCTCAATTGCGAGATTTTCATCTTTTGCATCCTTGCGGTGAGCTACCAACTACTTGGTCAGTAAAGCTCGTCGATAGTCAAAAATTGGCCAATGATAGCGGGATCCTAGGCCAAAACAATGATGCCAGAAACCTACCGAAAACTCGTTTTTTGTACAACATGAGATTGCTCGCACTCCGCAGTGCTAGCAGTTTCTTTGGTCTAATAAGTTGACTCGAACAATTTTACTACCTGGGGATGTTGGGATAGTTAGCATGGAGCTTCATACGGTTCGCGTTTGCCCCTCTGCGGCGACACCTCCACAAGAGGAGCAATTGGCCTGGAAGCTTGCCGAAGTGGCGACCGGTAACGTCGCGATCGGCGAAGAGGTGGCTGGCATGGTGGCTAACCGTATAATCGACAACGCCTCGGTCGCCACCGCAGCGATCAATCGCGGACCAGTTGCCCACGCGCGATCGCAGGCTCTCGCCCATCCGCGCGCCTCGGGGGCAAATCTTTTCGGAATCGAGAACGGCCGAACCTTCGACGCAGAATGGGCAGCCTGGGCGAATGGCGTCGCGGTACGTGAACTCGACATGCACGACACTTTCTTAGCTGCCGACTATTCTCATCCGGCGGATAACATCCCGCCGCTACTTGCCGTGGCTCAGCAGTGCGGTTCGACCGGTGCCGACTTGCTGCGGGGTATCGTCGCGGCTTACGAAATCCAAATTGCGCTGGTCAAAGGCATTTGTCTGCACAAGCACAAGAAAGACCATATCGCCCATCTTTGCCCTGCCCAAGCAGCCGGCATCGGCGCGATGCTGGGGCTTTCGACCGAGATCGTCTATCAGGCAATTCAACAGGCGGTCCATGTTTCGTTCTCGACACGCCAGTCTCGAAAGGGGCAAATATCGAGTTGGAAAGCATACGCCCCAGCCCATGCCGGTAAGCTGGCGATCGAAGCGGTCGATCGAGCCATGCGGGGCGAACAAAGCCCTTCGCCCATCTACGAAGGCGAAGACAGCGTGCTCGCCTACATGCTCGACGGTCGGCAGGCCGAGTATCAGATTCCCCTTCCCGGGCCAGGAGAACCGCGCCGCGCGATCTTAGAGTCTTACACCAAAGAGCATTCAGCCGAGTATCAGTCGCAGGCGCTCATCGATCTTGCGTTTCAGATGCGCACCAAAATTCGCGATCTAAGTGAGATCGAAAAAATCACCATCCACACAAGCCACCATACCCATTACGTCATTGGAACAGGATCGGGCGATCCACAAAAATTCGACCCGCAAGCAACTCGCGAAACGCTCGATCATAGCATCATGTATATTTTTGCCGTGGCCCTAGAAGATGGGCGTTGGCATCAGGTCGAAAGTTATTCACCCGAACGGGCGCAGCGAAAGGAAACCGTCGCGTTGTGGCGTAAAATTGCAACCACGGAAGATTCCGCGTGGACCGACCGTTATCATGCCACCGACCCAGCTCGCCGGGCATTCGGAGGGCGAGTCGCGATCCAACTGAGAGGGGGTAAGCAGATAGAAGAAGAGCTTGCCGTGGCCAACGCCCATCCTGCGGGCCAGCGACCGTTTGTCCGGGCCGATTATATTCGTAAGTTTGATACTTTGACCGAGGAAATGTTGGACTCTTCTGAGCGAGAGCGTTTTCTTAGTCTTTGCGACCGCCTGCCCGACCTGTCGACGGCGGAAGTTTTGCAGCTGAATGTTCAAATGAACCGCGACCTCGTGCAGTGCGTCGAGCGTGATGCGAAAGGTATTTTCTGATGTTGCATGCCACCAAAACTCCAGCCGAAAAACGTGCTTGGTTCCGCCAGTCGCTTGCCGGCGGAAAAATGCTCCGATTTCCCGGCGCGTTTGCGCCGCTCGTTGCGATGCAAATCGAGAAGCTAGGATTCGACGGGGTTTACGTCTCGGGAGCTGCCTTGTCGGCAGAGCTAGGTTTTCCCGACATTGGTTTGACAACTCTCTCGGAAGTTGCCAGTCGTGCCGAGTCGATCGCTCGTATGACCAGTTTACCGACGATCGTCGACATTGATACCGGCTTCGGCGAGGTCGCAAACCTAGCACGGACGATAGCAACCATCGAAGCTGCCGGATTATGCGGGTGCCATTTAGAAGACCAGCAGTTTCCCAAACGGTGCGGACATTTGGATAACAAGCAGTTGGTGACAGTCGAGGAAATGTCTCGAAAAATCAAGGCCGCCGCCAGTGCGAAGACCGACGCAAACTTTTTGATCATCGCACGCACCGATGCCCGAGGCGTCGAAGGTCTTGCACCGGCAATTGAACGAGCCCAATGCTACGTCGATGCTGGCGCCGAGATGATTTTCCCCGAAGCGCTTCTCGACGAAAGCGAATTCGAGGCATTCCGCAGCGCAATCGATGTCCCGCTATTAGCCAACATGACCGAGTTCGGCAAGTCGCCGTTGCTGACAACCGATCAGCTATCTAACCTTGGCTACAACCTAGTTATCTACCCAGTCACCACTTTACGACTTGCCATGAAGGCGATCGAAAAAGGGCTGCTTTCTCTATCAGAGCAGGGAACCCAGGAGCCCATGGTCGCAAAGATGCAGACACGCCAGCAGCTCTATGAATTGTTGCGATACGCCGAATATGGCGAGTTTGATAAGGAATTGTTCAACTTTAATCTTTCGCAGGGAGATCACTGTGGTTAGCTCCGACCGATTTAGAGCGAAGAAGGGTTTAGAGGGCGTCGTTTTCGACACGACTGAGGTTTCGCACGTCGTGGCTGAGGAGAAATCGCTTTACTACCGTGGCTATCCCGTACACGACCTTGCCCAGCAGTGCGGCTTTGAAGAAGTTGCTTGCCTGCTACTTTACGGAGAACTCCCTAGCACGAGTGAGCTGGAGGATTTCACAAAACGCGAGCGGGCAGCACGTAGCCTCGACGCAAAGCTATTGGAAGTGTTAGAGCGATTCCCTCTGGGCGGCCATCCGATGGATGCGCTTCGCACGGCAGTGAGCTACTTGGGCATGGAACCCGAGTTTACCGGAGCCGACGATTCGAAGTCAGCTCTGGAAAAAGGTCTACTGCTGACAGCTAAAATTCCGACCCTCATCGCAGCCAACCAACGTTTGCGTCGCGGCAAAGAGGTGATCGCCCCACGCAGCGACCTCTCGCTTGCTGCCAACTTCTTTCATATGTGTTTGGGCAAGGTGCCCGACGCCGAGGTCGTCAAAGCGTTTGACGGATCGCTGACCCTTTATGCTGAGCACGGGTTCAATGCCTCGACGTTTACCGCTCGCGTAATCGTTTCGACTCTCTCAGACCTTTGCGGAGCGGTAAGCGGCGCGATCGCCGCACTCAAGGGCTCGCTACACGGTGGCGCCAACGAAGCCGTCATGGAGGTGCTCGAAGAAATCGGCTCGCCAGACCGTGCCCAGGCGTGGCTCGAAGAGGCCTTGGCCACCAAGAAAAAAATCATGGGCTTTGGCCATCGAATCTATCGCAATGGCGATTCGCGTGTTCCGACCATGACCCAGTATCGCGACCTGCTGGCCAAACGAGACGGGGGCCAAAACTGGGTACAGATTTCCCAGGTCCTTGAGCAAGGAATGGCCGCCCAGAAAGGAATTTATCCGAACCTCGATTTCCCCGCTGGCCCGGCCTACCATCTCATGGGATTTGAAACCGACTTATTCACTCCCATTTTTGTTATGGCAAGAGTCGTAGGTTGGACGGCACACGTTTCCGAGCAACTGGCTTCCAACCGGCTGGTACGTCCTTTGGCAGAGTACCAAGGTCCCGAGCCGCGAACCGTTGTTTCGCTTGCTGAACGGACGTAACGGGACAGCGAAGTTACGGAGGGCTCCGGGGTTCCGCCATGTTTCAAGCAGAGACGAGGCCCTAGAGAATGCTGCTTTCCCCATCTTATGCGCACTGTTTTCCTGGTTATGCGCATGGCTGTTGCACGACCCTATCCGGCAAGTAATATCAATGCGAAGCTTCTCGGCGAACTGTGATAGGAATTCGTCGAAGAAAAAGGTAGAACCTTCTTTTGCTACTAGTGCTTTGGCAAATGACGATCCTAATATTCGATACGGACAAAGCACTAGTGCTTTAACAACTCTTAGAATTGGGGTGCTGGCTGACAGAAGTTGTTCTCCAGTAGGTTGCTCTGACAGCCAGCCCCCCAATTTTTTGCTCTGACAAAGCACTAGTGCTTTGTCAAATGCTAATTTTCGGGTGTGAGATGTCAGAACACTTGTTCAGTAACGACTTCTGACATCTCACACCCGAATTTTTGATAATGACAAAGCACTAGGCTCTCAATGATATTTCACCTCGAACAGGGCAAAGTCTATGCATCGCGTTTTGTTACTTGGAGCAGGGAAAATCGGTCGGATGATCGCTTCGCTGCTGACCGACTCGGGCGACTATGAGGTTCTCGTTGCCGACGCCGACGCTGACGCATTGCAGCGAATCGCTGAACGCACCCAAGTTCAAACTCAGCAGGTCGACGCAACCGACCGCTCGCAGTTGGCTGCCGCGATGGGCGATGCCGACTCGGTGATCTCTGCCCTCAGCTTCCGATTCAATCCCCTGATTGCCGAAGTGGCCCTCGAAACTGGCACCAGCTACTTCGATCTCACCGAAGATGTCGAAACCACGCGAAGCGTTCGCGAAATTTCGGCAAAAGCCGTGACCGGGCAAATTTTTATGCCTCAGTGCGGTTTGGCCCCCGGGTTCATTTCGATCGTCGCTAACCACTTGACCCAGTCGTTCGACCAACTCGATAAAGTACAAATGCGTGTCGGCGCTCTGCCGCAGTTTCCTACTGGAGCACTCAAGTACAATCTCACTTGGTCTACTGATGGGCTGATTAACGAGTATTGCAACCCTTGCGAGGCAATTCACGAACAGCAACGGATCGAGGTCTTGCCTCTCGAAGGGCTCGAACATTTTTCGCTTGATGGTGTCCGATACGAAGCTTTCAACACCAGCGGCGGACTCGGCACGCTTTGCGAAACGCTTGATGGCAAGGTCCGCGAACTCAACTACAAAACGGTTCGTTACCTTGGGCACCGCGAACTTATGATTCTGCTTGTCAACGAGCTACGACTCAGCGAACGCCAGGATCTGCTCAAAGAGATTCTCGAAAATGCCGTGCCGATTACTTTCCAGGATGTCGTCGTGACGTTTTGTACGGTCACAGGCATGAAAAATGGCGAGCTAGTACAAATCACCGATGCCCGGAAAATCTATTCCAAGCCTCTTGGCAACGAAAACTGGAGCGCAATCCAAATCACCACCGCCGCAGGCATTTGCGCAGTCGTCGATATGCATGCCGCCGGCGAGTTGACTAGCCAAGGATTCGTCAGACAAGAAGAAGTTGACTTCACCAAGTTTCTCGCCAATCGCTTCGGTCAACACTACGACTCCAAAGTCTCCACTCGTTTCAGTACCGCCGCAGGTTAACGTAGAGAGCAATTCCCATGCACAAACAAGTCCAGACTGCCCTCGATCGCCTTGGAGTGAACTCCCCGCTTGTCGGTTTCGCAATCGGCGATCGTTGGCAGGCAGGGCGAGGCGATTCTCTTTCCGTTCACTCGCCTGTCGACGGAAAACAGTTGGCCGAGTTGACGACCGCTGATAGCACGCAACTCGACGAAGCCATTATCTCCGCAGGCGAAGCTTTTCGCCGCTGGCGCGTCGTCCCCGCGCCCGTACGCGGCGAATTTGTTCGCCAGTTTGGTCAGTGTTTGCGAGAGCACAAACAGTCGCTCGCCACGCTGGTTACCTGGGAAGCAGGCAAGATTTTTCAGGAATCGCTAGGCGAAGTGCAAGAGATGATCGACATTTGCGATTTCGCCGTTGGGCTGAGTCGTCAGCTCTACGGCAAAACGATCGCCAGCGAGCGTCCCGGGCACCGCCTTGCCGAACAATGGCACCCGCTTGGAGCGATCGGCGTAATTTCGGCTTTTAATTTCCCGGTAGCCGTTTGGGCTTGGAACGCAACCATTGCTTGGGTCTGCGGCAACCCGGTTATCTGGAAACCATCTGAGAAAACGCCGCTTACCGCCATTGCGTGCCAAGCATTGTTCGCTCAAACACTTGCCAAAGCGACAGCCGAAGGAGCGATGGAGGTTCCTCCTGGAATCTCTAGTTTAGTTCTCGGTCGCGCCGATATTGGCCAACAACTTGCCGCTTCGCCCGCTCTGCCGCTTATTTCGGCAACCGGCTCGGTGCCCATGGGCCGGGCGGTAGCACAAACCGTTGCAGCTCGCCTGGGCCGATCGCTTCTTGAACTCGGCGGCAACAACGGGATGGTTGTCGCCTCTTCGGCCGACCTCGAACTGGCCGTCCGCTCAATCACTTTCTCTGCTGTAGGAACTTGCGGACAGCGCTGCACTACTTTGCGGCGACTCATTGTCCATGAGTCGATTGCCGATTCCTTACGCGATCGATTGCTGGAAGTCTTTGCTAAGCTACCGATCGGCGACCCCACCGACGAACGCACCCTGATTGGCCCCTTGATTGACGAACAAGCCGCCCAAGCGATGGCCGACGCATTGGCTGCTGCAAAACAGCAAGGCGGCACGGTTCACGGGGGCGAGCGAGTTCCGAACGGCCCACCTGCAGGAGGTGTTTACGTGCAACCTGCTCTTGTAGAAATCGACGCCGAGGCTCCGATCCTCCAGCAAGAAACTTTCGCACCGATTCTTTATCTCACCCGCTACAAAACTCTCGAGCAAGCGATTGAGCTGCATAACGGAGTGCCCCAAGGCCTTTCTTCTGCCATCCTCACGAGCGACGTTCGTGAAGCCGAACTCTTCTGCTCGGCCGCTGGCTCCGATTGCGGAATTGTGAACGTCAACATTGGAACCAGCGGAGCAGAAATCGGCGGTGCATTCGGCGGCGAAAAAGAAACCGGCGGAGGACGCGAATCGGGAAGCGACTCCTGGAAAACCTACATGCGCCGAGCCACCAACACCGTAAACTACTCCGACGACCTCCCCTTAGCCCAAGGCATCCGCTTTGAAGTTTAGAGCGAGTGTTCTGCTCATAGCACGATTGGACGCTGAAATGCCAACGCGGTGACCGGAGCACGTCCGGGCGACACACACTAACAACTACCGCCTTCTCTTCCTCTCGTACATTGCACGATCGGCTTCGGCTAAAAGTTGGTCTAAATCGACCGTGGTATCGTCGGCCAACGCGACGCCGATCGTTGCCGAAACCTTGAGCTGTAGATTGTCTAACTCAATCGGCTCGGCAGTCGCGTCAACAAGCCTTTCAACAATCGGTTGGACTTCCTTCTCCTCGCATATCCCAGCGAGCAGGATCACGAACTCGTCGCCTCCATATCGGACAAGCAAGTCATCTTCTCGAATGCACTCTTGCCAACGCGAAGCCAACGACACAAGCACGCGGTCGCCCAGGGCGTGGCCATGGCAATCGTTGATTGCTTTGAAGCCATCGAGGTCAATAAAAAGTACCGCGTGCGGAATCGGCTGCTCCGGTTGGATTCGACGCCATCGCGAGCGCTGGTTGGCCAGTTCGCGCCGGTCGGGCAGCCCGGTTAGCGCATCGAGGTGGAGTGGTTCGCCGGGTTCCCAGTCGAGCGGCCGGATGGTGACCAGGAAGAGCTTTTGAGCAAAGCCAATGAGCGGCGTAAGAGCCACCTCGGCCTGAAGCGGAGTGGGTTTACCGCAGTTCACGGAAGTTTCCCGCGTCAGTTGCTCTGGCGAGTTGCCCGTTAATTGAGAGGAAAGCGAGGGCATTGAGAGGCTCGGCACAAGTTCGCCTAGAAAAGCCTTGCCTAGATCATTGGACTGAACACCAAGCCAGGCGGCAACCTGGGAGTCAACCGCGACAAGTCGACCGGTTTCAGGTTCAACAAGGCAGTGACCAGGCCCGTCGGTCGCAGTTGCAGCTGGAATTGGGGGATTTGAACTAGGCATATCGTCTACAGAGTATCGAAGCCAGGAGGGTTGGAAGCCGCTAGAGCTCGTGGAAACTAGTGGTTTCAAGGTGGAAACCCGCAGTAAGTTTTCCCTTAGTGCTTTGACAACTCTTAGAATTGGGGTGCTGGCTGACAGAAGTTGTTATCCAGTAGGTTGTTCTGACAGCCAGCACCCCAATTTTTAGCTATGACAAAGCACTAGGAGAAGAAGACGGAAAAGCGAGTAAAGAAATATGGAAAATAAGGAGACACCTGCTAGCTTAGGTTATTATAATCGCTGCATTGCGAAATATCGCTACCCCGGCGAATCCTGCGCAGATTTTGCGTCATAAACCAGAATTGGCAACAAATTCGCTTGCCTGAACATGGAATCTCAACAGAGACACCGCTTTGGGGATAGAGCGCTCCGTTAGTGCTTTACCCAAGAGTTCCTGTTCTTTGCACCAATCCTATTCATCCCTGATTTACAGCTATGCCTACGTCGCCTATGTCCACGGACACAAGAATACGAAAACTCCATGCACGCGTCCTGCGTAGGCGGAGTCACACGACAAGTGATTTTCTATTGAACGACGAGGAGCTTCGCTTTGCAGCCGACTGCGAGCGAATGCGAGTTGACCGAAATGGGTCGGTACTTTCTTTGTTGTTGATCGAGCTACCAGAGCAGCATCGCGAGCAAGAGAACATTGATTTCTTTGCACGTATGCTCGAAGGGCGTCTGCGAACGACGGATACACCCGGCCTCCTTGCCGATGGGCGCATCGCGGTGCTTTTGCCCGACACGGCAGAAGAGGGGGCTTGGAAAGTAGCGATCGACCTAAGCGAAGTGTATCCCCCAGGGCCAGGTCGCCCAAAATGTGATGTTCTGGTTTATCCGGAGAAAGGTCGTCGCGATGGGCTGGAAGATCCAAGCAAAGAGATTGTCGAAACTCTAACGGCCCAAGAGCCTCAGTCTTCGGGAGAGTTTTTCTTCGCCGAGGCGATGCCCCTTTGGAAACGAGTCGTCGATTTGTTTGGCGGTTTTACGGGTTTGTTAGTGTCTCTGCCGATTCTGTTGTCTGCTGCTATTGCAATACGGTTGACCTCGGATGGGCCTGTTCTTTTCGCGCAAGAGCGAGAAGGCCATTGCGGCAATCGGTTTAGAATCTGGAAACTGCGCACCATGCGAGTTGATGCGGAAGCAATGCAGGAGGACCTGCGAGAGCATAGCCACCAAGATGGCCCTGCTTTCAAGATGGCCGCCGATCCGCGCCGAACGGCCGTCGGCAAATTTCTTCGCTGGAGCAGCATCGACGAATTGCCACAGTTTTGGAACGT
Organism: Planctomycetota bacterium; assembly: GCA_024278955.1. Taxonomy (GTDB): domain Bacteria; phylum Planctomycetota; class Planctomycetia; order Pirellulales; family Lacipirellulaceae; genus Bythopirellula. The sequence continues at coordinate 178,857 of JAJRSE010000012.1, read as the reverse complement.
GATTAATGGGGACATGTCGCTAGTTGGTCCTCGCCCATTGCCAACCGAAGAGTCGGTAGCTTGCAAGAATTGGCAACGTAGGCGATTGAACGTGGTTCCTGGGATGACGTGTACTTGGCAAGTATGTGCCCGCGGCTCAGTACGATTTGACGAATGGGTCCGCATGGACATTCGATACGTTAACGATTACAGCCTCTTTGAAGATCTGAAGCTGTTAGTAACAACGTTTCCGTCACTGATTTTTCAGAAGGGAATGCGCTGAGAGATGATTGCCCTTGGCAGTAAGATGTTTTGGTTTCCGAAATGATAACTCGTAATCGAATGCTGATTGAAAACCGTCGCCAGCGAGCGCTGTTAGTGGCGTATCGTTTTGATGCCGATTTTTCGATGGAGTCGCGATTGAGTTGGTTTCGAGCGACTCACGCTGCCCAGCAGTACCAGACAACGGTCCTCTGTGCCGAGCGGGAATCCTCAGAGGCTGAAAGGCCTGAGCTTCCAGTAGGGCTTCGCGTAGTTTGTCTTCCTCATAATTCGCTGGAACGATTTCTGTCGAAGATGCCCGGCTTTTTTTATCTCGCTTATCGCCTCTGGCATGGTCGAGTTTACCAGTTTGCAAAAACGATGCACCGTGAGCGAGCGTTCTCGCTAGTCCACCAAGTGAGTTATTGCGGGTATCGGGAGCCGGGACAATGTTGGCGACTCGGTGTGCCTTTTGTCTGGGGGCCTGTCGGCGGGACTCAAAATTTTCCGCTACGGTTTCTATCCCAACTCGACACCGCGGGCGCTGTGAAGGAAATAATTCGTAACGGCATCAACACACTCCAGCTGCGATTCAGCCGGCGGATTCGTCGGGCATGCTCTGCCTCGTCAAGCGTGCTCTCGGCTAACCGTGAGGTTCAGACGGCGTTAGCCAAATCGTTCGGCGTTGCCTCGCGATGTCAATTGGAAACAGGGATCAGCAAAACAGAAGGAACAGCCCTTCTTGAACGAACGGTAGGCGGTCCGCTACGTATTCTTTGGGCTGGGCGCTTTGAAAGCTGGAAAGCACTCCCTCTGTTGCTGAAGGCACTTGCGAAACTTCCCAAGTCGGCTCGCTACCAATTGAGAATCCTTGGTGCGGGTCGATGCGAGCGTCGGTGGAAGCGGCTCGCAAAACGTCTCGATCTTGCTCGGCATATCGAATGGGTAGGATGGCCTCCTTATGAAGCGAGAATGCCCCATTACCGATGGGCAGATGTCTTCACTTTTACAAGCTTGCGAGATACCTCGGGCACGGGGTTGCTTGAGTCGTTGGCATGTGGAGTTCCAATCATTGGGCTTAACCACCAAGGTGCTCGTGATGTGATGGATGACGACTGCTCAATTCGTGTTCCTGTGACCTCGCCTAGCCAAGCGATTCGCGATCTGAGCCGTGGAATCTACCGTTTGGATGCCGATCGTGCCCAGCTCCAGGAGATGAGCCAACTCGCTTTAATACGGGCTGAAGATTTTAGGTGGGATCACTTAGGTGAAGAAATGGCTGAGATCTATCGTGAAGTTGTGTCCGACGACCTCTCGGAACAAAAAGATCGAGAACGAATGCAAAGTAAACAGCAAACAAAAATTGCCCTGAAAGCTCAAGGTTAAGCAGGAAATAGATTCATGACCGAGGTCGCTTCCCAATCTGAAATCGCCGTCTTGATGACGTGTTTTAACCGTCGGGAGACGACGCTGCGCTGTCTACGCAGCCTTCTATCGCAAGCGATTTCAGAAAACTATGGCATCCAGGTTTTTCTAACCGACGATGGAAGCTCCGATGGCACCGGCGACGCGGTTCGAGACGAGTTTCCTGAAGTCACGGTGCTCCAAGGAGATGGCAACCTTTACTGGGCTGGCGGCACCGGCATGGCTTGGGATGCGGCTCGACCTGCTGCCTTCTATTTGTGGTTAAACGATGACGTTGAACTACGGCCCGGCGCAATCAACACGCTTCTAACGGCCTACGGAGAGTCAGCAGACCCTTCGACGATTATTGTCGGAGCGACTTGCGATCCCAACAGTGGTAAGACCTGTACCGGAGGGATGATTCGTGAGAGCTGGTACAACGTCAGTGTGATTACTCCACAAGACAAAGTGAGTGAGTGCGATACGTTTAACGGGAATATTGTACTGGTGCCTAGCCAGGCGGAGCAGAGAGTTGGGGGACTTGATAAAGCGTACACCCATTTCTTTGCCGATGGAGATTACGGTCTCCGTGCAAGTCGACTTGGCATACCGCTTCTGGTTGCGCCTGGGCACTTGGGAGAGTGCGAGCTAAATCCTCTAGCGAACAGTACGTTTGATAGCCAAATCAGTTTTCGACAACGATGGAAAAAGATGTGCGGCCCCAAGGGCTATCGCCCTCCTCGCCAGTGGTGGGCCTTTGTGCGTTCGCATGCTCCGCGTCCTAAAGTCGTCTATTGGATAATTCCCTATATCCTCTTCGGCATTGAAGGTTTGTTTGGAGGGAAACTTCGCATTCGACGTCATGTGCGGAGACCGATGAAAGTGTCGTAGGGAGTGTCGTAGAGAGTTTTGAGTCGTAGTCGTTCGTGTTGAAGCTTAGGCAAAGGGTTTTGATGAAAATTTTGTTGTGCCATACCGCTTACTTGCAGCGTGGAGGAGAGCAAAAGTCGTTCGAGGAAGAACGCCAGTTGCTGGTGGCACATGGACATCAGGTGATCGAGTACGTTCGTTCCAACGAAGAGTTGAAGAACAAGAATCCACTTACTTCAGCGCAGCTGACGTTGTGGAATCGTCAGGCGTCTCGTGAAGTTGAACAGATTATCGGGAAGGAGAGGCCGGACGTAATGCACTGTACCAATACCTTCCCGCTGATTTCTCCTTCGGTTTGTCATACGGCCCATCGACACGGTGTGGCCGTTGTTCAGGCACTCCGAAATTACCGTTTGATCTGTCCAGGCACCTACCTCATGCGAGACGGAAAACCGTGCAACGATTGTGTCGGACAAGCGATTCCGTGGCCAGCGGTTTTGCACCGATGCTATCGCGACAGTGCGGCAGCCAGTGCCGTGGTTGCTTCGATGGTGGTACTCCACCGAGCATTAGGAACTTGGCAACGAAAGGTGGACGCTTTTTTTTCGCTCACCCAGTTTGCTCGCCAACGCTTTGTCGAAGCCGGATTTCCTGAAGATCGAACGCATGTCAAGTACAACTGTGTGTATCCCGATCCAGGAGTAGGCCCGGGAGGGGGCGGCTACTTGGTTTTTGTTGGGCGTCTTTCGCCAGAAAAAGGTGTCGCCACGCTGCTCGAAGCCTGGGCGTCTGACCAGACGTTGCCTGCGCTGAAAATCATAGGGGACGGTCCTCTTGCCGAAAACGTACGAGACGCGAAGAATCGCGACCGACGAATCGAGTGGCTGGGAGAACTCTCGCCCGACCAAGTGCTTCCAATCGTAGGCCAAGCCGATGCGCTTCTCATGCCTTCGGTTTGGTACGAAACCTTCGGGCGTACTATTGCCGAGGCGTTTGCGACGGGCACTCCCGTTGTTGCTTCTCGTTTGGGTGCCATGCAAGAATTGGTTGAAGCCGACAAGACAGGATATCTATTCGAGGCAGGTAGCTCAGCGGACTTGATTCAGAAGGTACACGCTTTCAACCGGTTGCCAGTCGAGGCAAAGCAATCCATGCGTGCCGCTGCCCGGGCGGCGTATGAGAAAAATTTCACCCCCGAGCAGAACTATCAGCGACTTATCGAGATTTATACGATTGCCCAGCAGCGTGTTTCAAAGCGAAAGCACATCCAGAGGTCCGCGCTTTCGCTTAAGCATCGTTCCACGTTGGTTGGAATTGAACAGTCCGAGACACTCCCAAGCACTTCCCCAGCAAAAACTACTTAGAAAAACCGGCTCAACAGCAGATGACCGAGCAACTAGGAAAAACCATGGCACTCCCCGAACCGCCAACCATGAGCAACACCTCTCGACTGGTAAAAACCGGTCAAGAGTTGCAAGCACCCACTGAGCTTCTCGAAGTGAGCGTCGTGGTTCCGCTTTACAACGAACGCGAATGCGTCTCCTCGCTGCTTACGGCACTCGTCGATATGGATGTGCAATTGGGAGACAAATTTCAGTTCGATTTCATCCTGGTTGACGATGGCAGCACCGATGGCACGCCCGATTGGTTGAGCGAGGCAATTGAGCTTCGCGACAATTTTCAAGTTATCCGGCACAAAGTCAATCAGGGTATTGCGGCAGCGATTCATACTGGAATACGTGATGCTCGCCACGAGGTGGTTGTTTCGATCGACGCTGATGGCTCGTATGACGCGAGACTAATCGAGCAGATGGCCCCGTTGTTGACGCCGGATGTTGATCTTGTGACGGCATCGCCCTACCACCCAGAGGGAGGAATCGAGAATGTTCCGCGCTGGAGAATTTGGCTTTCGAAGCTTGCTTCTTCGCTCTACCGACTTGTCATGCGTCAAAAGTTGCACTGCTACACCAGTTGCTTCCGAGTCTACCGTCGCAGCAAAGTTATTGATTTAGTGCCTCAAAACGCTGGATACGTCGGTGTAGCTGAATTATTGTGGAGAGTTGATCGGCAAGGTTCAAAAATTGTCGAGCATCCGGCCATCTTAAAAAGTCGGGTGGCTGGGCATTCAAAAATGAAGATTTTCCGATCCTCTCTAAGTCATCTGCGTTTATTGACGCAGGTGCTACGAGACCGGATCGGCCATTGATAACGCAGCCGTGTGGCTATCTCTAGAGCAAGTACAAATTCTAGAGCCAATACAAATCAAGACCATAGAAAGAGAGTTTCCTCCATGGCTACCGACCTGAGTCAGCAGCAAGAGATACTTCAGCTACCTTCAGATCAAGATTCCAGCGGGCGAGATTTGGGAGATGACGAAATAGTCAATCTTGTTGCTGCCATCGAAAGCGGCACGCTCACCAGTACGAAGGGAACTTTCGTGAAGCAACTCGAAGAGCGATTTGCTGAGCAACTCGGTGCAAACCGTGTTTACGCCTGTTCCTCGGGGACTGCCGCGTTGCATACGGCCTTGTCGGCAATCGACCCAGAACCTGGCGACGAAGTAGTAACGACCTCGATCACCGACATGGGTGCATTGACGCCAATTCTTTACCAGTCGGCAATTCCCGTCTTTGCCGACGTTGATCCAAAAACTTACAACCTCACAGCCGAATCGATCGAATCGGTGCTCAGCCCTCGTACACGGGCCATCATGGTAACCCACTTGTTCGGCAATCCGGCAAGGATGGGAGAGATCATGGAACTGGCACGCTCGAAAAACATTCCTGTGATCGAAGATTGCGCCCAAGCCTTCGGGGCTAAAGTTGATGGGGTTCCGGTTGGCACGCTTGGCGATATCGGTTGTTTTAGCCTCCAGCAGGGGAAGCACATCACCACAGGCGAAGGGGGATTGGTTTCGACGAATAACGAGGACTACGCCCGTCGAATGTTTTTGTTCATCAACAAGGCATGGGGCTACGGCGACTCGAATCCAGACCACTATTTTCTTGCCCTCAATTACCGGATGAACGAACTTGCCGGAGCAGTTGCTGTCGCACAGCTCGAAAAACTTGGTGAATTTGTTCAACGCCGAAAAGAGATCGCCGCAAAACTCAACCAAGGGCTCGAAGGGATCGATGGCTTAGAGACACCTCATGTCGACGCGGAGATGGAAGCTACTTATTGGAAGTACTGTTTGCGGATCGACAGCTCGGCTTTCGAGGGAGGCATGGACGAGTTGGCCAAGCAATTGCGTGAGCGAAATATATTCTGTGCTCCTCGTTATATCCAGAAGCCGGCGTTTGAATGCCAAGTCATTCGAGATCAACGCACCTTTGGCAATAGCCGATTCCCGTTCAATCTTGCCCGGCCTGAGGCGGTTGATTATAGCCGTGACAAGTTCCCGGGAACCTACGATGCCTTGGCTTCGGTGCTAGTTCTGCCACTTAACGAACGCTACACATCCGCTCACGTGCAGTACGTGGTCGATTCAATTCGCGAAGTTGCAATCAAGTTGCAAAAGGAAAAATCATGAGTGCTTCTTCTCCCGTCCGTTTTGGCATCGTAGGGGCAGGCGCAATCGCTCAAGCTTATGCCCAAGCGTTTGGCCAATCCGACCAAGTTGAACTTGCGGCAGTTGTCGATTCCCGCACGGAAACTGCTGAAGCGATGGCTGAGGCCAACGGCTGTGCTGCGTTTTCGTCGGTCGAAATGATGCTTGACGAAATGGATCTCGATGCAGCAATTGTCTGCACCCCTCCGGTGACCCATCGTGATATCTGTAATACGCTTCTTGAGCGAAATGTTCCTGTGCTCTGCGAAAAGCCACTTTCGATCGACGTAAGTACCGCGCGTGAAATGCTACAGAAAGCCTCTGAACGTGATGTGATTTTCACAATGGCTTCGAAGTTCCGTTATGTCGAAGACGTCGCGAAGGCAAAATCGATTATGGCTTCTGGTCTTATCGGCGAAGTGGTGCTGTTCGAGAATGTCTTTACCGGTCGGGTGGATATGTCGAGTCGTTGGAATTCAGATCCAGCAATCGGCGGGGGCGGGGTTTTGATCGATAACGGCACTCATTCGGTTGATATCACACGCTACTTTCTTGGACAACTTGCCGAGGTCCAAGTAATGGAAGGACATCGAATTCAAGATCTTCCAGTCGAAGATACAGTTAAAATGTTTGTCCGAAGCGAGTCGGGCGTGCTGGGCAGTATCGATCTTTCTTGGAGTGTCAGCAAAGAGCAACCTTATTTTATCGCAATTTACGGCAGTGCAGGTACGCTATTGGTGGGTTGGCAAGAGTCGAAATATCGGCGAAGCGGCGACAAAGATTGGACCGTGTTCGGCAAAGGGTACGATAAAGTCGCTGCGTTTGTGAAACAGATCGAGAATTTCGCAGAAGCGATCGAAGGTCGCGAACCTTTGGTCGTTACCCCGACCGACGCTTTGGCTTCGGTCGAAGTGATCGAAGCCGCCTATCGGGCAATGCGACAAGGCGATTGGGAGCCGATTGTTTCGTCCGATCAAGTTACCGCCTAGTCAAAGGTAAACTCCGTAAGGATTTTGCAGCAAGAAAGAACGATGGACTCCAACGTACGAATTCACGCGACAGCGCTAATCGAGGAAGGAGTGCAGCTAGGCCGCGGCACGGCCATTTGGGACAATGTCCATATTCGTCACGGTAGCCAGCTCGGGGTGCAGTGTACGGTCGGAGAAAAAACCCACATCGCCTACGACGTGCAAATTGGCAATCGCGTGAAAATCAATGCGATGGTTTATATTTGCTTTGGTGTTACGATCGAAGATGGCGTGATGGTGAGCGCTGGAACGATTTTTACTAACGATCGATTTCCGCGAGCCACAACTCCCGACTTGTTGAAGCTACGATCTTCCGAGCCAGACGAGGCAACTCAGCAAACTTTAGTCGCCGAAGGAGCCACGATTGGCGCCGGTTGTGTGATTGGCAGTAACCTGCGGATTGGACGTTTTGCGATGGTTGGCATGGGTAGCGTAGTGACACGTAGCGTGCCCGACTTTCACCTCGTGTTTGGTAACCCGGCTCGCTCGGTCGGATGTGTTTGTCGTTGTGGCGAGCCTCTGTGCCGCTGGAATCCTGGCGAGAAAATCCCCGATGGTTCCATCGCCTGCACCGGTTGCGGCTTGCGTTACCTGATTGAAAATGGAAATGTGATCGAGTTTTCTGACTCCGAAACGAGCAAGGACCTATTGCATGCCGTGGTCAATAAGGCAGGTGACGCATGAGCGATCAACAAATCCAACCAGAGGGTCTGCATTGGGGCATTGTCGGCGGCGGCATGTTGGGGCTTACGCTTGCGCTACGTCTGGCACGCCAAGGCGAGCGTGTGACGTTGCTAGAAGCTGCGCCCGAGATTGGTGGTCTTGCCAGTGCTTGGCAATTGGGCGACATCACCTGGGATCGCCACTATCATGTTACGCTTCTCTCCGACACACACACGCGCGAACTGCTAGACGAGCTTGCCCTCGATCAAGAGATGAAATGGGTCGAAACGAAGACGGGTTTTTTCACCGAAGGCAAGCTGGTTTCAATGTCGAATAGCCTTGAGTTCCTGAGGTTTCCGCCGCTGAATTTGATAGAAAAGTTTCGTCTAGGCAGCACGATCTTTTATGCGTCCAGAATTCGCAACTGGAAGCCTCTTGAAAGTATTTTAGTCGCCGACTGGCTTCGGAAATGGTCGGGCCGTTCTACGTTCGAGAAAATTTGGTTGCCTCTTTTGAAGGCGAAACTTGGCGAGACGTACAAGCGAGTTTCTGCGGCGTTTATTTGGGCTACCATCGCTCGGATGTACAAGGCGCGTCGTAGCGGGTTGAAAAAGGAAATGTTTGGTTACCTCCCCGGCGGGTATGCTCGGGTGCTCGAACGGTTAGCCGCCATGTTAGAGAAGCTGGGCGTTGAGATAAAGCCATCCCAGACAGTTAAACTTGTTCACCGCGAGGCCGACGGCTCAATTCGTGTCGATTGCCGCGACAGTAGCAGCTTGCACTTTGACCGAGTTGTCGTGACGGCCCCTTCGGCCGTTGTTAGCAAGCTATGCCCTCAGCTAGAGGAAGAGCAACGCCAACGGCATGAGCAGATTGAGTATCTGGGAATACTCTGTGCCTCGGTTCTTCTGAAACAACCGCTGGCGCATTATTACGTTACCAACATTACCGACAGTTGGGTTCCATTTACTGCCGTCATTGAGATGACCGCACTGGTAGATCCTCGCGAGTTGGATAACAACCACCTTATTTACCTTCCGCGTTACGTTGCCTCGGATGATGCGGCTTGGCTCTGGACAGACGACGAAGTCCAGGAGCGTTTCCTCGTTGCCTTAGAGCGGATGTATCCCAACTTTTCTCGCGACGAGGTCCAGGCGTTTCGCGTTTCGCGAGTCAAGCATGTGATGGCGTTGCCTACGGTTGATTATTCCGAGCACTTGCCAGGCGTCGCCACTTCGCTTGAAAATATTTATTTTGTTAACTCGGCACAGATTGTGAAAGGCACGCTCAACGTCAACGAGGTGATTGAACTGGCCGACGATATTTTTCAAAAAAATTTGCTGCCCTCACTCGCTTCGCGAGATTCAGGCGTCCCTCTTCCTCCGAGAGTACCTCAAGATAATGAGCAAAATGCTCGCGAGCTTGTCCCTCGACCTTGATAACAAGTGGTCTTACATGAAGACTCATGGCGATGCAGGCTGGGAATCGTTTCCTAGCTACCTCGACCTTGTGGTGCCCCGTGTGCTGCGCGTACTCGAAGATCGCGGTTTGAAGATTACGTTTTTCGTTGTCGGACAGGACGCGGTGCTCGAAGAGAATCATGCTGCTTTAAGGATGCTCTCAGATGCTGGCCATGAAATCGGCAACCATTCATTTCATCATGAGCCTTGGTTGCATCTTTATTCAGAGCAGGAAATCTGTGAAGAGTTTACGCGGGCAGAAGAAGCCATTGAGCAAGCGACCGGGTGTCGACCTCGTGGTTTCCGCGGCCCAGGGTTTAGCTTTTCTCCCGCGGTACTGAGCGAACTGGCAAGCCGCGGCTATCGTTACGATGCTTCCACCTTTCCAACTTTCCTAGGCCCGATAGCGCGGATGTATTATTTTTTTACCGCGAATTTGAGTCGGGAAGAGCGGGCCGAACGGAAGCAACTGTTTGGAAACTTCCGCGAGGGGTTTCGACCGCTTAGGCCTTACTTGTGGAAAAACCTGCCCGGCGAGGTGCTTGAAATTCCTGTCACGACCATGCCGCTGCTGAAAATACCGATCCATGTGAGTTACCTTCTGTACCTGGCACAATTTTCGCGTCCACTCGCCCTGCTTTATTGCCGGATGGCGTTTTCTCTCTGTCGAGTTTTTCGTGTCGAGCCTTCCCTCTTGCTTCATCCGCTCGACTTTATGGGCTGCGACGACGACAACGACTTGGCATTTTTTCCTGCGATGAGAAACCCTGCCGAAGAAAAAATAGATTTCGTGTGCCAGGTTCTTGACCTGATGCAAAGGCAGTTTGAAATTATTCCGATGGCGGAACATGCGAAAATTGCAATTGAAAGGCTTGCTCCGCAAACCATGAGTCCGCCTTTGGGGACGCATGCCGAAACTTCGTCGGGGAGAGGAGACGCATCCTAGTGCCTTCTTTGCTGCGACAACTGATTCACCGCTTCGTACCCGCTCATCTAAACGATCCTCTCGGGTTAGCACGTCGACTTTGGAAAACGGGCGACCCCGCGGCAAAATTTGCCATGGGGTCTGCCGCTCTGGGAATTGCAACCACTCCTTTTGATTTGGCGATCGTGCCATTTGAGAATCGTTTTTACCGACAAGCTCCCAAATCTAAGCAGCCTCAGATATTTGTTTGCGGAGGGCCGCGGACCGGCACCACGCTTGCGGCGCAGGTTCTCATTCAGAACCTTCCTTGTAGCCATTTTACTAATCTCACCGCGTTGTTTTCGCGTTCGCCGATTTTGGCAACCCGTGTTTTTGGCCGTTGGCTTAAGCACCCCCAAGAAGGCCTAAAAAGCTTCTATGGTCGGACAACCGGCTTGCTCGGTATCAGCGATGCCTTGAATCTTTGGGACCGTTGGCTGGGAAAAAACCGGCTTTGTGTCCCTGAGTACCTTGATAGTAACTCGGCAAAGGCGATGCAAGAATTTTTTGCCGCTTGGGAATCGGCTTTCGAGTTGCCGCTGATTGCTAAATGCAACAATCTCAACGCTACTGCACATTTAGTTGCCGACGAACTAGACAACAGCTTTTTTATCTGTCTTACGCGCGAGCCTTTGTACATGGCCCAATCGCTTTACGAAGCGCGTTTAGCAATCCACGGCGAGCTTGGCCAGCCCTACGGTCTTTCGCCGGCAGGTTGTTCTTCCGAAGACGACGTACTGACTTCGGTTTGCACGCAGGTTCAGTACCATGAGGAATTAGCTCAATGCCAAGCTGAGCGAATCGGCAGTGAGCGATTTTGGACTATTCCCTACGAACAATTTTGTGCTAATCCTGAAATTCTGGCGAAACGTGTTGGACGAGAAATACTAGGTCTCGATGACGATCAACTTCGTGCGATTCAGATTCCCCCGTTACGGACAGCCAACCGGCAGCGCCTTGATGGCCAACTCTTCAACGATTTACGAAAGCGTTGGGAACAGGTTAGCGGTGATAAATTGAGCGCTGCAGAAAAAGGGGAAGTTGTTTCATGATAGGCGGAAGCGAAAATCCCCAGCCTGCTGAATCTTTAGAGCGAGGCAATCCTTGGTTTCTCCTCGCAATTGTCTTGCTGGCGTTTGCTTTGCGAGCATGGAATCTCCATGGAGAAGGCTTTACTGCAGATGAAGTCTCCGAAGTTCTGGCATCTCATGTGCCTGTTGTCAGTATGTTACTCGACGAAGACGACGATCAATTTCCGCCCCTTTATCGTTTGGCTTTGGGACTCTCGGTTCGACTTACCGGAAGCGATTTGACAGCTCGCTGGCTGAGCGTGCTCTGCGGCACGGCAGTTATTTTCGTAGTTTGGGGGGCTGGTGCTGAGTTGCTTGGCAAACGTGACGGATGGTGGCCAGCACTGTTACTCGCGACTTGTCCATTTCATATTCATTACTCACGCGAAGGTCGGGCCTATGCATTCTTCTTTTTCTTTTGCTGTCTAGCAATCTGGGCGATGCTGCGTCTACTACGTAATGGAAGCGTTGGCAATTGGTGCTTGCTAGCCGCTGGAAGCTTAGCGGCTATCTACACACACTACTTTGCCGTGCCACTTCTCGCAGCGGTTTGGTTAATTTCACTATTAGGAGTTCAAAACCGTGATGCTCGCTTGCGGGGACTTATTGCCGCCCTGTGCGTAACGATTGGTACTTTGCCTGCTTTCTATTTGCTACGCCGGGCAATGTTGGATTTTCCTGTCGGAAAACTCGTTTCTACGTTTGATGTAGAGGCCTTGGGCTACACTTACATGCTGTTAGTTAGTGGATTTACTCTTGGTCCTTCGATGCGCGAGTTGCGCACCCTTTCTGCCAGCGAGGGCATTGCGTTATTCCTGCCTTGGATCGCCACGGTTGGTTGTGTCTTGCTGGTGCTTAGTTACTATGCTTTACAAAGGCTACGGAGTTCACGAGGACTGCTACCTCTGCTGTTTTTGCTCTTGTTTTTGGTTCCTGCAATTGGTTGGAGTGGCAATCTTGCTGGTGTTGGATTCGTCTATCGCTATGTTTTGTGGTTAGCATTCCCTTTTGTGCTTTGGGTCGCAGCGGGCGCGGCATGTTCAAAAAGCAGCCGCTTAGCAATGTTTGCTACCGTCGCCTTGCTGCTTCTCAACGTAATTGCTGTGGGTAACGGTTACATGAATCCTCGCTACCAGGGGGAAGACTTTCGGGCGACTGCCAGGTATTTGACAAGTCAGCAGAAAGAGCCTCGACCGATATTGGTGGCGTCTCCCTACATGGCCCAAGCCCTGCGGTACTATCTTCCCGAAGACTGGGAAGTCGATAGTTTTCCGATTTTCTCTCAACTAGAAGAACCGCGAGAGAAAAGAGTTGCGGAGTTTCTCGCTTCACTTGACAAGGGAGAGCCGTACTGGTTTCTCTCGCAATGGCTGCCTAAAGACGATATCCGTCGGCAGACTCGCGACGCCATCCGAGAACGCCTTGCCTCAGAATTCATAACCGAAGTCGGCATGATGGAAATCTATAAGGCAGTGCGATAAGTTCAAAAGCACTGGGTTCAAAAATACAGAGCTCAAAAGCGCGGAGTCGCGACCGTCAGAGAGCGCGACCTGTTTCAGAATGTTTTGCGTCTCCCAAACAATCGGGCGACGGATCCGTACAGCCTTCACAGACAGGCTTGCCCTGGTCGTCACGCAAATTGGCCAAGCCACCGCAAGATCCTTTGATCCGCCGGTTGCTGACGATGACGCCTATTGCCATTCCCGTCAGTGCGACTCCAAAGACGATAAAGCTAATCAATAGGGTTTGCCAGATCATTGCACACTCTCAGCCGTTGATACCTTGGAAGTGGTAAGCTTTTTGAATCGGGGCGTCACGCGTTGCGAAAGCGTATCGTCTTCTCGGACCAAAAACATTGCTGCGACTTCTCGTTCGACACACCAATCATACCCCAGGCGATCTCCCATGACCAATAGGGCGGTCGCCAATGCATCGGCTTCCAAGCACTCGTCAGCTAGCACCGAGACCGTTGCCAGGTGGTGCTGTACTGGGCGGGCTGTGGCTGGGTTGATGGTATGCGAATAGCGGACGCCATCACGCTCGAAAAAGTTACGGTAGTCGCCCGAGGTGGCTAACGCGACATCATGCAGTTCAAAAATTTCGTGAAGCTTGCGGCCACGCGAGTCTGGTTTTTCGACGCCAATTCGCCAAGGTGCTTTTTGGGGTTTGCTACCGCGTGTGCGAACTTCGCCGCCGATTTCTACCATCGAATTCGTAAAATCAAGATCTTTAAGTAGTCGAGAAATATCATCGACGCCAAATCCTTTGGCAATTGCCGAAAGATCGACATACAGATTCGATTGCGACTTACGCAGGGCGGGCGGGGCCGTTCGGACCTCGAGTTTCTCGTAGCCAATCCGTTCACGAGCAGCATCGATGTCTGCAAGGGTTGGCGAGTTTTTTCGATCTTTGCTTGGTCCGAATCCCCATAAGTTCACTGCCGGGCCTACGGTTGGGTCGAATGCCCCTTGTGAGTCGACTGCGACTTTAAGGGCAAACCCTACAACCATTGCGGTTTCTTGCGAGACCTCAAACCAACCCTCCCCCTCGTGTCGATTGAAGCGAGAAAGCTCCGACTCTGGGTCGTAGGTCGACATCATTCGATTGATTTCGCCAAGCCGCTGGTCAACTTTCTGTTGCACCGTTGCGAGATCAAAGAGAGAACTCTCTCCGGTAGACTCAGCAACAATACGAACCGAATAGCTGGTTCCCATCGTCTTGCCGGCAAAGTGGTATAGCTTTGCGTGAGATTCGACTTCCGCCGCTTCGCACCCCGAGAGAATAGCTACCAAAAACACAAAGAGCGGCCTGAGGCAACGCTTCGGAAATTGATTGTTTATTTTCATCCCTTTGTGACTTTCTTAAAGCCAACGAATTTACTTGTTTTCGACCAGAAGAAATGTTTTGACAGGATTTACAAGATAAAAGGGGGAGCTTGTAGCAAATCGCCATTATCCATGGATAGTCGCGATTCGCTCCGCGAATTGCCAAGTTGTTCTAATGCCACTTTGATCCAGTTGATCCTGTCAGAAAAAGTTCTGCGTTGAGTGTTGTTAGAAGCTCTTCGTGGCTAGCCACCGAAGTCGTCGTAAGCGATGTTCTCTTTTTCAACACCAAGATCGTCAAGCATTTTGAATACGGCTTGGTTCATCATTGGGGGACCACAGATGTAGTATTCAATATCTTCTGGCGCGGCATGATCTTTGAGGTAGTGATCGTGCAAGACCTGATGAATGAAGCCGGTATAGCCTTCCCAATTGTCTTCGGGCTGGGGCTCTGAGAGAGCAATGTGGAATTTGAAATTGGGAAATTCCTTCTCAATTTCACGGAAGTGATCGACGTAAAAAAGTTCTCGCATACTACGGCCACCGTACCAGTAGGAAACGGTTCGGCCAGTGCGTAGATTTTTGAATAGCTCGAAGATGTGACTTCGAAGCGGAGCCATGCCGGCACCGCCGCCGATATAAACCATCTCCGCGTCGGTGTCTTTGATAAAGAATTCGCCATAGGGGCCAGAGATTGTGACTTCATCCCCCGGCTTACGGCTGAAAATATACGACGACATCTTTCCCGGGGGCGTACCTTCGGGTGCCCGGGGTGGCGGGCTCGCCACGCGAATGTTCAGCATAATGATGCCTTTTTCGCCTGGATAGTTTGCCATCGAATAGGCACGGGTGACGGGTTCTTCGACTTTCGAGACATAACGCCAGACGTTGTACTTGTCCCAGTCGGCCCGATACTCTTCTTCGATATCGAAGTCTTTATAAGCGATTTCGTGTTCTGGGCATTCGATTTGAATGTAACCGCCGGCCTTGAAACCGACCTCCTCACCTTCGGGTAGCTCAATCACAAACTCTTTGATGAACGTCGCAACATTGTGGTTGGAACGCACTTTGCACTTCCATTTTTTTGTCTCAAAGGCCTCAGGCGGCACTTCAACCCGCATGTCTTGCTTTACCGCGACCTGGCATGAGAGGCGACAACCCTCGTTTGCTTCTCGACGATTGATATGTGTTCGTTCGGTCGGCAAGATATCTCCGCCTCCTTCGAGCACTTTCACTTCGCATTGGGCGCAAGTTCCGCCACCGCCGCAAGCCGAGGAAACCAAGATGCCGGCGTCGCTGAGCGCTCCGAGGAGCTTCCCGCCGGCCGGCACGGTAATGGTTTTCTGTTCGTTCACTAAAATCGAAACATCGCCGCTAGCGACAAGCCGGGCCTTTGCGGCCAAAATCAAGACGACCAGTGCGAGCACGATTACCGTGAACATCGCGACGCCAAGGAAAATCTCAAGCATGGTAGTAGTTAGGCGTTAGTAGTGAGCTTTTTGTTGATAAAGTTACTTCGCGATTCGCAATCCGAATTCCGAAGGCTTCTTTACATTCCACCGAAAGACATAAACGCCAGCGCCATTAGTCCGGCGGTCATAAACGTAATCCCCAGGCCCTTGAGCCCGTCGGGGACGTCGCTGTATTTAAGTTTTTCGCGAATCCCTGCAAGGGCTGCAACCGCAAGCGCCCAGCCCAGGCCTGAGCCGAAGCCAAAGACGCAGCTTTGTGTAAAGTTGTAATCGCGTTCTTGCATAAATAGCGAGCCGCCAAGGATTGCACAGTTTACGGTAATGAGCGGCAGGAAAATCCCCAACGCGTTGTAAAGCGGTGGAAAAAAACGATCAAGCGTCATTTCCAATATCTGCACCATCGCGGCAATCGTGCCAATAAACGTAATCAGAGACAAGAAGCTCAAATCAACCTCAGCAAAGGAGGGATTGAGCCAAGCAAGCGCACCCTTTTTTAACAAGTACTGGTAGAGCAGGTTGTTTGCCGGAATGGTAATCGTTTGAATCACAATGACCGCGACGCCTAAACCAACCGCCGTTTTCACCGTCTTTGAAACGGCCAAAAAGGTACACATGCCCAAGAAAAAGGACAGCGCCATGTTCTCGACAAACACCGATTTGAGAAAGATGCTCAGATATTCTTCCATCGTCTCAACCCTCGTGTTCTACTTGTTCAGGCTTCCAAGTACGAAGCGCCCAAATCAACATGCCAATAAGAAAAAACGCACTCGGCGGCAAAAGCAGCAGCCCGTTAGGGACATACCAACCACCATCTTTTACGAGCTTCAGTACTTCAAAGCCCCACACGGTTCCCGAACCAAGCAATTCGCGGAAAAATGCGACGATCATCAAAATCAGGCTATAACCCAATGCGCAGCCAATGCCATCGATCGCACTGATTCCCGGGCGATGCGACATCGCAAAAGCCTCGGCGCGGCCCATCACAATGCAATTCGTGATGATGAGTCCAACAAACACCGACATCTGCTTGCTTACGTCGTAAGCGTAGGCCTTCAGTATTTGGTCTACTAAGATTACCAGCGTCGAGATAATGGTCATCTGCACAATGATACGAATACTCGACGGAATATAATTACGTATCAAGCTGATGGCTGCATTCGAGCAACCCAGCACCGCTATCACAGAGATTGCCATCGTAAACGCGGTATCCATTTTGCTGGTTACCGCAAGCGCCGAGCAAACGCCCAGCACCACGCGACCAATCATCTGATTGTCGTCAAAGATGGGTCCAAGCAGGACTTCTCTTGGTTTTGGCTCAGCCATTCGCATCTCCAGCCGCCGACTGACGGATAATATCTAAGTAGGGGCCAAACCCATGAGGTCCCATCCAGTATCGCACAAGCTGAGACACGCCAGCGCCGGTGATCGTTGCCCCTGAAAGGCCATCAACTTGAAATTTTGCGTTACCGCTGTCTGGATTGACGGCACCCTTAATCACTTTTATCTCGATTTCGCCGTCCTTGCCGAATAGCTGCTTGCCCTCCCAGAGTGCCCGCCACTTCGGATTTTCTATTTCGGCTCCAAGGCCAGGTGTTTCGCCGTGTTCGTAAAAGGTAATGCCCTCGATCGTATTCGCATCGACGTTAATCGCGATGAATCCATAAACGGTCGACCAGAGGCCTTTGCCGTAAATTGGGAGTACGACCATTTCGGTCTCGCCCGATTCGCCCTGAACACGGTAGATAAACGAATATTTTTCTCGTTTTTTGATGCCGCCGAGTTCCCCTGCCGACTCGATTGGAGTGCTGAGCTCTGGATTTCGCGAGGCCTCGCGTTGCTCGTAAGTTTCTGGGTCGACGAGTGCCGTGTCGACAGGTTGGCCCGTCTGAAGGTCGATAAGCTCTTGCACAATCGAGGTTTCAAATATCGCATTCACTTCACTCGCGTCTTGTTCTTTCTCGTCGAACAGTCCGGCTGCGAGCAGAACATTTTTCTTCTGATCTTGCAGCTTATTGGCTTCTTGTTTGTCGCGCAGACCGACCGCAGCGCCGGCGACTAGCACCGAGCAGAAGACACAGAGCGCGGTTGCTACGAGCAGTGTTTGGCCGATGCTGTCTCGCCCTTTATTTTGAGGCATATCGAGCCGCCCTTCGTTTGATGTTCGACTGGATGACGTAATAATCAATGAGCGGAGCCATCGTATTGCCAAACAAAATCGCAAGCATGATGCCTTCGGGGAAGGCCGGGTTGATGACGCGAATCAATACCGTCAGCACGCCAATCAAGATGCCATACCACCAACGGCCTGTCTCGGTCATGGCGGCCGACACCGGGTCGGTTGCCATAAACACGGCGCCAAAAGCAAATCCGCCAATCACCACATGCCACCAAGGCGGCAAAGTCATCAAGGCCGTGCTTCCGCTAAGACAGAGCACACCTGACATCACCGAGGCCCCAAGCAGCACGCCGGCCATGATTCGCCAAGAGCCGACGCCTGTTGCAATCAGAACTGCTGCGCCCAAGAGGCAGGCGAAAGTCGAAGTCTCGCCCATCGAACCTTGGACGTAGCCAAAGAAGCTATCCCAGAAACTAATCTCGGTAAGCATCGGAATTGTCTCGCCGGCTTGGGCAACTGCTAAGGCTCCCAAAGGCGTCGCTCCGCTAAATCCGTCGACCGCTGTCCAAACCGCCATGCCTGTAATCTGACTTGGGTAAGCAAAGTACAAAAACGCGCGAGCCGTTAGAGCCGGGTTGAGGAAATTCTTTCCCGTCCCTCCAAAAATTTCTTTTCCGATAACCACACCAAACGAGATACCAATCGCAACTTGCCATAGCGGAATCGTGGGGGGCAGAGTCAGCGGGAACAGAGCCCCGGTGACCAGAAACCCTTCGTTGATTTCATGTTTTCGGACCAGTGAAAAAAGTGCTTCCCATAATCCACCCACGGTCATCGTCACGAGGTAAATCGGAATAAAATAGAGCGCACCCAGCAAGATATTATCGAAGAAATTCTCAGGATCGTGGCCCCGGCCTAACGATTCGAGTATCGGCTCACGCCATGAGTCGAAAGCGGTGCCCTGCCCTGCGGCAATTGCCAGATTGGCCTGGTAGCCCGTGTTGCTCATGGCCATGAAAAAACATGGGCCTAGTGCAACCACGACCAACACCATCATCCGCTTCAGATCCATTCCGTCGCGTACATGCGACGCATTTTTCGTCACATCCGGCGGCGTATACAAAAACGTATCTGCCGCCTCGTACAGCGGGTAGAGCCGTTCAAGCTTGCCGCCTTTGCTAAAGGTCGGATGCAGTCGATCTAAAATATTCCGTAACACGTGAGGTCTTTCTAAGGACTCGAAACTCGTAACTCGCTATTTTTTAGCCTTCACGCTCGATCGACGTCAAACTCTTTCGCAACATCGGTCCGTACACATACTTTCCTGGGCAAACGAACGTACAGAGGGCTAAGTCTTCTTCGTCTAGTTCCAAGACGCCCAATTGCTGGGCAAATTCGGTATCTTCGGTAATCAGAGCTTTGAGCAGCGGCGTGGCGATGAGGTCCAGCGGCATCACTTGCTCGTACATGCCGATAGGAATCATTGCCCGAGGGCTTCCCCCCGTGCTGGTATTGAAGGCAAATCGCTTGCGCGAAACCGATTCTCCCTGCCAAGCCGAAGCAAAAATGCGGCGCACCGAGAATTTTTCCTGCCCTGGAGCTAACCAGCCCAACAGCTCGCGTTCGCCCCCTTCGGCAATCACAGAAACTTGATTGTGAAAACGCCCCAAAAAGTCAACCGGTGCCACGCTTCGACGCCCCGAGAGAACCGAACCAGAGATAACCCGACCGGTTTGGTCAGGCCCCAGGCTCAATTGTCCTTCGGTAACCTCGGCGAGCGAAGCACCCAAACAGGTACGGATTAACCGAGGTTTCGTGACCAGCGGACCAGCTAGCGAAATAACTCGATCAACCAACAAGTGACCGGTCAAAAACAGGTGCCCGATTGCTGCAACGTCTTGGTAGCCGATCGACCAAACCGTTTTCGATTCGCAGACCGGATCGAGCGTATGGATGTGGGTCCCGACCAGGCCTGCGGGGTGGGGGCCATCAAAAACATGGAATTTGACGGTTGTTTTGTCTTCGCCTGGGATATCTGAGCCGGCTCGGCGGCAAACGTGGACATCGCCTTCGGTTAGGGTGCGGAGCACATCGAGCCCAGCAAGGAAGTTGCCAGCCTGGCTTGCCAAAATAACCGCCGGGTCGGCAGCAAGCGGGTTTGTGTCGATCGCGGTGACAAAAATCGCGTGAGGCATACTGTCGAGCGAAGGGACTCGGCTGTAAGGACGGGTTCGCAGTGCGGTCCAAAGTCCTGAAGCAACCAATTGTTCGCAAACAGCACGGCGGTCGAGTTGTGTGAGATTGTCGTCGGGATGTGCGTCAAATGTTTCTTGGTCGTCACCGTCAATTTCGATAACCAAGGATTCAAATTTTCGCTTGGCACCACGATTTACCGCCGTAACGGTTCCGGCCGCTGGGGCTGTGTACTGCACGCCTGGCGTCTTTTTGTCGGTAAATACGACCTGCCCCAGCCGTACGCGATCGCCTTCGGCGACAACCATCGTGGGTTTCATGCCAACATAGTCGTCGGCTACCAAGGCGACATGCTTGATAGGCGGACTCGCC
Source organism: Planctomycetota bacterium (assembly GCA_024278955.1). Classification (GTDB taxonomy): domain Bacteria; phylum Planctomycetota; class Planctomycetia; order Pirellulales; family Lacipirellulaceae; genus Bythopirellula. Next base: position 158,630 of record JAJRSE010000012.1, on the reverse strand, counting down.
GATATCGCCTGTTCGGGCTCACCTGCGATAGGCAGATTCAAACCCTCAGTAATTCGGTTGAAACTCGGCATGGTAGGCAGGAGGGTTGAATGGCAATTGGGCTGGGCAGCGACCTTGTGAATTTTTTCACAATCCCTGCTAATAGTCAACAAGCTACTGTGATTAAAGGATTTGAGCAACCCCGCCAAGATTGAAAAAGCTTCTTTTTTTGATGACGTAACTGCCAAAGGCTACGTTCTGAGGTTCAGTCCGTAACGCACGTTTTGTGTTACTAACGGTTGAAATCTTCGCACGGCGCGCAAATTTTTAATGGCCACAAGAAACAAAAAATCACAGTAACCGTTCACGGAACCTAAGACAGGAAGAACCACGAATCACTCAAATCAGAGAGAAGAAATACTTGTCTTCTTCGGTTATTGCTTAGGAGTGACATCCTTTCGTGGTATTCGTGCAATTTGTGGTTTCTTCTTCCGACCGTGAACGGTTACAAATCACAAAAACCAGCCAAAACGGCTAATTTGCTCTACAAGAATTCTAAAAACCTGACCAAGAGACGGAACTGGCGACAGGGCTATTCCTTCTCCTTTTCGTGTTTTTTGTGGCTACTGCTTTGGTTGCGCCGGCGGTCGCGCGGAGTTCATCGTGGATTTCGCTTCGCCTCCCTCTTCACACATCCACCCCCGGCCAAAAATAACCGTCGTATCCTCCTCCCAAAAATGCGACAATCCCCACAGCAAACATTCCGAATTTCGCAACTCGCATTCCGCAATAATTTTGTCTCAATAAGGAACCCCAGAAATCCTAAATTCACCCAATTTTGTCCCATCACCTTCGCAACAGGCTCTGCAATTCCCGAACCAATCGCAGACCGCAAAGGACAAAACCTCTGAATTTTGTCCCAAAACATGGGACCCCCTCAAATGGGACAAAACCCTAATCGGGGGGGGCGTCCAACAACTGGCCGCCACGCGGTCCGGAGAACACCAGAGAGCAACTTTGCCTCGGGCTACAAAAGCAACTCACGAACAAATCAATTGAAATCCGAGGCAGCCAGTGCTTTGGTCCAACTGAATTTCCAGGGGAAATACACTTCAGCTTCCAGCGGGCGCCGTCGAGACGCATTAGCCACTCAACAATTCGCTGCGGGATGCTAACGCCTTCTCCCCGGCAGTTGTTTTCGTTTTACTTTCGTTTCCTACCGTTGACCCTAGCCATCGAATGGCGCTATACTCGCCGATTAAGCACAAAGCCTCCAGTTCATAATGGCGCCACCAACCCAGGGCCGTCTGCCGATGAAGATTCACGAATTTCAAGCAAAACAACTACTCCGTACCGCCAACGTGGCCGTACCCGACGGAATTATCGCCCGCTCGGCCGAAGAGGCTGCCGCTGCATTCAAGGAGCTTGGCGGCCCGTTCGCCGTCGTCAAAGCCCAGATCCATGCCGGTGGACGCGGTAAGGGGACCATCAAATCTAATCCCGACCAACATGGCGTCCAGCTTGTTAAATCTGCCGAGGAAGCCGCCACGGTGGCTGGCAACCTATTGGGCGGCGAATTGGTCACTATCCAGACAGGCCCAGCGGGACGCACCGTTAAGCAGGTGCTGGTCGAAGCCGGTTGCGATATCGCTCGCGAGCTGTACCTGGGTATCGTGATCGACCGTGCCTGTGGGATGCCCGTGCTTATGGCTTCAAGCGAAGGCGGCATGAACATCGAAGATGTCGCGGCAAACACCCCCGAGCTGATCTTCAAAGAAGCCTTCGACCCCGATGCTGGGTTGCAGTCGTACCAAGTCCGAAAGCTTTGTTATCGTCTGGGAATCACGGGCAAGAGCGTCCGCTCGGCCGATTCCTTTATGCGAACGCTGTGCAAGCTTTTCGTGAAACTCGATTGCAGCTTGGCAGAGATCAACCCGCTTGTAGTAACTGGCGCAGGCGAGATCATGGCGCTCGACGCCAAAATGAGCTTCGACGACAACGCCATGTTCCGTCATCCTGAGCTGGTCGAGCTACGCGATCTCGACGAAGAAGATCCGGCCGAAGTGCGAGCCGACAAGTCAGGTCTCAGCTATGTCCAGCTCGACGGCAGCATTGGCTGTTTGGTCAACGGGGCAGGTCTTGCGATGAGTACCATGGACCTGATTAAGCTACACGGCGGCGAACCGGCCAACTTCCTTGATGTCGGGGGAAGTGCCAAGGTCGAACAGGTTACCGAGGCTTTCCATATTTTGCTCGAAGACAAGAACGTCAAAGCGGTTCTCGTAAACATTTTTGGTGGCATTATGCGTTGCACTACGATCGCCAACGCGATTGTCGAAGCTTACAAAGTCGTCGACTTTAACGTGCCTTTGGTTGTCCGACTCGAAGGCACCGAAGTAGAAGAAGGCCGCAAGATTCTGGCAGATTGCGGCATCGACATCATCGGAGCCAGCGATCTTACCGACGCAGCAAACAAAGTTGTTGCAGCAGTTTCCTAAAGAATTCAACCACGGCGGAACTACGAAACTACGGAAAGAAAAGAAGAGATTATTGAAATCCCATCGTTCTGTTGTTTCCCTGTGGTTTCCTTAAAGCGAATCAAAACATGAGCATCTTAGTTAATAAAGAGACACGCGTTGTTTGCCAGGGGATCACTGGCCGCGCTGGTGAATTTCATAGCAAGAACTGTATCGACTATGGTACCAAGCTCGTAGCGGGCGTGACGCCTGGCAAGGGGGGGCAGGAGATCCTTGGTGTGCCGGTTTACGATACGGTTGGCGAAGCCGTTGAAAAACAGGGCGTCGATGCGAGTATGATTTTCGTGCCGCCTCCGTTCACTGCGGACGCAATTCTCGAAGCGGTCGACGCAGGCATCAGCACCGTGGTTGCGATTACCGAAGGCGTCCCGGTCGCCGATATGGTGCGAGTCTACAAAGAAATCCAAGGGCGCGACGTCCATCTGATCGGTCCCAACTGCCCAGGGGTGATTACCTCGGACGAGTGCAAAATCGGCATCATGCCGGGTTACATCCACAAGAAGGGCACCGTCGGCGTGATGAGCCGTAGCGGTACATTGACTTACGAAGCCGTTTGGCAGCTCTCGGAAGTTGGCCTCGGACAGTCGACTTGCGTTGGCCTGGGCGGCGACCCGATCGTGGGAACTTCGTTTATTGATTTGCTGAAAATGTACCAAGAAGACGACCAAACCGAAGCGATCATCATGATCGGCGAAATCGGTGGCACGGCTGAGGAAGAGGCGGCAGCGTTTGTGAAAGAGCACATCACCAAGCCGGTTGCTGCGTTTATTGCCGGTCGAACGGCACCTCCGGGGAAACGCATGGGTCACGCCGGGGCGATTATTTCAGGTGGCAAAGGCACCGCCGCCGAAAAAATTGCCGCCCTTGAAGACGCCGGCATCGAAGTCGCGCAAAGCCCTGCCGACATGGGCACCGCAATTCAACGAGCGATGGCCAAGTAGCTAATAAGTAAAGCCAGCTCGTAGCATCAGGGTGTCGTCGAGAGAAATGTCGGGCGTTGCGCTGTCGAACTCCAACTCTCGCCCAAACACATAAGCCACTTCGTAGCGGCGACTGAGCCCGCCAGTAATTTTGCGTTCCAGGCCAAGCATTACGCGATAGTCGAAGTAGGTGAGCAGATCGGGAGTTTGTGTTAGAGGGCGTTGGATCGACCATATGCCCGAACCAAATTCTCCTCCGACATAAAACCAGCGCTCGTCGCCATTGTTTGGGATTCCGCCAGGCAGCCGCCAAGCGATGCGCGGCTGCGGGAAGACGAGATCCCACTTGACGTCGGGCGAGGACTGGTAGAGCACTCCCCCCACGGGCAGCACCGAGGCCCCCGCCCCGTTGAGATACGCCACGCCAAATACCCATTTCGTGGTAGGCGAAGATTCGTAGACCCCCAATCCGCGTCCGGTGACACGAAAAGCCTGCGAGTCGCTGATTTCAAAATCGCTGTAATAGCCTAGCGTCACAGCCACATCCATGGCCCAGGGTCCCTGGCCCAACTTACGTAAATGGCGAAACTCCAAGGAGGCGTCATAGACTTTGCCGGGTAAGTCAGGCGCCGCGGGACGGTCCAGAAAGTGAACTCCGAACCGGGGCGTGATAAGCAGTGGAGTGTCTCGCCGAAAGAAAGGAAAACCAAAGACGACGCCCGTTTCGAGGCTGCCCCAACCTAGGCTGTCGTTTTCAAGCTGTGGCAGCCAAGTGCCCGTAAAGAAAAGTTTCTGAAAAATTCCATTCCGCACACCAGGGGGGAGCTGCGGACGGCTAGCGTTCGTCAAATCTTCGGCTACTGGCACGGAGTTCGCAGCCAGTCCAGCGGGAAGAAAGGTTCCTGGAGGTGGAGCAAGTTGGTCGAGGAGAACCGGATCAAGATTGCTGCCCGGCTGAACAAACAAAGTACTCGGCTGGTAAGGTACCGGCTCGTGTACCAATTGCCCGCCCCACGAGTTTGCCGGCTCGACGAACACGGGCTGCGATTTTCCTAAGGCCGTAGGATTTGCAACAAAAAACGCAGCAAGCGTTAGGGCAAAGCACAGGACGACAAAACCGGGCTTAGGACTCTGCAAGTGGTACTCAGGCAGACTCATTTCGATCAAAAAGAGACTCCCCCTCGAATCATCAAGCTGTTGGCGAGTCTCAGCTTGGCAGGGGTTTGAGTTTTTTCAAAGATGATTTCGCGATCGAAGACATAGCCAACTTCCACATGCCCGCGTGCTTGGGTTTGAGTTTCCCATTCAAAACCGAAGAGGACACGTAGATCGTTGTAATCGATGTCGTCGCCGGCTCCTGCCGCTGCACCGGCGGGGTCTCGCTGGATAGTCCAGCGTCCGCCCCCGTATTCTCCAGAAACATAAACCCACCATTGGCTCGAACCGAGGGTAATCGATCGCTTGCGAATTTTTGGATTGGGAAACACCAAGTAGGCATCCCACTCGCTACTAGGCCGCCAGTGAATACCGCCGGCAGGCAGGAGTTTGACGCGATTTCGGTCTAAGTACCAAACTCCGAGTAGGATGTCGAACTGAGGCGAAAAAGTCAGCGCCCCCATGCCGCGGCCCAAAACTCGGATCGAGTCGCTGTTGACCTCTTCAAAGTCTGTCCAAACGCCCGTCCGAAGTCCGAGATCGGCGCGTAGCCAGTCGGTCAGCTGCGGGTGCCAAGCGGCATCGAGGTATGCGTCGTAAAGTCGGGGGGGGAGGTCTGCTGTAGCAGTCGCAGGTCCTTCGAGCCAATTGAAGGCAAAGCCTGGGGTAATCAGCAGAGGCGTATTCGGATTGTAGAATACGGGAATCCCGAAAGTTGCGGATAGCTCCGAACGGTTGATACCCAACTCATCGGAATTGTTTCCGCTGTAGATCCATGTATGTTCAAAACTGATTTGTTGAAGGAATCTCTGCAATCGGGCCACGTTCCCGTCAGCATTCTGATACTGATAAGTACCCGACTCCCACTGGAAAGGTAAACCACTCGGAAAGATGCCCGCTCCTTGCTGTGGTGGGCCAGGGATTCCCGGGGGGGCTACGGACGGCAACGCGGGTTGATTGAAAAGTGGCGTCGCGTTGTAAGGCACATCAGGAGGTGGAGCCCCTAGCTGTGGATTGCCATAGGGATCGAAACTAGGAAGCACCGGCTGCGGTGTGGGGGCGACTCCAGGCACGCCGTAAGTTGGCGCAGCGCTAGGAAATTGAACGCGCTGCGCAAAGAGGCGGTCGGAGCAGATCAGCCCGCTTGCAAAAACAAGCAACAGTAAAAGTATTCGGAAAGACAAGAGACGCCTCGGACGCAGATCGAAACGTGTAAGCGGGTGGAAACACGAAAACAACAGCCCGTAAGTACCGTTGCCTAGATTCGGCGTCAAGCTCGTTTATTGTGATGGCCTTGCCAGCACCACAGGAAACAGTGGTCAATAGGTGCTGAAACCACTACATGTTCTTTGAAAGGTGCGGCCCTTGCGGTTTACCTGGATGGGCTGCATCGGCTCTTGAATGCCGGCGTGAATGTCGCTGGACCCGTCGTTGGCCTCGGCTTCGTAGTGCGACTAAGCAAAATTCTTGATGATTTGATGCCAGCTGTCGCGTCCGGATGTCGCCGTATCCCCAGCTAGCAACTCGCTTGACGTAGTTTGCCATTTCTCCGGCAAGTTTCCAATCGGAGAGCTTAATCGTAAGAATCATGCCTCGAATGCTTGCTGCTTTTGAAGTAACAATCTCTTCGGCAGCATCAAGCGTGTAGGCCGGGGCGGCGTTAATATCGACCGCCAGCCAACGAGCTCCTCGCAAGGCTTTCTGGGGCACTTCGGCCGATCGGCGGCGTAAGTACTGAAAATTGGGATGCTCAGCCACGACCGAATCAACTTCAGCCGGGTCAACGCCAATGACTCGTAGCCCATGTTCCAGCAAAGCCTGCGAGGCACCGCCAGGCGCACAGCCAAGCTCAAGGCATAAGTCGTCGGGCAGCGCAGGCAGGGCCGACCAAGCAATCGCTTCGGTCATTTTTAGGTAAGCGCGGCTTACGGCATGATCTGGCAACACTAAGGGTATCACCCCGCCAGGCCAACAGTCGACTCGTCGAGTCGCGCGATGGCAGCCGATCCACCACTCGTTAGGCTCCACCATCACAACGTCAAGCACCCAGCGGTTGCGGCGACTGGGAGGGCGCGGATCGTCGGGCATGCTGCGCAGCTCTTCGATTGGCGAATGTTGCCGAATGACTGTTTCGACTTCGCCAGCCAGCAGCGTTGGCCCGGGCTCGAACCCCTTAACGCTAGGTGGCCTCGCATCGCGTTGCCATACATGCAAATCGCAGATCGTCTGATTTGCCAACATTTGTTCGACCGCAGGCAAGGCCCAAACCTCTTTTGCGAGCGTGCTGGTACTTTCTCCAATCACTTTGCCAAGGCAAAATCCATGAGTGCGGGCGAATGTCGAGGGGAAATGAAACTGTTCAGGATTCTGACAGGGTTCTTCGAGTTTGAACGTCACGAAACCGGGCCGCGAATAGGCCGGCCTAGCATCGACAGGCCCGGCAGCAATCTCTTGCTTGAGTACCTGCTCGGCACCACTTTGACAAACGGTGAAGAGAAATTGCGGGGGCCAATTGAGGGGCATGCTTATTCAAGCTTCTGGGTAATCGAGCAGGTTGGAAGCCCAACCAGAGCGGGTGAAGAGAGCCGCGAGGGCAGGAAAGACAGATGATCCCAGTCTAACTACAGCACCTTGCCCAAGATAGTGCTGCCTGGGGACTCAATTGGTTTTCGCCAAATCTCAAGCGGTACAATCGCCGCCACGCTCGTTAGTTGCCTGCGGGCCTCAAGGGGCTGTGGCTCAGGACGAAGCGTTTTTCGCCTGCGGTTGCGAAGCGGACGGTTGCTCTGCGGTTTTTGCCTGAACCTGAAAGAGCGACGATTTTTCCTAAGCCATGCTCGGGATGCATCACGGCCATGCCTTGGGCGAATTTATTGGGCGAAACTTGCTCCGTGGGTTCGTCGAACTCGCCTGTAAGCTTGGCTGCCGTGGTGACCTGGGCCGCTGCGATATGCAGGACCGAGGGCTCTGGGGATTCTTCGATTGAAGCTCCAAAGCTAAACTCCTCGGGCGACTGGTCTTGCGAATCCGTCTCGAATTCAAAATCCTCTTTCCCGTGCTGTTGGTCCCACTCGTTGACGTCTGGAGAAGTTTGAGTGAGTTCGAGTTCCTCTCGTGGGATTTCCATTAGGAACAAACTGGGAACCGTGTAGCGACGTTGGCCGCGGAAATCTCGCTGCACCGCGTAGCTGATTTGCAACTCTTCTTCGGCTCGCGTAATGCCCACAAACGCCAGGCGGCGTTCTTCTTCGATCTTCTCTTCGTCGCTTGTGCTACGTTCATGGGGAAGGAGTCCATGTTCGACTGCGATGAGAAATACGACCGGAAACTCAAGCCCCTTGGCGGCATGGAGCGTCATCAGGGTCACTTTGTCGGTTTCGGCGTCCCAAGCATCGGTTTCACCGGTGAGCCAAGCATTCTCAAGATAGGTTTCAAGGTAACCGCCGCCGGGGTTCTGTTCGTCGAACTGCCGAGCGTCGGTCAACAGCTCCTCAATGTTGGCAAGTCGGTTGAGATCATCCTCGGTTTCGCTTTCCTTCAAGTGGTCGCGGTAGCCCGTTTCGCTTAGGATCGTCCCTAAAATCTCTTCCAGATCGCCGTTGGAAAGCAAGCTCAGCTTGTCGGCCAACGCAACGTAGGCGAGAACTTTCTTAGCCGATCGGGCGGCTAAGCCCTCGATCTGGGTTGCTTCGCGAGCTGCGTCGAGCAAGGTGAGTCCATAACGATAAGCATGTTCGTTGAGCCGGTCGATCGTCTTGCGACCGATGCCTCGCGTGGGCGTGTTGATAGTTCGTAAAACGGCTTGATCGTCTCGCGGATTGTTGATCAGCTGGCCATATCCCAAAATGTCCTTAATTTCCTTACGCTGATAAAATTCTTGCCCGCGAATCATTTGGTACGGCACGCCTGCTTCGCGCAGCGCACTTTCGAATACCCGGGAAAGCGCGTTCACTCGATAGAAAATCGCAAAATCGCTTGGCCCACGATCTCCCTGAGCAATCGATGCCGCAATCTGGGCGGCGATGCCTTGAGCTTCTTTGTCTTGATTGGCATACTCGACTAGCCGGACGGCGCTGCCCTCATCATTGTCGGTGAAGAGTGCTTTCTTCTTGCGGCGTTTGTTGTGAGTAATCAGCTGGTCTGCAACCCGCAAAATTTTCTTCGTGCTGCGGTAGTTGTGTTCCAATCGCACCACTTTGACTTCAGGGTAATCCGATTCAAACTGCAAGATGTTCTTGATGTCGGCCCCGCGCCAACCGTAAATCGATTGATCAGGATCGCCTGTGACTGCCAAGTTGGGGTGGTCCACAGACAAGGCACGCAGCATAACGTACTGCACATGATTGGTGTCCTGGTACTCGTCGACCAAGATGTAGCGAAACCGCTGGTCGAGTGTCGCGCGTATTTCAGGATTTTTGTACAAGAGCTGAGCAATGTGCAGCAACAGATCGTCGAAATCGACGGCAGAAGAGGCAAGCAGCCGCTGTTGATAGGCCGGATAGATCTCAGCCACGATCTTGCTTAGCGGGCTGCCTGACCGGGCTTCGTATTGGTCGGCGGGAATCAGCCGGTTCTTCGCAGCGCTGATCGCACTCGCAATCCGGTCGGGCGTATAGTGCAACGTATTGAATTTGCCCACTTCGATGACACGCTTCAGAGTTTGCTTGGAGTCGGAGGTGTCGTAAATCGTGAAATTGGGCGTGAGGCCGACATGGTCGGCATACTGTCGGAGCAGGCGTGCGCCGAAACGGTGGAACGTGCTGACCCAAACTTGCTCGCCAGGAGCCAGGCCCGCGACGCGAGAGCGCATCTCCTCGGCCGCTTTGTTGGTGAATGTCAACGCAAGGATATCTGAAGCGGGAATACCTTCACGCAGCAGGTGGGCAATACGGTGGGTGACGACCCGTGTTTTACCGCTACCAGGGCCTGCTAGCACTAGCATCGGTCCTTCGACGTGCTGAACCGATTCACGTTGCGGTGCATTGAGTGATTCAAGAAGTGGATCCACGTCAACTCGACTTTTCTCTTACGGAGTTCTTGCCATTTATCGCTTGCGGTTTTATGCCAATGCAACGTAGCTGCATGCACACTTCCAACCCACATCATCCTATGCCCAGTGTACTCGGTGCGCCAATGACAGCAGTCGTTTGGTTGGAGCAAGAATTTTGGAACTTTCTGACTTTTCTTACGGAGAAATGGGACAAAGTTGGTATACTCCTGGCCGATCGAAGAAGCGAGCTGGTCGCTTCTGATTACTAGAGCCATCAAACAGGCTCAATGACTTTTTGGGAAGGAGCCCACCATGACACGCGTCCCTTTGAACCAAGCGGTTCTGGCCAATCAAGGAATGCAGGACCGTTTAGAAATGAGCACTGCCGAAATCGGCTTGGCTGTGCGGACCACCAATTGCCTTGAAGAAAAAGGCATTTTCACGGTCAACGATCTGTTGCACTGCACGCGCGAAGATCTGCTAAGCATCTCAAATTTTGGCGAGAAAACCCTCGAAGAGGTCTACAGTTCGCTTGAGAAAATCGGCTTTAACCGACCGCAAACTCGCGTTCCCCGATAGTACTCGATTTTGAAGTATTGCTTGCAGCGAGTGTCGAGCCTGTTGCGTGGCAACATGGTTCGCAAAAAAGAGCTGTCCAACACGAGAAAGAATGTCGCGACGATTTCCCTAACGAAAAGGCTGCGTTAAAATCGCAGCCTTTTTTTTTGCTTGCAAGAGCACCGCTTGCATCAATCTCAACGGTTAGTTTGCGGAACCAGCTGAAATCTTCTCGCGAACGATTACCAAACGCCACACGTAATTCCATTGGATGTTGCTTTTTTACGACATCTCTTGCTTTCTGGCCTGAGGGGGATTCGTGGGCTACAATTGACCTACAGGTGATTAGCCCGAAAGGTCTAATGCTGGTCATTAGCTTAGCCTTCTGGAATAGAGGGCAGAGATAGCTCTGCTAGCCGGTGCCTGGAATGCTCCTCCGGCCTTGTTTCCCCAGGTCGCAAAGTCTCCCCAAGTTGAATTTTCAACCAAATTGTGGTTTGAAGCGAGAAAATCATTGCCAACGAGGGCGATGGGAGATTTAATCAGAGTATCAGCGGAGCCGCCGTGCTCCTTGGTTCCTTTTGTTCAACGAGACGACTCTTATTATGAAAACTTGTTTGATGCGCATAACCTTAGCCGGAATTGTTTTCGCTGTGGCGACCTTCGTGTCGGTCGAATCCACGAATGCCCAATGTGCGACCTGCGTAACTCCAACGGTTGCCTACCAACCAGTGGTGGTGCAACAGGTTGCTGTGCCGCAACGCGACAAGTGGTATCCGGGTAAGTATTTCGATCGGATGCGGCTTCGCCGTTATACTGCCGCGGCTCCCTTGGCTTATACGAACACCGGCTACGCGGTTCCAAGCTACACGGCATCGTATGCTCCTTACACTGCGTCTTATGCACCATACACAGCCGGATACACTCCCTATGTGACCGCTTACGCGCCGCTAACAAGAACCGTGGCCAGGCCCCTAGTCCAAACTTCTTATTATGTGCCAAGCCCCTGCTCAAGCTGCGTACAAACAGTCGCTAGACAGGTTGTTTTGAGTCCGGTTCTAAGCTCCTGCGGTTCGACATGCGGCATTCCATCTTGCGGCGGATGCTCGGCATGTTCGGGAGTTTCGCAAGCAGGATTCACCCAAGCACCTTGCTCGAATTGCGCGCCGTCTGTTGGGCAGCCCAGCTATCCGACAAGTCCCGCAGCCGGTGGCTCCGTGATTGGGGCACCTACGCCCCAGCCTCAATTGAGTCCCGACGAGGCAGCTCCTATAAGAAGCAATTATCCGGCCGAGGACGCCGGTAGCAAAGAAAAGAGCATTATCGATCCCGTTCCACAGGCAGATGGCGCCGAAAGCAACACGAGTACTTTGTTTGAAGCCCCCCCACTGCTCAACCTCAATCCACCCGATCGGACGGCCCGACGTTCAAGCACGAACCGCCCGACCGTTGATGTGCGGAATGCCATATATCGCAAGTCGAATTCCGTTGGGGCTCGCCAAATAAGCTTCAAGCAGTCGCGAACTCAGGCCGAAATCGATGCCGACGGTTGGCACGCGGTTTCGCAAAGCCGCTAGTGCGCGAGCTTCTCAACCTGCGGCGAGGTCCTTTTTGAGAGCACTCTTTTTCAGAGAGCACTGAGACTGCTGGACAGGCGGATTGAGATATTGCCAGATGGAGCGTTTACCCGAACTCCTTCCATTGGCCAAGTTGGCTGAGGTAGAAGGTACGGAACTAGCAAATGGCGCAATTTGCTTGGGTCGTTACGACAAACCATCTTGAGTGGCCATGACGAGCCCTACGCAATCGACGAGCCCTACGCAATCGGCTACTCCCCCACCAACCGCTTGACGCTTGCAATCAGCTTGTCCATCGGAAACGGCTTGCGGACGTAGTCGTCGACGCCAAGCATTTCGGCGTAGGACTTGTGTCGAGCGCCCTCGTTGGCGGTAATCATGATAATCCGCTGCCGTTTCTCGCCCATGCGTTTGAGACGCTCTAACACCAAAAAGCCGCTTCGCTTGGGCATCATCATATCGAGAATCACCAGATCGGGAGATTCTCGCTCGATCAGTGCTAAACCCTGATTTCCATCGCGGGCAATCAGTACCTCATAGCCATGGGCCTCCAAGGCTAAGCGGAGCGATTCGATGATCTCTGCATCGTCGTCGACCAGCAGGATGCGTTTGCTCTGAGTATCCGAGTCGTTTGACATTCTATCGTGCTCTAGGTGGGATTCTATACTGGCGGGCAAGGAGCCTACTTGGGCCTTGTTGATAGATTTACGTTAGCGATTTGTGGCAGATTTGCAAGGCGGGTGGAAAATCCGGCAGGACGATTGCCAAGTCAAAAAAACCGCCAATGACGCCAATATCGCCAAGGAATGAAAAACAAGAAAAACAGATATTTAGTGCGTGCTGCGCAGACGTGCTCCGGTCACCGTACTGGCATGTTAGCGGAAAACCGTGCTGAAAGCAGAACACCTGCGAGGGTCTTCCTAGGCGATGAGCCGATTTTTCTTCTTTTTTCTTGGCGCTCTTGGCAAACTTGGCGGTTCAAAATTAGGTTTGTTTTTACTCTCCCTGGAGGGGTCGGGGCTCTTGGCAATGGCCTTTGTCTCTTGCTAGAGTCACATGCAACAGAAAAATTACCCCTCGACCTTCTTAGCCCTTGGCCCTACCTCTATGCCTCAGCCCTCTAAAAAATCGCCACCGGCACTTCTGCCTGAACTGCCCTACCTTCCACGGGACCCTAAAAAGTACCGCCCTAAGATTGGACTTATTGGCTGTGGCGGAATTACGAGTTACCACCTTGAGGCTTACAAAGCGGCCGAGTACAACGTCGTCGCACTTTGCGATATCAACCTAGAAGCCGCAAAAGACCGTCGCGACGAATTCTATCCCGAAGCCGAGGTTTTTGCCGATCATCGCAAGTTGCTGAAGCTGGAGGACCTCGAAGTTGTCGACATCACGACCCATCCCGAGGTTCGCAACCCGATTGTTGAAGATGCGTTGATGGCAGGCAAGCACGTTCTAAGCCAAAAACCCTTCGTCCTTAACCTCGACGAAGGCCAACGGTTGGCCGACCTGGCGGACCAACAGGGCGTCTTGCTGGCGGTCAACCAGAATGGTCGCTGGGCCCCTTATTTCAGCTACATCCGCGAAGCCGTTCGGGCAGGGCTCCTCGGCGATGTCGTCGGCGTTCATTGTGGCGTCCATTGGGACCATAGCTGGGTCCGCGGTACCGAGTTCGAAAAAGTCTATCATCTGATTCTCTACGATTTCGCCATTCACTGGTTCGACTTCGTCGCGACCATCTTTCCAGACCAAACGCCCGAGCGTGTTTACGCTTCGGCTACCCGTTCGGCAAACCAAGACCTTATGCCGCCACTGCTGGCCCAAGCGACGATCGAGTATCCCAACGCGCAGGCGTCACTGGTATTCGACGCCGACGTCCCCGAGGGCGGTTGGGACCGAGTACTCGTAAGCGGTAGCCGCGGTGTGATTCGTAGCGCGGGAGTCGACAACAATGCTCAACAAGTCGAATTCCTTACGAACGAAGGGTCGTTCTCCCCCAAACTCGAAGGGAAATGGTTTCCCGATGGTTTTCATGGAACCATGGGCGAGCTGCTGTGCGCGATCGAAGAAAAACGGCAGCCAACGCATAGTGCGCACAATAATCTTAAGAGCTTGGAACTCTGTTTTGCGGCGGTCGAAAGCTCGCTGCGGCACGAACCCGTGAAACCGGGCACCGTGAGGGAGTTGCCGAAACACTAATTGAACAATTCGTTCTGGCCTAACGAGGAATCGCCAAATCTATGCGGCCTGCCGAATACTTTGTGCGCTGATTAGCGTTTCTTGAATCGAAGCAGCAATATCAGCGGCGGCATCGGGTCGGGCAAGGGCATGGATGTTCAAGCTCATCTCTTGCCGGAACTGCTCGTCAGAAACCAGCGGGGTTAGCTCGCGGGCCAAAGCGGCATCAAGCATATTGCCTTGAGACGATTCGTCGACCAACCGGCACGCGCCGGCTGAAGAGAAGACTTTCGCATTAGAGATTTGTTGATCGTCGGTCGCATGAGGATAGGGTACCAATACCGCGGGGACCCCGGCGAGAGCAAGCTCTGCCAAAGTCGTCCCACCTGAGCGGCAGACCACGAGATCGCTTGCAAAGAGCACCGAAGCAATCTCATCGATAAAGGTAACCGCCAGCGCCTCGATACCTACCTGCCGGTAACGATTCTCGGTCTCTTGCAACTGGCCTTCGCCCGTTTGGTGGATGATCTGCCACTCGGCGAGTGTTTCGCCCAAACGCTTCAATGCTTTTGGCATCGATTCGTTCAGTGACCGAGCACCATCGGCTCCGCCAAGTACTACCAAACGCTTTTGCCGAGGAAGTCCTCCCCCGGTGATCGACAACTTCGCTGATTCCAACGAACGACCGCTCGAACTCATCCGCCGGCAAAGTTGCTCGAAAGCCGGACGAGCCGGATTTCCGGTAGTCGCCACTGGAGCTTGCACATGCAAGTGAGGCCGAACTTCGTCGAATCCAGCGCAAACTAGCGAGGCCGCCTCCGACAACCAGCGAGTGGTTCGGCTCGGTATCGCATTCTGCTCTAGCAAAATGAATGGAATCTCACGCGTAACTGCGGCACGAACCACAGCAGTACTTGTATAGCCGCCCAACCCGACGACCAAATCAACGCCTCGCTCGCGAAGCATCCAGCGTGCAGCACAATAGCCAGCCACGTTGTCGGTAACAAACCGGAATGCCTGAAGAGGCCCTTGAGGGACGGGCTGAGAAAGAACGGTTGTGTACTCGTAGCCTGCTGTGCGAACAACGTGCTTTTCCCGAGGACGTCCCGGACCTGCAAACGTAATTTTTGCCTGAGGAAGACTTTTCCTTAGATGCTCTGCCACAGCGATGCCAGGAAAAAAGTATCCTGCGGCTCCTCCACCAGCAAACAAGATATGGGGCGCCGCGGTCATCAATGAGGGTCCTTTCAAGGAAAAGACGAACGACTTGCCCGGCGTCTGAAAAACGCATCGAACATTCGTCATTCGGGTTTCATCATTCTCTCAGTGTATCCGCTGAGACACTGGGACGACGCGTTGCGTCGTCCCAGCGCTCAGACATAAGCTTCGTCGTGAAGCACTCGTTAAAGCAACTGACCCAGAAGTTACTTATAACGAGCGAAATTGCTTCGACCCCAGGGAGGGCAGCTAGTCAAACCCCGCAATCCAACTAGCCAACGACAAAGCTTCAAAATAGTTCTTTTGTTTCATTCCTCTGATTTTTCACAAGCCGCTCAAGCCGCGAGACGAGTACGTTCCGAAAACTGTTTTTCAAGCCACATGACAAGTCGGTTGCACGCCACTTGGTCGACTCCCCATAAGAGTACCGTATCGCCTGGGCATAAGCGGTGGACTAATGCTTCACATGCAGATTTCACATCGGAACAAACGATGACACTCGCCAGATCAAGCCCCGCATCGCGGGCACCGATTGCTAAGTCGCGACCATGAGTCCCACAGCTGACCACTGCTTCGACGCCTGAGTCTTCTACCAACGATCGGCCAATCTGTCGCCCGGGCGTCAGGGCCGAAGTATCACACAAGACAACGCGTCGACCAGTCGCCCTGAAGGCTCGCAGTATCTCTAGAGCAGCGGTCAATTCTTCTGAACTTCGCCCGACTGCATGCAACAACGAAACGCCTTGCACGGCCAAAACACGCGCCGAAACCGCTTTGATCGAATCGACCGAGGAATCGCCGTCAAAACGCCGATCCTCGCTAGCCGCATTCTCTCGCTTTGGGTCAAGCATCAAAGTATCGATCCATTCCATCAGATTCTGTCTCTCTTAAGTTCCGATGCCACAACGACGCAGCAATTTTTAAGTTATTGTGAATTTAATTAGGCGACCAATCGCACGGCTGCCTCATTGCGTGCAAGCAACATTTGACGGGCAACCTCGACATCGCTCTGTTCGGCATCGCCAAAAGTTCGATGAACCGACGGCTGGCTTCCAACAATCACAACGACATCTCCTGGCTCAGCCATCGACACGGCCCGTGCGATTGCTTCGCTTCGATCTTCGATCACCTCAACATGCGTTCTTTCTTCGCTGCCAACCCCATACGCCCCTTCTTCTGGCGGCAGAGGTCGAGCAACAATTGCCAAGTCGGCCATTCTTCTCACCACGCTGGCAAATGCATACTCGAGCATCCCTGAGCCACTAACCTTGTCGCCCAGAACACAAATAACCCGCCCGCTTGCAAGCTGCCGGGCCGTTCGCAGGGTTGCCTGAACGGCTCCCGGAGTATCTGCCGAATCGATATAAACGGGGAAACCTTGCCCGCAGTCCACTCGCTCCATACGACCAGGCAATCGGTCAACCGCCTCGATTCCTGCCGCGATCGTCTGCAAATCAATGCCGTAGGACATCGAAATCGCAGCCGCAGCCAAGCAGTTCGAGACATGGTGCTCGCCAACGAGAGAAGTCCGAACAGCAGTCGATTCGCTGTCGACCGACAACAGAAAAACCTGCTCGTTGGCATGGCTTTCGATAATCCGACCGGTAATTTCAGCCTGATCTCCCATTCCATAAGTCAACACCGGGCCTTGGATCTGGTCGAGCCAACCCAGGCAAACGGGATCGTCTGCGTTAAGTATCGTAACTCCCGTAGGCGAGAGATAATCGAGAATACGCCGCGTCGCATCGCGATAGTTTTGAATCGTGTTATGCAAATCGAGATGGGCTTCTGTCACATTGGTCACGCAGACCACATCAAGCTCGATGCCTGACAAACGCCCCTGACAAAGCGAGCGACTAGAAACTTCCATCAACACATGACTGCAACCCGCAGCATCCATCGACGTCAGCCGCGAAGCAATTGCCGGCGACGAGGGAGCATCGCCTATCCCGCTGCTATGACTCATGCCATCGTAACAGCCCAAGCTGCTTAACAAGCCACAATGCTTTCCCGCCATCGAAAAAATGGAATCGAGCAACGCCAAAGTTGTCGACTTCCCATGAGTCCCGGTCACGCCCACGCTAGGCAGCGTATGGGTCGGATAGCCAATCAACGCCTGGCAAAGTTGCCCTAGTGCAACTCGACTATCGGGGACGAGATAAGTTGGTACCTCAAAAACGGGCACCGGTTGTTCGCAAATCACCCCTATCGCACCGTGAGAAACCGCACGCTGAGCATGTTCGTGCCCTGCTCCAGCCGTATTGCCTTCCTCGTCGGGCAACGCAACAAACACATCGCCGGGCTCAATTTGTCGCCAGTCGGTGCTACAAGAAGTCGCAACGATGCCCCCCGAACCGGTACGCGTGTCCGAAGGAAACAATTTGTCGAGCGATACGCCCGTAGAAATATCATTTGAGGGCAACATACCAGGCCTCCTTGCCTGGGCGCTGGTAGCCGGACCCAAATAGCGGGAGGCCGCGACACCAACTAGGTTTCCAACCATCTGCGAAAATCCGTTTCCGCATCCTATTTGCTCAAACTCACTCGGAGAGGTTCCTGGGGAAAACTCTCCTGCTAAGCGTTGGGAATTGTGCCCATTTACCAAACCACGTCAAGGCGAATCTAGCTGGCCATTTAAGTGCCACGCTAGCATTCATTGGCTTTTCACTCGACCAACAAGGCAGTTGTACAAACCAAAAACTACTGGCCCAGGCGGAAGAAGGTGGTTTACTAGGAAGCAAACTAGGAAACGCCAAAGAGTTGTCAAAGCACAAGTGCTTTGACCATGTTGAATTGATGGATCGAAAACTGACAAAGCACTAGACACCGGGCCGGGCTACAGACGACAATGGCGACTCGAACTCTCCACCCAACATGCTAGCAAGCCCGCAGGTGCTTTAGGAATCCCGTGGCCGACGACGACTTCGATATCAGCGCTTTGGCAGCCTACTTGCACATGCTTCCTGCGCAAATCACCAAGCTGGCCAATCGAGACAAATTGCCCGGGCGACGCGTCGGTGGGCAGTGGCGATTCTCGCGTGCCGAAATCCACCATTGGCTCGAAGATCGAATCGGCATCTCCGACCACATCCAGCTTGCCGAAATGGAAACCCACCTACGCCGAACAAGCACAAGCGAATCCGACGAATTCTCGGTCGTTTCTCTGCTCCCAGTCGACGCCGTAGCTGTTCCGCTCAATGCCAGAACTCGAAGCAGCGTTATCTCGGCAATGTGCGGACTCGCTGCCGCGACAGGCATACTCTGGGACCCCGCCAAGATGGCCGATGCCGTAACTTCTCGCGAAGCAATGCACCCGACTGCTCTCGACAACGGAGTTGCGCTAATGCACCCCAGGCGTCCCCAAACTTCGATTCTTGGCGAGTCGATTTTGGCCCTCGGAATCACAGGCCAAGGAATTCCATTCGGAGGTTCGAGCGGACTCACCGAGGTGTTTTTTCTTATCGGGGCAACCTCCGACCATGAACACCTACAAATTTTAGCTCGCCTCAGCCGAATGATTAGCGACCTTGATTGGCTTTCCCGTCTTCGCAACGCAGCTGATGCGGTCGAAGCTCATCAGCTGCTCGCCGCCCGTGACGCCGAGCTTTCAGAGTGAACAAGCAAAACCCGACCATACCCGAGACTTCCTCCAGCCCGAAAGGCTCTCGTCTTGCAAGCAACACGACGCGACCCCAAGTGCTAGCGGTTGGCCCCTGGCAACAGCAAGAGTTCCGCTTGGCAACCGCCCAAATTGAAACGAGAGAAGCTTGGCAGACCCTCGCCAACATCAACCAAGCTTGTGAAACCCTGGAAGCCGCCGAAGTTCCGCCCGAACTCGTCCTTCTCGCTCAACCTCTTCCCGGAAGTTACCACCAAAAACATATCGGCCAACTCCAGGTCCTCGTGCCCCTAACACGTATCGTTGTCGTCTCGGGTAGCTGGTGTGAGGGGGGGATGCGTACCGGCATAAAACTCACCGGCGTGCTGCGGCTCTACTGGCACGAGTTCGGCCCATGGTGGACTTTAGCCCAAAAAAGTTTTGAAGCGGGCCTTTGCCCTCCCTGGTCAGTACCACTTGATGGCCCCCAAGCGGGCCGGGTCGCGCCGAACCTCAACCCAGCTTCCCATCCGCTCGACTTCCCGGTAGCAATCTGCGCCGCCGACTACTCGGTCTACGAAACTCTCGCGGCCGCACTCACTGCCTACGACCTCAACACCGCTTGGACGCCCCCTACCCAAAAGATCGGCCCCGATCAAAAATTCTCTGCTGGAATCTGGGACGGCGGCCAACTCAGCCCTCAAGAACTCGTAAGCCTAACCAACTTCAGCCGCCAGCTTCAATTGCACAATGCCCCGGTGGTCGCACTGCTGGATTATCCCCGCGTTGAACACGTTGAACAAATACAAAAAGCTGGCGCCGCAATGGTGCTCGGCAAGCCGTATGTAGTCGACGAGTTGGTTGATTTTTTTTGTCAGGCTGCGGCTTGCAGGTTGTGAACGGCGGGCTACTCGTCATTCCCCCTCCCATTCGGCCAATTCGGTTCTTAGGATTTCTCTGCGCCATCCTGGCTCATGGACAGGCCAACAGCGTATGCCCTCGATTCCGCTTGCCAAGTCTGGTCCGCAGTATTTGGCCGACCTGCCACATTCAAAAGTTGTTTGCCAAGTCTCACGCTCAGGCATTGTCAGCCTGGGAGGAGAGCCAGTTGTGTTGCTCCGTCGCCAAGTGATCTGACCTTGGTCGAAGAGTGTGATAATCACCGCCGGCCTCATCTCGAGTTGACGCCGGGCAATTAGCTCGTGGCTTGCGGTCGCATAGATCCGCTTAAGCTCCAACAGGTCCCAATCTACGGCGTTCCCGTCGGATGCAAACCAATCTCGTGGCAACAGCAATGAGCCTGCCAATCGATTGGCCACGGCCTCTCGCCCCGACGACGGGATGTCGACGTACGAGACACCGAGCGCCGCAAACACGCGACAAGCAACCGACTCTCCTACTTCGTGGGCGACTGCCCAATGCCGCCGCTCGGTACGATCTTCGTCTGCCAACAAGATCGTTCCTTGCCCTGCCCCATTCGTCATGCCAAGTCGCACAAATCGAGCCCGTCCAGCCATCGACGCATCGCGGGCGACCAACAAGTTCAGCTGCCTGGCAAGATGCAACGCATCGACCGGAGGTGCCAAAACCGAAGCCTCGGCCAGCACCTCGCGAGCACAAGCCTCAATCGCAGCAGCAAACTGCTCGGAGGGTATTTCGCTCAACATAAAAATCACCTTCTTTCTTGAATGTGAACTTATGTACACTAATTCAAGGCGACTCCTTTTGCAAGGGCCATCCCTAGCAAAGGTGGCAAAGTAAAAAAAGTAGCCGCAGGCGGAATCCGCGGTTGAACTTGAGAAACCGCCGGCTCCCGTCTACGGCGCAATTCTGAGTTGGACCTGGTCGCCACTGTCCGCAGTTTGAGCTAGAATGCCTGACTTGCTGTCCTGGGCTTCGGCTCGTTACTCTTATCTCTCAAACCGCCCGTGTCTTCCGATACCACCGAAAAAAACGACGACATCAAAGGCCGCTATGCCTTTGTCAGCCTCGGCTGCCCCAAGAATCTTGTCGACAGCGAACGAATGCTCGGCATGTTGCAGCTCGATGGCTACGAGCTTGTCGACGACCCCCAAGGGGCCGACTTCGCGGTTGTCAACACTTGCGGTTTTATCGAACAAGCCCGCCAAGAATCGTTCGCCGTGATCGACGAGATGCTGGAACTCAAAAAGCGTGGCGATTTGCGCGGCGTCATCGTCTCAGGTTGCCTTGCCGAGCGACAGCGTGAGCAGCTTCTAGATGATCGCCCCGAAATCGACCACCTGGTCGGCGTCTTTGGTCGCGAAGAAGTCACCAAGGTGGCCGACCGATTGATTGGCGGGCTCGACGAGCAGCGGACCGTTTTCCATCCGGCTCCAATCCGTCCTCTTCCCGACACTTCGCGAATGCGAGTCACGCCTCGGCATTTTGCTTACCTGAAAATCTCGGAAGGTTGCGATCGGCTTTGCACTTTTTGTGCGATCCCTAAGATGCGTGGCAAACATGCGACCAAGCCGATCGAAGAAGTCATTGCCGAGGCAAAGGAATTGGCCGCCGATGGGGTAAGAGAACTGGTCATCGTCGCCCAGGACACCACCTACTACGGTATCGACCTCTACGGCGAGCCCCGCTTGGCCGAGTTGCTTGAAGAGCTGGAAAAAGTTGAGGGGCTCGACTGGATTCGGCTCATGTACTTCTATCCGATGTACATCGACGACCGCCTGATCGACGTCCTCGCCTCCAGCAAGCGAATCATTCCCTACCTCGACATGCCGCTCCAGCACGCCAACAACCAGATGCTCAAGCGAATGCAGCGACGCGTCAATCGAGAAGATACCGAGGCTTTGCTGGCAAAGCTTCGCGAGCGAATCCCCAACTTGGTCATGCGTACCACCATGATCACAGGCTTCCCGGGCGAAACGGACGAACAATTCGACGAGATGGTCGAGTTTGTCCAAAAACACAAATTCGAGCGACTCGGAGTCTTCACCTATTCCTACGAACCCGATACGCCTGCTGCGAAGCTGCCCGACCAAATCTCGCAAGAGGTCATGGACACTCGCCGCGAACGCCTGATGGCTGTGCAGCAAGAAATCGCTTTCCAATGGAACGATGCTCAAATCGGACGCCAGATGGACGTCCTCATCGACTCCCCCGTGAAGGGAGAATCCGAGGCTTGGATTGGCCGCTCCTACGCCGATGCTCCCGACGTCGACGGTGTGATTTATGTCACTGGGGTGGGACTCTCCCCTGGCGCGCTGGTACGATGTGAGGTAGTGGCCCGCCAAGGTTATGATCTCATCGGCGTCGCCTGCGATAGCCCTCAATAGTGCCTTTGAAAAAGTGCCTTTGAAAAACATGACTGAATCGACCTCACCGAAAAATCCGCAGACACTACTCAACGTCCCCAACCAGCTTTCAATCGCTCGGATTCTCCTTTCGATCGTCATGTTCTTTCTACTTGCCTTCGGTTGGTACAAAACAAGCTTCGCACTGTTTGTCGTCACGGCAGGCACCGATTGGCTTGATGGATACTGGGCACGCAAATACGGCCAGGTGACCCAACTTGGCCGAGTTCTCGATCCATTCGCCGACAAGCTTTTCATCTGCGGTACCTTTATCCTGCTAGGAGCCATCTCGCCACTTGCCGACGGCACCTCGGCCTCGGGAATTGCCCCCTGGGTGGCTGTTCTAATCACCGGTCGCGAGCTGCTGGTTACTACGCTACGCACGTTTGTCGAACAACAAGGGGGAGACTTCTCGGCCAAAATGATCGGCAAACTAAAAATGGCCCTCCAATGCCTGGCCGCCGGTTGGAGTATGATCCACCTGAGCTACCTCGACACGGCACAAGCCGCTTGGCGTCAGGCTCCTCCCGCTTGGATGTCGCAAGGCCTGCTCCTCGTCGTCTGGGCGGCTGTACTACTGACGCTCTACTCCGGCATGGTCTACGTGTTTGCTGCCCTATCGATCCTGCGAAAATCCGACTGAGATTCGATGCAAGAACCTAGCCAAGCCGCGATCATGGTTACCTCGGTAGCTTTCCTGCTGAGCTTGATCGCCATGTTTGCTGCGATCCAACGAACTATCCGCGGCGCCCCGCTGCTCGTCTACGAACCACGACAGCGAGTCCCCTGGGGCGTCTTGGCTACGTCGATCCCTTGGTTCTGCGTGCTACTCGCGATCGCCCAAGCAATCGGCTCTTTCTTCCCACAAGCGATTGAAACATTCGACGAAGCAACAGGCTCTATGACTCCAGAAGAGTTTATTTGGAGCGGACTCTTAAACTCCGCTGTGATGATTGGCTTCACTCTACTTGCGATGGCCGGCCTCGCGATCACCCTCGGCGCCGATGCTCGCGACCTCGGACTCCCAAAAATCCCGAGTCAACTCGCCAGCGACATTGCTATCGGCTTCTCAGCATGCCTCGCCTCGCTGTTGCCGATTATCGCTATTCACTATGTGCTGAATGTGATTTTCGAGCCAAAAGAGCAGCATCAGCTGATCGAAATGCTGATTGAACATCGATCTCCTCAGTTACTGCTCGTCGGCTTTGTGGTTGCCGTCCTTGCTGCCCCAATATTTGAAGAGTTCGCTTTCCGCCTTTTACTTCAAGGGTGGCTAGAACGCCGCGAAGACGAGCTTTTGAATTGGAAAACTACCGAACGAAATCCCGTGGAGAACCAACCCCTGCATCAAGGCCCTGTTTCTTCCTATGCCGACTTACCGGTCAGCGAAGCAATCCCCCAGCCCCAGGATGCTGACGAAATCCCAAACCCCTCCAGCCGATCTCTACTCTTCGGCCTCCCCCACGGCTGGGGGCCTGTGCTGATCAGCGGCACCGCATTTGGCCTGGCACACCTTGGGCACGGCGTCTCGGCAGTGCCACTCATTTTTTTCGGCATCGTGCTAGGATACCTCTACCAGCGCACCCACCGACTGGCCCCCAGCATAGCCGCCCACATGCTTTTCAACGCCTACACGATGACGCTGCTGTGGCTAGGATAAAACGGCCCCCTTACCTCGTTCGCTTCCAAACACAAACATCGAAATAGAAAATTCCCGACCGTGGAGCACCCTTGACCTTGAACATCCCCCGCAACCCCACACGCGCAGTCCGCATCGGCTCAGTCACGATTGGCGATCACCAGCCTATTGCCGTGCAAAGCATGACCGCCACCCGCACACAAGATATCGACGCCACGGTCGAACAAATCAACGCCCTCCATGCCGCCGGCGCAGACATCGTACGCATAGCGGCCGACAGCAAACCCGACGCTACGGCGCTGGCCGAAATTCGTAACCAAACCGAGGCCAACCTTTCGGTCGACTTGCAAGAAAATTACCGCTTGGCTGAAATCGTCGCTCCCCATGTCGACAAACTTCGCTACAACCCGGGGCATCTCTACCACCACGAACGCGAGAAGCCCTGGCAAGAAAAAGTCAGCTACCTAGCACAGATCGCCGGCGAGCACGACTGCGCCATCCGTGTTGGCGTAAATTGCGGAAGCGTCGACCCCGACAAACAAGCCAAGTACGCCGACGACGATTCGATCGGCCCCATGCTCGACAGCGCCGCAGAGCATTGCCGCCAACTCGACGAACTCGGTTTCTCACGCTACTGTGTTTCCCTCAAAGACTCCGACCCGCAGAAAGTAATCGAAGTCAATCGCCGCTTCGCCGAACAGCGCCCCGACGTCCCGCTACACCTCGGCGTGACCGAAGCGGGCTTGCCACCCGACGGCATTATTAAAACCCGCATCGCCTTCGAGCAACTCATCAGCCGCGGCATCGGCGACACCATTCGTGTTTCGCTCACGGTCTCGAATCCGCGCAAACCCGAAGAAATCGAAGCGGGCCGCCAAATTCTCGACGACATTGCCCAGGGGCGCGTCCGCTCGGTCGTCGACTACGGTCTCGACACGCTGAATATCATCAGCTGCCCCAGTTGTTCGCGAGTCGAAAACGAAGCCTTCATCGAGCTAGCCGAGCAAGTCAAAGAAATAACGCGTTACGCCGCCGACCAAGCAATTACCATCGCCGTGATGGGCTGCCGAGTCAACGGTCCCGGAGAAACCGACGACGCCGACCTAGGCCTCTGGTGTGGCCCCAACCACGTCAATCTCAAACGCGGCAGTAAATCGCTGGGGCAATTCCCTTACGACGAAATCCTCCCTCGCCT
Source organism: Planctomycetota bacterium (assembly GCA_024278955.1). Classification (GTDB taxonomy): domain Bacteria; phylum Planctomycetota; class Planctomycetia; order Pirellulales; family Lacipirellulaceae; genus Bythopirellula. The sequence goes on along the minus strand of JAJRSE010000012.1, from coordinate 133,760 downwards.
CAAAAGCGAACTCGACGCGATTCTCGCCCTGCGTAGATGAAAAAGTAGCCGCGATTCAACAAATCGCAGGAGCCGTAGCCCAAAACTGCTCTTCAGCCCCGCCAACACCGCCGCTAAAATGCCACTTCTTTTCATTCTGGAAATCCAGGCATATCACCCGATGCGACGGAATCTTACCTGCACAATCTGCCTGATTCTCACCCTCGCTTGCGCTAGCTGCCAGTCGCTACACACAACCAGCACATCAACCCCCTTCCAGCATCGTTTTGTACGCGAACAACTTGTTTTGCACAGCGATTTCCCACTACCCGAACAGCACCGCTTGGTTGAGCAGCTTACCCAACAACGCGACTTTCTCTGCGAAAAGCTCGACATTCCAGCGACCGACGAGCCGATTCACATCTACCTCTTTGCCGACGACACCTCCTACTACGATTATCTTCGTCTACGCTTCCCAAATTTCCCCGCACGCCGTGCGATTTTTGTCGAAACCGACGTCGAACTTTCGGTCTACGCCCATTGGGGCGATCACGTTGCCGAAGACCTGCGCCACGAAGTCGCCCATGGTTATCTTCACGCCGCAATCTCTGACCTCCCGCTTTGGCTCGACGAAGGCCTTGCCGAGTACTTTGAAGTTGGCCGAAGCAGAAAAGGTCTCAACCAACCTCACCTCGACATGCTGCTCGCCCAATCAGAACTCGCCTCTTGGCAGCCCAATCTCAAGCGGCTCGAACAGCTCGCCTCCGCCGCCGACATGACCCAGCAAGACTATGCCGAAGCCTGGGCATGGGTCCATTACCTCTTAGAATCTAAAGACAAGGCCGCCCTGCTCACCGACTACTTGGCCGACCTACGCCAAGGCATCACCGAACCCACGCTCAGTGCGCGGCTCGAAAAACGACTCGTCGTGCCCCGACTTGCCATGGCAGAGCACTTGCAAATCTTGCGTTAAAGGGTCGAGGCACGCTCGCTAAAGCAAGTCCCAGGCGAGTTGTTCCGCTCACAGCACGGTTTGACGCTGAAATGCCAGTGCGGTGACCGGAACACGTCCGTGCGACACGCACTAAAGCAAGCTGTTAATCGTCGCAATGTACGACGAAAAAATCCGGAAGATCAGCATGATGATCAACCCCGCCACAAGTATCCAGATAAGATAGCCGGCGGCTTGCGCCAAAATCGAAATCGCAACTCCTGCTCGCTCCTGATACTCGGCCGACTGGCGTTCCATCGTTTCCACAAGCCGACCGCTTTCCTCCCCGACGGCAATACTATCGAGCAAATCGCGAGGAATGACCCCGGTCGCTGCCAAGGCAGCATGCAAACTCATCCCCTGCTCTATTCGCTGGGCTACGCCAGGACCCTGCTCGGCGTAATAGCCGTTGCCGGTTGCTTCAAATGCCAACGGCAACGCTCGACGCAAATCCATGGGAGTATCGAGCACCAACTGCAAAGCCCAAGTAAATCGCGACAAGGCTAGCGTCTTGAACGCGGCGCCAATCATCGGCACATGCACAATGGCTCGCTGTAAGCTTCGCGTCCACCCCACTCCGCGGCGAAACGCTTGGATCAACAGCAACAGCACAATGCCGCTAACTATCAGAATATTGGCGTAAATCACGAGCCCTCGAGTCCCGATAAGCCCGAAACCCAACATGTCAAATGGCTCGCCATTCGGCCCCGTGCTGGACGGAATGATGCCCATAATCCAAATCAACAAGCCAACCACCATCAAAGCCATCGCAAGCTGCAACATGGGCCAAGCCAAGCGACCGTAAAAATCTCGCCGAACTTTCAGCGTGCGTTCGTAGTGAGTCGTCAGCCGAGAGTATGTCCGATCGAGCCGACCACTCATCTCGCCCACTTCTACCATTTGGCGAAACAGCGGCGGGAAAAACTTGCCTGTCTCTCGCAACGCATCGACTATCGAATGGCCACGGGCCAACTCGTCGGCAACATGCGAAAGCTTACGCTGCTGCGATCGGGAACCGCGCGAGGCTTCGTCTCGCCAAACCTTGCGATCCTCGATTCCAGCTCCCGTAGCGGTCGACAAACGATAACAAAGTTGTGCGAGATCTTTCAGGCGAATACGGGAAGAGAAAAACATGACAAGGATGTTTGATGTGAGAGGTTTGATTGTTGATGTTGAGAACACACTCCCCGTTAAGCATCCTACCCTAAATGTTCTTTAGCAGGGTCGTGAATTCAAACTTTCCGCCATCAAACAGCCCCAGATCGCTTAATTTCAGTTCGGGAATTACTAGCAAGGCCATGAACGAAAGCGTCATGTAGGGCGCCCGCAGCAGCGACCCCCAACTCTTGACCGCAGCATCAAGCTCTTGATAAGCAGATGCCACCTCGGCACAAGTTCCCGTTGCCATCAGCCCCGCTACCGGCAACGGTAACACGCGATGTAGTTGGTCGGCACCACAAACAGCACTCAAGCCGCCTCCGCAATCCATCACCGCATTAACCGCCGCAGCAAGATCTTTGTCATCGACTCCCACCGCAATCACGTTATGCGAATCGTGTGCAACACTCGAAGCGATTGCCCCACGCGTCAGACCAAAATTCTTTACAAACGCTACCGCAGGTGTAGCCGATCGATAGCGATTCACGACCACAATCTTCAGCACATCGGCCTCAAGGTCGCTCACAACACCATCAGAAACAATCTTTGGCTCGACGGAAAGACGATTGGTAATCAGCTGTCCATCTCTCGCTTCGATCACTTGCAGCTTGCCAACGGCGGCTTCGACTTTCAAGTCGGAAGCTTTAATCTGCGAAGCAACAAACTGGTTGACCACCTGAGGCTCGACTCGCGGAATCATCGTTTCGCCCCGCTCGGCAACCACTTTGCCATCGATCCAGGTCCGCAAAACACGAAACTCTTCCAACGAATTCACTTCGATAAAATCGGCCGGGTCGCCAACTCGCAACTGCCCTACGTTGAGGCCATAGTGTTCAATCGGATTGAGGCACCCCGCCTGCAATGCGTCAAAAACGTCGATCCCCTGGGAAACCGCCCGACGCACTAACACGTTAATATGGCCAGCAAGCAATTCGTCGGGATGTTTGTCATCGCTACAAAGCATCGTCTGCCGCGGGAACTCTCCGAGCAACGTAACCAGAGCGTCAAAATTCCGTGCTGCCGAGCCTTCACGAATCGCAATCTTGCAACCGGCAGCCAACTTGTCGAGGGCTTCCTCCTTCGTAAAACATTCGTGATCGGTCGAAATGCCCGCAGCAAAATAACGGGCTGCTTCCTCGCCACGTAGCCCTGGCGCATGTCCGTCGACCGGCTTGCCTCGACGCTTAGCTGCCGCGATCTTTGCAAGACACTGCTCGTCCTCATGCAGCACGCCGGGAAAATTCATCATCTCGCTGAGGTAGCCAATACGAGAATCGTCGAGCAGCTTTTCTACCTCCTCAACCGTGATCGTCGCCCCAGCCGTCTCAAAAGTCGTCGCCGGTACGCACGAAGGAGCGCCAAAGCAAAACTTAAACGGAGACCCCTCAGCATTCTCAAGCATGTAATGCACGCCCGCAACACCAAGTACATTGCCGATTTCATGCGGATCGCTTACCGAAGCAACGGTCCCATGCACCACCGCCGCACGAGCAAACTCGCTCGGCACAAGCATCGAACTTTCGACATGAACGTGGGCATCAATAAAGCCGGGCAAAAGAAAAGTTGAAGGCGTTTGGGCAACCGCCCGAATGGCTTCAATACGACCTTGGGCAACACAAACCTCCGCCGCATAGACCCGTCGCCCAGAGATATCTACCAGATTACCAACAACCACCTGCCGGTCATCAACCATCACAAAAGGCCCCAAACCCGATCAATCACAAACTCGTCATTCGTCATTCCGCTCGCTCGCCCCCCTCTACGTTTTCTTCTGCCCCCGACGACCGCCGCCCCCACTACGACCACGGCCTCGACCACGAGAAGAACCCGAACTGCTGGGCGTCTTGCTGTGATTCTCGATATTGGCCTCAACAATCACGCTAAGCGCTTCCGACCAAGTCGGCATGTTCCGATGCCCCGTACTGTCTCGGCCAGAAGACTCACAGCTCTCCGAAACTTCGTCGTCAGAGCCTTCCGCCTCTTCAACATCGGTTCGCTTGACCGGATCTTCCGAGTTCTCCGACCGTCGAGACCGACGACGCGACCGACGGCGACGCGGTTTCTTTTCCTCGTCTGAAGGAGCCTCATCCGTTCCATTGTCTTCCGATTCACCGCCCGCTGCCCCTTCACCCGCTGCCCCTTCAATGGCGGCTTCTTCAACGGGGGCCTCTTCGCCGGTTGTCTGTTCGGTCTCCGACTTCCGCCCACCACGACCTCGACGACGTCGACGCGATCGCTTCCGCTTCGGTCGTTCCTCGTCTTCACTTGTCTTCTCTTGAGTCTCGTCAGTCGATGCCAAGGAGTCGGCCGAATCCTCTGCCTCGAATGACGGCTGCTCTTGTCCATGCTCCGGAGGAGGAAATGCCACGGCAGAACCACCGGCAGTAAACAACGCATCAAACGCATTTCGAGCAGCCTCGCCCGACATCCCATTGTCGGCCTCCGCTTGTTCGTCGTCATCAGATTCGTCGCTTTCACTTTCGCCATCCGAATCCAGCGTGTCTTCCCAGTCTCCTTCGCTCATAATTTGGTCCACTTCACTCGGAAGCGGAGGCAGTGCCTCGACCGCCGAGTCTGTGGCTTCATCAGCGACCACATCGGTGATCGCATTTTCCGTTTCATCATCGGTAGCTTCATCAATAAGACCGGCACCAAATCCGCTCGTTGCACGGGGAGGCTCAGAAGCCGAGGCCGACGGTGTTTCCGGCTCAACAATCGCTTCTTCGGCAACAGGCTCCGGCGTTTCTTCTGACGCAGAAGTCTTTGGCACCTCAAGGCCGAGATCGCTTGCCAGCGCATTCCAATCGCTAGCCACCTGTTGCGGCTCGTCGAAAGTCGAAGGGTCTTCGGATGTTGGGATTTCGGTCTCGGGCGGCTGGCTGCGCTCAAAAGCCTCGGAACTTGGCTTCGCACCCAATTCGTCAGCAAGATGCCCCCAAGAAGATTTCGATTTGTTATCGTCCATAGTTTCCCACAGCTATTTGTCGTCAAAAAACAGGAATCGCCCAAAGGCGAGGTTGATCGATTTTTCAGTCCTGCCCAGCAGAACCAAGCCACCAATATACGCCCTCTACCCCAAATCCGAAAGGCACACTCCCTAGCCGTCGGCTTCCGCCTGGGGCGATTGACTTTCGTTCTCTCCATTTTCGCCGCGAAGTCGGCTTCTACAGCTGTAACTCGATGGGTTAGAATCGGCAAAAGCCCCCTCATCGCAACCCATAAACTTGGCAAATCAGAGAAACCTACCCTATGTCTCAAAACAACCCACCCGCCGAAGATGCCATGGCGGTCGAAGAGATCGAGGTCCGCGGCCACATTATCGATAGCCTCATCCTCCCCAAAGTCCTCGATTGCATCACCATGGCCGGGGGCACGTTTCGCATCAAGAACATCAGCATCGGCCAAGATCGTACCGACCCCAGCTTCGCCGTGATCGACGTCTCGGCCACAACCAACACCGCGCTACAACAGATTCTCGCCCAAATCGCTGACCACGGCGCCGTCCCAACTGCCAGCCACGATTGCCAGCTCGTCGTTGCCGACCTCGACAGCGCATTCCCCGAAGGCTTTTACAGCACCACCAACCAACGCACCGAAATCCGCCAGAACAACCAATGGCTTCCTGTAACCAATCAAGAAATGGACTGCGGTATCACGATCAACCCGCAAACTTCGCTCGCGTCCTGCGTCCCCATGTCCGACGTCCAAAAGGGCATGCCGATTGTCGTCGGACACGCAGGCACGAGGGTCTTCCCCCACGAACGTGCCCAACAAGATCACACCTTCGGATTCATGAGCAGCGCTGTCTCGACCGAAAAGCCTAAAGGGGTCGTGATCCGCCAAATTGCCAAACAACTTTTTGAAAACCGCCAAGGCGAAGGGAAAACCCTCCTGGTCGGCGGACCGGCGATCGTCCATACCGGAAGCGGAAACCTCGTTTGTGAGTTGCTTCGAGATGGGTATCTTCACAAACTTTTTGCCGGCAATGCGCTCGCCACCCACGATATCGAGCAATCGATCTTCGGCACCAGCCTCGGCGTCAACGTTGTCGAAGGCAACTTAGCCGACGCGGGCCACGAACATCACCTTCGGGCAATCAACCGCATCCGCCGAGCCGGCTCGATCGCTGCCGCAGTCGATCGTGGCATTCTCAAGTCGGGCATCATGTACGAGTGCGTCAAAAACCAAGTCGACTTTCATCTCGCGGGCAGCATCCGCGACGATGGCCCTCTCCCCGATGTGGTCACCGATTCGCTCGAAAGCCAACGAATCATGCGAAGCAGCATCCGCGACGTCTCCTTTTGTTTGATGATCGCCACCACGCTCCACTCTATCGCGGTAGGCAACCTATTGCCAGCGCGGGTCCATGTGGTCTGCGTCGACATCAACCCTTCGACGGTAATCAAACTAAGCGATCGCGGCAGCTTCCAAACCGTTGGCCTAGTAACCGATGTCGAGCCCTTTCTGCGATCTCTACTAACCGAAATAAGACGCCTCGAAGAATCTAAGTGACCCAAGCAATTCCAAGCCACTCCTTCTTCCATTCTCATGTCTTCCCCCCACATTCTCATGTGCCCGCCCGACCACTACGGGATCGAGTACGAAATCAATCCCTGGATGAGCACCGAACGACAGGCCGACCATGCCTTGGCTGTCGACCAGTGGAACTGCCTGCGACAGTTGCTTGTCGATGCCGGCGCACAAATTTCGGAGGTCGCACCTGTCGCAGGACTACCCGACTTAGTTTTCACGGCCAACGCGGCGATTGTTTATCGCCAGCAAGCCATTCTTGCCCGTTTCAAACATGAACAACGTCAAGGCGAGGAAGCTCACTTTCGCAATTCGCTGGAAAACTTGGGAATCGAAGTCACCGATCCGCCCGACGATTTCTCGTTTGAAGGAGCTGGCGACGCCCTCTTTTGCGGCGAAACCCTTTTTGCTGGCTATCGTATGCGCAGCGATGCCGGCGGACATCAGGAAATCGGCGCCCTGCTAGACGTGCGCGTCTTGCCCCTCGAACTGGTCGATCCTTACTACTACCACCTCGATACTTGTTTCTGTCCGCTTGCCGAAGACGAAGCCATCTATTTCCCGGGAGCTTTCGACGAATACGGTTGCCGCGTCCTCTCCGAGAACGTAAAGAAGCTCATCCCAGTCGAGGAAAACGAGGCACGCAGCTTTGCTTGCAACGCAGTTGTCGTCGGTCGTAAGGTCATCACCAACACAGGCTGCCCTCGGCTTCACGAGCAGCTTCAAACTGCCGGCTATCAACCTGTCGCTACGGCGCTGAGCGAATTCGTAAAAGCCGGCGGTAGCGCAAAGTGCCTCATTTTACGCCTCGACGGCGAAGAAGCCGCGGCTTGGAAGCGAAAGCCGGCCATCGGATAGCGACGAAGCCGTGCGTGTTACGATATCGCCACTTCGTGGCTAAGCCGATTCTCTCGGCTCTTTTTCTTTTGCCAACGCACTAATCTGCTTAAACTCCGCCGTCCCCGAACGACCACACCATTCAAAAAGCGCCGACTCGGTGGTCGTCAGCAAAGCACCTGAAGCTTCCATCCGCCGCAGTGCCGTTTTGTGATCGATCGTAAAACGAGCCCCCACTGCGTCGACTGCAATCAGCACCTGAAACCCAGCAGCCAAAAGGTCGAGCACGGTCTGCTGCACACAAACATGCGTCTCGATGCCGCAAACAAGCACACGATGAATGCCCGTCTTGCGCCACTCCATAAAAGTTTCACCACACTCGCCGCAGCTAAATGCCGTTTTGCTGGCCGCCGGACTCTCCAGACGCTTGGCCAAGAGAGTAACCGTCGAGCCAAGTTTTTCGGGAGACTGCTCGGTGGCAAATGTCTTGATTCCGAAAATCTTCGCTCCGTCCATCAAGCGACCACAATTCCACACAATCCGCTCGCCAAACGGCTCGTGCGGAATAAATGCCTCCTGCACATCGACGACCAACAACGCAGTATCGACAGGAGACATCCGCTCGGGACTGCGAGGCAATGCCTCCTGATCTTCAGTTTCTTTATCAGCAGGGGAGACGGCCATCGGCAGTTGCGGTATCGTGAAAGGAAGGGAACTTGAATGAACGCCCCTATAATACGCGGCCCAACCCAAGATGCCCAGTGCTAGCTCCTCGCTACGAACTTACCTGCTAAAAAACGCAATGGCCGCCCCCAAAAAAATCGAGAAAGAACTTTGCGATTGGTCACGGGACGAATTGAACGACCATTTCGACCAACTGTGCAAAATTGTCTCGAAGCCAGCATTCCTCTGCACCAAATGCGGCCGAGCGGCAAACCGGAAGAAATGGCTCTGCCAAGCAAAAAAGCTGCGACCGGAATAAGCCATAAAACTTCCGCACAGATACCCCCTAGCCTCTCAGCTCAAGATGGAGAAAATGGCATCTCCTCTCCCGACCGTTTCACCCAAAGCACCTGCTCACTATGAAATTCCGCTCGACCACAATCCTCACGATCCGCCACAACGGAAAAGTTGCCATGGGCGGCGACGGACAAGTCTCGATGGGACAAACGATCGTCAAATCCGACGCCCTAAAAATCCGTCGCCTCATGGACGACCGCGTCTTGGTCGGATTCGCTGGCGCCGCCGCCGATGCTTTCGCCCTGATGGAACGCCTCGAAGCCAAACTAAAGGACTACCCTGCGAACCTGCCCCGGGCTGCCACCGAACTGGCCAAAGACTGGCGCACCGACCGCGCCATGCGCAGGCTCGAAGCGTTGGTCGCGGTAGTCAACGAAGAGCACACCTTTTTAGTTTCAGGCACCGGCGACGTCATCCAACCTAGCGATGGCATCCTTGGAATCGGCTCTGGCGGCAACTACGCCGTCGCTGCGGCACGAGCCTTGGTTACGCATAGCTCGCTCTCTGCCACCGAAATTGTTCGTCAGTCCCTCGAAATTGCCGCCGACATTTGTGTCTACACCAACCGAAATCTCAACATCGAAGAACTCTGAACCGAGAGCCAAAAAAGTGAAAAACCTGACACCCAAAAAAATCGTTGAACAACTCGACCGGCACATCGTAGGCCAAGCCGACGCCAAGCGCGCAGTCGCCATCGCAATCCGCAACCGCTGGCGCCGTCAGCAGCTTGAATCGGAGATGCGCAAAGAAGTCGCCCCAAAAAACATTCTCATGATTGGCCCTACCGGCGTCGGAAAGACCGAAATCGCCCGCCGCCTCGCCACTCTAACCAACGCCCCCTTCATCAAAGTCGAAGCCTCGAAATACACTGAGGTCGGCTATTACGGGCGCGATGTCGAGAGCATGATCCGAGAACTGGTCGAGAACGCGATCGGTTTAGTTCGCGAACGGGAGCTTGCTTCCGTTCAAGAAGAAGCCGAGCGACGTGTTATCGAACGCCTCGTCGACCTACTAGCACCTGCTCCCGCCTCGTTCGATGTCGGCGTCGAAAGTAGCGATTCTCCCGAACGCTACGAACGCACACGCGAAAAAATGCGAGCAATGCTTGTCAACAAAGAACTCGAATCGCGAATGGTTGAAATCGCGATCGAGCAAAAAACTCAAGCCATGATGATTCCAGGCATGGGCCCCGGCGGCGACCAGATGGATTTCGATATGCAAGGCATGCTCGAAAAAATCCTCCCCAAAAATGTCTCCCGTCGCGAGATGACCGTCGAAGAGGCACGCCGCGTTCTCTTTGAACAAGAATGCGACGCCCTCATCAATCAAGACAAAGTCAACACCTTGGCGGTAGAACTTGCCGAAAACACCGGCATTATCTTCCTCGATGAAATCGACAAAGTCGTTGCCACCGAAGGAGGACGCGGCGCCGATGTCTCTCGCCAAGGAGTCCAACGCGATCTGCTACCCATCGTCGAAGGCACCACAGTCCAAACTCGTTATGGCTACGTCCGCACCGACCACATCCTCTTCGTCGCCGCCGGCGCTTTCCATTCGACCAACCCCAGCGACCTCATGCCCGAATTGCAAGGTCGGTTTCCTATTCGCGTCGAACTCGACGACCTCACTAAAGACGACTTCGTAAGAATTCTCTCTGAGCCTCGTAATGCGTTGACCAAACAGTACGTCGCACTCATGGCAACCGAAGGCGTCACCATCGAATTCCAAGAAGACGCCATCGAAAGCCTGGCGAGCTACGCTCATCAAGTCAATCAATCAACCCAAAACATCGGAGCCCGTCGTCTCCACACGATTCTCGAACGGCTACTGGAAGAGCTCAGCTTTGAAGCCCCGGAAATGAAAATGGGCCACGTCGAAATTAACGCCGCTTACGTCCGCGAACGCCTCGAAGACATTGCCAAAAACGAAGACCTCAGCAAGTTTATCCTTTAGTGCTACTGCTGTAATTCTCATAAATCTGCCTATCCTGTAATGGATGGGACATCCCATGAAATTACCCGATCGCACCCAGAAAGGCGAATCCTCTACGCGAATGCGCTTTCCAGATGAGCGCAGTTGCCGACAATACCGCCGCGTCAACTGAACTTGCTCTGACGGTCCCACGAAAAACGGGGGACTTCGCGTGACGTTTGAACTACTGATTGTGCCCGTGACGGTTACAACAAGGTGAACAAAGCGTTAGCGACGTTTTGTCGAGGAACTTGCGGCTATGGCAAGATGGCCATAGTAAGTTTCTTTGCCTCGAAGGATATAGAACTTAACTGAACCGGCACGTGCGAGTGAGTCGGCATGGTCGATGATAAAGCGAATGTCTTTATCTGATGCGGTCGACCAACGATGCATTTTGACAAGCACGTCGCCGGTGCGAAGCCCCTGTTTGTCTGCCGAACTTTTGGGACGTACGGAGAGTACTCGCATACCGCCCTCGTAAGGTACTTTGGAACTCCTGAACAAACTCTTGGGAGCCTTTTCAAGACGAAGCCCGAGCGTGTCCCAAGTAGTTTCTCGAAGCGAACTGGCGACTTGACTCGTCCGCTGAGTGCGGGCTCGCTTGCCGGTTCGAGCAGCTATCGCGATGTCGAGTTCGACGAGTTCGTCGTTGCGACGCACGATCACAGGCACTCGCTCGCCCGTTCTTAGGCCAAGCAACGCACGTTCGACATCCATAACCCGATGGATTGGGGTTGAGCCAATCCGCTGGAGCAGGTCGCCACGTTTCAAACCTCCCAGCTGGGCGGGACTCTCACGGTCGACTCGGGCAACGGTCACGGGACCCTTAGGGCCGTCGATCGAAAGGGCGGTCATTCCATGCCAGTGGTTTTCGAGTTGACCGATATCAAGCAAGCGTGCCGCGACGTCGAGAGCCTTGTTGACAGGAATCGCAAAACCGATGCCCTGGGCTCCTGCCCGGACCGCAACATTGACGCCAATCATTTCGCCTTCGATGTTCAGGAGCGGACCGCCTGAATTGCCAGGGTTGATGCTTGCGTCGGTTTGAATCAAATCGAGGTACTTTTGGGTATCGTTGACCTGCACGTTGCGATGCAACGCGCTGATGATGCCACGGGTCACGGTATGTTCGTATCCGTAGGCGTTGCCCATCGCGATCACGGTTTCGCCGACCAAGAGGTCGTGAGACGATCCGATCTTTACGACCGAGAGCGGTTTGGGAGTGCGAATGCGGATGATTGCCAGGTCGGTTTCTTTATCCTTAGCGACGATGCGAGCAACGTAGGAACGGCCGCCATCGAGTGTGACGTTGATGCGCCGGACGCCATCGACCACATGGTGGTTGGTAAGAATATAACCCCGAGAATCAATCACGACGCCAGTTCCCATGCCATTGACCTGGCGCGGAGCAGTCGGTTTGCCATCGGGCGTCTGGCTAACAGACTTCTGCCCTTGGATGTTCACAACCGCCGAGCTGCACCCCTGAACCGCACGGACGATAGGCGTTAATCGTTCGCTCGAAACCGCGTAAGCTGGCCGCGTCACTAAAGCTGGCAAGGCGATTGCTAGCAACAGGGAGAGGGCCAACCATCGAGTTCTCGTTGCTGGAACTCGAAGTAAAGCGTAGCGCGGGTCATGCATGCGAGTCGTCCGAAATCTAAGGCTAGCGCACCGACAGTCACGACGGGCTGAGACCGGCACTGGCGGGGGCAGGCCGGGAAGGTGTAAGGGTGTCTGATAGCGTAGATCGTCCAGACATTGCGATAGGCTTAAGCGTCAGAACCGGAAGCCGGTATAGACTTCCTAGCTTGTCATAGGTGGGGCGCAAGAAGGCAGAATATCGGCGCGGTTAGGCCGTTTGCAATTCCGAGAGGCTAGCGGAGCTAGTAGCTACCTGGAAATGATAGCTGCGAGTTGTTTCCAACTTCGACCGTCCCGCGAGCTGGGCCAGTTGCTTGCATGTTGACCCGAGAGAAAACCGGTCCCGTAGGCACGGGGAAGAACTTGGGCGGCATCGCTGGCCGAATCGTTACTGGCGGCGGTCCCGACTCAACGTATTTCCTTTGGCGAAGACGTTGGCAAACTTTCAACGGGCCAGGTTGGGGCGGAGAGCTCTCGTAGACAGCTTCCGGCTCAGCATTACAATCTTCGTCGATGCAGTCTTCGTTGATAGAACCACAACCCACAGGGCTAGCGCAATCGGGAAACGGCTGATCGCTACAAAGGTCGTGGGCGAGACGAGCTAGGTCGCATTCATAGACAACAGCCGCGCAGTCGTCGGGCAAACAGTACAACTGCGCGCAGCCGTTGCTGGCAACCGTTAAGACGATTGCTAGCAAAAGGCGATAGGTGATTTTGTCGCGTTGCACGCTTGTTTTGGCCAACCGAAAGGATGCTCGATAAAGGGAATCGCTCGAGGCGAGCGCATAGAGCTCACCAGTAGAGAAAATCGGCTAGCAGAGGCCTTAACTTTTACCTAATCGTCAATCTTTGACATCCCCCGACGCTAGCACCAGCGGTTTGAGTCCGCACAGACTTCAAGCCCAGCGATTGCAATCTCTGGGCTTGTTTGAAAGCTCAAACTTGAAAGCTCAAAAACGTTGCTATTCGACCGCGTCGTCGCCCGAAGGTTTCAGAGGTTGCAGCAGGCTCGGGAGAAACTGAAACAGCAAAAAAACGGCTAAGAGCAGCAGCAACGCATGGGGCCAGTATTTTGCAACCGAGAGCCCAAGCAACTCGGCAATCCAGCCTGCGGTAAGTAGCAGTGGGGGCAGTATCAGTAGCACACCACAGCCGGCTGCGGACATGGTGCCTTTGAAGGCCATCTCTTCGGTAAGTTGTTTGTCGTGAATATCGATCATCCGGCCACGTCGGAGGCTGATTTCGATTGTGTCGGCCAGCTCCATGGCGTGAAGAGCCGAGGGCCAATCCGATTCTTCACTGCCCGCCTGCTCGGCCGAGGCGGCAAAACGACGGATCGCCGCGGCATAGGGATCGACTGGCTCAATCGATTCGGTCTTTGCTTGCCCACCTTGGTTGACTTCGAGCTGAACGGCGCGACCTGTTTCGTTGAAACTCCATTTCAGCGAACCGTTTTTTGCAACGAGCGTTAAACGCGGTTCAGCAGATTGCTCGACCGGGCCGACTTCCCAGCGGACGGGAATCTGGCTTTTGCCAAGTAGCTGTAAGCTCAAGCCAGCATAGGTTGCTTGTTCGTCGGGAGAACCGAGGGCACCTAAACGATTGAGCCCGCCTGCAACTTGGTCGAGAAGCTCCACATCGCGTGCGAAATGCCACAAGGCTTGTTCGCGAGTACGTTCGGCCAGAGGACGATGCCAGACGACTTGTTCGATTGCCCCAAGCTCAGGATGCCCCTCGGCAACCCATCGAACACAATCTTCAAGCTGCTGGAGAAGCGGGTTGAAATGCTGTAGGAAAGCATTCTTTTCGCAGCGAACCATATCGATTTCGTAGTAGCTAAGCACCGAATCGACTAGCGGGAATGTCGTCAGCACGGCAACGCCACTTTTGACAAGTTGAAGAACTTGGTCTGTGCGAAGCTCGGCAGGCGTTTCGCCCCGGCCAACAATGACGGCTGTGCCGGGGGGAAGTTCAAGCAGTTCCTCCCATTGGTCGGCTAAGTCGGAGTCGGGAAGCCAGGGCAAATCCCAGCCAGTCCGAGCCGAGGCTACGTCGCCGCCCCATACAATTTGATGGCCAGCCTCAACGGCAGCCTGAGCCAGCGAGAGGCTCTCCTGGTCGGCTCCAAACAATGCAAATTTCATCCTACCGAGGGTAGTCGAAGAAGCGGCAGACGACAACTCGTCTGGCGGTGGCAGAAGCCTGCTTCTCCCGAAAATAGGGCTCTGAGTAATTCGCAAAAAAGTGCTACAATAGTGGTAGGCGAAGCTTATCGCCGGTTCAAGATTCGTTCAAATACTTAGGAAACTGCTTCCTCCATGATCTCCCGCTTTCTACTTTCTGCAAAACAGTTAAGGAACCCCGGCTGGCGGCTTGGTCTGGCGCTGTTACTCTGCGGCTTTGCCGGTCGAGTCGTTGCCGCCGAGGAGGATTTACCCGGCGATAAGTTATCAGCCGCCTTGCCCGATAAAGCTCAGGTTACTGCCTGGGTCCTTCAACTTGACGACAATCTGTACGCGGTTCGCAAGAGAGCCCAGGAAAGTTTGGGAAAAGCCGGTCGAACGGCTCTGGAAGCCGTTTCCAAAGAGGCAACTTCTGGTTCGCTAGAAAGCTCAACCAGAGCGCTGAATATCATGCTCGCTTGGACGGAATCGACCGACCACCAATTACAGATAGCAACGCTCGAAGAGTTGGTGCTGCTCCCCAACCGGCCGATCGAAGCCGGCTTGGCGTCGGAACTGCTCGCCAATGCACGGGAACAAGTCGCTCTTAAAAGTTTTGCCGCACTTGGAGGACGTTTTGAGGCAGACAACCTTAACCAACAGCCGATTATTGGCAATAGGCCTCTCCGTCTTAAAGTAATTGTCGACTCAAAATGGAAAGGCGAACTTGAAGGGCTCAAGCATTTGGAAGCCATGCGCCGTGCAACGACGGTTAGTTTTTATTCGGCTCCGCTCGACGATAACGCCCTTGCCGATCTCGTGAAAATGCCAAATGTGCGTCGCATCCAATTCTTTGGCACGCGGATGTCGGAAGAAACGATCGAACAACTGAAAAAGAAGATCCCCAACGTCCAGATTGACGTGCGAAGTGGAGCCCTGCTAGGAATCCGCGGCGATGGGCTTCGCCAGGGGCCAGTTCTTATCGTTGAAGTGACCCCCAACTCGGCTGCCGCAAAAGCTGGGCTGCAAAAGAACGACGCGATCACCAAACTTGCAGGCGAGACGATTCGCGATTTCCCTGATTTAACAAGGCGTATTGGCAAGTTTCAAGCAGGAGACACCGTCGAGCTTACGATCTCGCGAAATGGCCAGTTGCTGAAAAAGAAAGTCACATTCGACCAGTGGGGAGCGAATCCCCTCGTGGCGACGAACCAAATTAACCCGGGGCGCCAAATTAACCCGGGGCGTAGGAACCTTCAAGGCTTGGGACGCCCTTGGCAACCCCCAGCACAAGCCTCGCCTGGAATTATTTTAGATCGACGATAGCAGCTTCTTGAACGCACCGCCTTGAGAGCAACCTCAGACAGATATTCTGCTCCTAACACGATTTGCCCCAGCGCATAAAAAAGGCGCTCGAGCCGGTGGCAACCACCGACGAACGCCACTTTTTCGTTCTACGCTCTAAGGTAACTCAAACAGCAAGAGTTGCGTAGACTTGGTCTTCTAGCTTTGAAAGATGTCCGCTCTCGCGTAATTGGTTAGCGAGTAGCTCGCGTCCCGAGTCGGTCCACACGCCAATGGTGCGCAGAGGATTGTTGGACTCTGGGCAAAGGAAAGTTACCTGCTTGGGAGTGATGGCTCGGATCTCGACCGAGTTGTCCTTGCGGGTAACTTCAACCGCAAAGGCTACGTGGCGATTGTTTTCTTCGTCCTCCCAATTTGCTTCAACAGTTTGCATCGTTTGGTGCTCCCAACAGTGAAAATAGGCGATCAATCTCAAAAAGAGGAAATCGGCGTGACCGAAGACAGTAGCCGCCGGCAGCAGCCGACGTTTTTCGCAACGCAACCGCCAGTTTCCGCCTGCGGCTGGGCGTTCTCTCCCGGCACTTGAGGCCGGGGAGGATATGTGAAGCTTCCCACTATACCCACTGATTCGGCCGCTCGCAGCACCAAAATTGCGTGAACCTGTCCCAAATAGGCAAATAAGTGGGGCAAAGCCTGCTGAATACTCCGAAAAAGACAGTCAAACGCAGCGTTCCCCAGAGCTGGTGCCCGGAGCATTTTGCCTCAGGTTTAAGGGTACGGAGTCACGTTGTCGACGATCATCCATCCATTGTCGGCCACAGCAAACAGCGGTCGATAAGGGCTTCGACAGCCGCGACGTGCGGTCCGACCCATGTGCCAAACAAGGCTGATGCCGATGTTCCATGCCTCTTCTCGCACTCCCTGTAGGCCTGCATTCTGATCGGTGATGAGGTAATTGAAATTTGATTGGACTGACCAACGATCGGAAAGCGGGGCTTGAAACTCGCCACCAAAAATTCCCTCGCTGTTGTCCGTGGCTCCGCCCCAGAGACGAAACTCGTAGCTCTTGCCAAAGTTCCAACGGTAAAAGAGTGCGTACTGGTCAACCGTCTCGTAGACGATACCTAAAACCGTGTTGTCGTTCGTGGCCGTGGTCGACATGAATCCGAACTCTCGTCCTCGCGGACTCTTCAAACTGATTTCTGTACGAATCTGGTGGTAGTCGACTTCTGCGTCGAGGTCGTCTCGCAGCATATCCCAAACCACGCCAAACTGAAGCCCGCTCTCCACTCGACGAAAGAGGCCGCCAGTAACAAAGTGTTGAGTCCGCTCGCTTGCCGAGGTCGTCGTCCCAGAGAGTCGACTCTGCACACCTTGGTAGCCTAACTGATAGCTCAGCTGAGGAAACAGCAGGCTAACAAGCGGAGCTCGACCGCTAATATTGATTCCTTCGCGAAATCCGAAATTCGAGTCGCTGCGAGCTTCTCCCATAGGCCCAGGAGCAAAATCTCGCGGCCCACGAAATCCTTGCACACCACCCCAAAAGCTAAGGTCTTTGAAGCGTGGCAAGCAAACAGGAAAACACCAGTAGTCTGAACCACCTCGTCCGACGCAGCTGCCACAGGTCGGCTCGCCGAAACCGCAACCGGGCTCAGTAAAACCGCAACCAGGCTCGGCAAAACCGCAGCCGGGATCCTCGAATGCACAGCTAGGATCGCCCATGTCGTGATAGACTCCGCAGGCACCGTCGCCCAAGCAAACGGGGCTGTCGTCGTAGAGCATCGGCATGTCGACAGCGATTTCTGGTTCTGGCTCTGGTTCGATGGGCATCAGCTCTTCGGCTTCAACGGCTGCTTGCTCATCTGCGACCACAACCACCTGACGGTCGCGCCGAGGAGCCGGTTTTCGTTTGACGACTTTAACACGCCGCTTAACGACCACCTTCTTGCGAGGTGCCGCTTTGGCAACTGGCTCGCTATGGGCAACGCGAACGACCTCTGGCGATTTTTTGCGAGGCTGACGCTTTACAGAACTACGGCTGGCGTTGGGCGAGCGGAACTTGGCGTTCCCCTGGCTTGCCCTACTGCCGCGCGAGGCCTGGCCAGGCTGCTGGAAACGTAGAGGCTGGCTGCCGGTCTCGTATGCGAGAGAGGCTTTTGCACCTACGGACATAGAAACAAGCAGAGCCATCGCGACAAGAGCGATAGGTTTAGCAATACGGGAATTTTTCATCGATCGACCCTCGACAACTCAACACTTCGAAACGAAGCTAAGTTGCCGCCTTGGTGACCGACGCACATCGGCAAACAAACGAGCCGGAACTTGCAATCCGCTTTGCAGATGCTTGGCTCGGTTTATTACCTCAGTGCGTCTCGGTGGCCCCCCCGAGAACAATCACGTACAAGCAATATCGGCGTCCGCAGGGTCTCGCCTTTCGGAAAAGTGGGAATAATCGGAAAAATTCCTCCCTCTTTCCTATTCCCTTTTCCCTTCTCACCAAAATCGCGAGGTTGCTAGCAGTCTGCCATTGAGAATGCTCTGAGGCAAAACCCTGAAATAATCTTGCTCACGAGAGCTAAACGTGCAGTAGCTGAATCTGCTAGCAAAAAAGCGAGGGAGAAATCCCAAGCGGCTAACGAATGGATGCAGAAAGAAAGCTTGCTGATTTCTGCAAGCTGTCCAAGCAACATGTCGAATTCCCAGGAGGAAATTCTGACGCTGCTCTAGGTCCGATAGTAGATGCGAGCGATTAAGGAAACTCCTAACTCACCTGTATCAAAGCACTTACGGCAACCCTCCAGTTGCTTCCCTCAAGACTCCCTACCTAGCATTCGGACGAAACTCGATGTTGCCTCACCTCGGGGTTCTGCTGATACTAGAATTGAGATGCGTGGGAGGCGGAGCCGAAATTTGCTTCCGACCGAAACACGCGAGGTGTCGATCTGCGGCAGACCCGAATACTTCGAGGACGCCCCAGACCCAAGGCCTCAGCGCTCTTTGCCAACTTTCGCTTTCGAGTTCACTCTGGCTTGCAAGTTGAGGCGTTCATTCGCTTCGCGTAGTGCTTACCTCGGTCCCTCTCTCGGACAGCTCGCTTTTTCGAGCTTCCTATCATCCCCCACACGAGGGTGCGAGTCCGCTGCCACCTCTGCTGCCTAACGCGGCTGTAAGTTTTGTTTTCAATCGAGTGATCTCCTCAAGCGATCTCGCAAGGATGCGTTGCTGATAGTTGGAACTTGGGCATGTCGAGAGTGCGATGTCGTAAATGCTGTGTGAAAGACAAGGAGTTTCGATTCGAGTGTAAACACTTTCTAAAGTTCATCTATGAGTTGCCTGTGAGCCGTTTGCAGAACTCATGGCCAAACGTAGGAGGAAGTAGAGATGACCAATGGGAGCGAGATTATTTCGCTGGTAGCAGACCATCAGGATCGCGATCAATTCCGTCGTAAGAACTGGGTGGGCACCTTCGAGCAATATCTAGACATCGTCCGCGAGAACCCCAAGGTGACGCGAACTGCGTACCAGAGGGTCTACGACATGATTCTCTCTTACGGTTCCGACGTGGTCATGAAAGGCCGCGAAAAGGAACACCATTACTACTTCTTCGACGACCCCGACAACGAAGGTCGCGACGCAGTTTTTGGCCTACGGGCTCCGCTGCATCGGCTTGTTAATGCCTTAAAAAGTGCTGCGTTTGAATATGGCATCGAAAAACGGGTTCTCTTACTGCATGGCCCTGTAGGGAGCAGCAAGAGCACGATCGTCAGGTTGATGAAACAGGGAATCCAAAAATACTCGGCATCGGAAGAGGGGGCGCTCTACACGCTCGGCTGGGTGGACGAGGAAAATCCTGAAGAAGTGACTTGGTGTCCGATGAACGAGGAGCCCTTGCACCTGATTCCCACACGATTCCGCAAAGAAGTCGCAGCCCAGCTGAATGCGAACCAGGGCGAAGGCGATTTCCAGGTACGCATTCGGGGCGAACTCGATCCGTTCTGCCGGTTCATGTATCACGAGCGTCTCAAAAAATACGATGGCGACTGGACACGTGTCATTCAGGATGTCCGAGTGAAGCGAGTGATTCTGAGCGAGAAAGATCGCGTCGGCATTGGCACCTTCCAACCCAAAGACGAAAAAAATCAGGACGCGACCGAGCTGACGGGCGATATCAACTATCGCAAAATAGCGATCTACGGAAGCGACAGCGACCCGCGGGCGTTTAATTTCGATGGCGAGTTCAATGTTGCCAACCGAGGTGTGATTGAATTTGTCGAGGTATTAAAGCTTGACGTCGCATTCTTGTACGACTTGCTTGGTGCGAGCCAGGAACACAAGATCAAACCAAAGAAATTTGCTCAGACCGATATTGATGAAGTCATTATCGGTCATACCAACGAGCCCGAGTATCGTCGTCTTCAGAACAACGAGTTCATGGAAGCGTTACGCGATCGAACTGTAAAGATTGATATCCCTTACGTCACGACGCTCGAACACGAGATCTGCATTTACGAGAAAGATTACAACAAGCAAACCGTACAAGGCAAACACATTGCTCCGCACACGATCGAGATGGCTGCGATGTGGGCTTTGCTCACTCGGCTCGAAGAGCCCAAGCATGCCGGTCTTACCCGTTTGCAAAAGCTCAAACTCTACAACGGCAAGACTTTGCCTGGGTTTACCGAGGAGAATATTGCCGAGCTACGAGACCAGGCAGTCAACGAGGGACTGATTGGCATCTCGCCTCGCTATGTGCAAGACAAGATCTCCAACGCCCTGGTTGCCCATCCCGAGGCGACCTCGATCAACCCGTTTATGGTGCTCAATGAGTTAGAGTCGGGGCTAAAAAACCATAGTTTGATCAATAAAGAAGATTTGAAACAGGAATATCGCGAATTACTCGGGGTCGTGAAAGAAGAATACGAAAATATCGTAAAACTTGAAGTCCAACGTGCCATAGCAGCCGACGAAGACGCCTTGGCTCGGCTCTGCGGCAACTACCTCGATAACGTCAAGGCTTACACGCAGAAGGAGAAGGTGAAAAACCCCTTTACCGGGCAATACGAGGAACCTGACGAGCGGCTGATGCGATCGATTGAAGACAAAATTGATATTCCCGAAAGCCGCAAAGACGACTTCCGCCGCGAAATCATGAATTACATTGGCGCGTTGTCGATCGACGGGAAGAAATTCGATTATCGAACCAACGAACGCCTGAACAAAGCGCTCGAGCTGAAGCTGTTTGAAGATCAAAAAGACTCGATCAAGCTCACCAGCTTAGTTTCTAACGTCATCGACGAAGACACTCAAAAGAAAATCGATGTCGTTAAAGGACGACTCATCCGCGACTACGGCTACGACGACGAAAGTGCCACCGACGTCTTGAACTACGTGGCGAGTATCTTCGCACGGGGAGATACAAAAGAGAGTAGTTAATCGACTGAGAGAAATAATCTTGCCCTTCGCGATTAAATAAATAGGTTCTTCAGGAATTTCAGTGGCTCATCCCGCGATGAGCGACGGTTGTCCTGGAAGGACTTTTGATAATAGCCCAGCAGTTTACTGCTGGGTTGCGAATATTCATAATCATGTAGTCCTGGAGGGACGACTGAATCGTAGCACTTGGGATCGGGCAACAACTATTGTGCAAGTTTCAATCGTCCCTCCAGGACACACGAACCCATAATTGAAGCCACTAGAATTCCTGAAGAACCAACAAAGAACACAATCACGGTGCCCCATGATACTGGATATCGAACGCGACCAACGGCGGTTCAAGCAGATTGTGCGTGGGAAAATTCGTGAGAATCTTCGGAAGTACATCACGCACGGCGAAATGATCGGTCGACGTGGTAAAGAGACGGTGAGCATTCCGATTCCTCAGTTGGATATTCCGCGGTTTCGATTCGGAGACAACGGCTCTGGCGGGGTGGGCCAAGGAGATGGCGAAGTCGGCGACCCCGTTGGCAAACCGGGAGAAGGCTCCAGCGGGGCTGGCGGCGCAGGTAGCGAGCCGGGCTCAGGGCATTTCCTTGAGGTCGAAGTCGATCTCGACGAACTTGCCGAAATGCTTGGCGAAGAACTGGAACTCCCGCGGATCGAGCCCAAGGGGACGGCCAGTATTATGTCGGACAAGGCCAAGTACAACAGCATCCGCCAGACGGGACCTGAGTCGCTTCGTCATTTCAAACGCACCTACCTCAACGCCTTGCGGCGGCAAATTTCGACCGGCAACTACCAGCCAGACAACCCTTGTATTGTACCGATCAAAAGCGACAAACAGTATCGCTCGTGGAACGATGTGCCGCGGCCAGAAGTCAACGCGGTTGTGATCTACATGATGGACGTTTCGGGATCGATGACCGACGAGCAAAAACAGATCGTGCGGACCGAGGCATTTTGGATCGATGCTTGGCTCGGCAAGCAATACAAGGGCATCGAAAAGCGATACATCATCCACGACGCCGCCGCCAAGGAAGTTGATGAAAACACTTTCTATCATACTCGCGAGAGCGGCGGCACTCGCATCAGTTCGGCGTACCAGGTCTGCGCAGAACTTATTGAAAAGTCCTTTCCTGTTTCCGACTGGAACATCTACTGTTTTCAATTCTCGGACGGCGACAACTGGGGCGACGACAACCAGAAAGCTTTTGAATTACTCTCCGATAAGCTGTTGCCTGCGGCCAATGTTTTTTGTTACGGGCAGGTCGAGAGCCCCTACGGCAGCGGCGATTTCATCGACGCTTTGCGGAAACAGTACAGCGATAACGAGAAGCTCGTCTTGTCTGAGATCGAAGACAGAGAAGGAATCTACGAATCGATTAAGACGTTTTTGGGGAAAGGGCAATAACCGCCATGAAAGGACGAGAAGTTAAACCACCAAGAGCACGAGAGGAGCAACCATGGCTGCTGCGGAATTAGGGAAACTGACGCCCGAGTTGGCTGCGATCCAAGTGGAAATCGAGGAATATGCGCGCGGCTATGGGCTCGATTTCTACCCGACGATCTTCGAGCTGATTGATGCCGATCAGCTTAACGAGATTGCTGCTCGAGGAGGTTTTCCGACACGCTATCCGCATTGGCGATTTGGCATGGAGTACGAGCAGCTCAGCAAAGGCTATCACTACGGGTTGCAGAAAATTTACGAAATGGTCATCAACAACGACCCTTGCTACGCCTATCTCATGCGTTGCAACGGGACGATTGACCAGAAGATGGTTATGGCCCATGTCTACGGGCACTGCGATTTTTTCAAGAACAATCAGTGGTTCACGCATACAAATCGCAAAATGATGGATGAAGTTGCAAACCACGGGACACGAGTACGGAGGATTATGGACAGGATCGGTGTCGAAGAAGTCGAGGATTTCATCGACATTTGCTTGAGCATCGAAGACCTAATCGACGTTCACTCGCCATTTATCAAACGACGAAACACCGCAGATCGATTTGACTTTACTGAAGAGACAAGGGACGACTCGAACAAGGCACCACGATTTGACGCGAAGAGCTACATGGAACCCTTTATCAATCCCAAAGAGAAACTACAAGCAGAGCAAAATCGAATCGACGAACAGACGGAAGAAACCCCCTGCCCCGAAACCCCCGAACGCGATGTCATGCGGTTCCTGCTAGAACACGCACCGCTGAAAGCCTGGCAAGCCGACCTACTTTCGATCGTCCGAGATGAGGCCTACTACTTTGCACCGCAAGCTCAAACCAAAATCATGAACGAGGGTTGGGCCAGCTATTGGCATTCGACGATCATGATCAATCAAGGCCTCACCGCAGCCGACGTGGTGAATTACTGCGACCATCACAGCGGCACAATGGCCAGTGCGCCAACTCAGTTAAATCCTTACAAGGTCGGTATCGAACTGTTTCGCAATATCGAAGATCGCTGGAACCGCGGCGCATTTGGACGCGAGTACGAGGAGTGTGACGACTTTGCGAAACGTGAAAACTGGAACACCGGAGCAGGACTCGGGCGAGAGAAAATTTTTGAAGTTCGTCGTATCCACAACGATTTGACTTTTATCGACGAGTTTCTGACCCTCGATTTTGTCCGCGAACACAAGCTGTTCCGCTTTGGCTACAACCCAAATAGCGAGGCCTATGAGATCGAAAGTCGAGAGTTCCCGAAGGTGAAGCGGCAGCTGCTTGAAAGTTTGACCAACCGCGGTCGTCCTATGATTTCAGTTGTAGATGGCAATTACAAAAACCGGGGAGAGCTTTACATGCAGCACGAGTACTCGGACGTGGAGCTTCAGATGGATCAGGCTCACGACACGCTAGAGAATTTACATCGCCTTTGGAATCGCCCGGTGCATATTGCCACCTTCCTGGAAGACGAGCAGGTAGTCGTCTCTTACGATGGTTCAGAACACCACTTGAGGTCAGGAAATGCAGAGGACCTGGCGGATGATTCGGAGGATGCCGCATGAAGCTTCGCGATGATTTCCTCAGCGAGTTGTCCAGCATTCAAGGGCAGTCGAACCGGCAGATTTCGGTCTCCGAGGGCTCGCGTCGGCTGCGCTGCGAAGTCGACCAGAGCAGCTCACTGGCCGCCTCGGTGTACGAATTGGTACTCGAAACAATCGAGCTGGCTCAAGTCGAAATAGCAAGCTTGCAGTTGGCGAGCCAGTCGCTGTGCAACCGTGTGAACTACTTGCTCGAACCAATCTCGCCGATTGAAACCGACGCCGATAGCTGTATTGTCCAGATGCGTAGCAGTCCGCCACAACAAAATGATACGGCGAGGAATTACTACGAGCTGATTCTCCGGCGGGGCGGGTCGATTGCGCTATACCGATACGAAAAGCAGCCTGGGGCTATCCGCTCGCGAGTCGCGGTAACGCTTACGCACGAAGTGCTGGGACGACTCGTGGACGATTTTATCGCGACGGTTGATGAAGTTTTGTCGACTTAGTGCGTGTCGACTACACGGAGCAAGAAATTCGACTACAATAGTTGATATCATTATGAACACTTACGAAACTCTCCTCAACGCCGACATCAACTGGGCCCTCCAGGAGGGAAGTATGCACTTTGAAGGAAACAGTGCCGTCCACAAAACACTTCGACGAATTGCAAAACGACTTCAAGAACTTGATATCGACTACGCCATCGTCGGTGGCATGGCACTGTTCTTCCATGGCTATCGACGATTTACCGAGGATGTCGATGTGCTAGTTACGGCCGAAGGGCTCGCAAAAATCCACGAAGAGTTAGAGGGGCATGGCTACATCAAACCGTTTGAAAAAAGTAAAAATCTGCGAGACACGGTGACCGGCGTGAAGATCGATTTTCTCATCACGGGCGGATATCCGGGCGAAGGTAAACCGGGGGCAATTACATTTCCGGTCCCAGAAAATGCGGCTATCGAAGCAGAGGGAATTCGCATTTTGGATTTGAGGACGATTATTGAACTCAAACTGGCCTCTGGTCAGGCTTCTCATCGGGCAGGCGACCTCAATGATGTCCAACAACTCATTCAAACCCTGAAGCTTCCTCGTGAGTTTGCTGAAAAGGTTGCCCCAAGTGTGCGTAAGGCGTTTCAGTTGAAATGGGACGACGCTCAGAAAGCATTGAAAGAGGAAGATTTTTAATCATCTTTTATTCGGCCCCTTTCCGCCTTGGTAGGAAATTTGCTAGTATGCCAACTGGTTATTCTCAGTTACTTCGCCTGATCGAGTTGTTGCATATTTCTCATGAATCGTCCTACCCACACGGGCAAGCCCGTCGAAGTTTCGCTCAGCCCTGCCGAAGGCGGCTGGCATTGCAGCCATCTGTATTACTCCTGGAATCGCGAGGTTCTCGCCTCGATGTCGGCAGAACAGCTCTCCGCTGGGCGGGCCGACGTGATCGCGGCCCTCAACTCTGAGGCAGACGACGCTCCCCTGCGAGTGCAAACCTCGGTTGTGAGCGGCCACAAAGCCGATTTTGGCCTAATGCTCATGGATTCCGACCCGCTGAAGGTCGACCGAGTCCACCAGCGTCTGATGGCTGGCGGCCTGGGCCGGGCGATTGTTCCTGGCTATTCCTTTGTTTCGATGACCGAAATCAGCGAATACGTTCCCTCGGTCGAGCAATTTGGCCAACGGCTCGTCGCAGAAGGCGAAACCGAAGACAGCCCTACCTATGCCACAAAAGTAAAAGGCTATGCCGACCGCCTGGTGAAAATGAATGAGCAACGGCTGACCCCTACTTTTTCGGAATGGCCAAGCACCTGTTTTTATCCGATGAACAAAAAACGCAAGGTGGGCGAGAACTGGTTTACCCTTACCAAAGACCAACGCAACGCACTGATGAGCGAACATGCCCGAAGCGGAATGGCTTTCGCCGGTAAAGTGAGCCAGCTGATTAGCGTCGGCTTGGGCCTCGACGACTGGGAATGGGGCGTCACGCTATGGGCGGCCAACCCTGAATACCTCAAAGAGATTGTCTATAAAATGCGATTCGACGAAGCAAGCGCTCGATACGCAGAATTTGGTCCGTTTTTGATCAGCTACGTTTGCTCTGCTGAGTCGATGCTCGATCACTGCATGATCAGCGCCTAGATAGAAATATCGCAAAAAAATTGCCTAGCAGTTCACCGATTTCCCAATGCCCAGGATCCCACTGTGCCCATGGAACGACTCACCAGCTTGCTAGGACTCGTCGTTTTCGTTGCTCTGGCATGGCTGATGAGTTCGCACAAACGCCGCTTTCCTTGGCGGATTGTGCTAGGAGGGCTCGGTCTCCAGTTTGCCTTCGCCCTGCTGATTCTAAAAACGTCGACCGGCCAAAACCTGTTTGCGGGCTTAGGAACATTTTTCCATGCGATCATTCATTGCACCGACGCGGGCACCGCGTTTCTGTTTGATCTTTATCCACAACCGGGCGACGCCCCGCTGCCGCCGCAGTATACGCTATGGCGTTGCTTTGCTTTTGGCATATTGCCGACGATTGTTTTGTTCTCGTCGCTAATGGGCATTTTGTATCACCTCGGCATTATGCAGCGAATCGTCAGGTTTTTTGCAGCTGTGATGCAAAAAACGGTTGGCACCTCGGGTTCCGAAACTCTGTCGGCAGCTGCAAATATCTTTGTTGGGCAAACCGAGGCACCGCTGGTCGTGCGTCCGTATATCAACCAGATGACGCTCTCGGAATTGAATGTCGTGATGGTGGGCGGCTTTGCCACGATCGCGGGTGGAGTACTCGCGATTTACATTCGTATCGGTATCGATCCTGGCCACCTTCTTACCGCTTCGGTAATCTCAGCCCCAGCGGCGTTACTGATCGCAAAAGTGATGCAGCCAGAGACCGAGCACTCGCAAACCGCGGGACGCGTGGAGATCGAAGTCGAAACGAAAAGCGTCAACATCATCGAAGCCGCCGCCGAAGGTGCCTCAACCGGCATGCAGTTGGCGATCAACGTCGCAGCCATGTTGATCGCCTTCGTCGCCTTGGTTGCTATGATCGATTTAGGCGCTGCCTGGGCCGGTTCGCTATTCGGCTACGAAGGCGATGCCGCATGGTCGCTCAACAAGTTTTTCGGCATGATGTTCGCGCCGTTCGCTTGGCTCATAGGCGTGCCATGGCAGCAGTGCCAAGAGGCCGGCAGCCTACTGGGCACTCGGATGGTGGTTAACGAAGTGCTCGCCTACTACCAGCTTACCGACGCGATCGAGCAAGGGACGCTCGACTCGCGATCCGTAACACTGCTCACTTACGCGCTCTGCGGTTTTGCCAATTTCAGCTCCATTGGAATCCAAATAGGCGGGATCGGCGCCATTGCGCCCGAGCGGCGGTCTGATCTCGCCCAACTTGGACTGCGTGCCATGCTCGGCGGCACGCTCGCTGCTTTTATGACCGCCTGCGTAGCCGGGATGCTGATTTAGTAGTAGGCTGTTAGCTTCTGATTGCAAGTTTTTAGGCTGGAAACTTTAGCGTTCAGGTTTTTCGTGCCTTTCAAGATTCCTCAATTCCTCCTGTTCTTTATCCAGTGGATCTTGTCCAAAAAAATCACCTACAAAACATAAACTTATGAAAATTTTGCTCGACGAAAAAGCTTTGCATGACGGCGTTGCAGGAATGGCGCGACAAATTGAATTGGCCTATGAAGGTCGGCATCTGACGATCGTGGGCGTGCTTACCGGCAGCGTTGTGCTGATGGCCGATCTCATTCGTTTAATTCAACTGCCGATGCGTGTCGGCGTAATCCAAGCCAGTAGCTACCGCGGCGCGACCACCGAGCGAGGCGACCTGATTATCAATTCGGAATTGATGATCGATATCTCGAACCGGGATGTGCTTTTGGTTGACGACATTTTTGACACTGGACACACGCTAACTCGAGTGATCGAGAAAATGCATGAGTTCGAGCCTAGCTCGATCCGCTCAGCTGTGCTGCTGAAAAAAGAAGGCCGCGTCGAAGTCGACTATACACCCGACTTCGCCGCATTCGATATCCCCGACGAATTCGTAGTCGGCTACGGACTCGACTACGAAGATATGTACCGAAACCTCCCCTACTTAGCCGCGTTAGAACAGAACGACCTAGAAGAACACGCGGCACTTTCGATGAATCAACGATAGCCCTTACCCAGGGTCTGCCGTGGTTCAACTTTCCTGACGCCGATTACCGCATCGAATCCAAGTGAAATTGCTCGGGCAAAAGATTCTTCAGCGTGGTTTCGCGTACGTTTTCTGGCCCGTCGGCATCAACAAGCAGCACGACCATTTCGGGGCCAAACTCAGCCAAAAACTGCCGACACGCCCCACAGGGAGCAGCGGCTCCACAGGTCGCGATTGCAATCGCTGCTAAGTTTTGGTGTCCCGCAGCGACCGCCCCTGCGGCGGCCACCCGCTCGGCGCAAAGCGACAAGCCAAACGAAGCGTTCTCGACATTCGCCCCAGAAACAATTGTCCCATCCTCGGCAAGTACGGCCGCGCCTACCTGGAATTTCGAGTAGGGGGCATAGGCGCGGTCACGAGCGGCCACCGATTTTTCGATCAGCAGCTGCTGGAGTTGCGGTTCCAGTATCATGTCAATCTCTTCACGCTTTTGGGGAATTCTTCAGATATCAACCGTGCAATTCATAACCAAGTCGCCAACGGTCGGAAATTCTTCGTCAAGATGAATCGCCTTGGCCACTTTTGCCTTACCTTCATTGCTACACTCTTTCGGAACATAAACGAAAGCAAGCGGTTGGCCAACGTCGACGTGATCGCCAAGCCGGACTTGCATTTCAAAACCGGTCGAATGGTCTAGCTTATCGCCCAGTTGGCGGCGACCGCCGTGCATTGCGATCACGGCTTGGCCAAGTTGCTCGGCATCGATCGAAGCGACGTAGCCTGATTGGGTTGCCAAGATCTCGCTTTTGGGAGCCACCGGGCGCGGAATATCGAGGTTGCCACCTTGGGCGGCTACCATTTCTGCGAATTTTTCTCGCGCCTTGCCTGAGTTGATTGTTTCTTGGAGTTGCTTGCGAGCTAAATTGGCTGCCGCTACAAACCCTCCCCTATCCCCTCTCTGCGAGGGAGGGGGATTTTTGCTGTCACTCGAAACCGAGAGAAGCAGCTCAGTTCCGAGCGCAAGCGTAACTTCCATCAGGTCCGCAGGGCCGCTGCCTTCCAGGGCGGCGACCGCTTCGTCAACCTCGACGGCGTTGCCCACCATGCGGCCCAGCGGCTGGTTCATGTCGGTTAGCAGTGCCGTAGTTTTAACGCCCATCCGATTGCCCGTCTCGACCAAAGACTGAGCCAACTCGCGGGCGGACTCCAGGGTTTTCATAAAAGCCCCACTCCCGAATTTTACATCAAGTACCAAAGCGTCGAGCCCCTCGGCCAGTTTTTTGCTCATGATGCTGGCGGTAATTAGAGGGATCGAAGGAACCGTAGCCGTAACGTCGCGAAGGGCGTAAAGTTTGTGGTCGGCTGGCACGAGATCGGCAGTTGCCCCGGTAATGACGCAACCGACCTTGTCGACGACTTGGACTATTTCCCCCATTGTCAGGTCGGTACGGAAACCGAAAATCGACTCCAGCTTATCGAGTGTGCCTCCCGTCGCGCCCAAGCCACGGCCCGAAATCATCGGCACCTGCAATCCACAGCAAGCGAGCATCGGGGCAAGAACCAACGAAACTTTGTCGCCGATGCCTCCGGTGGAATGTTTATCGACCTTCGGCAACCCGTCATTAGGCCATTTGAACGTCACCCCCGAGGCGAGCATGTGCTCGGTTAGCGATGCCGTTTCGGCAGGCGTCATTCCCTGCAAAAAAATTGCCATGGCGAGGGCCGACATCTGGTAGTCGGGAATATCGCCTGCGGCGTAGCCGGCGATAAAGTGGCCGATCTCCGCGTCGGAGAGCTCCGCAGCATCTCGCTTTTTTTCGAGGGTCCAAACTGGATTCATGGTGAAATCCCTGCAACTACGCCCTGAATGATTCTAGCAAGCTTTTCGGTAGCTGCCGCAGCTACTTCGAGCACTGCGTGTCCGGTTGTTTTGCCCAAGGCGTCGGGGAGGCCGACATTGGTGATCGTCGAGACCCCAAGCACTCGTATACCCGCATGGCGAGCGGCAAGAACTTCGGGAACGGTCGACATACCCACTGCGTCGCCACCCAGACGCCGTAGCATACGATACTCAGCTCGCGTCTCGTAAGTGGGGCCTAACATCGACGTGTAGACACCACGGTGGAGAATAAATTCCTCTCGACGGGCAACCTCAACGGCCATCTCGCCAAGCTGCGGGTCGAAGGGCTCCGACATATCAGGAAACCTAGGCCCAAGGCGATCGTCATTGATGCCGACCAGCGGGTTAGCAAACATAAAATTGATTTGATCTTCAATCAACATTAAATCGCCTACCGCATAAGAAGGGTTCAACCCGCCAGCGGCATTGAAAACCATCAACGTGTCGGCGCCTAACGATTGTACCAATCGAACAGGAAACGCCGTTTGCTGGGGCGTGTGTCCTTCGTAAAGATGAAATCGACCTTGAAAGGCAACCACGGATACGCCAGCGATGTCTCCACAAACGAGTCGGCCACGATGGCCTTGAGCTGAAACGTGGGAGAAATGGGGAATGTCGGAATAGGCGATCATTTGCTCTACCTCAATGAGGTCGGCCAAATCGCCGAGACCCGAGCCAAGTATAATCCCTACACGAGGCGTGACAGCCCAGCGGTGCTTGACCGCAGCGGCAGAGGCTTCGATTTGCTGTGAGAGTTGGAGCATAGAGGGGAGGAAATGTTAGGCTATCGAGAAAAGTTATTAAAACCAAGACGACAGGACGAACACCACGTCATAGCAAAAAACTAGGACAAACGAATAAGGAACGGTGTTTTGTTGGGTAGGCATTTTTCAGGAAACAACATGTCAACCTGTTGGTCGAGGAAAAATCATTGAAACCCTAGCTCCTTTTCGTTGTGCCCGTCGTGTCGTTGTGGTTCAACCTAGCGTTGTAGCATTAGGCTGTAGAAAAATTTGGCATTAACCTTTCTTGGCTTCGTGGGCTAATACTCCAAGGAGAAGGGAGCGTAGTTTTGGTTCGGCGGAGGCAGCCACGGCGATAATTTCTTCGACGTTGGCTGGTTCGAGAGCATCGGGCAAGCACATGTCGGAAATCACCGAGACGCCGAAAACGCGTAAGCCGCTATGCACCGCGACGATCACCTCGGGAACCGTCGACATCCCAACGACATCGGCGCCAATCAACCGCAGGAAGCGATACTCGGCCCGAGTTTCCAAATTCGGCCCCGTCACAGCAACCATGACGCCCCGATGGGCGACGAAGTTTTCTTTGCGGGCGACTTCGAGGCCAACCTCGATAAGCTCTGGCGTATAGGGAGCAGACATGTCAGGAAAACGGACACCGAGACGGTCGTCGTTGAGACCGACTAACGGATTGGCGCCCATCAGATTGATGTGGTCATCAAGAATCATGACTTCGCCCGGTTGATAGAGCGGATTCATGCCGCCGACAGCCTGAGTGACCATCATCAGATCGGCCCCCAGGGCTTTCATCACTCGCACCGGAAGCGTGATCTCTTGCAGTGAGTAGCCTTCGTACTGATGGAAGCGACCTTCCATCGCAACAATTGGCACTCCCTCCAACTGTCCACAAACCAAACGGCCACGATGGCCGACGACAGTGGACCGCGGGAAGTGGGGGATGTCTTGGTAGTCGATCGTGACAGGAGATTCAATCTGGTCGGCAAAGCTTCCAAGCCCGGTGCCGAGGATGATTCCAACTTTTGGTTTTTCGCCCCACTGTTTTTGGATCGCAACGGTGGCGGCTTGGATTTTTTCGTAGAGTTCTTGCATGGTCTGCTGAGGTTTCGTTTTGTGGTAGGCGTTCGTCCTATCGGACGGCACCATCGGATGGGGTTAGGAATTGGAAAAATCAGTAGGCTTCTTTACTGTCGATTGAGTGGCCTTTTTCGCCCTCGGCAATTACTAGCGTACCGCTAGTGCCGAGCCGGGTGGCTCCGATCGCAGCAAATCGCTCGGCATCGGCAAAAGTGCGAATGCCGCCTGAAGCTTTCACTTGAACACGGTCGCTAGTATGCTCACACATCAAACGGATATCGTGTTCGGTAGCTCCGGTAGCTCGTAACGATCCGTCATGCGACTTGAGGTATCCGAAACCAGTCGAGGTTTTTACAAAAGCAGCCCCGGCGGCTTCGCTTAGCTCGCAAAGGCGTATTTTCAGCGAATCGTCAGGGAGGAGCCCCGTCTCGAAAATGACTTTTGTGATTGCCCCTAAAGATTTTGCTGCGGCAACGACCTGGCAGATCTCTTCGCCAACGTACTGCCAATCTGCGGCCAGAACACGACCTAGGTTGACCACCATATCGACCTCGCGGGCACCCTGTTGGCAGGCAAGCTGGGTTTCGTAAACCTTGGTCGCGGTTGTTGTACCGCCATGCGGAAAACCGATAACCGTGCTAGGCAACACGTTAGAACCGGCGAGCAGCTCGCTGACGAGCGTGACCATCGAAGGTTTGACGCAGACGCTTGCGACTTGAATTTCCAGGCACATTCGGCATGCCGTACGTAAATCTTTGTCGGTTTGTGTCGGCAGTAAGACGGCGTGGTCAATTTTTGAAACAATCGTCATTTCTACTCTTGAGTCTTCTCTAGGAAATGTAAATCGAAGGGTTCTAACGCGATGGCAAAACAAGGTCAACTACGACCGGACGGTGATCAGAAGTTTCGAGGGCGACGCTATGGAAAATAAAGGCCCGTTTGACGTGCGGCATCAGCTCGGTAGGCAGCAGGATATGGTCGATCATGGTGAAAACGTCGTAGGGATCGCGAACGCCGTTTTCGTTGCGATCCCAGAACGAAGTGTAACGGTCTGCCTGACGAGGCATCAACTTCGCGACATTCTCAAGCTCGGAGCCCGGCTGCTCGGTATCAAAATTCTTGAGCGTCTGTAAAACCGTCGTCATGGTGTCGCGCGTTTCATCGCGATCGGGCACGTCGGGGTCGTAATCGTTGATGTCGCCGAGGACGATCGGCAAGTAACCTCGGCCGACAATCTCCTGATGAATAATTCGCTTGGCAACCTCGGCCTGGGCGGTCCGCGTGGCATTCGCCGAATCGCTGCTCGGGTTCGACTTGAGATGCAGTCCAAGGAAACCTAGCTTAAAATTGCCGACCGTTAGCAGATAAACCGCATGTCGCGAAATGCCTGTGCTATTGCTGCCGCTACGACCCTTGGCTCGATAACTCTGCCGCCAAGTAGGGTCGTCTCGCTTGGAATAAAAAGTTCGGATTGATTGACCATCGACTTTGTCGGGCGCAATCTTGCTGATGAGCGCCACATCCATGCTCGTAAAACCGTCGTTGCTGTCGATGTGGTAACCGCGGTAATCCGTCATTCCTTTTTCGTGCAAAATCTTCACAAGGTAATCGACCCCTTCGCGAGACGTGACCTCGACAAGATTCAAAACATCGGGGTTGAGGCCTTCGATCACCGCAGCCACCCGCTCGAACTGGGCTCTTCGTGCGGTATCCCAACGGAATTTCTGCAACTTTCCGGCACGAACCCCCGGGGCGGTGAGTATCTCGGCATTGAAAGTCACAATACGCAGCGGTGTCTCGGCAACCGTCTGCTGAGAAGACGCGAAGGCAATCGACACAAAAGCAATCGCCGCTAAAAGAGCAATCAAAAGCTTTCGATCAAAACGGTTCACTGGATCTCCTAGAAGCAAGCATTGCGGCACTCAGAGTATGAGCATTACCAAGCCGAGGAAATGGGGTTGGCTTCAGAAATCATAACCCGACGCGTAAGCGAGGAAGAAGCTGGTGTCCGCAGCATCCCTCGCTTACGCGTCGGGCTATGATTACCTCAATTCTAAGCCTTGAAGCACCACGGAGATCTTACCCGATGCAGCAACCGAGCACCATCAGGGCGAAATTTCGCCGCCAGCCATTGTCACATGGGCGACAAACACATTCGGGTCGATGTCTTGGTTATAAAATGCAACACTGCCGTCAGCAGATGAGATAATGATTCCGCCGGGATGGAATCCGTAGGGCTTGTTGACGTTATTGCAATTGATGAGTTGCGACGTACCGCAGTAGTCGTTGATCGTCATCCAAGTGATTGGGCTTGCCCAACGGAAGCGGCTATTCCATTTCCTACTGACTGTACATAGCTCTTGAAAAGCAAACAACAGAGAGCAGGCAAATCAGAATGCTAGCCGTACTTGGCTCAGGAACTGATACCGTAAGTGAGCTTAACGCTGGCGGAAGGTTTATCCCAAAGCCTGCTTCCCAAATACTCAAGTCGGTGGAATCCACGGTACCGTTCCCATCCGCATCGCCATCCTCAATTTGAGCGTTTGGAGAAGTACCAAAACCACGTTGCCACGCGAGAAAATCGTTGCCCCCGATAGTCGAGTCACCCTCGAAATCACCAGGGAGTCCAGAGAACCTGCCGCTGGTGAGTACGTTTTGAATATCCGTCGTATCGACAACACCATCCTGATTGGTGTCACCGCCGGCTAATGTTGCGGCAAATTTAATTCCACGGCCTTCAATCACAATCAGATAGTCGTCTATGTCAGAATCACCGTCTCCATCTACGTCCCCCAATAGAGGCTCATCGCTTAGCGGTGTTGCCGTGGCCCACGCCGCCGCGGCAAAATTCCAGTTTAGTTGTGCTTGCCCTCCGCCTGAATAATATGGCACTGCAGCGGTAGCCCCCCCCTCAATAGTAATATCTGAAGTAAAGATAAATTCTGAACCAACCGCGACAGGTATCGAGAAATTGTAATAGTTATTTAATCCCACTATCTCCTCGTCTATCGTGACGCCTGGTTGAAGGTTGCCAGTAACATGCCAGGTATCGTCGCCTAAGTATCTGGCATCAACAAACGAATTGCCAATTCGAGCAGACACCGTAGGATAGATGCTTTGGCTTGGACTGCCAACTAACGCATACCCGCCACCGGATGTACTCTCAATTCCATAACCACCAAGGAACAATGTTCCATGCAAAAGATATTGTGTCAGAGGGCCTCCTATTTGAAACCTCGTCCGAGAAATAGCTGTCGATTCGTTGGTAGTATAATCAGGATGCCCATCAGTTCCAGGCGTGCTAGCAAAAGCGTCCCAACCGTTCTGGGCTTGTGCCAGAAGTTCAATATTCATGGCGGCACTTACGGTAGGAACAAATGTTGAAGCACCGATGGGCGTAAGAATCTGAGCAGTGCCAGAAGTTTGGGCAAGTGCAGTGCTACAACAATCGCTACTTCCTGCCACCGCTGCTGCAAAGGCACTCAGTTCTCCGCTATTAGACTGAATCACGTGGTTACCTTCTCCCTGCGGTTCAGAAGTCTGAGCGATAGCTTCAGCGTATACTAAGGTTCCTTCTAATCCAAAATTGATGATTTCTTCTCTCTCGAAACTCTGTCCGTAAGTATTTTTAGAATCAGTAAATTCTGTGACGAGAATTAAACAGATTGCCAGCGGTGCCGCAAAGTGTTTTGACCGGTACCTTGCTATAGAGATCATACGATTACCCCAGAATAGTTCTACATTAGTTTACTTGGCAATGTGATTAGCATAACACGCCGTCGCCAATATACTGTAAATATCCTTTGAGACAAGGATCTCGTTTTGAAAAGGCAGGCCACAGCCGGTCTCCTAGTGCCGTTTTTGATTAAGCAAGCGAAAAATAAAAGAGACAGAGCACCATTAAGGCAGCAATTCACTACCAGCCATTGTCACATGGCCAACAAGCACATTCGGGTCGATATCTTGGTTATAAAACGCAACACGCCCATCGGCAGAAGAGATGATGATTCCACCGGGGTGGAAGCTGTAGGGCTGATTGACGTTATTGCAGTTCATCATTTGCGAAGTGCCGCAAAAGTCGTTGATCGACATCCAAGTACTTGAGCCAGCCCAGCGAAAGCGGTTGTTGATCGATCGTGAACTCTTCTCTTTGTAGCGATCTTCGCCGTTGAAAGTAGTTGTCAAGCCGTCTGGGTCTGTGTAGACACCAAACATAAACGGTTTGCCGGCCGACTCATAATACATCCATGTATTCGAGAGGCCATCCTGCACATGGCGGGCCTTGGTGCGACGACGGTCTGTCTTTTCCAGATCCACCAGTCCGGTTTTTTTGTCATAAGCGAGAAGGTCATTTTGCAACATGCCGTCCCAAGCACGGTCGCCGTTTGGGATGCCATTTTTTCCATCCACGAGGCCCGCAGAAATTAAGGGGCCAATATGCTTCCCATAGCCTGTAATCACAACTTGCACGGCCGCAATGTAATCGGTCGCATGTCGTTCTGCCTGAATCACGGGCGTCGACGGGCAGATGAGAATGCCTCCTAAGTCTTGGAAAGTATTTTTTTCATTCTGTTTCGTATTCGGTTCGCTCGCATAGGCATTGATTGCCTTCCAATCCCACTGCAAATCGATCGTCTTGAAGCGGTTGCCTTGTTCAAAATAAGGCAATAGGAGTGTGATGCCGTTGTGTCGAGCCAATGGAGGCGGCTTACTACTGTCGGCCGGATCGTTCGATCGACTCTGTGCCGCGGGCGCAAAATAGCCATTCGTCGATTCAAAGTTCAACGCTGCAAGCGTGAGATTCTTGACGTTATTAAGACACTGCATCCGTCGGGCCGCTTCTCGCGCCGACTGAACTGCTGGCAATAACAAAGCAATGAGTATGCCGATAATTGCAATCACGACCAGCAGCTCGACGAGCGTAAATGCGCGAATGCGCAGGCGTACCTCATAAGTTGCTGGCCTCATCGAGCCTTTCTCCTACGACCGACGGCGAGGCCAAGGAGTAAAGCGAAAACTAGACTCGGGCTTGTTGGTTCTGGCACCGAAAGCAGAGCCGCAAGCGGCGCAGGCATTCCGTAATTCGCCTCCCAAAGAGCCAAACTCGGCGCATCGGCCAAGTCGCGTTGCCAGAGGAGAAAGTCGGCGCCGTCGCGGTCGCCATCCCCATCGAAGTCGCCGGCTAAGGCCGAGGCGGGCGAAACGGTGAAATCGTCGAAACTAAAACCGTTGCCTGAAACCCAGGAGAGGACAATCGACTCGGAAGTCAGAACCGAGTTGGCTGAATTGAAATTAAATTCATCGTCGCCTACTCCGGTGTCTACTAACGAAATGGGAGTACCGCCCGCAATGGTGATTGCCCCCTCTTCACCGGCTGAGAGCTTCGACAACTGGATCTGGTTGAGAAAAACATTCACATTAAAAGTAATCGTAATGCTCTCGGGGAATATGTCGCCGTCCAGCGCATCGGGGTCATCGCCGCTACCTGGAAGGAAATTGACCCCGAAGCCGTCGCCCGATTGATTTAATTCCCCCGCGATGGCCGTCAGTGTGGCAGTAATTCCGCCGACGGTCGTGCTTCCAGAAAAGACTTCATCCAACGCAAGTCCCTGAGCACCTCGTAAATCAAAAAAAACAGCTTCTGCGGCTAGAGGTGCCAATCCACTAGCGACCGCGACTAGCAATCGAAGCAATAAGAAAAGTTCTCTTGAAAGTCCCATCCGATCCCCTACCGTAACGGAGTCTGCGGCACCAAGCCCACCCATACTAGCGGAAAATCACGCGATAAAGCAAGAACTTTGTGTCCACCTGCTTGACGATCGAAAAATCGGCAAGAAAGATTTACTACGGAGGCACGGAGAGCACTGAGGAAACCTGAATCTCAGAATATTTCCTCCGCGTCCTCCGTGGTTCAAGTAGGCCTTGCTAGTACTGAAAATGCTTGATGGTTTCACCCTTTTCGCCAATTTCGGTGAGCGACTCAATGCCGATGTCGAGGTGAACTTCCGACCATTCCTGGCTTACCTGGGCATCGCTTTCTTGGGTTTTGATTCCTTCGGGGGTCATCGGTAAATCGGAAACTAAAAGCAATGCGCCTCGGGCGATTTGGTTTTTGTGTCCCACTACGAAAATCGTTGCCACTTCCATGTCGATCGCAATCGGTCGGTAACTGCGCAGATTCTGTTTGAATTCTTCGTCATGCTCCCAGACGCGACGGTTGGTGGTATAAACCACGCCGGTACGGTAGTCGAGATTCCGGTCGACCAATTTCCCGGAGACAAACTTGTGTAGTTTGAACGAAGGGAGCGCAGGCACCATATGAGGCAAGTAATCGTCGGAAGTGCCTTCTCCGCGAACAGCACCGATTGGCAAAATGAAATTGCCAATTTCGGACGAGCGTTTTAACCCACCACACTTGCCAAGAAAAAGCACTGCCTTGGGTTGGTAGGCAGTCAGCAGATCCATGATCGTTGCCGCGTTGGGCGAGCCAATGCCGAAATTCACGATCGTCAGCCCCTCCGAATTGGTTGCCGCCTGCATGGGACGGTCTTTGCCATAAACATCGCAACCAAATTTATCGGCAAACCGGCTGACGTAAGTGCGGAAATTGGTCAGCAAGACGTAGTCACCAAATTTTTCTACCGGCATGCCGGTGTAGCGAGGCAGCCAATCTTGAGTGAGTTCGAGCTTTGTAACCATGAAGGGAATATTGGATGTGAGATGTTTGATTGTTGATGTCAGAAAAAAGCTTTGCGCGGTTAATAGGGTTTGCCGTCAGGGCCTTCTTTCCATTGACGGAACAATTCTTGGCAGGGATCGGCTAGCAGGCCGCCGACGAGATTTACCGAGCTGCCGCCGAGCCGAAGTAGCTCGGCTGCGGGAAGCTGGAGTTCGTTGAATCCTGCGTCCTCGGCATCAGCGATCGTTGCGCCGTAGTAAACCGTCTCGACGCGAGCCCAGTGAAGCGCGGCCATACACATGGGGCATGGTTCGCAGGTCGTGGCGACGATCGCTCCGGTCAGGAAGATGTCTCCGATCGTCTGGCAAGACTCTCGTATCGCGTTCACCTCGGCATGGGCGGTGATATCGGTCGACTGAACCACGGTGTTATGCGACTTAGCCACTACCCGATCGCCCAACGCGATCGCACAGCCAAAAGGGCTTTGGCCTTGAGAAATCCCTTGATTGCAAGCCTCAATAGCAAGTTGCATCAGTTGTTCTGGATCGATAGTCGGAGGGGCACACATGACGTTAGATTAGCAGAACCAGCCAAATTAGGGCACTGGAGAATCTTTGGCTGCCCGAAGAACTGACAAACCGATTTGCAGACGCTGCTAGTTCCACCCATAATAAGCGAGACCAGCCCGAGCGTTGCTCTAAGCAACCCACGAGCAGCCGTCTGTCTGCGGTTTGAGCAATCCACATACTATTTCATTTTTCCTGAAGTGCTTACGCCTTGCTAGTGCTTTGTCTCAGCTAAAAATTGGGGTGCTGGCTGCCAGAACAACCCACTGGATAACAACTTCGGTCAGCCAGCACCCCAATTCTAAGAGTTGTCAAAGCACTCGTTCGCCCAGACACCATCCCCCCTACCCTTCCTCCTAAAACGCCGGCCAACTCATGGATTCGGGACAGATTCTAATTAAACACGGCCTGATAGACGAAAAAGGCCTTGCTCGTGCTGAAGAAGCTCAGACCAACGGCCAACGGACCGATCAGGCTGCGATTGAGTTGGGGCTGGTCAAAGAAGCCGAGGTGCTGCACGCCTGGGGCGAGGAAACCGGCCTTGAATTGATAGACCTCGAGTCTGCCGAGGTCGACACTTCGCTGCTAGAGGGATTCCCTGCCAAGTTGATTCACCGTCATGGCTTGTTCCCGGTCTCTCGGCGCAACGGCGCAATTATAATCGCAACCTCCGATCCGCTGGATCTCTATTCCCTCGACGAAGCCGGGGCCCAGCTGGGCCTGGCTGTCGAACCTGTGCTTGCAACCAAGGAAGCAATTGCCAACCAGGTGACCACACATCTGGGCGTGGGCAGCGAAACGATAGAGGGTTTGCTCGCTCGGCGCGAGGAAGAGGAAGACATCGAGCTCATCGGCGACCTGGACGACGAAGACGGAGTTATCGACGAAGAAGCCCAGGAAGCCTCGGTCGTCACGCTGGTCAACCAAATTCTTATCGAAGCAATTGATTCTCGAACCAGCGACGTCCATATCGAGTCGCAACCCTCAGGCATAAAAATTCGCTATCGCATCGATGGCATTCTTCATGCTCAACCGGTACCTCAAGAAATCAACCAGTTCCAAGCCGCAATCATTAGTCGGCTCAAAATCATGGCCCGCCTAAATATCGCGGAAAAACGTCTACCGCAAGATGGACGGATCAAACTCAAGGCCCATGGGCGCGAAGTCGATGTGCGAGTTTCGGTCATTCCCATGCTCCACGGCGAGAGCATCGTGATGCGTTTGTTGGACAAAGGCAACATGAATTTTTCGCTCGAAAAACTTGGGATGGATGAGCGTATCAAAAAAAAATTCGACGAGCTAATTCGATTGCCACACGGCATCGTGCTCGTAACCGGGCCTACCGGGTCGGGAAAAACAACTTCGCTCTACAGCGCCTTAATGGAAATCAAAAGCGAAGAAACAAAAATCATTACCACCGAAGACCCGGTGGAGTATCAGCTAGAAGGAATCAACCAGATTCAAGTCCACGCAAAAATCGGCCTCACATTCGCCCAGTCGTTGCGATCGATTTTGCGTCATGACCCCGACGTGGTGCTGGTCGGCGAGATTCGCGACCACGAGACGGCAGAAAACGCGATACAAGCTTCGCTGACCGGTCACTTAGTTTTTAGCACGTTGCACACGAACGACGCGACTAGCTCTTTCACGCGATTGGTTGACATGGGCATCGAACCGTTTTTAGTTGCCAGTACGCTCGAAGCAATCGTTGCTCAGCGTCTTGTCCGCGCCCTCTGTCGCGAATGCCGCGAGACTTACGAGCCGATTAAGGACGACTTGCCTAAGGATTTCCCTTGGGAAGAATACCAAGCCCAAAGTCAGCCAATTTACCGTGCCGTAGGCTGCCGAGAATGCAAAGAGCTTGGATTCTCTGGCCGGCAAGGTATTTTCGAGCTTTGCATAACAACCGACAAAGTGCGCCAGTTGGCTCACGACCGTGCAAGCAGCTGGGATATCCGCCAAGCGGCGCTGGCCGACGGGATGCGCACCCTTAGGCAAGATGCCTGGCAAAAAGTTCTAGACGGAATCACCACCGTCGAAGAGGTACTACGAGTTACCAAGGGAGATCAGGTTTGATTGTGCAGGATCTAAAGAGACGGGGGCTGGGGGCAAGGGAAATGCTGCTCTCTAGCTAGCAGGGCAGTCTCGAATTTCGGTTCCACAGGAAATGTAGTTGCCATTTTTTATGAAATCGAGGATCCATCTACTTTGTCCCGGAGGATTATCTCGATGCTAACTACCCACTTGAATTTCTGAAGAACCGGAAATTCAATTTGCTACCAATCCGAATTTCGCAATCAAAAATCCGAAATCGCCAACATGACCGACTACAACTACACCGCAAGAGACTCTGGAGGACAATGCGTCGAAGGCGTTGTCTCAGCCGGTTCGCAACGTGAAGCCATCGCGACCCTCACCGGCCAGCAACTCTTTCCGATCGAAGTCAATGTTTCGACCGGGCAATCGAAGCGAAATGTTTCGCAACACGTCAAACCTCAGGCAATGGCCCAGTTCTACGTCCAGCTGGCTGCCCTTCTACGCAGTGGCGTGCCGCTATTGCGTGCTTTAGAGGTCATTGGAAAGCAAACCACCAACCCGGCTCTTTCTCATACCGTTTACGATTTGCACAACCGCATTACCGAAGGCGAGTCGCTTGCAGAGGGAATGGCTCGGCATCCCAAGGCCTTCGACGAGCTAGCGATCAGCATTGTGCGAGCCGGTAGCGAGGGCGGATTTATGGAAGAAGCCCTCGAACGCGTCGCGAAATTCACCGATCAACAAGCAGAAATGAAAAGCCGCGTGATGGGCGCGATGGCCTACCCGATCTTTCTTTCTGTATTTAGCGTTATCATCGTCAGCGTCCTGATTATTTTCTTTGTGCCCAAATTCGAGTCGCTCTTTAGCCGTCTACGCGAAAAAGGCGAACTGCCGGCGGTTACCGACTGGCTCCTATGGCTCAGCGATAGCATAACAAGCTACGGACTACTAATTGCGCTCGCGATTGGCGGGCTTGTAATGTTACTTAGAGCCCAACTGTCGACCGAATCGGGACGCTGGTTCCTCGACCGCCTTCGACTGCGTATTCCGCAGGCAGGGACCATCTACCGCAACTTGGCCGTATCGCGGTTTTGTCGGGTCCTAGGAACCTTGCTGCATGGAGGGGTCCCCATCGTCTTGGCGCTAAAAATCAGTTCCGACTCGACCGGCAATCGTGTTCTCTCGAAAGCGATCAACGACGCAGCAGAAAACATCACAGCCGGCGAGTCTCTCGCAGCACCGCTGCAAGCGAGCGGCCATTTCCCCTCGGATGTCATCGAAATGATTGGCGTGGCAGAACAATCCAATACGCTCGAAACCGTGCTTACCCAAATTGCCGAAACACTGGAAAGACAAACCTGGCGACGTCTCGACATGCTTGTTCGGCTAGTAGAGCCCGTCATGCTGCTGGTAATGGCCGCTCAGGTACTAGTTATTGTCGTGGCCCTACTCATGCCCATGCTAAAATCGGCCATGGCTATGTAAATGGGGAAAAGCGTAAATGAGGGAAATGGTAAATGCAAATCAAGATTTTCTGTTCCGAAGAATTTCTGCTACAATGAGAGCCCTCCGCCCGAGCAAAGCTCAGGCAACCCTCCTACCTAAAATTTCCCTCCCCAATTAGAATTTCGTTACAAGGAGCTTACTTCCCATGCGCGAACGTACTCGCTTCCGCTCGAAAACCCGCCCTACAGCTTTTACGTTAATCGAAGTGCTGCTGGTGCTCATCATTCTCGTAATCCTCGGCTCGTTAGCTGCCAGCGTTTTCACAGGCACGCAAGACAAGGCCAACGTCCAAGCCACAACCGTTCAAATCGGTTTGCTTGAAGAACCCATTAACCGGTACCGACTGAGCTTGAACAAGTACCCTGAGGAAATCAAAGACCTCTGGGAGCCCCCCACCGATTCCGACGAAGAAGAAAAATGGGGATCGCCTTACATGAAAAAACTCGGCGACGACCCATGGGGAAATCCTTACCAATACCTGGCCGAAGGCGAAAAAAACGAAGATAGCTACGACCTTTGGTCTTACGGACCCGACGGCGAAGATGGCACCGAAGACGACATCGGAAACTGGGAAGACGAAGAGTAGATTATGAATGCAGAATGCGGAATGCAGAATGCGGAATCGGAATTTACCGAGAATCGCGATCTGACAGATCGCCGGAGCACAACAGCCCCCTTGGCAGCCATGACGCTTGTCGAGGTTCTGCTTGTGCTTATTCTGCTCGTCGTTTTAGGAAGCCTCTCTGCCCCGATACTCGAAGGGACGCTAGCTACCTATCGACTGCAACGCGGAACAGACCAGGTTTTGGCCGACTGGGCCAAGGCTCGCACCAGAGCAATCGAAGACGGGCAAGTCTATCAATTCCGTTTCGCTCCAGACAGCAACCGCTACCGGGTCGACCGCTGGTACGCCGACGAAAGTTATCAGGCACGTCAAGAGAACCCGTCGGAAGACGATTTGGTCGAGACCAACGATTTACCCGACCCGTCGGAAGATTCAAACGAGAACCCGTGGCGTCTGAAAGCTTCGCTTGCCGAGTCGGTCCAATTCATGGAGGGCCAGCAAGCAGCCTCCGGCGCCGAGAGCGAGCGAAAAGTCACGTCACTAGCAAGCGAAGGGGCAGAGGATTGGTCTGCCCCAATTCTTTTTTTCCCTGACGGCACCACCTCCGAGGCGAGTCTGCTGCTGCGTAACAATATCGATCGCTATCAGCGCGCCACTTTACGTGCCTTAACCGGCTCGGGACGCAGCAGCGATCTGTTAACTTCCCAAGAGGTCGAGCAGCAAGAGTCCCGTTGAAACCTCGATGGAAGCCTTTTTACTAAGGCACTATGGCACTATGGCACTGACCGCAAAAAATCGGCACGCGGCTGAACCTTCGGCAAGAACCCCTCGTTCTTTCGCTATTCAAAGAGGGCGAAAGACCGGAGAGGGTCGACCAAGTGGCTCTGCATTCACACTTTTGGAGGTGATTCTCGCGCTCGCAATCCTGGCTGCCGCGGTTGCAATGATTGGCGAGTTAATTGGCTACGCTGGTCGCAGCGCATCGAACAGCGAAGCCGAAACCCGCGCCCAGATGCTCGCGATTACCTTGATGGACGAAATGATTTCTAGCAAAACCGAACTTTCCGAGCGATCTCGCGAGTCACTGGAAGTCGACGACACGACGCCTTGGGTTTACTCGGTATCGCTCGAACGCACAAAAATCAGCAGCCTCACTTCGGTTGAAGTATTGGTCGAACAAGACCTAGAAAAACGATTCGGACCAGTAAAATACCGCCTCGTCCGTTGGCTGCCAAAAAACTTAGCCTCCTCGAAAGACGAAGGCGAAGCATCTGACGAAAGCGACTCTTCCGGAGAAAAACCTGACGACTCGGAGAACGAAAATGCTTAGAGTCGCCCGAAGAAAAAACGCTTTTACGTTGATCGAGGTCATTCTCACGATCAGTTTGACAGGCGTCGTCCTGGTGCTGCTGACCACGGCCCTTGAGCTGCTACTCTTCCGAGTCGAATCGAGTCGCTCGCGGGTAGAGTCGTCGCAATTAGCACGCGGTATTCTCAATCATATCTCCAA
Source organism: Planctomycetota bacterium (assembly GCA_024278955.1). Classification (GTDB taxonomy): domain Bacteria; phylum Planctomycetota; class Planctomycetia; order Pirellulales; family Lacipirellulaceae; genus Bythopirellula. Next base: position 89,010 of record JAJRSE010000012.1, on the reverse strand, counting down.
CGACCTGCGAGCTGCTCGCTACTACGCCCCCTCGCAAAACTCAACCGACGACACCGAAGATTCTTCGGAGAGTGAAACCTCGGCGGAGAACTCTAGCGAGGTCTCTCAAGTGCTAGGAATCTATGGCACGGCAAAGCAAATACGAATCGATCGGGCTTCGGTGTGGCGATGGGAGCGTATTTCCGAGAAGAAAAACAAAGTCGCGGAAGATGCCTCGGCAGAGCAAATGCCGCAAACCGTGCGTTACTTTATCAACGAGGGCCAGTCCGTACTTGTCAAGCAACTGGCTGCTCAAGGAATTCAGACGGAAGACAAACCACTAGAATACGCTGGCCTCTCTCGCGATCAAATGTCAACCGTCGCCTGGCTCGCCCAGCTGAGCAAGTTTGATGACACCGACGAAGACGCAGCAGCCACCGAAGATGCCCAGCTCCTAGCCCCCGAAGTGCTCGACATCGAATTCGCCTATTTCGATGGAAAGGAACTTCTCGAAGAATGGGACTCCGCCGAACAAGGCAGCCTACCTCAAGCCGTTGAGATCACGCTTAAAATTGCAAACGAACCTGTAGCCGACATTAACAAACGCCCACCCGACGACCCCGAGGAGTTGGAACCTCAATTAGAAGCGGCGACCGAATATCGGTTGTTTGTGCGTATCCCCAAGCTCCAGCCGAAAACCGGCGTTCCTGGTCCGCAGCGTATCAAATTAAGCCAAAACGCCCCCTAAAAACACTACTGCTTTGACCATGTTGAATTGATGGATCACAATGGCAAGGTTCACTTGTTTTCAGATAGTATCCGGCCATTGCGACCCATCCATCGAAAGCTGACAAAGCACTACGATGTTTCGATCCTCAAAAAAACGTGCCGAAAGCTTTTTGCCAAGGGCAACCGCCCCTCGACGGCTTCGCCTATCGCAGCGCCCCGCCAGCGTTCTGCTGTTGGTTCTCATCGTCGTGACGATGATGTCGCTCACGGTCGGATCTTATCTGGCACTCATGCAAAACGAACACACCGCAACCCGCTATGGCGGACGCCGTCTCCAGGCTCGGATGCTCGTTGAGTCTGGCGTAGAGTACTTGCTGGCGATTCTGCAACAGTCCGACGACGAAATCAATCGTCAAGGCGGGCTCTCAGACAATTCCGAGTTGATGCAAAGCATCCTGGTCCTCGACGATTCGCTAAAAGACTTTCGCGGTCGGTTCACGGTGCTGGCAAACGGCATGAAAGAAGGAACCTATGACGATTTGCAGTATGGAATGGAAAATGAATCGGCCAAATTGAATCTCAATACGCTGGTTGAAGACGACGAGAAAGAAAACGACTCGGCAAGAGACCGCTTGCTGGCAATTCCTGGAATCGACGCAGCCATAGCAGACGCGATTCTCGATTGGCTCGACGACGACGATTCGCCACGAGAATTTGGTGTTGAGCGGTCGCACTACCGAGAGCTCTCGCCCGCCTACCAACCTCGCAATGGCCCGCTTACGGCCCTCGACGAACTCCTCATGGTTCACGGCGTAACGCCCGAGCTGCTTTATGGCTTCGACACCAATCGTAGTTACGTCGTCGACAAACAAGAACAAAAAGCTCGAGGTGCGTTAGAGCAAGCAGACAACAACAACGGCGAATTGAATCGCGGCATTGCCGCCTACCTAACACTCCACAGCCTAGAACGAATCGAAACTTCGGCCGGCGAATCGAAAGTCAATATAAATTCGACCAACCTCGAAAAACTCTACCAAGACCTGAGCAAAACGATTGGCGAAAACCAAGCCAAGTTTCTTATTCTTTACCGACAGTTTGGCCCCGCATCAAAAGATGCAACTGGCAATCCTGCCGAGATCTCAGGCCATGTTCTCGATTTGAAAAAAGAAGCGAAAACAAATCTCGCCAGCCTCTACGAACTTGTGGGGGCAAGGATTGCTGTCAAAGGCAAAGAAAATGAGCCCGGAAGCCTCTTCGAATCGCCATGGCAAGACGACCCGTCGACTTACCGCGAGAGCATGCTCAGCCTTTTCAATCATGTGCAAGTTGGCGAGGCTCGGCATATCGCCGGTCGAATCAATCTCGAGACGGCCTCGCGTCCCGTTTTGAAGTCTGTACCAGGCATGACAGAAATCATGGTCAGCCAGATTCTCAATCAGCGCGACTCAAAAAAGGGAGAAAACGAAGGCAAAACCCGACATCCGCTTTGGATTTTGGCTGAGGGAATCGTCACCCTGGACGAAATGCGGCAAATAGCCCCCTACCTAACCGGCGGCGGAGATGTCTACAGTGCCCAAGTGGTCGGCTATTTCGAGGCAACTACCCCGAGAGCCCGGGCCGAGGTCATCCTCGATCGTTCGGAAAAAACCGCTCGAATAGTCGCTTGGCAGGAACTTACCCAGCTGGGTCCCGGAGTTGCTCGCAGCGTGCTGGGCGACGAATTAGAGAATCGCAAGTAGTTTTTTTCCTTTATCCCGTCGAGAGTGTAGAATAGAGCCAGTACCGAGATCTTTGGGATTTCCTGGCTTTGTCAGAAAACTCCTATTTTTCTCGATAGAGATTCCTGCCCCCCACCCAAAAGTTTTGCCCGCCTTTTCGTCCACGTTTTTCAGCTAGAGTACCTGAAAACCCGTGGCACTCCTGCCCCACCTTGCGTGCTTTCAAACATGGCTCAAGTCATCGTAATCCACTGGGACTCAACAATGCTTCGCGCCGTCGTGACGGGACGTCGTGTTGCACACCTGGAAGTCGATGCCGTAATCTCGATCCCGCTTGAGCAGCCAGAAACATCGGAAGATCCTAAGCCGTCTGACGAAGCGGACCAGCCTCTCGAAACAGAGAGAATCGGCCAACTGCTCAAAGAAGCCCTTGCGCCCTACAAGCCGGGACGAGCCAAGATCGTTCTGGCAATAGGTCGCGACCTTCTCAAGTGGCAACACCTCGAGTTGCCCCCCTGCCCTCCTGCAGAATTGCCCGATCTCGTGTACATGCAGGCGGGATTCGATACGACTCGCACAGGGGAATCCATCGGTTTCGATTTCCTGCCCCTTACCGGAGACAATCAAACGGCGAATCAAACACTTGCCGTTTCGCTAACGTCCGAAAACTTAAACCGCCTCCAGGAAGTTTGCGCAGCAGCCGACTTGTCGCCTACCCGCTATGTGCCACTCTCACTAGGCTGGCCTGCCATAACGCGGCGAGCGACTCGCGGCGACGAACAACCCGCCAGCATTTTTGTGGCCCCTTTTGCCCACGAGGCAACCATCTGGGCAACGATCGGCTCAGAGCTGGTCTTGTTTCGCCAAGTCCATTTACCTGCGGCAGACAATCTGGGCGAACTCAGCACGACCGTCGCCGCCGAGTTGCGTCGCACTGCCTTCGCGCTTTCGCACCAACACCCCGAGGACAAGGGCGTTTCTGCTTGGATTGTCGGCAAGCGTCCCGACGAAGTGACGCAGCTTACAGAAATGCTTGGCGAGCAGTTGGAATTTGAAGTACAACCCATGGACTTCGCATCCGACGCCGCGCTGCTTACCACAAAATCTGGGGATGAGGACTCGACGTCCCATATTTTACCCTTGGCCGGCTTGGCGTTCGACGAAGCGGTAGGCAATGCTCCGCCAGTCGACTTACTGCATCCTCGACAGCGGCCCGCGCCCCGCACGGGCCAGCGCACTTATGCGCTGCTGGCTGCCGTTCTGTTTGCATTGATCGCCTATGGCGGCTGGCTGGGATACAAAGAGCTGCATGCACCGGTTGAAAAATCCGATTTCAATCGGGCGATGCTGGCAAAGCTGGCCGAATCGGAAAAGGAACTGGTCGCCGACGAACAATTTGCAGGGGCGATTCGCGAATGGCAAGAAGAGTCCGTAAACATCCTGACCGAGTTGCAAACGCTCAGCGAGAAAATACGACCGCTTGCACTTGATGCCGAAGAATTCAACGTCGAACAAGATGTCATGCTGAAAAAATTAGAAATCGGTGGCACTCGAATTGATATGGATGCGGCTCTGAGAACCTACTCGGCCGTGGCCGACCTGGAAAGCCGACTTCGAGAAGGTACCGGCAGAGTCCAGCGAGATACTGCCGAAGAAAACGAAGATCCGCCAAACTACCTTTGGCTAATCAGCGCTTCGGTTGAGTTCGACGCCGGGGAAGAGGAAAATCCTAAGAAATGAACTCTCGCGAAAAACTACTCGTGGTTGGTGTCGGCATCGTGGCAGTCTTTTGGACCGCCACGACAGGCGTCTCTACGTTTCGAGATGTGCGAGCCAAAAACTATCGCATGCTGAAAAGCGTAAAAAAAGAATTGGCCCGTGCCGAAAAATCCGATGCGCGTGGTCGCGAAGCTCAAAAAAGAATCTACGCCTGGGCCAAACAGTCCCTGCCCACCGACCTCGATGTGGCCAAGTCGCTGTACGAAGATTGGCTGCGAGAACAACTTATCGAATCGGGCCTCTACGTCACAGAACTCAACGACAAATCCTCGGGCGGAGGAAACAAGCGGTTTCAAGAGATCAGCTTCCTTGTGAGTGCCGAAGGCTCGTTGGCACAGTTGTCAGACTTCCTCTACCGCTTCTACCGAGCGGGACACTTGCACCGAGTTTCAGAAGCAAACCTCACTCCCTCGAAAGAAGGAGGCACGCTCGTCATTTCTCTGACGATCGATGCACTTTCGCTCGAAGATTGCAAACGAACAGACCGCCTCTCAGAACGTCTAAGCAACACACCACTTCCGCCATTAGAAGAAGTGAGCGCAGCAATCGTCAGCAGAAATATTTTTGCCCCATATCGGCCCGCCCTTCTTGGTGCTTCCAATGGTAGCGAGCAATCGACGACCGAATTGGATCAAGTGCTAGCTCAAGCTCGTTTCACCGCGATGACCTACGGCCAAGGCGGCTGGCAAATGGCAATCCGCATGGAAGAGTCGGGAGACATCCTCTTTTTCCGAGAAGGCGACTCCATCGAAATTGGCCCATTTGTGGGCCAGATTGCTAACCTGGAAGGACGAGAGGCAATCGTTACTCTCAAAAAACAACGTGTTCTGGTGCGTTTAGGACAGTATCTTTCTCAAGCCACGCCTCTTCTCGACCAAGCTGGCTGAAGGCTTCGCTCTCATTTCCGCGGCTAGCTAGCAGCCGTTTCTTCAAGGCTGAGCAGATCTCACACTGCTGCTCCGCTTTTGCCAGCACGGCGTCCCAAAACGTCTATGCGACACCCTCGAAGCCCCTATCTGTAACCTCTTTCATGGAAAGAGTGGTGTAGTTTGGCAAACTTTGCCGATCATTCCAGTTGTAGGGATTAGTGTGCGCTCGGTTTGCGTACCTGTTACTGAGGTGCTAAGACTTCTGGAATTCGTTCAATGCAATGCCACGAAAAGAAGATGAGGACAAGCTCTGTTGCCTTACGGCATGCGACCCTCGCTGCGTTAGTACTCGCGAGTGTTGCTTGCATTGCCGGTAGGCTTAATGCGCAGACGCCTAGCCAGGTACCACCGGCGGTCAATGCGCCATTCGTCCGTAGCTACCATGTGCTACCAAAACACGAGCCCATCGTAAAAAAACTCCTCGAACAATTCGCCGGCGAACGCCAATTCCGCCAGATCCTCGACCGCCCTACTTCTCAATGGGTCGTAGTCGCTTCGGCGCCGATTCACCAGCAAATTGCCAAGTTACTCAAGCCCATTGACGAGAAAGCAAAACCGCTGGCCACAAGCAGGCCCACTCCTAGCGCTGTCCACGCTCAATCGAAAAACGCTACGCTTCGACTACAATCGCTCACGGCAAAAACACTGCATCGCCGCTTAGAAAAAGTCCTGGGACGCCGCTTGCCCATCCAGCAAGACGCCACCGGACAATGGCAAGGCTTTAATGTCGATCAGCAAGGCCAACAAATTGTCACAATTTGGGCGAATAAACAAACGGGCGAAACGCAGGTCTCCGGCACAGCCGCACAAGTCGACTCTTGGAAACAAGTAGTCGCTGCCCTCGACTCGCCGCCCGACCGCATAAACGCGACAAAAGTCGTTGCAACAGGAGTCAACTCCTCGGCAAAAATTAAACAAGCGGTCGGCGTGATGCAGAAGTCGGCACTCGTGGCGCAAGCATCGCCGGACAAATCCGATCTGCAAGATAACGATCTGCAAAACAACGAAGCAAGCAAAACTTCGCCGAACGACGATGCCCCTGAACTTAGCCTACTAGGCCCTGTGCAAATCGAAACGGTTGAAGGGACCGATATCCTCGTCCTCCGAGGAGACCCAGAAGACGTCGAACGCGTCATGAGCGTAATCAAAGAAATCGAAAAAATCGCCGAAAAGAACGAGCCACGTCTCGAAATCATCAATCTCGATCACATCCAATCGCAACCCTTGGCGACGACCTTGCAAAGAGCATTCGACGAATCGCTCAGCCTCAAATATGGCTACGACCCATTGGTCGTGGTCCCGCTGCTAAAACCGAACGCCGTCATGATTGTGGGCCAGCCGAAAAGCGTCGATAAGGCAATCGAAATCATAGGACAGCTCGATCAACCCGGGGAGGAGCTTACCGAGTTCGAAATTTTCCGGCTCGAATATGCCAAAGCGATTGAAGCCCGACAAGTTATTCAAGACTTGTTCAATTCTAAAACGCAGGATGCAAAACCCACATTAGTTCAAACCACGGTCGTCATTGCCGACCTAAGAACGAATGCGCTAATCATCCGAGCCGGTATCGAAGACATGAAAGCAGTACGGGCGCTACTTCAAGTGATCGATCAGCAGGCAAGCGATTCGGTCAACGAACTACGCATTTTCAAACTCAAGAGCGCCCTGGCAACCGAGCTTCAAGCCGTACTGCAAAGCGCTATCGAGGACAGCCAAACGCCTACCGAAGGCGGCAATTTGTCCCACTTGCTGCGTATCATGACCATTGATGCCGAAGGACGCCGCAAGCTTGAATCCGGCGTACTCGCGGGCGCCAGCGTAATCGCCTCGGCCAATACCAACGCCCTGATTATTTCGGCATCTCCCGAAAGCATGCCACTCATTTCGGCCTTGATCGCTCAACTCGATCAGATGCCCGACGCGGTAGCCGAACTCAAAGTTTTCACCATCACCAACGGCGATGCGGTCGCACTTTCCAAAATGCTAGAAGGCTTGTTCGGCAATCCGGCCCAACAGCAGCGAAGCGGGCCCGGCGGGCCTGGCCAATCGGGACTCTCTGGCTTACGTCTTGAAGTCGACGAACGAACCAATAGCATCATCGCCGCTGGCACAAAAGATGACCTGCTCGTTGTCGAAGCGGTCTTGCTACGCCTCGACGCCGATGAAAGCCGAAGACGCGAAAACCGAGTTTACCGGCTCAACAATGCGTTTGCCGAAGAAGTCGCCGTTAGTATTCAAGACTGGATGGAAGGCATCCGCAGCGTACTGAAAACGGCACCCGGGACCGGCAGCCCGTTTCAGCAAATCGAACAAGAAGTGGTCGTCGTGGCAGACATCGGCAGCAACAGCCTGATTGTGAGCGCTTCGCCCAAGTACTTTGAAGAAATCGATCGCATCATCCAGCAGTTGGATGAACAGGCTCCCATGGTCATGATCCAAGTGCTGATCGCAGAAATCGTACTCGGCGACACCGACGAGTTTGGCGTAGAACTCGGCCTGCAAGACTCGGCTCTTTTCGACCGCAGCCTACTGGGCGACTTGCAAACGACCACCAACACGACCATCACGAACGACCCGGGCGGCGGCTCAACGCAGTTTGTTCAAGAAATAATTCAGTCGGCAACCAACACTCCCGGCTTCAATTTCGGAAACGGCGGCCCCTTGGGCAATTCAGGAAGCGACTCCTCGCTTACAACCGCCGGGAGAGTTGCCGCACAAGGCGTTGCCAACTTTGGCGTCAGCCGGATTAGCCCCAACGCAGGGTTCAGCGGCCTGATTCTCTCAGCCAGCAGCGATAGCGTCAGCATGTTGCTACGAGCGCTGCAAGAAACGCGGCGAGTCGAGGTGCTCAGCCGGCCGCAGATCATGGCGATGGACAACCAAGAAGGCCGCGCCTTCGTCGGTGAAACCGTTCCTTTCATCACAGGATCTTTCATAAGTCAATTCGGAAATACCTCGAACACTATCACGCGAGAAGAAGTAGGCCTTAGCCTAAGAGTCACCCCTCGCATCAGCCCCGACGGACTAGTCGTCATGCGAATTTTTGCAGCAAACGACCGCTTAGGCGACGTTGCCGACGGCGTGCCGATTGCCTTTGGGCCAAACGGCGAACCTATTCTTTCGCCACTGGTAAATACCATCCAAGCTGAAACTACCGTCAGCGCCGTCAGCGGGCAAACGATCGTTCTAAGTGGCCTGCTCACCAAACGAGACACGGCCCTCCATCGCCGCGTCCCGTTGCTAGCCGACATTCCGCTGCTAGGCAACCTGTTTCGTTACGATGCGATCAGCACGCGTCGAACCGAACTGCTGATCGTACTTACTCCTCATATCGTACGTAACCGATTCGAGGCCGAGATGATCAAGGAAATCGAATCCGCTCGAATGGACTGGTGCCTCTCCGACGTCATCAACATGCACGGCCCCGTTGGACTGAGAAGCATCCGTGACCCGGCCGGGGCAGCAGAAGCCAAGGTCATCTACCCCGAGCAAGTGCCGACGCAAAACTATCTGCCGACTCCAGCAGAAAATCTACCGACTTTGCCAGAACCTTCGCTCGCTCCTTCAGCACAAACACCCAACGCCCCTGAGCAAACCGCAAAAAAAAGCAGCATTTTCCGACTACCAAAAATGTTCGGAAAATCAGAGAAAGTGGCCACAACAAAGTAACCAATAGGCTTGTTTTTCGAGTGCCACTGCTGGCTTGCCCAGCAGTGCGAAGCGGCTACCCGGCGTCCACTGCTGGGCAAGCCCACAGCTCCGGCACCACCCCATAAACAATGCCAAAAAACTTCAGAACAAGTGCATCCATGAATCGTGTCACCCGAATCTACTCGCTCTGCTTCCTAGCTACCCTGGTCGCCTATGCAGGATGCGCAGCTGGCAAATCGAAGAGTAGAAATTTTGCGAAAAGTCTCGACCCTCGACGTGCAATTGGCCTCAAATCAGAGGAGCCTGCACAGACAGAAATTCCTATGAGAATGGTTAGCTCTTGGACCGACACGGTGCTAAAGCAAACGGGACAAAAGCCACAACGAGGTTTTGGAGGGCGACTTACATTCTTCGGCCAAGACCGCGAAAAGCCTGTCCGAATTGATGGCCAACTTGTTGTTTATGCTTTTGAAGAAACCGAAGGCCAACCTCGCAGCACACAGCCCACCCGCCGCTTCATCTTTCCTAAAGAACAATTCGTGCGACACGAAAGCAAGTCAGCCCTAGGCCCATCCTACAGCATCTGGCTACCCTGGGACGAGGTCGGCGGTGAACGCAAAAACATAAGTCTAATCGCCCGCTTCGAGCCCGAGGGAGGCTCTTTAATCGTCGGCGAGCAAACAAGGCACCTGCTTCCAGGAAGAGTAGCCCTCGTTGCTAACGAAAGCCCTTCTACCAGCAACTCCCAAGTCCAGCTGGCGCAACACGCTCCGGCAGTTCGCTCTTCAAATGGCGCTTCGACAATCCGCACCTGGAATGGGCACGTCGCCCCAGCGTTAGCGCTCGAGACAGCTCCGAAGCCAAAAACAAAAATGACAACGACTTCGATACCGCTATCAAACAACTGGAAGCAGCGTCTGGCCATACCGAAAAAAAAATGAGAACTCTTCTTCACTTTCCTGAAGCATTGCACTCAGCCTAATTCCCCGGTGCAATCGCTGGCCCCTCGACCACAATCAGGTTCCTTACCGAAGAAACGCCAGGTTCGATTCGGACCATTCTTTCGAGCAGCCTTTGCTCGTACTCACTTTCCACCATTCCAGTGAGGGTCGCCGTTCGGTCGACCATCTCAACTCGAACCGAACCTGCGTCCCGCTGTTCAAGCAGACGAGAAATCCGTGCTTGCACTCCACTGGCAACCAAAGCCACGGGTCTCTGGTATTGGCGAAAGGAAGGCAGAAATTGAACGTGAATCGGCGGCGGTGGACTCTGCTGCGAGCGCCGTCGGTTCCGCGAGCTACGCCTTTCATTGAGATTTTCGACCGCCATATCAACACTCCGCTGCTGTCGTTTGCTACCACGAAGCTCACGGAGCATCTTGCTAACATTCTCTGCATTTCGGCCTACCAAACCCTCGTCAGCTGTCGATGCCTCGAAGCTACCGCGGTCGTCCTCGCTCAAGCCACTCCGGTTTGCGTCACGCTCCGACTCCTGAATAGAGGAACCAGGTCCCGCCCCGGAAATCTGAGCCCATAGCACTTCAGGGCATCCGCCCCAAGCAACCAGAACAGCCACAACCGGCATCAAACGTCGAATTGTCATGTGTTCTCTCTTCCCTTAAAGCGTCTTGGCATACTTCCTCTTCCACCTCATTATACCCACCCTGAGACAGTAACCAAAATCGTTATCCCAGCGACCACCCCGCGAAGTCCATCGCCTGACAATCGCATTGACTTTCTTCTTTTTTTTGATAAACTAATAGAAACCCGGGGGGATTCTCGGGGTTCTATTAAAAGGCCAGGGTGCTGGGGGCACAGGCTATCTTGTTTTTTGACTCAAAGGCTAATACTTATCAGCCTGAGAGTCGCCGGGCTATGGGGGCGAAGGGTCGGTCGGGGCGATTGACTTTTGTTGCAAAGGACGCAACTCATTAGCGCAAGGCTTTCTGATTTTTTCATCAGATCGACTGAGCTAGGGAACAGAATTTTCCACGTTCGATATTCTCTGCGCTAGAGATGCGCTCTCTTGTGAAAAAAAGGTGCTACACCTTGCGAAGAGGTGCGCACCAAGCCAATCGTCAAGAAATACTGGGGTTTTACTCAAGGAGAATTTCTTATCATGTCTATGTTCAATCGAAAAAAGAAAAAACTCGCTAACAGCCAACGTCGTCCGATTCGTTTCGAGGCGCTCGAAGCCCGCAATTTGCTAGCGGCAGACTTGGCGCCAGTCGACCTACTGCCCTCTGGTATTGATCTCGAGCCGATCGATCCGCCAGCAGGCGTGATTGTGGCCGAAGGAACAGAAGGAAACGACTTCATCTACGCTTTTGTCGACTCGGGCAACACGCTCCGTGTGTTCGTCAATGGTAATGAAAGCACCTACAACAACGACGAGGTCAAAGGTATTCGAGTCAATGCCAAAGGCGGCAACGACGTCGTTTGGATGAACTCGAACGTGCAACAATGGACTCAAATGAATGGCGGCGCAGGTAACGATGTGCTAATCGGCGGCAGCGGAAACGATCTTCTCCGCGGTGGCGAGGGCAACGACCTAATTTTAGGAGCCCAAGGCAACGACCTGATAATTGGCGGTCGAGGCAACGATATTCTTCACGGCCAAAATGGCAATGATGCTATCATAGGAGGCGTTGGAAACGACCGCCTTCTCGGCGGGCAAGGAAATGATGCCATGGCCGGCGGGAGCGGAAACGACACACTCGACGGAGGTCAAGGCAACGACTGGCTCTTCGGAGACGCAACCAATAATGTTCCCGAGGATTACGATGGTCTAATCGACTACGCTCGAAGATACTCGAACGTCAACTCGGGCAACGACGAAATCGTTGGCGGCGAGGGCAACGACATCATCCTCGCTGGTAATGGCAACGACAAAGTTCGTGGCGGAGCAGGAAGCGATATCATTCTCGGCGGTCGAGGTAACGATGGAATCCGCGGCGACGAAGGTCGCGACTTCATCCTCGGAGGTACCGGTGCCGACAACCTCAATGGTGGCGCGGGAGCTGATCTGATTATTGGCGATCCGACCAACGGCCCCGACACGACGCCCGGCGATCCGCTGGACGAACCGGAAATCACCGGCGTGATTCTTCGCGAGGGCCTTCCCGAAGCGAATGAACTGTTCCGAAAAATCGACGCCCAAGGCGCCACACCAGCAGGCGTCCTGACTGCCGCTGTTGATGCCGTCTTCTCCTCCGACGATATCATCTACGGTGGCGCAGGCAACGACATCCTGTTCGGTATGCGAGGCAACGACCGAATCTTCGGTCAGCTTGGCAACGACCGCATGAACGGCGGCGCAGGAAACGACTACATGGAAGGCGGCGATGGCAACGACCTGCTCGTCGGTGCTGCTGGCAACGACCGGCTTCTAGGCCAGGCCGGTCGGGACCGCCTATTCGGCGGACGTGGCAGAGACTACCTCTCTGGCGGCTTAGGAAATGACCAAATCCGCGGCGGCGCAGGAAACGATGTCCTGCTCGGCGGACAAGGCGACGACTCGCTCCATGGAGGTAGTGGAAACGATTTCATCTATGGCGGCCAAGGCGCCGACAAAGTCCATGCTCTCGACGGTGAGATCGATTTCATTCTTATCGATAGCGAGGATACTTTAGAAGCAGATGACGACGACGTGATCCTCGAACTCTAATCAAACCTGCACGAACGTAAGCCAACGCGTCCCGCCCTGGGTGCTTTACCAAGGGCGGGCGCATGGCCCGTTGGTTATTGGAAATTTGCAACCCCTCAGCCAGCTGCAATAAGAAGAGGAGGCGGATAATCGCAGGTGCAACGATTTTGCCTCGACCAGCAGGTTGGAATGTTGTTTCCTGAAAATACCGACTCAACAAAACACGGTTGCCTATTCGTTTGTCTTAGCTTTTACTAGGGCGTGGTGTTCGTCGTGTCCTTGTGGTTCCAACGACGTGGTTCCAACGACTTAGCGCTGTAGTATTAGGCATCGCAAAAACTCGGGTGTTGTCAAAGCACAAGCTGCCCGCGATAATCGGTCGTCTGTCGAGTGCCACATCTTTTCAGGCCTCGCAAACTGGTTCGTTCCGATTCATCCTCCGGGAGCTTTAGATGCAGTACACCGCCAAAAATTCGCACGGAATGGTTGCCAAATGGATCTCCCGCGGAGCAACACTTACCGAACTTCATGTCCCCGACCGCGACGGCAATTGGGTCGATGTGGTTCTGGGATTCGACGACTTAGCCGGCTACGAATCTGGGAGCAACCAGCACTTCGGCTGTGTTACAGGTCGATTTGCCAATCGCATTCGCCACGGACAATTCCAACTCGACGGTGTTGACTATCAATTGGCTCGCAACCATGGCGAACACCACCTCCATGGCGGTGGCGACCGTAGCCTCGATCGGCTTACTTGGCACGGCGAAGCATTTGAAGAAAACGGGGGAAGCGGCGTACGTCTCACTTACACGAGCCCCGAGGGCGAAGAAAACTACCCCGGCAAGCTTGCGATGGAAGTCACCTACACGCTTACCAACGACAACGCGCTGCGAATCGAATACCAGGCAACCACCAATAAGCCGACGCCGGTGAATCTCACAAACCACTCGTACTTCAACTTACTTGGCCACGGAGCAGGCAGTGTGTTAAAGCACGAAGTGCGGATCGACGCCGACCGCTACACCCTAGTCGACGACGATCTGATTCCTACTGGCGAAATCGTCAGCGTCGAGGACACCCCACTTGATTTTCGCGACCGCCACCCAATCGGCGACAAATTTGCCGAAGTCACCGCGACGGCCGCAGGAGGATACGATCACAATTTCGTACTCCGTGGCAGCAGGGGCGAGCTACGAACGATCGCCGAAGTTTTTGAACCGAATTCCGGCCGAGTGATGCACGTCGAAACCGACCAGCCTGCCGTACAGCTCTACACCGGCAACGGCTTGCACAACCAAACCGGCAAAGACGGCAAAACTTACGCACCCCATTCGGCACTTTGCTTAGAAACCCAGCACTACCCAAATTCGCCCAACGTGCCAAGCTTTCCGACAACCATTCTCAGGCCCGGCGAAACCTACCGACACATTTGCGTCTACCGCTTTGGTGTGGAATAAACAACACCACAGCAAGTCAGCCAACGGCTATAAAAATGAGACGCAAAATGGAGATTCACCGTAAAAGCTAATCGTCGAAACGCAGATCCAGAATCTCAAACCGATTCGTCCCCGCGGGAACTTCGATCTCGACCTTATCGCCAACTTTTTTCCCGAGCAGTCCCTGGCCCAGCGGGCTCGTAATGAGAATTCTGCCGATGTCATAATCTTCGTCGCCAGCTCCGACAAGCGTAAATTCTTCGCTGTCACCAAAGTCGAGGTCTTTTACTTTGACCGTCACGCCAAACACAACCTGGTCCTTCGGCAGTCTCGAGGTGTCGACAATGTCGGCCCGGGCGAGCTTGTCTCTCAGAAGATTGATCTTCGCTTGCAACATCCCCTGGCTCTCGCGGGCGCCGTGATACTCGGCGTTCTCGCTCAAATCGCCTTCAGCCCGAGCAGCCGCAATTCGCTTTTCGATAACCGGCATCTGCTCGTTTTCCATATCATTCAACTCAGCCTTGAGCTTATCGAAGCCAGTACGTGTCATCGGTACGCGATCAGACATGGGAACTCCAACTGCTATGAATTCGATTACGCTATGCGGCGCAACCTAAAGCCAAACGTCTTGCAAAATAAAACAGAAACCAGCCAAACAAAACGGGCCTTCCTAACTGGAAGACCCTGATACCCCACTATTCTCTCGACCAACCATTGCTCTGTAAAGGGCGGCTGGCAAGGAAATTCAACTACGCCTCGCTAATGTAGAGCAAGCAGCCACAAGCTTTGCAAAATATCGGTTTCGAGAGCATCAAATCGTTCTGCATATTGAGCGTAATTTTGAAGCCACACCCCTGGCAGACCGACTCCTCGACCTCGGCCATCCCGTCGACGCCCTTGGCACGAATTACTCGCTGGTACTCATCTTTGAGGTCTGCTGGCAACCCTTGCTCTGCCGACGAAAGCTCGCCTTCCAAACGAGCGATGTCTGCACGAATCACTTTCGATTCGGCGCTGACCGTTTCCTGGCACTTGGCCAATTCGACTTCCGCAGCTGCCTCGCTTTTTTTTGCCTCTTCAACCGTGGCTTCGAGCTGGTCGATCTTCTCCAACCCCTCAAGAATCTCGTCGGCAAGCACACTGCCTGCCATCTCCGAGGCCGAAATCTGCTCCAGCAACGACTGATACTCCTTGTTACTGCTACAGGCATTAAGCTTGGCCTTCAAGTCTTCGATCTTCATGTCCCCCGACTTCAAGTCAAGCTGCTTCCGATCGGCAATCAACTGCGTCTGCTTGACCGACTCCCGAGTCTCAGACAATACCGCCTGCTGCTTGGCAACTTGCCCCTCGCGGGCACG
The DNA here is from genome assembly GCA_024278955.1 of Planctomycetota bacterium. Taxonomy (GTDB): domain Bacteria; phylum Planctomycetota; class Planctomycetia; order Pirellulales; family Lacipirellulaceae; genus Bythopirellula. The sequence continues at coordinate 73,786 of JAJRSE010000012.1, read as the reverse complement.
CACTCGACGAGGCCCGCGCGCCAAACGATCGTTCAAATCGCTAAGCTGCCCATGAATGCGGTGAAGCTCTCGCAATGCCGCAGTAGAAACCGCCATGAACTAACTCCTCGTTTTATTTAACCGTTTCCTAGGAAACGATGGAAATTTTGTCAACTTACGCTACACATTGTAGCATCGTTCTCCTACGTTTGAAGGAGGCGATATTCACGCAAACAGCCAGGTGCCAGCCCACCAAAGTAAATTTCAAAAATAAGCGACTCTTCAAATACACGCAAAAAGCCCAGGGATTGCAATCCCTGGGCTTGACGCCTGCTTTTCCTCCAGAATCTCCCCGAACCACAACGAGCCCCGTCCCGTGTCGCGATTCGGTCGAGAACGCTCAAAACCGTGCCCAGGTTGCATTCGAGTTTATCGAAAAATGGGGGACGCCATACGACACGCTCGCAATATCACCGGCACCGCCAACCCTCTACGCCGCTTCCCCTTGCACAGCAAATTTACTCAGCTGCTGGTTCACCTTAGAATAAACCATGCCAACCGAAAGATCTTGCATACAGCGGTGATGAATCAGCGGACAAGTCGGCTCCATGCACGGCTGGCAATCGAGCTTCATCGACAAACTCACTTCAAGCTCGCTATGCGTCTGCGTCCAACGTGTGCTCGTCGGACCAAAAAGCGTCACGACCGGCTTCTTAAACGCCACGCCAAAAAATCGCGGCCCGCTATCCGTCGTCACCAATAGCCGCGAACGGCGTATCACCGACTTTGTTAGCCCAATCGGTAGCTCGGCTTGCTCGGCCAAACTCACCACACGAGCATCGCCAGCCAACTCCACAATGCTCTTCGCTTTATCTCGTTCATTAGGTCCACAGTTAATCAGCACATGCATGCCGTTGCGCCGTACGAGTCGCTGCGCTAATTCTGCAAAATACTCCGTCGGCCAATCTTTCGCCGCTCCAAACGCACCCCCAGAATTGAAAACAACAACCTTCTCACCCTCAGGCAAGCCGAGCTGCTTCCAAACCCTATCAGCCTGTGCTTCATCTTCCTCGCGAGTCGACAATTCAAGCTGCGAAGATTCCTGGGAACAACCCATCGCATAAGCGATGTTGAGATAGGAATCAATCTGAGGAAGCGGAGAAATCTTCCCGCCTTGGCGCGGCTCGTAAAGTTTCGTCGTCAGCATCCAACCCCGAACATCTCGCGAATAGCCAATGCGCTCGCGAGCACCCGACCGCCAAGCCATCCAGGCGGTGCGAAGCGAGTTGGTAAGCAACACCACCGCATCGAGATTCGCCGCTTGTAAACTCTGCCGAAGTTGAGATCCCGAAAGGACCGTGTCTGATTTCTTCTTCGAGTAACAAATCGTCTCGTCAAGCCACGGATTGCCGGCCAACACCTGGGCAACGTAAGGACGCATGATGCCAACAATTTTTCCGTCGCCCGAGACGTGCTTACGAAGCGCTCGCAACGTAGGCGTCGCCATCACAACATCGCCAATCCAATTCGGTAATATGATTCCCAGCCGCATCTCTGCTCCGCAGTACGAAGTACGCTATTCAAATGGGCAAGAAGTGTAACGACCAACCAAAACGATAGCAACGGCTGTACCCACAGCTAGCAGAACCATTCTAAGGGTAGAAAGGATACAATGGAGCAAACCAGCATTCGAGTTGGGTGCCACTGCTGGCTTGCCCAGCAGTGGACGCCGGGTACCCGCTTCGCACTGCTGGACGAGCCAGCAGTGGCACCCGAAAACTAAGCAGCGATGAAATAAAAGCCATTCGTTCTTTCCTTGGCACTATTGGCGTCCATGGCAGTTAAAAAATTGTTCCTGAGATGCAAAATGAGAAGTTTGCCAAGATTTTAACTTCCAGGAGGAATAGGAAACCTAGGGTCCTGGATACAACCGAGAGCGGTTTTTTTGAATCTGCCAGCCCCCACGGGCGATTTAAGGAAAAGCAGCTTTGCCGACTTTCCCTCAAATCTTTTCGTTAGGTGGATGCCGTGGCCTCCGATGATCTGACCCAGTTGACCGCGATCATTCCCTCTCGCGGAAACCAAAAATCTCTGAGCCGACTCAAGCGGAGCCTCAAACGCGCAAACCCCGACTTGCCTATTCTCGTTGCCGACGATGGCATGGCAACGTCCGCCGAATCCAACGGCACCTCCATCCGATTGCCCGCCGGCGTCGGTCGCGGAGCCGCATGCAACGCCATGCTAGCACGCATCCGCACACCTTACTTCCTGCTAATCGACGAGCAATGTGAAATCGGAAAAGAGACCCAACTCAGCCAGCTACTACAATTGGTCGCCTCCGATAAACTCGACCTCGCCTCCGGCGATCTCCTCGGCTGCCAAAAATCCTTCTGGTTCTTCGTCCGACAAAAACCCCAGCCAGGCCACGGCATCCTCGAACTGGCCGGCGACCAGCTCACCTTGCAAGCAGGCCATCGCTCGACTGGCGAAGGCTATCTCTGGTGCGACATGGTACATAACTTTTTCGTAGCCCGTACCGAAAAAGTACGCTCCATGGGCGGATGGGACCCGGAACTCAAAAACGACGAACGCGAAGAGTTCTTCGTCCGCGCCCATCGCCAAGGCCTACGCGTCGGCATCGTGCCTGAAGTAACCGCAAGAATCTGGAACGAAAAACAGACGCCCTCCGCAGCCGACCAATCCCCCAATCTCCAAAGCCTAGCCGTGGCAAAAATGGGGCTGTCTCACATGACCGACCTCAATGGCCAAATCACCAAAGCCCCCCGCCGCGCCCGCGCTGCTTAAAAAAACAAACGGCACTTGCTGCGTCACAGCGAAAAAGAGGCTTGGGCAAATCAGCCGCTTGGTTTTCGGGTGCCACTGCTGGCTTGCCCAGCAGTGCGAGGCAGGTACCTGGGCGAGGCAATAGGACGTAGTTTTACAATGCGTCACTCAGGCAGTAAATTTCTAGGCTCAATTCTTCACTCACGTAATTTCCTCAAAGGATGCCAATTCTCATGTCCGACCGCATCGTTTTTCGTTCTGGGGAGTCCCTTGTAGCCGGTGGACCTCCCTTTACTGCCGCTGAACCCGAAGTCGTCATCGGCGAACTCGACGGACCCGTTGGCACCGCGCTCGCGACTCTCACCGGCGACCAGTCGATGGGCCACTCTAAAGTGTTTGCCATCCTCAACACCGATATCCAGGTCCGCCCTGTCACGCTTTGCGTCAGCAAAGTTACGGTCAAGAACTCACGTTACACCAACATTCTGATGGGAACCGTCCAAGCCGCCATCGCCAACGGAGTGCTCGACGCAGTTCGAGCTGGCGACATCCCCAAAGAAAAAGCCAACGATCTCGGCATCATCTGCAGCGTATGGCTCAACCCGGGTGTAATCGACGACGACAACCTCGACCACAAAGCTCTCTTCGATATCCACCGCAAAGCGATGGCCCAAGCGATTCGTAAAGCGATGAATAACGAACCCTCCATCGACTGGTTACTAGAAAACCAAGACAGCATCACCCACAAATACTATCAGATGGGCCTAGACGGCAAGATCTAGCCCAGGCTTGAATTGCGTATCAGGTAGTCGCCATTGTAATCAACCATCGCTCAGTCGAGTAGGATGGGTGCTTTCCGGCGGGAAACCGACACTCGAACACTCGGATTGTTCGTAACGAAACGCGTCGACCGCCGAAAGGTCGCACCCATCAATGTGTGCCTCGCTTACGATGCTTGCTGCTTATGATGGGTGCAACTTAACGAATTGGTAAAGCGTCTCGATAGGCAACAGTACCACGACAGGAAAGCGATTTGCGGCGCACCACCCATCCTACTCGACTTTAATGTGCTGCGAATTATTGACTACGGCCCTTGGCTCATGGACTACTCCAAACACGATTTCGATACTCTCGAATTACCTCGTCGAGGTTACCGCCACCATTGCTAGTTGCAAATCGAAAGGCACATTGCCAAAACTGCCGGCGTACACCTGATGGGTTCACACGCATACGCCGGAACAATCGGATGTGCAGAGGCGATGAAGCAACCTTAGATTCATCCGGATACGAAATGACAGCCGTAAACGGATCATCGGAAACGTCGTACATCAGTGCTCGATTGGATGCCAGGCAGGTGAGGTTGTGGAACGCACGCTCCGAGAAGATTCGAGGATGCCAGCGTGACGCAACAAGTAACACATCATTTACTCGATGGAAAATATCTTGACCGCGAAGTCGAATAATCGAATCAACCTGGCCGCTACCCAAGATCATCGCATCACGCCACTCATCACGCGAATCTTCGTGGAAGTCAGCACCGTCGCATTCGAAGGCCACTCTGTATCCGTTTGGTGTAACTGCAACGAAATCGATGCGAAATTTACCGCAAGCCGTTGGGACTTCAAATTGTCTAAAAATGGTAACATCTCGGGCAACGTATTTACTCAGGGACCACGCGAAAACATCTTCTAGCGGACTATCGTATGGTGGATCGTATTGCGGAAAATCCGTTCTCATTTGTAAAAATCCATTCGGATGTTACGGCTAGCAAGTTTATTATTACTTAGTAATCTCAAAAACGAACCCTACAAAAGGCTTACCTTTCTGAAAACTCTAAGCAATCGAGGTACGCATTATAGCAAGATCGAACAGAATAATGCACCGTGGCAGAGGGTATATCCGGGCAAAATGCAAACTCAATAAACAACTGCCAAACGCCAAGAAAACAAAAGAAGCAACCTGCCGATTAGCCTATTCCATAGGCATCCCTTGCTTTCCCTTTCTTACCTTGGCGCTCATGGCGTCCTTGGCGGTTCAATATAAAAACAACATTACAGGGCTTCCAACACCCCACCTTTTCGCGCACTTTCGCCCATTTCGCGGGCAATCTCAATCTCAAAAAAGTGCGAAAACTAAGCAGGAAACACCAGAGCCACCACATTTTTTCTCAAAAAAGCAAAAAACCCTATTGCTTATATCGCTATATCGCGATATACTTACATCGAGAGGAAAGAAACGATGCCAATATCCAAAACCAAAAAAAAGAAACTCACCGACATGAAAAGCCTGGAGCAAGCGGCGGAATGCCTCCGTACGCTAGCCCACCCCCATCGGCTGAGGATCGTACAGATGTTACTGCAAAGCGAATACACCGTCGGCGAACTAGCAGAGGCTTGCAGTATCGCCCCCCACATGGCATCCGAACATTTACGAAAGATGCAACACTGCGGCTTTCTCGAAAGCCAAAAAGATGGCCAGCGACGCTACTACCGCGTCGTCGAACCTCACCTTTCCAATATCCTCGCATGTATTGAACAGCGTTTTGGATAGTTCACCCTACACCGCCCCCCTCAATACAAAAGCACATCACTCTATGAAATCGGCAGGGAGTTACTCATGAGCCCCACAACCATCGCCCCAAAAGAACTAAACCAACTGCTCGCAGATAACAAAATCGTCGAACTGATCGATGTCCGTACGCCGGTCGAGTATCAAGAAATCCACATCGCAGCCGCCCGGAATGTTCCCCTCGATACGATCGACCCCAACAACATCATGGAATCTCGTAGCGGTAAGTCCAGCGAGCCCCTTTATGTGATATGCCGTAGCGGCGGCCGCGGCGGGCAGGCTTGCCAAAAGTTCCTGAACGCCGGGTTCGAGAACCTTGTCAACGTCGAAGGCGGAATGCTCGCCTGGGACGAAGCCGGGCTCGAAGTCGTTCGAGGCAAGAAAACCATCTCCCTAGAACGGCAAGTCCGCATCGCCGCAGGCAGTCTGGTCGTCCTCAGCGCTGCTCTTGCCCAGGTGATTCACCCCTACTTTATCGGACTCTCCGCATTCGTCGGACTAGGCCTAGTTTTTGCCGGCCTTACCGACACCTGCGGCATGGGAATGTTGCTAGCGAAAATGCCTTGGAATCAAACTTCTAAGAATGGCTCTTCCTGCTGTAGCGGCTAGTGCAACACACTGAACAAAATAGAAAAATCCCAGATAGATCACACAAGGAAAAGAAAAATGAAAATCGTCATTGTAGGAGCAGTCGCAGGCGGAGCATCAGCAGCAGCACGGGCCAGACGGCTCGACGAAGACGCCGAAATCATTTTGATCGAACGGGGCGAAGCCCCTTCATTCGCCAACTGCGGTTTACCCTATTTTATCGGAGGGGTGATCCCTAAACGCGACGACCTGTTAGTCGCTCCAAAACAGCGGCTCATCGATCGCTATCGACTCGACGTCCGCACTCGTACCGAAGTCATCTCGATCGACCGCAAGCAAAAAACGGTCGCCGTCCGAAATCTAGAAACCGACGAAAGCTACGACCTGCCGTACGACAAGCTCATTCTTTCGCCTGGTGCTAGCCCGCTCAGGCCCCCAATTCCCGGAGCCGATCTGCCCGGAGTTATGACTCTACGCGACTTGCACGATGCCGACCGTATGCAAGAAATTGTCGCCACGGCCGATGCCGCCGTCATCATCGGAGCAGGTTTCATCGGCCTCGAAATGGCCGAAAACCTTGTCCACCGAGGCCTCAAGACAACCGTCGTCGAACTGGCCGATCAAATCCTCCCTCCCTGGGATGCCGAAATGGTGGTCCCAGTCGCCGAGCATCTACGACAAAATGGCGTCGAGCTTCGACTGGCCGACGCTGCCGAATCGATCGAGCAAAACGGCGACGCGATGCAAGTCCGACTCAAATCGGGCGAAGTTGTGCCCGCCAATCTGGTCGTGATGAGCGTCGGCGTAAGGCCCGAAAACACCTTGGCGGTCGAGTCAGGTCTTGAGGTGGGGGCTCGCGGAGGAATCCAAGTCAATCCTCAAATGCAAACCTCCGATGCCGATATTTACGCCGTCGGCGACGCAGTCGAGGTGCGACACTTCGTCGACGGTTCGCCAATCCAAATCCCGCTCGGCGGCCCCGCCAATCGCCAAGGACGCATCGCCGCCGACCATATCTTCGGTCGCAACTCAACCTACCGAGGCACCCAAGGCACCGCCATCGTCGGTTTGTTCGACATGGCTGTCGCGATGACCGGCCTCAGCGAAAAGTGGCTGGAAGCGGCTAAGCAGCCCTACGAAAAAGTATACGTTCACCCCAAGAACCATGCCGGCTATTACCCAGGCGCCGAGTCGCTCACCATCAAGGTCCTCTTCCACCCAGACTCAGGCAAGTTGCTCGGAGCCCAAGTCGTTGGACGCAACGGTGTCGACAAGCGGGTCGACGTCTTGGCGGTCGCCATCCAAGCAGGCATGACCGTCTACGATCTCGAAGAAATGGAACTCGCCTACGCCCCCCAATTTGGCTCGGCAAAAGACCCCATCAACATGGCCGGCTTCGTAGCCGCAGGCGTCCTGCGAGGCGACCAACCCATTGGCCACATGGCAAATCTCAAAGCCTCGACCGAGGCCGACAGACCCTTCGTGCTCGATGTCCGAAGCCCTCAAGAATTCGCAGCCGGCCACATCGACGGAGCAGTCAACATCCCGATCGAGCAGCTACGCACCCGCCTCGACGAACTCCCCCGCGACCAGTCGATAGCCACCTACTGCCAAGTAGGCCAGCGCGGCTACCTCGCCACCCGACTGCTTCTCCAACGAGATTTCAAAGTCGTGAACCTAAGCGGCGGATTCGTAACCTACCAAAGAAGCATGGGGTAAATATCAAAACAGCACATGGCACGCCGACCTTGGCCACTTCATACAAGACCGGCCAGGCAAAGAATACCGTCAATTCAAATATTCATCCACGGCAGCCAACTCGCAGAAGTTTGTGCAAACCTCGTGCAGTTCGACTGAGCGAAGCAGCTTTCGCTCGTGACCAAATGATGCGCCCTCCTGGGACTCTTGGCGGGGCGCAATCTCAAGGCGAGTAAGTGATCGCCCACACTACAGACGGGTGGTCCCGACATTGTTTTGAGCAATTCGAGAACGGACGGACCTACACAATACCCTCGATATCATCCCCCCCATTACTTTGCCGCAAGAATTCGACCCGGAGAAGTTCCCGGCCATAGTGGTGCCACACTTCTGTCAGTTCTTCGATCTGATCTGGTGTGTCCCACACCGGGTAAGCTGCACCATACTTATCCAGGACATCCGTCAAGGGAGTTGCCTTTACCAAATTCCGTTCGAATATCCGAACTTCCTCGATCAGATCGCCCCGTCCCATCGCCATAGAGCTTCGTCAGTTCTACCAGAAACACCCAGGCGGCCTGACAGGCGACATGACACAGCACGCGTCGGGTACAGTCGTTCTGGTTTTCCTGATACTCATGGGCCTGCTTCTGTGTAGCCTGAAGCCGTTCAGCCGCGTCTGCCATCTGAAAGTCGAATAGTGCCTTCGTCACAACCGCCGATGCATGGCGGCAAGCGGCAAACTCGGTCAGGACTATCTGCCCGTAATACTCCGCTGTTTCCGAGATGGAAAACGGACCGGAACGCGGATCGATAGCGTCGTGAAGTTCGGCACGCAGTGCGTAGTCGCGGACATGCCCGAACTCGTGACAGAGTGCATAGAAGATCTGCTGAACTTTAGACGGCCATTCTGTGAGCGAGATTTCTCCATCCGGCACCTCTCCGAATGCAGCGAAGAGATCCGCTCGCAAGACAATGTCGGACACAACCGTCCCATCCACGCGTCGGGGCAGCGTCTTGCCCACACCCATTGCAGTCTCGTTGTTTGTATAGCTAGCTCCCGGACTGATCGACGCGATGATAGGCCCGTAGCGATCCACGCTGCAGATAACGACCCGGCCAACCGTTTTTGAGTTGGTGCCCGACCGTTCAGCCGCAGCCGTCACAAATCTCCGAAACAACTCGATCAGGTGCGGCTGAGGAACAAATTCAGTGATGTCATATTCAATCTGCATGTCATGCCTAGGACAGGATGAAGGTTTCGCAGTCCCTCGAAAATCCGTTTTGACATTATACGCACGATCCGGCTGAATTGTACATCGGCACATTGATCGAACACGATTCATCCAGCTCAAAATTGCCGATCCGTGATAGCAAACTGAGTGCGCCAGAGTGTGAACTTTTACGGCAGTTGCAGCTCTCGCTAAGTGCCCAAGGACGAACCGTCCTGGGAGGCATGTGCAACCTCAATTTTGCGTTCGATATCTTGACCTCTGCAGGTTTCGGAGATTACTTCACAGCAGCGGTTGCATCAGGCAGCAATTTGCCCCGCTGGCATACGATTAGCACCCCAGCATAACCAACAGAAACTCGACAATCACTTCGTCGCGATCGTACAAGACATCCCAAACCCGCGGCACATTAGCACCGACAGCGAATAGGGAAGGTAGTCGAACAACGGCTCGCCAAGTTGCTTCCAAAATCGTTGCCCGCTACCTAACAGATAGATGCGTTTTTTAGAAACGACAAGCGGCGTCGCCACCTGACGAAAACCCGTTTTCTTGAGCAACTGCGTGACTTCCGCCAGACGGTACTCTTTAAGATGCAGCCCACGGGCTTCGGTTCGCGGCGGGCAAAAGTCGCCCGTCACATCCGAAGGGCGCATCAACCAGTTCGGCGTAATCGTCACCAAGCTACCGCCAGGAACTAACAACTTGTAAATCCGAGCCAAGTAGTCTTCAATTTCGTCGGGGCTAACGTGCTCGAAAACATCGTTCCAATAAACGAGGCTCGGCCGGCTTGCGAAAGAATCTCGATCAACATCGCACAGGTCGCCAAGCAACAACCGGTCGACATGTTTTTCGCCAAGCACCCCGATCGCTTTCTCACGCATCGTCGCAGAAACCTCAAGCCCGCCTACCGGGTAGCCCCGATCTCGCACCTCTTTGAGCATCAATCCACAGCCATAGCCCACTTCAAAAAAACCAGGCTGACCAAAACCCTGACCCACCTGGCGACCAAGCAATTCGAGAACGAGCCGCACATAGCGAGGGTCCATCCCCATCACCAAAGGCTGGTCATCGTCTTGCTGCGCAGCCAGTATCGTACAGATCGTATCATAGGCCTGACTCGTAACCCGAGCCCGTTGTTCCGAACCCTTCGGAGCATTAAGAATTGCTTGAGCGAACAACTGCTCCTGCTCCCACTGTAATTGCTGCAACGGTTCGGCGCTCATCCCCACAAGCGACTTCAACTGCCCGTCGGCCAACAGCACTTCCAGCCCCAACGCAGATTCCAATTCAGGAGATTCTTCAAGACTTGGGGCAAGTACCAGCATAAGGTGGGTTCCTGGGCAAAGAGGGTGGTCTACCTTAAACATACTGCGGAAAAGAGCCTCCCGTTGGCACAACTCGGAGCTTGTCGACGAATACGAAGGCCGGTCGTAGCAGTAGTGCGAGTTATCGCTTGAGCAGCACGCAAAAAAACGGGCCTCCTGCCAATGGCTCGAAGACCCGCTTTCTAGAGTTTCAATTCGACCGTCCTGCCTTAACCTGCTCGGGCAGGCCTTAGCGTCGGCGGCGAACCCCGCCCAGCAGGCCAAGAAGTCCGATTCCGCCAAGCAACAACGACGAAGGCTCTGGCACGACCGAAATAGTAATCCGTGCAAACGGAGCCGTACCAGGCACAGCACCGATCGTCGTCCCTGCCGCAGTATCCGTGCCAACAAAGTTACTCAAGTCAGGACCTTGGCTAACGGTACCGCCAATGGTCTCGGTTTCCGAACCACCCATGGCAGAAAATGCCGCACCAAGACCCGTGTTATCTTCGGTCCCCGCATCGTAAATATTGGCCGCCGTGATGTCGATGATTTGCGTTCCGTTGAAATTCCCCGCTGCATCAAAAAGCTCGTAGGCCAGCGGATTGCCGTTGCCAATAAACGCATCGTTCGAGGGAATAATCATCGAAGCGAAACTGAAGTAACGATAAGCAGCAGCATTCATAATCGAAATGTCTGTCACGGCCGTATTGCCCGGATCGATCACAGGCGGTTGGCCCGGCATCGAACCAAAGCCGGCTGGGTCAGCAGCCACGCTCTGCAAACGCCCGGGAGCAGCAAACTCGCTCATCAAGGTGCCGGGGTCGCCCGTTTCGGCAAGCGTCTCAAGCCCAGGCGAAGCAGCCGAGCCATTGTCAAAAAGATCGAAGCTCCCGTTATGGAGCCCAACCCAAAGAGGCGTAAGAAAGAAATCGCTGGAGGTACCTAGGTTTTCAATTTCAATCCGAAGCACCTGCGCAGAAACGCGTTGCTCAGCAAGCAAGACAAACAGGCATCCAACAAGAGCACCGCTCAACAGACATTTGGTAATCGATTTTTTCAAGTTCTTTTGCATTGGTAGTTCCTCTTAAGAAGATTTAGGGATTCAGGGTCACATCAGAAAAGCAGGCGCACATCCGAAGATTAAGCGACCCACGATTGCCAGAAACTTGCAGATTGCAAGCCGAGCCGTCTCCACCAAACCAGTCAAAACTGCCTTGGTGTCGCAATGGTTGGCTCTCGCGTTCAGAGATACTGGTTCAGGTGCATTAGCAGCTGGGGGCCGAATCTACGTTGCAATACAAAGAGGAGGGCGACAAAACCGTACTGGCCTGAATCACCTTTTCTCTACCGTCCGTTCGAGAGCACAGTAGCCACAAGACGCCATGGCACGAAGCAGGCTACCCATGTGCTCTCGGGAGGTTGGTCGCAAAATTCGCAGAAACCTTACCAAGAAAATAAAAAAAGTTCTCGCCGGCCTACGGTTCCTGAGTCGCTTGCCACAAAAGATCCTTGATTTTCTGGCGTCGAGAATCTGAAAGCCTCACGCCGCTGGCATAAACAGAAGCCAGCATCTTGGGAGTCGCATGAGATAAGAGATGCCGCAACAGCTGCAACTGGCTTTGAAAACGACGGCAAGCAGTACAAATCAAGACATGAAAACGCAATCCAAACCTCTCGCGAGCCGTAAGCTCCCGTTCCTCAGCATCAGACAGCAATCTCGTCGCCTTTTTACAATCCATAACGTCTTTCCATAATTCCGCGGTTCCGCCGTGACCCAATCAAACTCGCAAGCCAATTACGCAAACCATTTTTCCTCTAAACACTTCCGAATCAACAATCGGGCTCGATGCAACCGTACCGATACATTCGAAGTCGAAATATCTAGCAAGCTACAAATATCCTTCGTCTTTGCCGACTTGAACTCGCGCAACCGAAAAACATACGCTAAATGGGCCGGCATATCCCCCAAACAACCGGCTACAACTTTCCAAAACTCCCGATTCTCGAGCAGTTCCTCTGGAGACGCTGACCACGATTTAGGAGAAAGGCTCCATTTCCCTGTCTTGCTGAATGGGGGTTCCGTCTCTTGCCAGTCCTCCCAGGCATCGTACGCTTGGGTTGCCCGACTCGTATCGCGACGATAATGATCGGCAATTTTATGCCGAAGTATTGAGACCAACCAAGTCGAGAACAGAGAACGCCCGGCAAAGTTGTCTCTCGTCTTCCAGGCAACAAGAAAAGTCTCTTGCACAAGATCCTCGGCAATATCGCGATCCCGCATCCGCGACAACGCATAGCTCAGCAGCATATCGCCATAAAGATCAACCCACTCCGCCGGATCTTGCGATTGAACCTGCTCTTCTGTCACTTCCATTGTCATCAAATCCCTAGCTTTCTCTCATCTTTCGTACGCCGCCCCCATAAGCACGGAAGCGAGATTTCTGGCCAAATTCCATCCCAGAATCCCCATTCTGGAACCCCAATTCCGGCCATCTCTACAAGCCCAACCAACCGTTTTATGTTAGTCGTCTCCGAGCAGTAATTCTTACACATTTTTTCCCAGCTCCAATTTTTCTCTTCGCAGAAACCAATCCTGAACCATAATCCGGGGACAGAGCGCTACCCAAGCCGATCCGAAGCGTCGAAATAGACTGGAATCGAAGCCTCAGCAGCCCCCTGCCATGCCCTACTCGATGGAGTACAATGGACCGCTTCTAGCAAACCATTCCAACCTCAGTAAAAAAACTTGAGAGGATTCCCACGTTGCCTGAGCCACTAAACAAATACAGCCAACACATTACCCAACCCAAGTCGCAAGGCGCCTCCCAGGCCATGCTCTACGGCACAGGCCTCACCGACGACGACTTTCAAAAACCGCAAATCGGCATTGCCAGCGTTTGGTACGAAGGCAACACCTGCAATATGCACTTGCTCGATCTTGCCGCGAAGGTCAAAGAGGGCGTCCAGGCAACCAATTTGGTCGGCATGCGATTCAACACCATCGGCGTCTCCGACGGCATCTCGATGGGCACCGATGGCATGAGCTACTCGCTGCAATCGCGGGACATTATCGCCGACTCGATCGAAACCGTGATGGCCGCCCAATGGTACGACGCCTGCATCGCCCTGCCCGGCTGCGACAAAAACATGCCCGGCTGCATCATGGCGATGGGCCGTCTCAATCGTCCCGGCATCATGGTCTACGGCGGCACGATCAAACCAGGGTTCACCAAGTTTGGCGCCGACGAGGAAAAACGCGATATTGTCAGCGCGTTCCAATGCTACGGCGAATTCCTAACCGGAAAAATCACCGAAGAAGAACGCCAAGAAATCCTTCGTAACAGTTGCCCAGGGGCAGGCGCCTGCGGCGGCATGTACACTGCCAACACCATGGCCTCGGCAATCGAAGCAATGGGCATGTCCCTCCCCTACAGCTCGTCGATCCCGGCAGAAGACCCCGACAAACTGAAAGAATGCTTGCAAGCTGGCGAAGCAATCCGCATCTGCCTAGAAAAAGACATCAAACCTCGCGACGTTATGACTCGCCAAGCGTTCGAGAACGCCATCGTGCTCATCATGGCCGTCGGCGGTTCGACCAATGCCGTGCTGCATCTGCTCGCCATGGCACGTAGCGTCGACGTCGACCTCTCGATCGACGATTTCCAAACCATCAGCGATCGCGTCCCCTTCTTAGCCGACCTAAAACCTAGCGGGAAATACGTCCAGGAAGATCTCCACAAAGTCGGCGGAACACCGGCGGTCATGAAGCTCCTGCTGGCCGAAGGCCTCCTCCATGGCGACTGCATCACGGTCACCGGGAAAACCATCGCCGAGAACCTAGCCGACCTCCCCGGCTTCTCCGAAGGACAAGACGTCGTCCACCCGTTTTCTGATCCGCTCAAAGCCACCGGACACATCTGCATCATGCGTGGCAACTTTTGCCCCGACGGTGCCGTAGCCAAGATCACCGGCAAAGAAGGCCTCCAATTCAACGGCACAGCCAACGTCTTTGATTCCGAAGAAGAAATGCTTGCCGCCCTGGAGCAGAAAAAAATCAACAAGGGAGATGTCGTCATCATCCGCTACGAAGGTCCCCAAGGCGGCCCCGGCATGCCCGAAATGCTTACCCCCACCAGCGCCATCATGGGCGCAGGACTAGGCAGCGAGGTCGCTCTACTGACCGACGGCCGGTTCAGCGGCGGATCCCACGGATTTATTGTCGGTCACATCACACCCGAGGCCCAAACCGGCGGCCCAATTGCGCTCGTCCAAACCGGCGATCAAATCATGATCGACGCCGAAGCCAACACCATCAACGTCGACCTCACCGAAGCCGAATGGCAACGCCGTCGGGAAGCCTGGAAAGCCCCCCCTCTCAAAGCCACCCGCGGAACTCTCTACAAATACATCAAAAACGTAAAAAGCGCAAGCCTCGGCTGCGTAACCGACGAATAAGCAAACTCAAAAAAACAGCCGCGAGCGAACCGACCGCCGGAGTACTCTCAATCTAACAAAACGGGTAACACCGACAATCATTCGAGTAAGTGTGCCCGCAAGAAAGTGCTGGCAGTGCCGGCGAGCCTTTGCCCCTCTAATTTCAAAGACTTTTCTAGCCACCGATTGGCATAGCCTTGAACTTGGCCCTTCGCGACAATGCACTTTCAAGGCGAACGACGGGCTCCTTCCTTAGAGAGGACGTGACTTGAGGCAGGTCATGTTCTCTGGAAGAAGCCTACGCTCACCGAGAGAGATTAGGCATTTTTGGGAACACGGATATTTCAGGAGAACATGGAATGGGAACCGGTGAACTTATTGCGATTGGTCTTTCTGTCTTCACTTTTCTTTTCACTCTATACCAATGGCTAGTGGCCATGAATTCAAAGAGGCCCCGGTTTTCTTTGTACTGCAATAAACCTACAGGCATTCGACTTAGTAAGGATTATAATTATTTTGATGTCCTCTTCCCGGAAGATTGTTTTATCATCAATCTAAGCGAGCTTCCTAATTCTGTTCTCAGCATAGAACTTCACGCCAAATGGGGGACTCGATGGGTTCAAGGAAAACTGATCGATTATTACCGCAACGATCCAGGCAAAGCCCCTCAAAGCCCTTTTCCTCTTGTGGTAATGGGGCATAGCCACCATGTCATGGGAAAACTCGATAATCAAAGCCCTTACCGCTACGAATTTGAAGGGTGCCCTTCGGTAAAAGAACTAGAAGGGCTTACTTTAAGATTGGAAATTCACGACCAATATGGCAAAGTGCATCCCTTCACAACTACCAAACGCAAACACTTCCCCCAAGCAGAGGTGAAAATCCTTCCTGATTTAACTGGGCAGGAAGTTCTGGCACAGCTCGAACTGCCGAATCTCGACCGAGAAAAAACGCCACAAATCTACCGGGTCCTCTATCAAAAAGATTGGCACATCAACAACGAGCCTCACCCTCAAGTGACGGTGACCAAGTACTACAATTACTCTCCACGAGGCAAAGAGGTCGTAGAAATCAACAAAAGAGAGTCAGACAAATGGGAAAGTGCAACCGAAAATAAATTCCTGTACAAAGAATTTAGCTGCCACCACGAGCAGTGCAAGCTCTACATGCACTTAGAAAACAACGTCCCAAAATCATTAGAGTTGGAAATCAAAAACGTAGAAGGAGCGACTTCACAAAAAATAGATCTGCCAGCCGCCTTAATCGAATCTTTGGCAAGCCGCAGCCCAGCGCTCGTTTAGAAATGCCTCCGCTAGCGATTTGACGAGAAACCTCTGCCCAAACTCCTGTCGGTGTGTGCAGCACAAGAGGTTGTTACCGACCAAAAACCCCTGACCTCTCGTTGTTCCGCTGTTCCGCCGTGGTTCAAAAAAACTAATCACCAAAGCACGAACCAACTTTTTCTGCTCGCAATTGGCCGCGCCCTCTGCAACATTAAATTATCGCGCAGCACTGCGCCCGTTCTTTGAAAACTCAACCAACTCCAAGCTTCCATACCGCATGTCCCGGCAATTTGTCTATCGATATCTGGGGAATAATTTTGTCCCAAAAAGGAGCTTCAAAATTCCTTAATTCCACACATTTTGTCCCATGGCGTTGAAGAAAAACCTGCGATTCTCGGAAGTTCCGGCCATAACACCGGACAAAATAGGCGAATAAAGTCCCAAAACATGGGACCCCTACCCAACGGACAAAACCCCAATCAGGGGGGCAAAGAAAACGCCCAAGAAGCTCGCACAACAACAAAGCCCAGGGATTGCAATCCCTGGGGCTTGCTCACCTCAAACAAAAAAAACGCCTCCCGCAATCACGGGAGACGCTTCAGATAATCTGACTGTGGGTTCTTAGCTTAGCTCGACTAGCAGCCGTGCTTCTCTAGTTTTTCTCGCAAGGTGTCGGCCGTAAACGGCTTAACCAAATAGTCTGAGACGCCGGCTTGAATCGCCTCTAACACACGTGATTTTTCAGCTTCGGTCGTCACCATGATAATCGGAACGTCTTTGTCTTGTTTCCGAATTTCGGTAATGACTTCCAGGCCATTCTTGCCTGGCATGTTCCAGTCGGTCAAAACGAGATCGAAAGCGCCTGGGCTAAAAAGCTTGACCGCTTCTTCGCCATCGGCTGCCTCAACGGCGCCGGGAACTCCGACCGCGTTGAGCGAACGCAAGATGATCTTCCGCATCGTGCTCGAATCGTCTGCAACTAGTACTCGTGTGGACATTTTAGAAACCTCGCTCGTTTAATTAACGCCCTGGGATACCAGGAATTCTTTGCTTGCCTCGGACTTCCTTAGAATGATGAACCTGCGGCCAACCGTCTAAGGCCCAACGTAAGTCGGGGGAAATCGCTACAAAGAAATCTAGGTTACGATGCAACCCAGTCAAACAAAGAGTGCCTGTTTTTCAATAGGGCAAAACAAGGAGCCGCCAGGCCCTCGACAGAGAGTCATGACGATTATGCGGATTCGCCGAGGTCGTGCGACGTTCTACCCTACCAACCGCTCTAGCTGCTCACGCATTTCCGATTCAATTTTGCCTTTGAACATCATCGCAGCAAATGGCAAATCGCAATCGACCGATAATTTATCCTCGAAAGCACTAATTTTCCCGCCTATCTTGATACCAAAGGTCTTAAAGCCAAACAAAAGGTCGTTGCCTTCCCAAGACTGCTCGAGATCGCTGACCTGGTCTTTGAATCGCGACTGAATCGCGTCGATAAACTTTTGGAGCTTTTCCTTGGCATCGTCCGCAGTAAGAGTATGAGGGACATCGAAATTGATTTTCGGCACGACTGGGCTCCTGAGAAATCAGCAAAACCATGGAGGAAACGTGAAATTGGTTGTATCGCAATACAGCCAGATTGGCAATCCGGAGAAATGACCGAATAAACCCATCTTTAAGCCGTTTCCGCCCAACGCTCGAAAATCGCCTGCCGAAAATCCGCCACCAGGCTTCGGCTAACCGACGCAGTTCGGGCTCCATCGCATACCGCTCCGCGAACCGCGACCAGATCAATCCCCTCCTGCGGCAGATCAGCCAAACGGGCTCGCGAAAGGCTTCCCGCAACAACCGTACGAATCGACGCCGCTTTAGTAACCTGCAACAAGTCGAGTAATTCATGAAAGGAAAAATGCTCTAACACCGAGCCCGCCTGCTTATCAAAGGTATCGATCAGCAAGTACTCCCCCTGAGCCGCCTGGACACAGGCAACTACTTCCTCAGGAGAAGGGGCCTCGGCCTGCTGCCAATCGGCATAGACAACCCCTACCAGCACCTTGTTACAACCGCGAACCACCTCAGCCGCGGCTTGCCACGCAGCCTGCCAACCGGCCTGCCCCCCACACCCGGCAAGCCCAAGCTTGACGACTTCGATTCCCTCGAGTTCCAGCAGTTCGCTAGTCGAAGAGCTCGGCCAGTCGAGCAGCTCGCCCAGAGCAGCCGACACCGGCCTACGTCCCGCAACAGCCGCAACCACCTGGCACGCAACCTCAGCATCGACAGCCCCCAAAGGCCCGGCCAGTGGCTCTTTGAGATCAATCCAATCGGCCCCTCCGTCCAAAGCATCAACGGCCTCGAACACATCCCGAACACTAACCAAGAGCCTAGGCCGAGAGCCTCCGAGCCCATGAGAGACCCCATCATTGCAAGTAACCGCACCCAAGCTCATTTCGACTCCCCGCTTTTGGCGACACCCCGATTTGCCGCAGATGCCTCGGCAAGGAGGCGATTAAGTCGGCGAACGACCTCGCCATTGAGCGGTTCGCACCAAGTTCCGCGAATCGTCACATAGCTGTCCGTCCATGACCCAAGAGCACACTTTACGCTTTGTTGTTCCCACTGCTTTGCCTTTCGAGAGAGCCGAGCAATGAGATTCACCGATTCCGCTTTCCCAACCACCTGAACGGGCAAATTCGCAGGCCCTTGCCCCAAAAAAAATGCTTCAACAACTTCAATCGGCACAGCAATCGGGCTTCCTGTCCTCATGTAAAAAAGCACTTCGCCCTCGCGGTATGCCACACGAGGACGCCTAAATTGAGCAACGAGTCCAAGAATAAGGAGCAAAGAGAAGAACAACCCAACCCAAGCCCCCCCTTTGACGACCGGTCCAAAACCAAGGTTCAACAACGCCACCGAGACACCCAACAGCAAGCCCACGGGCACGAGTGCCAGAAGAAGGACTCTTCGATTGGATTGAAGCCAAACTTGGGTCATGGAATCCGTCTCAAGGGCGTCGTTCGGTGCAATATCGGGGACAATCTCTCGCCACGAGGCCCGTTAAGTTTGCTGGGCAGATTGGCAAGAGGAAAAGCAGAGTTCGGCTCAGTACGATCGTAACGATTCCAAAGGCTACTGCGGGGAGATCTGTTAGGGGGGTATCAACCAGAAAGCGGCAAATAGGGCTCGAAAGGGGAAATCGTAACCTAGCATTCACCAGGCGAACAAGGGGCATGATATCCGATTGGCCTATCGATCGGCAATCTTCTTGGCGTTTGAAAATAGTAAAGCGACCTCAACTCCTGCCAGGCAGGCTGGACGAACGGTCGCTCACTTCGTAATCTTGGGCCTTGCGTATTGTGGCAAACTGCCTTCCATACTCTTAACGAGTGTAGGCAAGGGCGCCGCCGAAAGCGAAAATCACTATGGCGACAGACATGGCAAGCATGACCACTAGCGAACATCGAAGCAAAGGGGACGTGGCCGTTTGGGCTATCGGAGCAATCGTACTCCTATATCTCGTGAGTGCGATCTTTGGTCAACCTCAATACGCGACCTCCCTGGTAAAAGCCGCTCACGATCACGGAGCACCTGCCCACGACACGGCTCATGCTGCTGACGCACATCACGGCGAATCTTCGGCCCCACCCTACTGGACGGTCATCCCCTTCCTACTCCTCTTGGGTGCGATCGCGATCTTTCCGCTCGTCGGGTTGACCGAACATTGGTGGGAAAAAAATGCCAATCGCTTGAAAGTCGCAGCCTTTTTAGGACTTTCCACACTCTGCTACTACGCTTTCCTCCACCATTCTCCCATCGAAGCCCACTGGCCGGCCCATAGCGTGGTCGCGCCGACCGAAGCCGCCGTCCAGGGCGGTTTTGTTGGCGCCATACTCGGCAATGCACTACTCTCAGAATTCATCCCATTCATCATCCTCCTGTTTAGTCTCTACACGATCGCTGGCGGTGTTCGTATCGAGGGCGACCTACAGGCCAACCCGCTTACCAACGCTTCGTTTATGGCCGTTGGTGGACTGTTGGCTAGCTTTGTTGGCACCACCGGCGCCGCGATGCTGTTGATTCGCCCACTACTGGATACCAACAAAGAACGAAAACACGTTAGCCACACCGTTGTATTCTTCATTTTCATCGTCTGCAATTGCGGCGGCTGCCTGCTGCCGATTGGCGACCCGCCACTGTTCCTCGGATACCTCGAAGGCGTAAGCTTTACTTGGACGTTGGGGCTTTGGGAGCCATGGCTGTTTGTGAACGGCTTGCTGCTGCTCGCTTACTGCTTGGCAGATCAGTTCATCTTCTATCCTCGCGAAACAATAAAAGACATCCAACGCGACGTCAAACAAACTCGAAGACTAAAAATCAGCGGGCTTGCTTTGAATGGTCCGTTGCTGCTGGGCGTTGTCTTCGCAGTGGCCCTACTCGACCCGAACAAAGCGATCCCCGGAACCGACTGGCACGCCTGGATGTTCCTGCGTGAAATCGTTCAACTCGCCCTCGTGGCCGCGGCTCTTTACTTTGGATCACGTAAACTTCGCGAGAAGAACCATTTCAATTACCACGCGATCATCGAAGTCGCAGCCTTGTTTCTCGGCATCTTCATCTGCATGCAGCCTGCACTCCAGATACTTGCCGAAAAAGGAGAGCTTTTGGCCAACTCGCTAAGCCCGGTAGGCTTCTTCTGGGCGACCGGCGGCTTGTCTTCTTTCCTTGATAACGCCCCCACGTATTTGGTCTTCTTTAAGGCCGCTCAGGACCCCACTTTGGGCGGTGCCACAGCCGGTGTTCCAGAGATGGTCTTGAGGAGCATTGCCATGGGAGCCGTATTCATGGGAGCCATGACCTACATCGGCAACGGGCCAAACTTCATGGTCAAAGCCATCGCTGAAAAATCAGGGGTTCGGATGCCCAGTTTCTTTGGTTATATGCTGTATAGCTCCGTTGTCCTCCTGCCCATCTTGTTGCTCACCCAGTGGCGTTATATGTCGGCCGACGACGTACCCCCCTCAGCCGAGCAGCCTGCGGTTGCCCACGTAGAAACGACTTTGCATTGAGAATTCAGACTGAAAACAGTAGGCTGTACACCGTAGCAAGCTGCTGCTTGCTCTTCCTCCCGCCTACTTGCTCTAGCCTGAAGTCTCTTTTGTGAACCCGCCTACGATCACTGATCCTAAAACGCTCGACGAGCTTTGCAGCCGACTTCGGTCGGCCCAACACATCGGCATCGACACGGAGTTTGTCTCGGAAGATACTTTTTTTCCGGAACTTTGCCTAATTCAGGTCGCAACCATCGACGAGCTGGCGACCATCGACACGCTCGCCATCGAGGATGTGAACCCGTTTTGGAAGGTTTTGGCCGAGGGCGAGCATGTGACCATTTTGCATGCAGGGCGAGAAGAACTTAACTTCATGCTCCGGGCAATCGGGGCGGGTCCGAAGAATTTGTTTGACGTGCAAATTGCTTCCGGGTTTTGCAGTAACGAATATCCATCGGCTTATGGGTCGGTCGTGAGTCGTTTCCTGGGACACAAGCCGGCCAAAGGCGAGCAACGCACCGACTGGAGGAAAAGGCCTCTGACCGATGCGCAAATCAACTACGCTTTGGAAGATGTCCGCTACCTGCTGCCCCTTTATCACCGCCTTGTTGAAATTTTGACCGAACGAGAACGAATTAGTTGGCTAGAAGAGGAGTTGCATAGTTGGCAAGACGAGGTAACCGCCGCACTCGACCGCAAAGACTGGCGCCGGGTTTCGGGAATCGGCAAACTAGGACCGGCCAGCTTGGCAGTGGTCCGCGAGCTGTGGCACTGGCGTTACGAGGAAGCCCAAAGACGTAATCGACCGCAACGCCGCGTGCTGCGTGACGATTTGATTGTCGAACTTGCCAAACGAAAAGTTGACAGTCCTGAACGAATCATGGCCATCCGGGGGATGGAACGAACCGCGGTAAAGAAAAACGCGAACGAACTGGCAGACTGTGTTCGACGAGGCTTGGCTTCGCCAGTGGAACGCGAACGCGGCGGAGGACGGCGGCAGCCTCCCTCGCAGCTCAGCTTATTGGGGCAATTCCTTGCTCCCGCATTGGGAACGATCTGTCGGCGGGCTGAAATCGCGGCAAGCTTGGCCGGTACGGCCAGCAGCGTTCGCGACCTGGTTGCCTATCGGATGGGCTTTGCGGGCGAGGGCAACTCTCGGAACGGAACATCTCAATTGCCCCTCTTGGCGCGTGGTTGGCGAGCAAAGTTGGTCGGCAATGTGATCGACGATTTGCTAGACGGAAAAAAGTCGATCCGTATTTTCAACGCCAAGAACTCCGACCCGCTTGTATTCGAGGATGTCCTGTAACGGCCTACTGCCCTGCTTCGTCCTCAGGCATTTGCTGAAAAGCGATCGTTTGATCCAAGTGTTGTTTCACAACCCTCTCGCCCACGGTAATTGCTGTGTCCATCAGCTGATGAATGGTAGACGAGCGGAGGCGTCCGGTTGTTCGGTTGAAAAGAATCTCGCCGGTTGACTCCTCCTTGATCAATTTGATTGTGTTGCCCTGCTCTTTGCCAAACTGGGTCACGATTGTTGGCACAAAAACTTCGAGCAGTTGCCCGTCATGCTCTCGGGAACCCTTGTACTGGTAGGTCGTTGTGCTTGTGATTTTTCCGGTCGCAGGGTTCTCCATTTCAAGCGTCGTGGTCCACTGATGTCCTTCAGTAAGTTCTTCGGACTTTGGCAAGACGATTGAGATTTGTCTTACGGTGTTCCTGAATCCTTCTTCCGTAGCCAAAGAGCCCATGATCGCCCCTCCAGGAACTTGGCTCATCGCTTCGAGCAACGATTCAGGAATTTCCACCTCAACAATCTGGCCACGCGGTGTGATTGTTACTTGAAAAGGCGCACCAATGAGGGCCTCGAACATCGGCGTTAGCATGGCAGCATAGCCTTGTGGAGGCTCGTCTGAGGCAGAATCAAACTTCACCTCAGCTTGACCAGGCGCACCCACTTCCATTCGTACGCGTCGAATACTCTGCGTAAGCACCGCATTGCCGTTCTCTTGAATGGCATTGATCTCCCAAACCATATCAATCACCTGTTTGACCGACGAAACCGTCTCTCCGCCAGGTCCAAGATCCATGGTCATTTCCATCTCTTGACTCATTTGATAATTGATTTTCTCGCCAGCAACAAACTTCCAAAGCAGTGGCTCAGCAGCGTTAAGGATCTGAGAGGCTGCGATCAGCCAAAAGAAGTTCGTTGCAGCCATCAAACGTCGGGAACAGAAAAACGGGGAAATGGAGTTCATATCTGAGTCCTTTGAGAACGGGAGACTATTTGTGCTGGTATTCATAGATCCATGCTAAATCGTAATCTTCTCACCTGGTAGAAGCACCTCGGGCTCGGCTGCGGTGTGCGAGCGTATGCGATCGGCCCAAGCGGCAGCATCTTGATCGATCGGTGCCCAGGTCCCGTAGTGGCAAGGCAGAACCTGTCGCGGATTGAGCATTTTGACTGCCTCGACTGAATCTTCTGGGCCCATCGTAAAACCATCACCGATGGGCAAGACGGCCAGGTCGAGTCTTTCGAGACCGTAAAGTTTCATGTCGAGAAAGAGCGACGTATCGCCGGAAAAATAAACGCGGCTATTTCCGAGCAAAAGTATAAACCCGGCGGCAAGACCGCCGTAGCTTCCGTCGGGCAAGCTCGAGCTGTGGTGGGCCATGGTCATTTTAACATGGCCGAATGCTAGATCGACTGCTCCACCGGAATTCATCGCAACGACTTTATCTTCTGCTACCCCCTGTCCTTTTAGCCATTCGGCGATCTCAAAATTTGCGACGATTTTGGCTCCCGTACGCGCGGCAATTTCCAACGTATCGCCAACGTGGTCGAAGTGTCCGTGCGTGAGCAGAATGAAGTCGGCAGCAACTTCCGCTGCTTTGACTGGCGCCGTCGGCGAATCGTTAAGGAAGGGGTCGATCAACAAATCGAACTTGCCTGTTCGAATTGCAAAACAGGAATGGCCTAGCCAGGTGATTTCGGTTGTCATTTTTCTACTTATCCTCTCAAGATTGCGTTCATGTTTTTTTTGTAAGCTTCGACGCCGGGTTGCCCGTAGGGGTTGATGCCAATGAGGCGGCCTTCGACGACGGTGGCGAGCATCAGCATTTGGAAGAGCTGGCCGAGCGTATGCTCGTTGAGCTGGGGCAAGTGCAAGTCGGCCGTCGGACGATTGTCGTCGCGATAGGCTTGATTGGTGCCTTGCGTAGCAGCCCGCAGGACGTCGGGGAGTGTTTTTTCGGCGAGGCAATTCAACTCATCGTGATCCTGCGAGTTCGTACCAATCGCTAGAGGCTCGCGCTCGCAACTTCCGATCGTCACATTGGTGATTAGCTTGTCGCGTTTTCCTTCTTGATGTTGTTGGCCTCGGGAATGTAAATCGCGAGTGTTAACAATCGTCAGCGGCATGGCGCCTTGCTGTTGTTTCCCCAAGCTTTCTGAAAGAAGCTGATCGTACCACATGCCAACCGATTCGAGTTTCTTTCCCCATGTGGAAAGCAGTCTTACATCGCAGCCACGTTGGGTTTCCATCAGATGGCTAACCCCGGTGTAGTCGAGAACCACGTTGTCGCCAACTGGCTGGCTACGAAAATGATCGTTCATTGCAACAGCACCTTCGAGCAGTTGAACAATGTCGAGCCCCATGACTGCTGCCGGTAAAAGGCCAACCGCCGAGAGGATCGAAAACCGACCGCCGACGCCGTCTGGCACTGGGTAGACTTCTTTGCATCCGAGGTCTGCCGCCAGATCAAAAAGTTTTCCTGAAGTTCCGGTGACCGGCACAACCAAATCGGCAACCTGGGTAGAGTCGTTAGCACAGGACTCTTGTAGTTGGCGGAGTAAAATCCGGAACGCGGCAGCCGTTTCTAACGTCCCGCCGCTCTTGCTGATCACGACAATACCCCAACGATCT
Source organism: Planctomycetota bacterium (assembly GCA_024278955.1). Lineage (GTDB taxonomy): Bacteria > Planctomycetota > Planctomycetia > Pirellulales > Lacipirellulaceae > Bythopirellula. The sequence continues at coordinate 48,948 of JAJRSE010000012.1, read as the reverse complement.
TCCACCGATTTGGCAACATTCCCGCGTCCGAGAAGATCGAGCAGGCCTTGTACCGCATCGTTATCGACGTTGTTGCCTTCAAACGAAATTCGAGGGCGATTGTTTCGAGCAGTTCGTGGTAGTTCGTTGTGATACGAATGGCAACAGGCTTCCATCAGCGCCCGAGCGCCCATGTACGAGCCGCCAATTCCTAGCACGACAACCCGATCGACCACGGAGGTCAGTCGATCAGCAGTCGCAAGGATACGCCCCACCTCGCTTGAGGAACCTTGCTCGCGATACTCAGCCAAAAGTCGCTCGGGCATCTCGTGGAAACCGGCATCCAGAGGCTCTTTTTCTTCCGGAGGGCTCCCGCCTGAGGCCCAGAGTTTTGCGTCGGCTAAGACTTCCTCGCGGGCTGCTTCTAGTTGCGGTGCGAAGCTGGCCAAGGCATCGGCGGCTAGGCCATGTTCGGGGAGCAGCACTCCAGCAGGATTGTAGGTGATTCGATCGGTCGACATGTTGGGGCTTCTCCAGGCGTGATTCGTTTGCAATCGCAAACCGTATTCTATCGCTGCGAGTAACGAATCGTTAGGGGCCGTATGAGTTTCTTCGGAGAAGATGTTTTCTTGAAGAATCGTGCGAGCCGCCGGCTAGAGTTGCCGGAAAGACGAGTTCCTTTTGCAGGCCTTGTCAGGCGGTCGTTGAATCGGGACGATGGAGGGGACCGCTGACAAGAACGTCCGTGGCTGGCTAGGCACTCGAAACGAGGAATTGTTGTTACGATGGATATGCACAAATTGACCCGCCAATTGCAAGTTAAGAATGATTCGAAGATTGTCATGCTCGTCGCCGATGGTCTGGGAGGCCTGCCGCAGAAGCCCGGCGGGCCTACGGAACTCGAGAAAGCTCACACTCCGAATCTCGATGCCCTGGCTAAGCAAGGCGTCTGTGGTGGCAGCATTCCCGTCAAACCGGGCATCAGCCCAGGGAGCGGGCCGGGGCATCTCGGGCTGTTTGGTTACGATCCGCTCGAATATCTTATTGGACGTGGTGCGTTGGAAGCGACGGGCATCGGGTTCGAGTTGCAAGAAGGCGATGTCGCAATCCGCTGCAACTTCTGCACACTTGACTCCGAGGGGAAGATTACAGACCGACGTGCGGGACGAATTCCAACCGAAGAGAGTACTCCGCTAGTAATGAAGCTTCGTGAAGTTTCGATTCCCGGAGTCGAGATATTTGTCGAGCCCGTGAAGGAACACCGCTTTGTGCTGGTGCTCCGAGGCAAAGGCCTTGGCGGTAACGTGGCAGATACCGATCCCCAGGCAACAGGCGTCCCGCCGCTCGCCCCGCGGGCTACTAACCCAGATAGTGATAAAACAGTAGAAGTCGCTACCGAGTTCATCAAGCAAGCTCGCAAACTTTTGGCAGATCAACCGAAGGCCAACGGCTGTACGTTGCGGGGAGTGTCGCCCAAGCCGAATCTGCCGAGTTTTGAAGACGTCTATGGTCTACGCGCAGCAGCGATTGCTGTTTATCCGATGTACAAGGGGCTTGCCCAGTTAGTCGGCATGGACATCGTTGGCGAAGCCCAAACGCTCGACGAGCAAATGGCGGTGCTCGAAGAAAATTGGGACAAGTACGATTTCTTCTTCATTCATTTCAAGTATACCGATAGCACGGGCGAAGATGGCAACTTCGATGCGAAAGTCGAGCGCACCGAGGAGGTCGACACCTGTGTGCCGCGTATCATGGCGCTTAAACCCGACGTGTTTATCTGTACCGGCGACCATAGCACACCGGCGATGCTCTCGAACCATAGCTGGCATCCGGTGCCGGCGCTGCTGGTTGCCAAAAATTGCCGTACCGATGGCTGCGAAAGCTTCGGCGAACGGCAATGCCTGCAAGGTGGGCTAGGGCAGTTCGAGGCGAAGTATTTAATGTCGCTGGCGCTGGCCAACGCGGGGCGGATGGGGAAATTTGGCGCGTAGCCCGGGCACGAGAACGGTACAGCTAAGGCGTCTCGACGATAAATCCGTGATAGAGCCCCATGTAGTAAGGGAGCAAGAAAACGGTGCCATTGCCAAGCTGGCGGCCATTGCCTCCGTAGTCGAGATTCCAAGGATTTGTGTTCCAATGGTTGAAGTGTCGATTTTCGACAGGGATTACTTTTCCGTCAACATGATAGCCCACGCCGCCGCGCAATCCGTCGGTAGCGTCAACTGAGGTCTGCTGTCGGCGTAAAAACCGGACATCAAGGCGATGGCTGTTCTTGCTAGCCCAGTTGAGGCGATCAAGCGGCAAGCCTTTGAGTGTTGCCATCGAATCTTCTAACCAACCAGCCCACGGGGTAAGCGAATGAGTCCCCCATTGATCTTGGTACTGCCAATCGACTCCAAAGGCGGCGTAGGCAAAGTTGAAGAAAGGGTTCCTCTCGGGCTGCTCATTGATCCAAGCGCTAAAGAACGAGAGCATCATCCGATCTCGCAACTCCTCGTCTTTAGTGTACTTCACGAGATTGTAGTAACACATGAACGCCATTTCGTCGTCTGATTGGTTTCCTGAGCCTGGTCCGCGATGGATCTTGTAGATCATCGCATTGGTGAGGTAAGCATGGTCTTCCACAAGCTCTTGGATTCGCTCTGCGTATTTGGAGTCACCGGTAATGTGCTCTGCCACGGCCAAGTAAGAAAGCATGCTCAGCGATTTCAATCCTCGCTCACTCCACCAAGACTTGTCATGATTCACCGACTCGGGGCCGTAGTGCCCCCAACGCGTCGGTTTACCATCGTGGTCGACAAGATTGTAATCGTGCTCGATAAGGTGGTCGGTCAAATCTCTAACGACCTCTCGCACCCGTTCTTTCTCTTCTTCGGTCTCGGCTACGAGATCGTAGTACAAAGGGTAAAAGAAGTAGTGACCATCGATCTCGTCGGAGCTGGTGTCGCTCTTCCAATACCACTTGCCATCCGCGCTCTTGGGCCAACGCGGTTCGTAAACTTTCCAAAGCGAGTCTTCTCGATCTCGTTCTCGCCTGTCGCGTTTTAGGCGACCGATGTTGGGATCGGGAAGATCGGTCGATCGAATCGTACGGGCCACATATCCTTTGGGAGGGCTGTGATCGCAATTCTGGGTTACTTTCTGGAGAAACCGCAGTGCTTCAAATGCTCGCTTGGCTCGATCCTTTGCTTTCGCCTCGCCCGTGGCAGCATAGGCAAAGCATTCACCAGCCCCGTACATGCTGGTCCAGAGGCCATCGTTGTCGCTGTCGTGGTATTGGATCTCCGATTTGTCGCCAGGGTTCTTGAGAGAGACCTCGCTCACATAGCCAAATGGGGTGCGCCGAATGTAGCGTTGCATTTCGTCTTCGTAGAATTCCGCTTTCTCGGCAAGCGTCATTTCTTGCCGGCGGATTAGGCCAACTCCGCCGGCGGTGGCAAACCAGGCGTTGCCGTTTTGGTCGATCACGATACTGCGGATGTCGTCGTTGGGAAGCCAGCGTCGGCCTTGTCGGTAGGAAAACGATTTCCCGTTGAAGTAGATCGCCCCTAAATGGGTTCCAAACCAAACCTCGCCGTTCCTGCCTGCTTGAGCTACAGTAAAATCGTTGTAAGGCAATCCTTCGACGCCGGTATAGAATTTCCAACCTTGGGGCGTCTGGCAAGCTGCTCCGGCCAAGGTGGCAAACCAGAGTTGTTCTTCGGAGTCGACCGTAACGGCTCGCACATCCGAGGTACCCCAGCGCCGTCCCAGGCCATCTTCTACAATCAAAGGCTCGAATTTCCCATCGCCTTCGACCAGCAAACCGATGCTCGTAGCAGCATAGAGCTTACCAGAGGGTCCGATCGTTACCTGTTTGACCTGTCCGCCTATCGCTTCGTATTTTGCAGGCGGGATGTGCCCGACTAGCTGACGAAAGTTGGGAGACTTGGACGGCAACCAAGTTTTTCCCTTAAAGACAGCCCAGCCTTTCTCGGTATTAGCCCAAATTGCACCGTTGAGGTCCCTATATATATTGCGAATATCGTTTGAGGGGAGCCCTTGCTTGGTCGTGAAGCTCTCTGCAACTTCTTGTGGATAAAGCCCTATTTCAACATGGGGCGTTTTGGCTGTTGCCAAATCAATGAGGGCAACTGAAATGTACGCCGCTGCTACTAGACTCGAAAAAAGTTGGGGACGTCGCATAGGAATTCATTTCTCTTTCAGTAGTGGCTTGGCAAATCGTTGCTCACAGTCTCTCCTGGAACTCTGCGTGTTGCACTCAGTGCATCGAAACGGAAAAATCAATTTCCTTGTGGTCTTACGCATCCTCGCACTATAACTTATATAACACAGTCGAGCCTCTTAGACACGCAACCGTCCTCCGTGGCTCTACGTAGAGGATTATCGATATGAGTTTCAAAATACTCTTTGAGACGCTCTTGATTGGTTTGCTGCTTACGCAAATAAGTCTCGAAGGAGCGACAACCCGTGATTCGGCCGATTCCTCTTTTCGCGTCGGCTACGCCAAACAAGATATCACTCCCAAAGCAGCTATGCCAATGTGGGGGTACGGTGCTCGGCACGATATGCTTTCGACAGGAGTCTTGCACCCTCTCTACGCCAAGGCGATTGTGATTCAAGCGGGCAAGGACAAAGTGGCACTTGTCGGGCTTGATCTTGGTCGCGGCCCAACACAAGCGATGACGCAAAAAATCCGTGAAGCGATCTCGGAGCGAGCAGGTATCGAGCATGTGATGATCAGCGGGAGCCATACGCATCATGGACCCTGCGTTGAATTGCTTGATCACAAGGGATTTGGCAAAGGAAAATTCGATGCTGCGGTTGCGTACAACAAAAAACTCCCTGATCTGATTATTCAAGCGATTCTGGAAGCCGACCAATCGGCTCAAGCCGCTCGCATTGGAGTGACCAAAAAAAATGTGTCGCTGAACCGTAACCGGCATACTAAAAGGCAACCGAAAGCGGTTGATCCGATGTTGGCGATTATCCGTTTCGACGCTGCCCAAGGTGCGCGTGAAGGCAAGCCGATTGCTGTGCTGGTTAATTTTGCGGCTCACCCGGTGATGACCGACGGGAAAATTCTAAAATTTTCTGCGGACTACCCTGGTTTCTTGGAAGACAAAGTCGAAAGCGAGTTGGACGCCGGTTGTGTCTTTATGCAAGGCGCCTCGGGCGACCTGAGCGTCAATGCTCCGGCAGGAGTCAAAGGGCCACAAGCCTTTGGCGAGCACCTAGCAAAGCTTGTTCTCGAAATGTCTGCCGCGACAAAAACTGAAACTCCGAAAAAACCTTCGATCCAAGGGCGTGTCGATCGTTTTCGTTTCAAATCGCGTGTCGACTTCTCGAACCCGTTGATTGTCTACTCTTACGGCGAAGCGTTTTTTCCCGAGCTGATCCGTTGTTTCTCGAGGGAGTTGCTAGAAGGTGTCCCCCCCGAGCTGAATACTATTTTGCTAAACAAAAAAATCGCTCTGGTTGGCGGGTCGGGCGAATTTTTCTGCAACCACGCCAACCGCTTGAAAGAGCGATCGTACGTTGCTCATACTTTGTTCTTTGGCTACTGCAACGACCACTATTTGTACTTCCCTACGATCGAAGCCGTCTCGGAAAGCGGCTACGGCGCCGACCCAGCCGTCTCGCCGGTTGAGGTAGGAGCAGGCGAGAAAATGATGAACCGTGCGTTAATAAACATCTACACCATGGCAGGAAAAATCGCAGCTGAGCAATGATCGATTTCCGATTGAATTGCTTAATTCAACTTCCAAAAAGTTCTAGCAATGATTCGTTCGATATTCACTTGCGGTCTTGTTGCCGCCTGGGTTGTACTGTTCTCCGTGAAACCGCTCTCGGCAAATAAAACGTCGGAGAAGTTTCCGGCTCGGGTCGATTGCGAAGGCCGTTATCCTGGCCACCTGCAAGGCATCTGCCTAGACGATGAACGAAATATCTACTGGTGTTTCACCACTTCCCTCGTGAAGACAGACTCCCAGGGAAAGCTACTCCAAATGATCTCAGTCGTCAGTCATCATGGCGATCTTTGCTACGCAAACGGAAAAATCTATGTCGCAGTCAATCTTGGCCGCTTCAACGATCCCAAGGGAAACGCCGACTCTTGGGTTTACGTCTATGACACACAAAACCTCGAGGAGATCACTCGCCACGAAACACCACAAGTTAAGTTTGGTGCTGGCGGAATGGCCACACATCAAGGCCGCTTCCTCGTTGTCAGCGGCCTGCCTCACGAGATCGAGGAAAACTACCTTTACGAATTTGACGACCAATTTCAATTCGTCAAGAAACACATCTTAGCCAGCGGCCACACACATTTAGGAATCCAAGGGGCTACTTTTTCTGAAAACACCTGGTGGTTTGCTTGCTACGGAGACCAAATCCTGACTGCCACGTCCGATCTGAAGATGCGATCTCGCCATGCTTTTGAATGTGGCTACGGCATCGTCGGCCTTGACGACGGGCAGTATTACATTGCTCGGGGAGATCAAGTCCAAGACAAAGGACACTCTGGCTATCTACTGCTCGCCGAGCCGGATGAAAAACTGGGACTTAAAGTCCTAGGGCCTTAAGCGATCAGCGTATCGAGTAGCAGAGAGGCAAGCTTAAACTTTAGTGTTGTCTCCAAACATTCCGGCGCGTAGTCGTTTCATGCCGCGGAGCCAACGGTCGTAATCAGACGCTTTATTCTGGAAATATTTCAACACTTCTGGATGAGGTAGAATAAGAAATTCCTCTGCCTCGATCGATTGCACTACCATATCGGCTAACATTTCGGGTTCTACGGCGGTAGCTTGCAGCATTTTCGAAACGGGATCGTCACCGGCGATCATATCAGTCCGCACCCCCTGCGGACAAAGGCAAGAAACTTTAATCCCGCGATCGCCATAAGTAAAAGCGAGCCACTCGGCCAGCGCCACGGCGCCATGTTTTGTGACGGCATACGAGGCTGAACTCATTTCAGAAAGCAAGCCGGCCGCCGATGCTGTGTGAAGCAAATAGCCGCTGCCGCGTTTAAACATTCCAGGTATTACGGCTCGCGAACTGTAAACGTGCGACATGACGTTGATCTCGAAGATACGCTGCCACTCGTCGTTGGGCATCTCGGGCCCGCCACGCGACACAATGCCCGCGTTGGCGCAAAACAGATCGACCGCGCCGTATTCCGCCTCGGTTTTAGCAACGAGTTGTTGAATCTGATCCTCTTTCGCGACATCGCAAGCGACTGCCAACCCGCCGACTTCGCTTGCGACTTGTTTCGCATTCTCAAAATCAAGATCCGCCACCACAATGGCCCGGGGCGACTCGCGCGCAAAACGCTCGCAAAGTGCTCGCCCGATGCCGTTCGCTCCTCCTGTCACGACAATGACTTGGTCAGCAAGCTTCATTCTATCATTCGAGCCCAGGCTTCAATGGCCAAGACCGCCTTTATCGTGTTGAGATTAGTACGTGTGGCACAGACGTATCCCGGTTACCGCTCTGACATTTCAGCGTCAAACCGCGTTAGAGGCAGAACTCTCGTCTGAGATTTTCTCTTTTTGCAAAGTTATCCCCGGGGAAGTTCGGATGGCATTCTAAAGTTGGTTGGTTAGAATTGTCAATTTCCAAACTTATGGCACCTGCCCTCTCCCTAATACTACTGAGTTGATCCACTATGGGTAGCATCGCATTCATACGGCATGCGCAGGCATCGTTCTTCAGCAAAGACTACGACCAACTCTCGGAGCATGGCCTTCGGCAATCGCAGCTCTTAGGCGAACATTGGAAAAGCCAAGGTACTTGTTTCAGCGAGGTAGTCGTCGGACCCTGCCGGCGGCATCGCCAAACGGCTGAAAATGCCATGGCTGCTGCGAATAGGCAAGCTGAAATTGTCGAACTTCCTGAGTTTGACGAGCATCAAGTCGATCAACTGGTAATCGAGCATCGAGATTCGCTCGCCCGCGAGTTCCCAGAGATTGCTTCCCTTGTAAAATCTCTCGATAACGCCCCAGGAAAAAAGGAAACGGCCCGCCGCTTTCAGTTTTTGTTTGAAGCAGCCACCGAGCTGTGGATTTCAGCCAAAGTAACGCGTCCTGGGGTCGAATCGTGGCTTGATTTCCAGAACCGCGTGAACCGAGGTATTTCGCGTGTACTAGAATCTCCCAATACGGCAACAAGACAAAGCCGCCGAATTGCGGTATTCTCCTCGGTAGGACCAATTTCGATTGCCCTGCAACGAGCGATCGGATGCACCGACCGATCGGCCATCGCAACTGGCTGGCGATTGCGAAATGCTTCGCTCACTCAGATGATCTTCTCCGGAGAACGCTTTACTCTCGACTGCTTCAATTCTGTTTCCCATTTACCGGACCCCAGTGCCTGGACCTATCGCTAGGCTTCCGCTGAATACTCTGTCTCTGCTGGATGCAACTTCCTATGGATTTTTCGATTTCTCAACAATCTCAAGAGACGCTTGCCCGTGTTCGTGAGTTCGTCACGGAAGAGCTCTACCCGATCGAAAAAGTAGATCAGGGGAAAAGCTTTCGCGAGTTGATTCCTCTTCTCCACGAGAAACGTGATAGGGTGCGCCAACTGGGGATGTGGTTACCACAAATCCCGCAGGAGCATGGCGGTATGGGACTTGGATTTCTTGACCATGCGATGGTAAGCGAAGAGCTTGGCAGAAGCCCCTACGGACACTACGTTTTTGGTGCGCAGGCCCCCGACGCGGGTAATATGGAGATCCTCCTCGAATTTGGCACCGACGAGCAACGTCAGCGCTGGCTTCAACCGCTTCTTGCGGGAGAGCAACGCAGTTGTTTTTCGATGACCGAACCGAATCGACCGGGCTCAAATCCAGTTTGGATGGAAACGACGGCCGTCCGTGACGGCGACGCCTACGTAATCAACGGGCACAAGTGGTTTACTACGTCTGCCGACGGAGCGAGTTTTGCCGTCGTGATGGCGGTGACCAACCCCGACTCGCCGCCTCACAAACGAGCAAGCCAAATTATTGTGCCCTCCGACGCTCCCGGATTTAATCGAGTACGCAACATTCCCTGCATGGGCCACGAGGGCGACGACTGGATGAGTCACGCCGAAATCAAGTACGAAAACGTGCGGGTACCTCTCACCAATCGTATTGGAGAAGAAGGCGCGGGGTTTGCCATCGCACAGGCCCGCCTTGGCGCTGGACGTATTCATCATTGCATGCGATGGATTGGCATCGCCGAGCGATCTCTCGACCTTATGTGCCGACGAGCCACGACGCGCGAAATTGCGCCTGGCGAAATGCTCGCAAGCCGCCAAACGGTTCAGAACTGGATTGCTGAGAGCCGTGCCCAAATCGACGCTGCCCGGCTGATGGTGCTTCAGGCTGCTTGGAAAATTGACAAAGTAGGGACCCGAGATGCTCGGATTGAGATTTCTACAATCAAGTTCTATACGGCGGGTGCGATGCTCGACACTATCGATCGGGCAATCCAGGTACACGGTGCCCTAGGCATCTCAGACGATACGGTATTGCAAAGCTTTTATCGAAACGAACGCTCTGCCCGTATTTATGACGGCCCTGACGAAGTCCATCAACGAGTTGTCGCGCGTCAAGTCCTTAAGGAATATGGATACCGACTCAAATGAATGCCCCATTTGACGAACCCGTGCCGATCAGAACGGGCGAAGAACTCGACGTCGCTCGGCTTGAAAGCTATTTAATCGATCGTCTCCCCGCGACCAACGGTCCCTTGGTCGTCGAACAATTCCCTAGCGGTTTTTCTAACCTGACTTACCTGCTCCGGATGGGAGACCAGGAGTTCGTTCTCCGGCGTCCGCCGATCGGCAATGCGGTCAAATCGGCTCATGATATGGGCCGCGAGTATCGCGTACTATCGAAGCTCTACCTTGTGTACCCGCCTGCGCCTGAGCCCTTGCTCATGTGCGAAGACGAGCAGATTCTCGGCTGTCATTTCTACGTGATGAAGCGTCTGCGAGGTGTTGTCCTACGAAAAACGAACACCCCCGACGAGCTAATCGCGACCCCAGGACTTGTTACTACGCTTTGCGAATCGTTCGTCGACAACTTGGCTAGGCTTCACCAGCTTGATTATCAAAGAGCTGGACTCGGCGACCTCGGACGCCCGGAAGGTTATGTCGAACGTCAGGTCAACGGTTGGGTTGGCCGCTACGCCAAAGCAAAAACCGATTTGAACCTAGCCATGGAGAATTTGGGCGGCTGGCTTTCCGAGAATCTTCCGGCTGCGATACCGCCAGCGCTTATTCATAACGATTACAAATACGACAATCTTGTGCTCGACCCCAACGACCTCACCAACATTCTTGGTGTACTCGATTGGGAGATGGCAACCCTCGGCAATCCGCTGATGGATCTGGGTTCGACGCTCGCCTATTGGGTCGAACCCAACGATCCTCCTGAGCAGCATGCGCGAGCGTTTGGTCCAACGATGCTCCCCGGCAGCCTCACGCGACAGCAATTGGCAGAGCGCTACGCACAGTCGGCTGACATCGAACTTCCCGACCTCGTATTTTATTACGCCTTCGGACTTTTCAAACTCGCAGTCATTGTCCAGCAAATTTACGCCCGCTTTGCGGCAGGCAAAACCCAGGACCAACGATTTGCTCAATTGAACCTGATGGTCGAGTCACTCGGAAAGACGGGCCTTCGTGTCGTCGAGACGGGGAAGATCTAAGTTCAAAATTCCGCAACCGTTCACAACCATCTGATAAAAAGCAATTTACCACAGAGAGCGCCGAGACCACAGAGAACCATGCAAAGGATCCTCAAGCAGTGGCATCGAAAGGAAAAAACTGGTATAGGAAACTACTGAAACTGACTGAAATCAGAACGGGACGGTTGCTCAGTTTCAACAAAAATAGTGTTTAAAAACGGCATGCTCGTTTCAAACTCTAATCCTCTGTGTCCCCTGTGCTCTCGGTGGTGGTTTATTGAATGCATTGCACCCGTGAGAGGTTACAAAAATTTCCAGCAACTCTATTTTCACACGACAACTTTTTCACTGAGATAACCCCATGAACGATCGATTTTCGCTAACAGGACGCAATGCTATTATCACCGGATCGACTCGAGGCATTGGCCTTGCTATGGCGAAAGGCTTCCTAGAAGCCGGTGCTGCGGTTACGATCTGTAGCCGAAAGCAAGAAGGGGTCGACCAAGCACTTACTGAGCTAAAGGAGCATGGAGATCGGGTCTTCGGAAAAACGGTTCATGTCGGCAAACGAGATTCGCTCGAAGAGCTACTCGCAGCATCTCGCGAACGTTTCGGAACCGTGCATATTGTGGTAAACAACGCGGGAACGAATGTCTACTCTGGACCAATTATCGATTCTCCCGACTCGGCTTGGGACAAAACCATGGAGGTGAATCTCAAAGGGCCCTATCTGCTTTCAAAACTAGCGGCCAAGCAGATGGTGGATGGCGGCTCGATCATCAATGTCTCTTCGATCGCGGGGCTAATCGCGCTGGACCAGCAAGGCATCTACTCGATTTCCAAAGCAGCACTTCTCATGCTGACCAAAACGATGGCTCGCGAGCTAGGTAGGCAAAAAATTCGTGTTAACGCGATTTGCCCAGGTCTCATCAAAACAAAACTGAGCGAAGCAATTTGGGCTGACCCAAAGGTTGAGAAGCATGTCACGTCGCAGAAGGCGTTAGGTCGCATTGGCGAAACCGATGAGCTCACCGGCGCGGCAATTTATCTCGCTTCCGATGCAAGCTCTTTTACCACCGGCGCGGTGTTGCAAGTCGATGGAGGAATGGTGATCTAGAGTAACTCTAGTGCTTTGTCAAATGCTAATTTTCGGGTGTGGGATGTCAGAACGACTTGTTCAGTAACGACTTCTGACATCTCACACCCGACTTTTTGATAATGACAAAGCACTAGACCGAGGGCTCCGAGATTTTCACGAGTTGCTTCCCAATATTCTCTCCTTGCAGCATTTCAAAGAACGCTCGGGGAGCGTTTTCCAAGCCCTCGACAATCCGCTCGCGATACTTCAGCTCGCCACTTTCAACCCAATCGCTAAGCTGCTGCTTCGCCGCTCGAAATTGGCTGACGTATTGAAAAACAAGAAAACCTTCGACCTTAGCTTGCTTTTCGATGAGCTTCCAAAGCAGCCGCGGCCCTTTCTCAAGCTGTTGAGCGTTGTACTGTGAGATCTGACCACAAATCGCAATACGCCCTTTTTCGTTTAGGTGCCCGAAAACGGCATCGGTAATTGGCCCGCCAACATTGTCGAAGTAGCAATCGATGCCCGCCGGGCAAAGCTCTTTCAGCTTGCCATAATAGTCGTCCGTGTTCTTGTAGTTCATCGCCGCGTCGAAACCAAGATCGTTAACCAAATGAGCAACCTTGGCATCTGTCCCAGCGACACCTACGACTCGACATCCTTTGATCTTCGCAATTTGTCCCACCACAGAGCCGACAGCGCCGGCTGCCCCAGAGACGACCACCGTTTCGCCCGCCTGAGGATTGCAAATATCGAGGAAGCCACAATAAGCCGTCAGTCCTGGCATTCCTAGAACTCCCAAGGCAGTTGAGCTAGGAGCAGCCCCGGTTTTGACAACCCGTACTTCTTTGCCATCTGAGACGGCATACTCTTGCCAGCCAAACATGCCGAGGACAACGTCTCCGACGTTGAACTTCTCGTTCTGCGACTCGACCACTTCCCCCACCACACCGCCACCCATCACCCTATCGATTTCTTGCGGCTCGACATACGACTTACGATCATTCATCCGCCCGCGCATATAGGGGTCGACAGAAAGAAAAATCGACCGCACCAAAAACTGCCCCGCTGCAACCGGAGGAATCGGCAGCTCAACCAAGCGAAAATCAGTTCCCTTAGGGAAGCCCTCCGGACGAGCCGCGAGCTGGATCTGACGATTAGTTTTTCTTGACATAATGGCTCACAAAAAACAGAACGCTGAGGACACCGATTAAGCGGACTTTCGCAAATCAAAGAAGTGACAGCATTGCAATACTCCTTGACCATACGAATCCAACTTTTCTGTGTAAATCCGTAGTACCCGCGATCTAGGCTTTGTCGCACGGACGTGTTTCTGTTACCACGCTGGTATGCCAGGGGCATACCGTGCTGAAAGCAAAACCCCCGCAAGGGTCTTCCTAGACGATCGCCAGGTCTTTTCCTCTTTTTCTTGGCGCTCTTGGTGGTTCAAAATATCGACTTTGCAACCGTCTGTCTATTCAACAGACCGCCTAGCTTTCAGGTGATTTTCTTGCAATAATGGATGGATCAGGTGTCCCGCCAAAATTAGATACGGCTTCAACGTCGTGTCTTGCTTTTTTTCTCTGGAGCAAGTTGTGCGTCGCATAAAATTCTCCTTCTTCACCACAGCCGTATTGTCTTTGACGGTACTCGGAGCCTTCCTAGGCCAAGCAGTCCTGGCTGACGACACGGTCGACTACATCCGTGACATCCGGCCGCTTTTGTCAGACAATTGCTATGCCTGCCACGGCCCTGATGCCGAGAATCGCGAAGCCGAGCTTCGGCTCGACGAACAAGAATCGGCATTCGGCGAACTGCCTTCTGGTGAGTATACCGTCATCCCCGGCAAGCCGGACGAGAGCGAGTTGTTGCGAAGAATCCTCGCCGAAGATGCCGAGGAGTTGATGCCGCCCGCAGAAACCGGCAAATCGCTCAAGCCAGAGCAAGTCGAGCTTATTCGCAGTTGGATCGAGCAAGGCGCCCCTTGGCAAAAGCATTGGTCCTTTATCGCCCCGAAGCGATCCTTGCCGGCGCCGGTAAGCGACAAAAGCTGGCCACACAATCCAATTGATTCATTTATCCTTGCTCGACTCGACGCAGAAGAACTCAAACCATCTGCTGCCGCGGATAAAGAAACTCTCCTACGCCGAGTTACTTTTGATCTTACCGGCCTGCCGCCAACGTTGCCCGAGATAGATGCATTCCTTGCCGACGATTCTTCGACGGCCTATGAGCAGGTAATCGACCGACTAATGCGTTCTCCCCATTACGGCGAACACATGGCACGCTTCTGGCTGGATGCGGCACGCTATGGCGACACCCATGGTTTGCATCTCGACAACTACCGCGAAATTTGGCCTTACCGCGATTGGGTGGTAAGGGCGTTTAATAACAACATGCCGTACGACCAATTTACCATCGAACAACTGGCCGGCGACTTGCTCCCTAACGCAACGCTTGAACAACGCGTCGCTACGGGGTTTTGTCGCTGTAATGTGAGCACCAGCGAAGGTGGGTCGATTGAAGAAGAAGTCTATACGCGAAATGTTGTCGATCGCGTTACCACAACGGGCACCGTCTTCCTTGGGCTTACTTTTGAATGCACCCGCTGTCACGATCATAAATTCGACCCTCTTACGATGCATGATTTTTATTCGATGTTCGCTTTCTTCAACAGCATTGATGGCCCCGCGATGGATGGCAACCATGCCGACACTGCGCCAAGCGAAAAAGTCCCAACGCCAGAGCAAAACAAAATTCTTGTGCACAATCGCACCCGCATTGCCGAAATCAATTCTCTCAGAAAAAAACATCGAAAGGGGATGGAATCGGTCTTTCAACTTTGGGTCGATGAACAGAGGCGACTCCAGAAAGCTGATATTGCCTCGCCTGCCGCTACGCCCTCCCTGGAAGGGCTCGTTGGCCACTACCCCTTGAATCAGGAATCCGAAGGAAAAATCACGAACGCTGTGAACCAAGAAATTCCAGGAAAAGCAGAGGGGGCACCGCCAAGCGTGCCTGCTCGCTATGGCACAGGCCTGGAGCTATCGGAAGAAGCATTTCTCGACCTAGGAGACGTATTCGCCTTTGAACACAGCGACAGCTTTAGCCTTGGCATCTGGGTACGACTTCCCAAAGACGCAGCCGGTACAATCCTTTCAAAAACTCTCGACTCCGAGCAACGTGGCTACATCTTGAAAGTGGATAAAGGGCAAGTTTCTTTTACCCTCAATCACAAACACGACACCGACGCTATCCAAATCGTTTCCCCGGCCAACCTCCTGACCCCTGAAGTTTGGCACCATCTGATGGTTACCTACAACGGATCGGCGAAAGCTGCTGGTCTGGTTATGTTTGTTGACGGAAAAAACCAGCCTTCTACGATCAAACAAGATTCGCTTGCACACAGGGGAGCCTCCAGATCGACCGACAGCGCCGGTGCTCACCTACTGATCGGTCGGCTCGGCTCGGAACAACCGCTTGTGGGCGGTCAAGTCGACGATTTGCGAATCTACGACCGCTGCCTCTCTTTTACGGAAGTCATAGATGTGATGTTTAGCGGAGGCGTAAGCAAACTCTTATCGCTACCTCCAGAGGAAGTAACACAAAAACAATTGAATGAACTCCGGCTCTACTACTACCACTACTCCGACGCCGCTTACAAAGAGTTGTCAAGCGAACTAGATCAGCTCTTAAGCCAACAAACCGACATACTTTCTCATTTAGCGGTCTCGCTTATTTGGCGTGAACGCAAAGAACCTCGCGATGCTTTTCTTCTCAAACGTGGCGAATACGATCAGAAAGGCGAAAAAGTCGAAAGGGCCACCCCTGCCCTTTTCGCCCCCATGGCCGAAGACTCACCTCGTAACCGACTTGGCTTAGCTCGCTGGCTTGTCGATCGCCAGAACCCGTTGACGTCGCGCGTCGCCGTCAATCGTTTTTGGGCGCAGGTCTTCGGAGTCGGGTTAGTCAAAACCTCGGAAGATTTCGGTTCCCAAGGCGAAGTACCAAGCCATCCGAAGTTGATTGACTGGCTCGCAGTCGAATTCATTGAGAATGGCTGGAACGTCAAGGCTCTCATGAAAACGATTGTCCTGTCTCGCACTTACCGGCAGTCCTCGCGAATGACGCCTGAGCTCGTCGAACGGGATCCAGAGAACCGACTTCTTTCCCACGGCCCACGTTTTCGGCTAGACGCCGAGATGCTAAGAGATCAAGCACTAGCAGTAAGCGGGGTACTCGTGAAAAAGCTGGGGGGACCAGGTGTCAAACCTCCCCAGCCGCTGGGCCTTTGGTCTGCCGTGGGGTACGCCGGCTCGAATACGGTCCGTTTTGTTGCCGATACTACTCCTGAAAAAACTCATCGTCGAACGCTTTACACATTTTTCAAGCGGACATCCCCACCGCCACAAATGAGCACTTTCGACGCACCATCGCGCGAAGCGTGTAGCGTACGCCGAGAAAGAACGAACACCCCGCTCCAAGCCCTGCTGATGCTCAACGATCCCCAGTACATTGAAGCAGCTCGGTCTTTGGCTGGACGAGCAATGCAAGAGGGAGGCACAGACACCGAATCCCGAATACGATTCTTACTGCGTCTCTGCACGGGCCGCCAAGCCAAGCAAACAGCAGTCGATGAGCTACATGGCCTCTACCGCGATCACCTCGAACAGTTTTCAAAGCGACCCGAACAAGCCAAATTGCTTGTCGGCGACGATCCTGCTGCTGCAAAAGAGGGCGGCCATCTTAAGATTCCCCAACTTGCGGCCTGGACCATGGTGGCCAACGTCGTACTGAATCTTGATGTCGTTGTGACCAAAAACTAATCGAGGGTGTAAAACGATACGATGAATCCTATCGAACAACATTTCCAAGAAGTCACTCGCCGCCACTTCTTCAAACGCGGTGCGCTCGGCCTTGGCACAGCGGCACTTGCCTCGCTGCTGCCGACCCCACCCCTCGCAGCCGCAACCTCAATGGGCGGCCTTCCTGAGTTGCCCCACTTTGCTCCAAAAGCAAAACGCGCAATTTACCTATTCATGGCAGGCGCTCCATCGCAGATCGACATGTTCGATCACAAACCCAAAATGGCTGATTGGTTCGACAAGGATCTCCCTGAATCGATTCGCCAAGGCCAACGACTCACCACGATGACAAGCGGACAAGACCGCTTCCCGCTGGCACCTTCCAAATTTAGCTTCCAGCAGTACGGCGACAACGGAGCAACGATCAGCGAGCTTCTGCCTTTCCATGCTCGAATGGTCGATGACATCGCAATCGTCAAATCGGTCCACACCGAAGCGATTAACCACGACCCGGCGATCACTTACATTTGCACAGGGCACCAATTGCCCGGTCGCGCTAGCCTCGGTTCTTGGCTCAGCTATGGCTTGGGCTCGCAAAATGAAAATTTGCCATCGTTCGTAGTGATGACTTCCACTTGGTCAAGCAAGCGAGAAGCCCAGGCACTCTACAATCGACTGTGGGGTTCCGGCTTTCTCGCCAGCAAGTACCAAGGAGTTGCGCTGCGAAGCCAGGGCGATCCGGTCCTTTTTCTCTCGAACCCGCCTGGCGTCGATCGAGAAATGCGCCGACGTACGCTCGACTCGCTGGCCCAAATCAACCAACAGACGGCGGAAGACTACGGCGATCCAGAAACTCGCGCACGAATTGCCCAGTACGAAATGGCATTTCGGATGCAAAGCTCGGTGCCAGATCTTACCGATCTCTCGAAAGAGCCCAAGCATATTCTCGACATGTATGGCCCCGACGTCACCAAGCCGGGCTCTTTTGCCGCTAGTTGTCTTTTGGCACGGCGCATGGCGGAACGCGATGTACGGTTCACGCAAATATTTCATCGCGGTTGGGATCAACACGGCAACGTTGGAGGCGACTTGCCCTTGCAATGCCGTGATGTCGACCAAGCAAGCTGGGCCTTAGTTCAAGATCTTAAACAGCGAGGCCTTCTCGAAGACACGCTCGTTATTTGGGGCGGTGAATTTGGCCGTACTATTTACTGCCAAGGGAATCTTACTCGCGAAAACTATGGCCGTGACCATCACCCAAAATGCTTCACCATCTGGATGGCCGGGGGCGGCATCAAGCCTGGTATCGTCTATGGAGAAACAGATGACTTTAGTTACAACATCGTCGAAAATCCTGTCCACATCCACGACCTCAACGCGACGATCCTCAAATGCCTTGGCATCGACCACCGTCGACTGAGCTACAAATACCAAGGCCTCGACATGCGACTTACCGGAGTACTCGACCAAAACCCCGTCGAAAATATTATGCTCTAGCGCAGTTCCTTTAATTGTGTAGCACAGAGTCCCCAGAGAACACCGAGAGAAGGTGGTTCACTTCAGTATTTCCTCTGAGACCTCGGTGTGCTCGGTGGCTATGTTTTTAAGGAAGTGCTCTAGGCGATCGCCAGGTCCTTTCTTCTTTTTCTTGGCGCTCTTGGCGGTTCAAAACATCGACTTGGCAATCGTCCTGATTGCTAAAGATGCGTGGTGTACTCAAAGCACGAGACTCTCTACAATGGCCCTCGCATGATTTCCTAGACCGTCGCTGATCGAAAGGAAGAGTTTTGTGAATACGATCGACTATATCCGCCAAGAAATGAGCATGAGCAAAGGTTGGATTGGAGGCTTAATGGCCGACATGCAGAGCGCCCCCATGACGCTCCCCACTCCCAACGGCGGCAACCACCCGCTTTGGATCGTCGGACATCTGGCCTACAGCGAATCGAACATTCTCAACTGCTACATCCTTGGCAAAGACAATCCTTTGGCCGAGTGGAAAGACACATTCGGAATTGGTTCGCAGCCCGTCAACGAGGCGACCGCCTATCCTGCCTATGAAGACTTACTCGCAAAGTTTGAAACCGTTCGATCCGAAACGCTTGCCTATTTAGAGACGCTAACCGACGCCGATCTCGACAAGCCCTCTCACGCTCCGGAAGAGCGGAAAGAGTATTTCGGCACGATCGGACAGTGCCTCACCGTCATGACGACGCATCTGTCTTTTCACGGCGGGCAGATTGCCGATGCACGTCGTGCCGCGGGTCGTGATATTCTCGTGGCCTAAAGCCTCTCTTTTGAGGTAACCATTCACGGGAAAGGAATTGAAACACAGAGGCACAGAGAACACGGAGTTTTTCAATCGTTTTTCCGAACGGTTTTATCAAAAATAAATAAACGAGTGCTTTGTCATGGATGGAAATCAAGGTTCAAGACATTGAAACTACTTGCTGCCAAATAACTTCGAGTGTCTCGCATCTCAATTCTAAGCATTGTCACAGCATCAGTTTTATTTCTCGGTGTCCTCTGTGCCTCCGTGTTTATTCTTTTTTTTTCGCCCTGTGAACGGTTACCTTTCGTGCGACCCTTTTGATTGCTGCCTTGAGCAATCGGGCAGCCCTCCTGTTCGTTGGCTTTTTTTGGTATGCTGGCCCTGTGCGAAACGGGCACTTTGGTGCCGATTCCCCCCGCTTATAGCCTGAGTTCAATCCGTTTTATACTCACCCCAACAAAGACGGTTGTCCTAATATGGCTAGAGAGTCTGGATCTGATTCGCAGGAGACAAAAGCATCTGGCAAGACCTTTCGGATTTATCGCTGGAGAGTCTTCGCGCTCAGTTGGATGGCCTATGCCGGCTTTTACTTTTGCCGAAAAAACTTCAGCGTGGCCATGCCGCTGTTGAAACAAGAACTTGGTTTTACCGACAACGACTTTTCGCAGATCATTTTTGCTTACCTACTGAGTTACACCGTAGGGCAGTTTCTTAATGGTGTTCTTTCCGACCGCTTCGGGCCACGACTCATTGTGAGTTTAGGAATGTTCGTCACCGTGGTTGCCAATGTGCTCATGGGCTTCTGCGCTACGCCCCTGTTGTTTCTCGTTCTTGGCACCGTCAATGGAGGCTCGCAATCCACGGGCTGGTCGGGGACGGTCAAAAATATGGCCCCGTGGTGCTCGCGCGAAGAACGGGGTGTGATCATGGCATGGTGGTCGACCTGCTACGTTTTAGGTTCCTTCCTCGCCACTCGGTTTGCCGCCTGGGCGATCAGCCCTGATGCACCATTCCTAGAATCGGGATGGCGCCGAGCCTTTTGGTTACCTCCAATCGTTTTGGCCGTGATCACGCTGCTCTTTGCACTGTTCACTCGAAACAAACCTTCCGACGCAGGCTTTTCTGAACTCGACGAAGAAAACTCTGGTCGAACTTCTTCAGAACAGCAAAACGGGGGATTGGCAAGCATTCTTGAAGTGCTTCAACACAGTACGGTCTGGATTGCCGGCGCACTCTATTTTTTGCTCAAGCTCACTCGCTACGCAGTCATCTTTTGGACCCCGATTTATCTGGTTGAGCACCTAGGAATGGGGAAATCAGAAGCAGGCAATACCTCCTCCTGGTACGAGCTTGCTGGCTTTTTCGGTGCAATATTCGCAGGCTATGCCTCAGATAAGCTTTTCTCGGCAAAGCGATTTCCGATAGCCACTTTAATGCTACTAGGCCTTGCAGTAGCTTGCTACCTTGAGCCCACGCTTGTCGCGATTCAGGGCTACGGGCCCGCATTGGCATTGGGACTCATCGGCTTTATGACATTCGGACCAGATACTCTTATTTCGGGAGCCGGTGCCGTAGACATCGGCTCGCCACAACGGGCAGCCACCGCAGTAGGAGTCATCAACGGGATGGGCTCCTGCGGCACTTTACTCTCTCCATTCTTAGTCCCTTATATGAAGAACACTTACGGGTGGAGTTCGGTTTTTTATCTACTCGCTGTCTGCGCATTTGTCGCTGCCATTCTTGCCTCTCTGAAATGGAACTTCGGCGGAACTCACGCTGAACAATCCTAGTGAAGGACACCAAGTTGAAGTCAACTATTGCTGCAATCACTTTTGATCTCTGGGACACAATCGTCGACGACGATTCGGACGAACCAAAACGCGCGGCTCAAGGCCTACTCACCAAGCGAGCCCAGCGGCGACGCCTACTCTATAACGCCCTCAATGCAATTGAGCCTATCGACGAAATCGCTGTCGACCTTGCCTACAACACGGCCGATGCCGCCTACAACCTCGTCTGGCACGATCAACATGTCACCTGGACAATCGCCGATCGCCTGCATGTGATCCTTCGAGGCCTCGGCCGCTCGCTACCTGAAGAGGTTTTCGATCAGGTGGTTGTCGACCATGCGGCGATGGAGGTCGACATTGAGCCCGATCTGATTGAAGGATGCGCCGAGGCCTTGGCCGAACTCTCGTCCCGCTACAAACTCGCGATCGTCTCCGATGCGATCGTGACACCTGGACGCCGGCTGAGAGATCTCCTAGAAAAGCACAGCGTAAAACGGTATTTTAGTGGTTTCGCGTTTTCCGATGAAGTCGGACATTCCAAGCCACATCGAGCCATGTTCGCCTCGGCGGCTGAGCAACTCGGGGTCGAAATCGAACAGATGATCCACATCGGCGATCGCGACCATAACGATATCCAAGGCCCCCATGCCCTTGGCATGAAAGCGGTCCTGTTTACCGCGACCCGCGACCTCGACAAAGACAACACCAAGGCCGATGCAATTTGCCAGCAATACCGCGACCTGCCTGGCATCATCGATCAAATAGCCAAAGCCAGGATTTAGTTTCATGCCCAGCAGACCAAAATACCTAGTCATCGACGGCTACACGAAAGAAGGACGCGACCAGCTTGTCTCGGGCGGCGCATCGAGGGCTGCCGATTTGTACCAAGAGATGCTACTCAAAAATTCTCCCTCGGGTGCCGAGTGCGACCTCTTCTTTCCAGCCGACGAGGGAGCCTCGTTCCCCACCGAGACTGAGCTCTCAAGCTACGACGGCATCGCCTGGACGGGCTGTAGCCTCTGCCTAAACGATACCCATCTCACCGAAGTTTCTCAGCAGATCGATCTAACGCTTCGCGCATTCAAAGCCGGCGTACCGAGCTTTGGAAGCTGTTGGGCAGCTCAAATCGCGGTCGTAGCTGCCGGCGGGCAGGTGCAACCCAACCCGAACGGTCGCGAAATGGGTTTCGCCCGTAAAATCGAGTTGACCCCTGAAGGAAGAGCTCACCCTATGTACGAAGGCAAGACCAGCGTCTTCGATGCCTTTACCAGCCACGACGACGAAATCACCCGGCTTCCCCCAGGTGCCGTCGTGCTGAGCAGTAATCCTTGGACAAAAGTACAATCCGTAGCGGTCACCCACTTAGACGGCGTTTTTTGGGGACTCCAATATCACCCGGAGTACGACCTACACGAATTGGCCCGCCTCGTATTCTGCCGCATCCCGAAGCTGATGGCCCGTGGTTTTTTCCGAGACGAAGCTTCAGCACACGAGTACATCAACGACCTAGAATGTCTGCATAGCGATCCCAGCCGAAAGGATATCGCTTGGAAACTTGGCATCGATGCCGATGTCATGGACGAGAACGTAAGACAATGTGAAGTGCGAAACTGGATCCAGAAACTCGTTCTCCCAAACATGAAAAACAAGTGACCCGCCAGCCCAAAAACGAGAGACCTATGAGTAGTTTGAAAGACCGAGTTGCTTTAATTACCGGCGCCGCAGGTGGCATCGGACGCGAAACGGCGTTGCTGTTTGCCGAGCAAGGTGCCCAAGTGCTCTGCGTCGACATTCAGATCGAAGCCGCTGAAAAGACCGCGGAAGATATCAACGAAGCTGGCGGAACGGCCGCCGCCTTGCGAGCCGACATCTCGGTCGCGGCCGACTGCGAACAGATGGTCGCCGAAGCAGAACGCCAGTTCGGCAAACTCAACGTGATGTTCAACAACGCCGGTATCATGCACTCCGACGATGGCACCAGCCAAGACACCAGCGAAGCAACCTGGGACCTGACGATGAACATCAACCTTAAAGGGGTGTTCCTGGGCTGCAAATACGGCATTCCCGCCTTGCAGAGGGCTGGCGGCGGTTCAATTATCAACACCGCCTCATTCGTTGCCCACCTAGGTGCCGCTACGCCTCAAGTTGCCTACACGGCCAGCAAAGGCGGCGTTCTGGCCCTCACCCGCGAACTGGCCGTAATCCATGCCCGTGAGAACATCCGCGTCAACGCACTTTGCCCCGGTCCGCTGCGAACCGAGTTGCTAATGAAGTTTCTTGATACCGAAGAAAAAAAACAACGGCGACTCGTCCACATTCCCATGGGCCGATTCGGCGAAGCCAAAGAAATGGCTCAAGCCGCTCTGTTCCTCGCCTCCGATGCTTCAAGCTACGTAACCGGTAGCGAATTCCTTGTAGACGGCGGCATCACCGCGGCTTACGTAACTCCCGAGTGATCGCATTCTATGCCTACCCTCCTAACCGCAACCAATCCTTTCGACCAATCTGTCGTTGCAGAAGTCCCCTACGACTCGCCCGAGAAAATCGACGCCAAAGTTCGAGCAGCAGCAGCGGCGTTCTCCCAATGGCGATGCCTTACTCTGAACCAACGTATTGGCATCGTGAAGGAAGGTCTCGCAAAAATGCGAGCTGCGGGTGAACAAATTGCTCTCGACGTAACCCTCCAGATGGGCAGGCCACTGGCAAACGCCCGCGGCGAACTGGCCACCATGTTCGACCGTGCAGAGCAGTCGATCGCCGACGCTCCCGCCGCCTTAGCAGCCGACGTCCTGCCCAAAAATGGTTTCGTACGTCGTATCGAACATGAGCCGCTTGGAGTTGTTTTCGACATCGCGGCATGGAACTACCCGCTCGTCATCCCGATCAATGTCATCGTACCTGCCCTGCTGGCTGGCAACGTCGTGCTGCTGAAACATAGTGCCAAGACACCGCTAACCGGCATCGCATTTGCTGAAGCTTTTGGTGCCCTCGAAGTCCCTCACCTTGTCACCAACTTAACGCTCACCCACAAGCAAACAGCCGAACTGATTGGTAACCCTCAGATCGACCATGTCTCGTTTACCGGCTCGGTTGAGGGAGGCCACCGAATCTATCAGGCCGTTGCCGAGTCGCGTTTAATCGACGTCGGACTCGAACTTGGTGGCAAAGACCCGGCTTACGTCGCTGCGGACGCTGACCTCGAATTTGCTGCTGCCAACCTGGTCGACGGTGCTTGCTACAACGCCGGGCAGTCGTGCTGTGCGATCGAACGAGTCTACGTACATCAGAGTTTGTACGAACCCTTTTTAGAAAAATCGGCCGCTCTGTTGGCCGAATACCAATTGGGCGACCCGAGGCTCGAGACGACCAACATGGGGCCGTTGGCCAGTCGCTCGGCACCCGCATTTTTGCAACAACAAGTCGACGAGGCAGTAGCCCGCGGCGCTCGCTTGCTTGTTGGCGGAAAAATTCCAGAGGGGCTCACAGGCAACTTCTACCCGCCCACGCTCTTGGCTGATGTCCCGAACGACGCCCTGGTGATGCAACAAGAAAGCTTCGGCCCTTTGCTGCCCGTCAGTGCGGTAGCCAACGACGACGAGGCCCTGGCAAAGATGAACGATTCCGCCTTTGGGCTCACGGCGTCGATATGGACGACAGACGGGCAGCGAGCCGACTCGTTAGCCAAGCGTCTCCACGCCGGCACCATCTTCCAAAACCGCTGCGACTACCTCGACCCGGCCCTTCCGTGGACAGGCTGGGGCGAGAGCGGCAAAGGCTCGACGCTCTCGCCTTACGGATTTTATCACCTGACACGGCGCAAGAGTATTCATTTCCGCGATGCAACGTAGGAAAGTCTTGGCAAGCTTGCTTAGGCCAAGAAGGAGAATGGGTGCGGTCTCTCGCCGGCCAAAGCGTTTCGTTGCCGAGAATCCGATTGTCGGAGTGTCCGTTTCCCGCCGCAAAGCACCCATCGCTACTTGGCTACAGCATTTTGGCCAAAGGCCATAGACATCCCCCTCGACAGCGCCATTTTGGTGCTCATGACCTTCGGCCAAAAGTGGATGTTATTTACCGGCCATCCCTTGCTAGGGAAGCGAAACAACTTCTTCCCCCTGGCTGGTCGACAAGGCGCGATAGCTCAGCATGTCGATGCCGTCGGCTAGAAAATGCACCGAACCATCGGCGAAGGAAAAATTGCAACCGCCTGGGTGGTCGCTGCGGAAGCCGCTGGTTGAAGACATTCTGGAAGCAGTAAGATCGGTTCCAACGCCAGTTCTGCAACCTGCAGAAAATGCCTCCCCAAGACTGACCTTAGTCTCGGTAACTGGAAACTTATTCATTGGCTCCATAGCGCAACCATAATTACTCGTCATCAAGAGTCCCCAGCCAAGACCGCTAGCATTGATATGGCCAACAATCCATCCGAATGCGGCAGACTGAACCTCACCACTCTGATCCATATCAACCTCTGATGTACATCTTGAGCCTTGACAAACAATCCACCTATCAGAGCCACTTGCTTCTCCCATCGCAAAGGTATTGCTTGTGCCATCAGTAATTTGTCCGATCCTAAGTCCCATATCGATGTCAAACACGCCTCGTCGGAAGTCCGGTAAGTCCTGCTCGAAAGAATTGTTGGTAAAACAATAGGCATCGTTCGATCCGCGATTGAAAGCATAATCGGTGGTGCCGTAGTTCCCTCCATTACCAGTAACCACGGTGCTAAGCTGACGGAAAAACTTGGGATTCTCGTCGTTAGTCGAGGGGCAATTAAAAGCAGAAATAACTGCTGACACAACCACAGCTGGCTGATCGGTCCACTGCGTCGCGTCACCACTTGCATCTACCGTTAGATAGAGGCTATCAAGACTCCCCTGCTCTAAGTAAGGTAACAGAGAAACATTAGCATTGACCACGAAGTTGGTGCCGTCGACAGTCGAACCTTTGGGAAAGGCCTGACGCGAACTGTGATAGTTTTGCAAAGCGAGGCCAAGCTGCTTCATATTGTTGGTACAACTAGAGCGCCGTGCCGCCTCGCGAGCCGCTTGGACAGCAGGAAGCAAGAGGGCGACGAGCACGCCGATAATCGCGATCACCACGAGCAACTCAACCAGGGTAAAGCCTCTGTGGCCCCGTGGAGTCGCATCTCGAGGAGTCACACGGGGTGACCTTTCAGGCGAATGACATTCAGCGACCGAGTGGCCCTTTAAGAAAAAGGGGGACATGAAAGCTATCTCCTTAGAAAAACCGAAAAGACAAGACTCAAACGCTTCCGTGCTACCGGATTTTGGCTACAGGTGAAACCTCTTCAGCGCGAACGCCGACGGGTAGAACGCAATGAAACCAAACCGATCATCAATGCCAAAACACAGGTGCCCGGCTCGGGAACCGCGGCTAATCCTGCTCCCAGCGGGATAGGAACAATCATTCCATAGTTTTGCTTCCAAATCGAGAGATCTACGGCGTCGTACAAAGTTCCGATACCTTGTTGATAAACTAAGAAATCTGCACCATCGACAATTCCATCGAGGTTAAAGTCTCCCGTCCATGGGCGAGTGGCTACAACCTCGCCGCCTACGGCAGAGGCAAAATCGTCGCTGGAGATATCGAAAAAGATAGGAATAGTGATCGTTTCGATTCCGGTAACCAAATCCCGATCGCGAGTCATATTTCCAGGATCGGTGTTCTCGCCCGCTCCGCCGCCGCCGATATCTGACCCTGCATCATTGATAAGAAAGAAGTCGGAATACCAGTCAAGACGCTGAGATTTTGTACGAACTTCAAGCCCTGTAACAGGGCCGCCGAAATCTGCAGATCCATCAGAAATGCCAAATTTAGCATCGCGAAGCGCAATTTTACCGAAGATAGCCGGAACATCAATTCCGATGTTGTCCTCTCCAGTGGCCGGATAGGTGACGGTCGCATTGCCCGTGACCTTGGTCGAACCAAGTTGCGGATCAAACCCAGGGCCACCCCAAGCCTGCATGTCGATATCGCTCAGGTCGTCGCCGAAGCTTAGGGTGTTGCCATCAAGACGGGCCGTGATGTTCCCTTCCAACGCGGCAGTCAAACTGCCCGGCTGCTGTGCGAGCATGGGCGCCCCGAGTACATCTCCTACCCAGGTGTAAGAACTTTGCGATGGGTCGATCGTGTAGGTGACTAAATTCGAAGAGGGGCCAAAGTCGGCAGGATCGTTATTCAAAAATTCCCCCGGCGTAAGGGCGGCGCTGCTGATGCGCACTTCGTCCACTTGCCCATCCATCCAATTGATCGGGTTGTCGTTACGCTCCTCACGGCCGATCACCCAGTCTGCAACACTGTTCACCCAGGCGGGCGTCGAAAGCCCATCTTTTTGGATGGCCGTGTTATTTTGCCATCGGTAGCCATTGCCGCTGTCGAGGTACAGATCGACGGTCGTCCCGTTATAAACCACAGCGGAGTAGTACCATTGTCCCGCCACGATAGGCGAAGCGGTCGGTGTCTTGCGGCTATCAACATTCCAGTCGTCATCTCCAGAACCGTTCAGGCCAGTGATTTCCAGATGCGGGAAATCGTTTAGCGTGAGATTATCATCATCTTCGTCGCCATCGTTGCGAAGCCGAAACGCCAGTGGTGGTTCGTTCTCGGTAGCAACCGGTTTCCCTTCTTTGGCCAAAACACCTTGGACAACTGTGGGGGAAGCGTCGTTGGGTAGCGCGGGATTTGGACCGGGAGCCCGGGCTGTGATCGTGTCGAAGCGGAACGCTGCTTCGACAGTCCAGCCGGCCGAAAAATCGTAGTCGTTGAGACCTGGTGTGTAGCCGGTTGCATAGACTTCGTCGTCTACGCCATCGAAATCGAGCGAGCGGTTATTCGCTGCACCGCTCTGGCCTATTGTGGCTGAAGGTACCGAAGAGGAGTACGTAGGTGCCGAACCCGCTGTCAGCACACCCATGTTGTAGCCATTGCCGGAGGAGTCGAGCACGGGAGTCGAAACCGTGCTGGGCTGAGTGCCTACTCCGCCCTCTTCAAAGCGCCAGTAGGCCACGGTTTGGGCATAGGCGGCGCTGCTGGATAGAAGGATAGCCGTAGCACACGCAACCGCGACCAAAGAGCTTGTTGCTAGGTGCCGAGTTGATCGAAACGAAAATGGGGTACGCTGCCTCATGATTTGACCCTCTTCCTTATGTGAAAATTTTCCTGCGAAAGAAAAGAACAGGTTGTCCGTAATAGATATCGTAAAAAGCAAAATCAACTCGCCCTAGGTCAGAATTACGCCACGTCTGATGCCCGCCAAACCGTTAGCAAAAATCCGTCGCGCGGCTTGAGTTCGCCGCGCGACGGGCAAAAATCTAACCTGCCACTACTGTCGACGACGCATCAGCAACGTGGAGCAAAGCCCCATGCCGAACAAAGCCAACGTGGCTGGTTCAGGAATCACTCGCGAAGCGACGATCGTGCCAGCTACGGCTGCATCGCCAAGCAACACACCGATAGGAATCGTAATCGTCTCGACAGCCCCAACTAGACTGTACACAAGGTCGCCACTGCTATTGAACGTGGCAGGATCACCCACGTTGATCATGTCACTCTCGCCATCCCCAAGAGCCCCGGCGTCAAATGCGAAGTAACCATCGGTAACGTTAAAGCCAATACCAACGGCCGACCCAGGTGCGGACGGGTCGCCTGATCCCTCGGCGGTAAGAACCATATTTCGAATCGCACCATAAGCCATACCAAAGAAGCCCATGTCGAGCTCCACGCCAATGTTGTCTTCACCAGCAGTGAATAGCCCGTCGGGACTGCCGAGCGGAATGTCGTCATTGGTTAGGGTGACGGAGGTGCCTTCGGTTGGCAAGAACTCTGCGAGAGGATTGAGCATGGCATCAATATCGCTCAAGCCCGCGTCTAACGAAATCAGAGTCGGTGATGCAACCGTTGCCACGATGGTTCCTTCCAATGCCGTCGTCATAGCAGCCGGGTTGCCGCCTTGCGGATCGAGCGGCACGGGACCACCTCCAACATCGACTAAAGCTGTGACTGTTATACTGCTCAAACTTGAATCGATTGTGTAAACCGCGGCACTAGCCGGCGACGCAAAATATGCGACCGCCACTACGGCACCTACCGCAAGAAGAGATTTCAACTTCGCAAGAACCCTCATTAGACAAACTCCCAAAGCAAGGAAAAAGAAAAGGACAACTGCACGAACTGCATTTGTCCGCCCAACCGTTACTCCATTGTAAACGGACACTTACCATGCTGTCAAACTTTTTGTCACGGTTTTTTCCTATCTGCCCGTTAGCGCAAAGCGGAAAGATCAGAGACGCAATTTCATTTCCGTAGGAGCCTAAGAGCAGACTAGAAAAGCCGATGAAATCGACATGTCTTGAAAAAATGGTAAGTAACTTTACTGAATAACAGGACGGCTTTATCCTCTTCGTAGTTACTCAATCCAAACCTCAGAAAAAGGTGAGCAAGCGAGAGCACATTTTAGCAATCCAATGGAACATCTCCATCTGAAAGCAATGAGAACCTACTCAAGAAAACGCTCGAACACGGGAACAAAGCAAGCGAGCCCGTCTGCTAATGAAACTCGCACTTTAGCTTTCGGCGTCGCAGAAACTTTGCTCGCAAAAACGTACATGCATCGATTGCTTTATGTGTGCCAACCACTGCTCAGAAAAGTCGGAAGAAGTGAGATCAACGCCCATCACATGGCCTAGAGAAGCTTGATTGGAAAAATAATATCCGCACAATGCACAACAGGTCAAAATGATCAGCATGCTATTCTCTGTAAGCGACTTCTGACTCATCCCCGAAAATGAGTTCTCCTCATTGGATTGCTCTAACGCTCGGGAGGCTGCTTCAAGGCAACGGCTTCGGAAATCGCCTAGCTCGAGCTGACAGATTCCCTCGGCGCCTGAGGCATTTTCCCAACGTAAAACAGCCACAAATTCGGGGTTCGACTGTAGGAATCGGAAATACCTTTCAGTAAACGTCTCAATAAAGTCTGGGAGCGATTGCGCATGCTCATCGACATCTACAATAAGCTCGCGAATACGACCGTAAACACGCTTTAGCATAGCCATGTAGAGGCCGTTTTTGCTGCCAAAGTAGTGATAGATCATTCGGCAATTGACACCAGACGCCTTGCAGATTTCGTCAACGCTTGTTCCGTCACGTCCCTTTTTAGCAAAAAGCTCAACTGCGGCCTCAAGCAAACGGCGACGCGTCAGTTCAGGGTCCCGCTTGGTCTTAGAATTCAATTCGCGTTTAAGATCTGCCGACATGAAAGGCTCCCTTTTCAATGCACTCTTGCATCCCAACCTCGCCAGTTTAGTGCGAGTCGCTCGGACATGCTCCGGTCACCGCACTGACATTTCAGCATCAAACCGCGTTATGAGCGGAACACCTGCCTGGGACTTGTCTATAAGTGGCTTTGGATTCGTACTAGCAAGTTGACTGACTTTTATACCCATCTTATCAGATTCTCCCGAGAGAAACACAAAGAAGAGAACATTTCTTTTTAGGCTGCTATTTTGTGCTAAAAACCGAAGCTCATCACGGGGGGGGGAGGGCCATAACACCACCCCAGTTTACCCCCTAGTTTCCCTCTTCATTGCCACCCCTGCGACTAGAACCCACCATTCAGGGAAAGCAGAAAGGCCAACATGTAGAGACGTAACTATTTATCGAGCCACGAGGACATCACCGAGACGTTGCTAGGCATGACCTCCGGAAAGGAAGTCTTTATGCGGTCGTTTCTCGCTCAGAGGAGAATTCACGGCAAGAAAGTCAACTCCAGCGTTTTGAAACTTCCGACCGCATAAACGTCAGGGCATCTTGCGCCAGTTGGATCTCTGAGTCGTACATCTTACGCCAAATCTTGGTAGCAGCTGCGATTTCTGGCAGGCGACGTCCAAAGGCTTCGACCGTCAACCAGCCATCGTATCCAACTTCATGAAGCGCATCGAAATTCGATTTCCAATTCACCCCACCCGATCCCGGAACGCTTCGGTTATTTTCGCTGATATGCACATAGTACATTTTGTCGGAACAAGCCTTGATCGCCTCGCCCGGGTCTTCTTCCTCGATGTTGGCATGAAACGTGTCGTACAGCATCCCGCAGCTTGGGTGTTCTACTTCTCGGGCAAATCTCGCGGCATCGGCCTGAGTGTTGAGGAGATAAGTTTCAAACCGATTGAGCGGTTCAATTCCCAATCGCACGTCTACCTTGCCGGCGTGCTCCGCCATCTTCCGCATGCTTTCGACTCCCCATTTCCACTCATCCTCCGTCGGACCTTGGCCGCTAAATTCGCCAAGGGCCGAGTGGAAAGGGCCAACCAGGGCTTCCACCCCTGCAGCAGCACACGTATCCAGCACGGTGAAGATCGTCTCGATCCCCTTTTGTCGCACCGAAGCATCGGGACTAATCGGGTTGGACTCCGCGCCCAACACCGTCACGGCGGTACGCCCCAAGCCAATGTCATCAAGCTGTTTGCCAAATTTTGCAAAACGCGACTCGTCTCCCGCCTCGAACAGCGGAAACTCGATGCCGTCGTAGCCCATCTCCTTGATTTGCTGAATCACTGGCAAATCGTCCTCGGTGACATCACCGGTCCATAACAACAGATTCATCGAGTATTTCATTGCGTGTCCTTTTCAACGGAATGACGACAGTTTAGGATTGCGGAACTAGTATCGTCGGAATTAGGCCGATTCGGAAACTGCATTCCCTGCCGTCAGATTTATTGTTGCTGTTTGCCTGGAAACTGAGATCAAATCAACTAACAAACATTTACGAGGCATTGATGATGATTCACAACCTGCACCGATTGTTAACCCGAGTGCTTTGTCATGACAAAGCACTAGTTTTACTTATTGCCGTCGGGGTCGCAACCACGGGGTCGCAATTTACGCAGGCCGAAGGCTTCGAATCATTGCACAACGGGCGCGACCTGGAGGGTTGGGATGGCAACCCGGCGATTTGGTCTGTGCAGGAGGGGACCATCACCGGCGTCACGACAGCAGCAAAACCTATCGAACACAACACCTTCCTCATTTGGCAAGGCAAGCCGCTGGCCGACTTTCGACTCGAACTCCAGTATCGTATCACCAGCGGGAACAGTGGCATCCAGTACCGTAGCCGCGTAATCGACCCCAAACAGTGGATTGTCGGCGGCTATCAAGCCGACATAGAAGCTGGCGTAAAATACTCGGGCATCCTCTACGAAGAGCAAGGCCGCGGTGTTCTCACCATGCGAGGAGAAAAGACCACCCTCTCCGCCGACGGGCAGCGGGAAACTACCACGGTTACCGATTCCGAGAAATTACAGCAACACATCCGGCAGGGAGACTGGAATGACTACGCCATCGAAGCCCGAGGCCCCCTGCTTAAACACATCATCAACAACCACCTGATGAGCGAAACCCACGACAATGAGACAGAAAAACGCTCGGCCGAAGGCGTCCTTGCACTCCAAGTACACGCTGGCCCTCCGATGAAAGTCGAATTTCGCAACATTCGTTTGAAACGTTTTGACGACTGAACCAACAGAAACGGGGCAGACCTTGTGTCTTGACACTAGATCTGCCCCGTCGTTTTTACTGTTGCGTCTTACGTCTAAGCCGCAGCCAACACTTCTTCGGTCGGCGATTCCGAGGTCGTCTTATCCCAAACCTCTTCCTCCAAGGTCACGGGACTGTCAACCACATACTCGGCTAACTCGGAACTACGCACGGGGTGCTGCAACTTGGCAACCGCCTTGGCTTCGATTTGCCGTACACGTTCGCGGGTGACTTTGAAAATCCGCCCGACTTCTTCCAACGTGTAACAGTAGCCATCGGCCAACCCGTATCTCAGGCGGACAATCTCTCGCTCGCGGTAAGTGAGCGTTCTCAAAAGCTCATCGATCTTCTCTCGAAGCAACTCATTATTGGCAAGATTCAGAGGATTATCCGTATGGGAGTCTTCGACAAACTCGCCAAAACTACAATCCTCGCTCTCGCCAATAGGCCGGTCGAGACTGACCGGTGTCCGGCCAATATCAAGAACGTGTAGGCTCTCTTCAAGATCGATCCCTGCCGCTTCGGCCGTTTCTTCATGCGTTGGCTTCCGACCCAACTCGTGCTGCAATCGCTTAGCCGTTTGCTGCAACTTGCTCAGCACATCGATCATATGGACTGGGATACGAATCGTACGTGCCTGATCGGCAATGGCACGAGTAATCGCCTGGCGAATCCACCAAGTAGCGTAGGTCGAAAACTTAAATCCTCGACGATACTCATACTTGTCGACCGCCCGCATCAGCCCCGTATTCCCCTCTTGAATCAAATCCAAGAAGCTCATTCCCCGATTGCGATACTTCTTCGCAATCGAAACAACCAGCCGTAGATTGCCGCTCGAGAGCTGACGCTTCACACGCTCAAACTCTTTTAGCTGCACCTGCAGTTTCTCGCATCGTGCTCGCAGGCTACGGGGAGATTCCAATGTTTGCTGCATGAGCGTCTGAAGCTCACGTCTGGCCGGTTCAATACGATCTGCAGAAGCTCCTTCTTCTCGCAACTGTGAAATGAGATTCTGCAAGTAGTCCATCCGCTTCGAGAACTCTTCCAAATTGTTCATCTGCGGCTGCACACGACGAGAACGCAAGCTCAGCTCCTCTACCAGTTTCAACATCTTGCTACGACGGCGAAGGTACCGGTCGCGAGCTTGCTCTTTCGCTTTTGCAGACTCGTTACGACTAATCTGCGCCGCAAAATCTCGACGCTGATCCTTGAGTAATTGTTTGAGCAAAGGCAAATTGTGAGGCATGCGCGCCAAAATTTGCTCTTTCGTCAAACGCTCGGTAAGCGACACTTTGATCGTACGATCGAAAGGCAACTCCCCGGCATGGACTCGGCTAAGGGTTTCGACAGTCGCCTGCAAAGCCGAAAAAGACCGCAGCAAGTTCCGGCGAAACAACTTACGACTTAGCTCAATCTTTTTTGCCAGCGTAACTTCTTCTTCCCGAGTTAACAAAGGAATACGACACATCTGCGAGAGATACATCCGAATCGGGTCATCGGTCAACTTGGGCATTTCTTCGGCGAAAAGACGCTCTCGATTCGCATCCTCGGCTTCGGAAGCATCCAAGGCAATGTCCGAACTAGAACTCTCGCCTTCAACAAACTCGATTCCCAGGCCTTCGACCAATTCGAGCAGGTCGTCGACCTTCGAAGCATCGGTCGACTCATCCGGAAGCACGGCATTCGCCTGTGCGTAAGTAAGAAAGCCTTGACTCTTGGCTAATTCAATAACTTCTTGAAACGAAATTTTGGTCGTCGTAGGGGTCATCTTCATTTCCTCCGGCACTTCCTGTGCTTTTGGATAACCTCACAACACTCCTTGGCGGACACGAAAGCAACTTTAGCGTTGTATCGGTTCGATCAAGGAAATTGCAAAGGCGGGAAACCGGCCAGACATCTCACCCATCCGTGGGTGTGGAACCAGTCTGGTGGCGCTTTTCTTGACTCTGCTTTAACTCCTGAAACAGTTGATTAAGCTCTTCATCTTCTTGTTGAGCGGGAAGGGTCTTTTGATAAAAAACGGCAACTTGTTGATTCTGTCGCGATTCTTGCTTACGCTGGTCAACGCGTTCTAATAAATCGCTTACTCGTTGTTCGGGGTCGCTCTCAGCCTTTTCTAGGCCAAGTTCGTCACATTCTACTAGCAAGTTTTTGTCGTCCGCATCATCGGTGGCAAGCATGATTCGATCGAACGAGAGCGGCTGGCCCGACTCATGAATTTGTACTGCTAGTCCGAACAGACGACGACATATCTCGTTGGAAATATCCTCAACCTGAATCGCGTCAGCCAGCTTGGGCAACTGGTCGGGGTGGTGAAGCAATAATTCCAGTAACTCTTTTTCCCAAGCCGAAAGCGGCTGCCGCTGGATAACCGGGCTGTCTTCAACCTCATCTCGCACCAAACGGCGACCACGCGAAGCCTGCTCTCGGCGTCGCCCAACCAAACGAGTTTGAAGCGTCTCTTCGTCGATACCAAATTGACGCGCGAGGCGAGTCATCACTTGTTGCTCGCGTACAAGCGCCGTCGACGTCGCACCGCTCCCTACAGGAAACGCACGTGCGAGCGTACCGAGAATCTCTTCCACGGCCTGGGAAGATCGATGGGTCCCAGGGGCCGATTCCAATCCGTTGGTCACAGCAATGATCTTGTGTTCGAGGGCATCGACCGCAGCCGACAGGTGTTGTCTAAAAACGTCGCTTCCTTGCGAAGCAATAACATCACATGGATCGGTACCCTGAGGCAAGGTCAGAATTCGTAAATCTATTTCATGCGACACAAACAGTGCTAGCAGGTCGTCTAGGATCTGCATGGTTCGCTTTTGCCCGGCTTCGTCGCCATCGAGAACCAGCGTAATGCGGTCGGTAAAACGGCGCACCACAGGCACATGCCGTTCTCCAAGTGCCGTGCCAAGCACCGCCACCGCGTTGGTGATGCCATGCTGGTGAGCCATCAGCACATCGGTGTAACCTTCCATTACAACAATGCCATGCTCACGCGCGATCCCTTCGCGCGCTTGATCCAGCGCATAAAGCTGACTGCTCTTATTGAACAGCGGCGTCTCGGGGCTGTTGAGATACTTGGCATCGTCTTTCGACGAGACCCCCGGAATCACTCGGCCGCCAAAACCAATAGCACGCGAACGAATATCGCGAATCGAAAACATCAGTCGACCGCGAAAATAATCGTAATGCCCTCCTGACTCTCGACTCCGCGACAAACCCACGCGCTGGAGCACCTCAGGCGAAATTCCCGCCTGCGCTGCTTGGCCGAGCATCCAGTCCCACGATTGCGGGGCAAAGCCTAGCTGAAATCGTCGGACGATTTCTTCGTTCAAACCACGTTCCGACAAGTAACGCCGCGCAGGCTCGGCATTCTCCGATTCCAGCAAAGCCCGGTGAAACAACTGCTCGGCCCAGGCCATAACACGCAGCAGGTTCTTTCGCTCAAACTGGTTATCGCCCTGCCCTGCCTGCTTCTGCGAAGACGCCAACGCGATACCAGCCCGCTCGGCAAGCATTTCAAGAGCCTCGCGGAACTCAAGCCCCTCTATTCGCATAACGAAACTAAAAATATCGCCGCCAAAATCGCAGGGCCAACACTTGAACGTCTGCCGCTCGGGGTTCACCTGCATACTCGGTCGCGAATCGTCGTGCCAGGGGCAAAGGCCAATATATCCGCGCCCTTGCCGGCGCAGCGGCACGTAGCCTCCGACCAGCTCAACGATATCAATCGCCTGGCGAACCTGCTCTTTCGCATCCTGCAAATCGGTTAGTGCCACAAGAAAGGGGGTTAGGGGTTAGGGATTAGGGGCGGCAACTCACAACTCCACTACAACGTCCCGTCCTTAGGCCTCACGGCCACTTCCACGGTAAGCGTCAAATGTTCTACGACCGAATTACTCATTCGCACGATATCCACAGATACCTTCGATCCAATTTTTGTGGCAGCGATCGCACGGCTCATCAGAGTCGGATCTGAAAACTTAGTGTTGTTCCAGGAGAGTATCACATCGCCAGCTCTCAGGTCGGCCTCAGATGCCGGAGTATTCTCCTCCACATGCCGGACGAGTACTCCAGATTCTCTCTCTAACTCCAGGCGGCGAGCAATTTGATCGGGCACTCGACTTGGCTGAACTCCCAAGTAACCCCGCTGCACCCAGCCGTCTTTTCGCAATTGATCGTAACTTCTACGCACAATCTCGCTAGGGATCGAAAAACTAATACCCTGATAAGTCGGACCAATAATCGCGGTATTGATTCCTACGATCTCTCCACGAACATTGACCAAAGGACCACCGCTATTGCCTGGGTTCACAGCCGCATCGGTTTGCAAAAATTCTTGATAAACCGAAGGACGAGCAAGGCGAGAACCGTTCTCGCCCCCTGCTCCGGTAATGCCCCGCCGCTCTTTTGCGCTTAAAATCCCAAACGTGATGCTCTTTTGCAAACCAAAGGGGCTGCCTAACGCCCAAACCGTTTCTCCGACGCTAAGTTCGTTGCTATCTCCCCATGGGGCAGCCACCAAGTTACGGAGGCTCGTTTTCAGCACCGCCACATCAACCAGTGGGTCGGTACCAATAACACTAGCCGTCCCCCGCCGCCCGTCGCTCAACTGGATCTCCGCGGTTCTCACCCCCCGAACCACATGTTCGTTGGTGACGATATAACCTGCCGCGTCGACAATCACACCCGACCCTTCGCCCTGGGCATGACCACTACGTGTGCTAACATTCACAACACTCGGGCCCACCGATTGCGCCAGCAAACGCGAAGCTGTCGAGAATTGGCTAAGACTAAAATCTTGCAGATTCTCGCGGGCCACATCAAGCCGCGCCCGTTCTTTCGCCTCCGTCAAAGCATACTGAATCCGACCAACGATCGAGGGAGCTAACAAAGCTATTACCAACAAGCTGAAAACCCAAAGTAGGCGTCGCAATCGCAGCACTTCTTGTCGAGTCGCCGGCGGGTGGCCCGAATCGCAAGGAGGCTTCTCCTCCGACGGAGGACTCGTCGCGAAGTCGCTCGACTCCGCAGTGGTTTCTGGCTCTAAATACATTTCATGGTGCCTTCCCATACTCACAACGACCGACCAGAAGTCGTCTGCAAAGTGACAACGGCCACGCCCTAACGATTTCAAAACTCAAGGTGCCAAGAACTCTCAAAATCGCAAACAAAAAAATCCAACCACCGAAATTCAAATTCTATACAGACACCCAACCTCGATTATACAATGTTTTTTCATTCCTCGCCCGATTTTTAACGCCCTGCTTCCGTAGCGTGCCACGCGTTTCCTAGCAACCTTGCTCGATATGCCATCCCAATTTTTTCCACCAACTTCTGAATCGACAGCTGACGGCCTTCTCGCCGTCGGAGGCGATCTCAGCCCCGAATGGCTGCTCGACGCCTATCGACACGGAATCTTTCCCTGGCCCATCTACGAGGGCGAGCCCATGCTTTGGTGGTCGCCCGATCCCCGAGCCATCCTGCCTCTTGATGCCCTCCACATTTCCCGTCGTTTGAAACGGACACTTCGCAGCAATAAATTCCAAGTCACCTCGGACCAAGCTTTTGCCGACGTGTTAACTGGCTGTGCCACAGGCCCTGGCCGAGAGGGGGGCACTTGGCTGATGGACGACATGATCGAAGCCTATACCGCCATCCATAAGCTAGGCCACGCTCATAGCGTCGAGGTGTGGCTCGAAGGTAAGCTCGTAGGTGGCGTCTACGGCATCGCAATTGGCGGCCTTTTTTCTGCCGAAAGCATGTTTTATCGCGAGAGGGACGCGTCGAAGGTTGCTCTGGCACATCTGGTTGCCCACCTCAATGCCTGTGGATACCACCTTTTGGATGTGCAACAATGGACTCCCCACACAGGCCGGCTAGGAGCTGTGGAAATTTCGCGCGAGGAATATCTGAAACGCTTGGCCGTGGCGGTTGATTTGCGGGTAGCGTTTGGGAAAAAGCTACTGACGCAGCCTTAATTTGACCAAGCATTGACCGAATACTATACTGAAACCAGCCAGATCAAATGAGGGGACATTAAACATGCCAATTGGCCCTAGCAGCGACCTGAATAACTTTTACAATTTCCTCTGCCTGCAGCTAGAAAGTGGTCCGATTGGACTTTCTCCAGAGGAAAGTGTCCAAGCTTTTCGTACTTATCAGGAGGAATTGGCACAACTCCAATCAGAACTCAAGCCCGCACTCGACCGTCTTGATCGAGGTGAAGGCGAAGAAATCGATTTCGATCAACTGGAAAAAGAAATAGTGAAACGCCTTGCCAATGAAGGCATTCCACGTTGATGCCTCGAATCATTTGGGATGAACAGGCAGAACAAGATCTAAGAGACTATGCCCATTACCTTGGTATTGAAAGGCAGAGTCCTCAGGGTGCGATTTCCCTGGTACGTGCGATCAAAGATGCCTGTCAGTTGATCGCCAAAAATCCACTCCTGGGCGAAGCGCGGCCTGAGTTGGGAAACGAGCTCCGTGTTTTTTCCTGTGGAGCAAAAAAGCAATCCGCGCGGCTACGCTCTAATCTATCGCCCCAAAGAAGATCGCATCGAGATAGTGCGTATCTTTCGCGGGTCACAAGATTACCCTGCCTTGTTAAGAAAGCTGTAAACCGCTTTATTCCTCAAGTAATCAACGGTCGCAAAACACGGTAACTAATTTCAAGCGACTTTTTGCGACGTTCGACCGAGCCCTCAAAGGCTTCGTCCTCGACTTCCACACAAACAGGCCCGTCGTAGCCTGCGTCGGTCAGCGCACCTATCCACTGCCCCCAATCGATGTCCCCCAAACCCGGAATCTTGGCCGTGCTACGATTCATCGGTAGGTCAAGCGAACCGACTTCGTCTAAACGATGCGGATCGATTCGCATGTCCTTCGCATGGGCATGGAAAATTTTCGGGCCGAACTCGCGTATCGGGGCAATCGGATCCATCAACTGCATGCGAAGATGCGAAGGATCATAATTCAAGCCAAAATTATCTGAGGGAATCGCCTCGAACATCCTTCGCCAAATTGCAGGGGTGCGTGCCAAATTCAAGCCAAAAGGCCAAGTGTCGGCAAATAGCATCGGGCAGTTCTCAATACCAATTTTCACATCATGGTCTTCAGCAAAGCGAATTATGTCGGGCCAAACCTTCTCGAAAAGCTGAAAGTTCTCTTCAAGCGATAACGTATGGTTTGCGCCGATAAAAGAATTAACCGTCGACAACCCCAGCAGCGGAGCAGTTGCGATCACCTTGCGAAGGTGCTCGCAAGCCACCTGAGCTTGCTCTTTGTCTGCTGAGAGAGGAATCGAATAGTAGCCGAGCGCCGAAATGTCGACGCCCTTCTGCTCGCACAGAGCACGTACGTCGTCGGCCTGGGCCTGCGTAAATCCGGAACAGTCAATGTGCGTTACGCCACCGTACTTGCGATCAGGCCCACCCGTAGGCCAGCACATCACTTCAACACAGTCGTAACCGATGTCCGCAGCATGGCCAAGGACTTCTTCAAACGACAGATCACCAAAAATGGCAGTTACGAATCCAAGTTGCATAGCAAAAAAGGGATTAGAGTGAGAGACTGATCTTATACAATTTTCTAAATAGCTGCGATGCAACGCATCGCCGGAAAATACCTTACGATTTTTGAAACGCCTGTTCGAGGTCTGCTTGCAAGTCTTCGACGGCTTCCAAACCAACCGACAAACGAATCATCCCATCAGATATCCCATGTTTCGCACGGTCTTCGGCATCGTAGCTCGCATGAGACATCGAAGCCGGCTGCTCGATCAACGACTCAACCGCCCCCAAACTCACAGCCAATTGGAATAACCGCGTTGATTCTACAAAAAGTTTGGCCGCTGCGAAATCGCCTCGCAATTCAAACGTCAGCATTGCCCCAAAACCGCCTTGCATCTGCTCTTTGGCAACCTCATGCCCCGGATGATTGGGCAAGCCGGGATAGAGCACCCGTTCAACCAAATTGTGAGAGTCGAGCCACTCGGCCAGATGCTGGGCTGTTCGAGATTGTTCGCGAACGCGAAGTTCGAGAGTTTTCACGCCGCGCGAGCACAAGAAAGCCTCAAGAGGCCCCATGATTGCGCCAGTCGCGTTTTGCACAAAGTACAGCTCCTCGAAGAGCGAAGGGTCGTGTACGACCAACGCACCGCCCATCAAGTCGCTATGGCCGCCAAGATACTTCGTCGCCGAATGCATTACGATATCGGCACCAATCTCCAGCGGACGAGTTAACACGGGCGTCGCAAAAGTACTGTCGACCCCCAACAGCGCTCCGCGACGATGGGCGATTTTGGCACAAGCGGCAATGTCGGTAATCGTCATGCGAGGATTACCAGGGCTTTCGATCCAAACCAGTTTCGTCGAATCGGTAATCGCCGTTTCCAAATTGCTCGGGTCGGTCGTATCGACCAACGTAATGCCAATGCCTGCCCGCTCGGTTATCTTGTGCAGCAACCGATACGTGCCGCCATAGATATCGCACCCAGCAACAATATGGTCGCCCGAACGAAGCATCGAGACCACGCCGTGAGTCGCCGCCATACCGCTAGCAAAACAGAGCGCACCACAACCTCCTTCGAGCGAGGCGAGGGTCGTTTCCAATGCTTTGCGAGTTGGATTGCCGCTTCGCGAATAATCAAACTCTCCCCACTCGCCTGCCCCCGGTTGAACGAACGTCGAAGCCATATGTATCGGGCGCACGATGGCTCCGGTCTCTGAACATTTTTCGTTGCCATCGTGGATGGCCCGGGTTCGGAATTCCATAGGATGCGGGTTATTGCTGGGGAGATATTGTAGGAGGCAACTTCTAAAACAAATGTAAACAAGTCGAGGTAAGGGAAACAAGTCGAGGTAAGGGAAACAAGTCGAGGAAACTCAAACTAATCGTCTTTATTGTCCAACGCTTGCGACAGATCGGCAATCAGATCCTCGGCATTTTCGATGCCACAGGCAAGACGAATCATATTGTCGGGTATCCCATATTGCTGGCGCTCTTCGGCGGTACATTCGTAGTAACTCATCACGAGCGGCTGCTCGATAAGCGACTCGACCCCACCCAAACTAGGTGCGATACGAGGGATTCGCACCGAATCGACAACCTTAGCCGTCGCCTTCCAATCAGCATCTTTCACAAGAAAAGTCACCAAGCCGCCATAGCCGCGCATCGTCTGTTTGGCGATTTCGTGGTAAGGATGCGAAGGCAATCCCGGGTAATACACTCGCTCGACGCGAGGATGATTCTCTAAGAACTCCGCCACACGCTGACCATTCTCGTTGTGCCGCTGCATCCGTAACTCAAACGTCTTTAGCCCACGCAACAGCAAGTAAACATTCTGAGGACCATTCACCGCCCCCATAATGCCGCGTAGATTGCGTACCGGGTCCATGTTTTCCTTCGATCCAATCACGACGCCAGCCAAGAGGTCGTTATGACCGCCAAGATACTTGGTCGCCGAGTGAAGCACGTAGTCGACGCCAGCCGCAATCGGGCGCAGGTTATACGGAGTCGCCAACGTCGCATCAATAAGCGTTTCCACTCCATGACGCCGACCAAGATCGGCAAAACGCTCTAAATCGATGCAGCTCAGTTGCGGATTGGTCGGCGATTCGCTTATCAAAAGCTTGGTCTGTGGCGTAATGGCGGCTTCCATTGCTGCATAGTCGCCGGTAGGAACTTGGCGGGTCACCACGCCAAAACGCGACATGTGTTTCTTACAAAACTCGCGGCTACGGTGGTAACACTCGTCGAAAAAGATGACTTCGTCGCCCGTGTTAAGCTTGGTCATCAGCAACCCAACAAACGCCGCCATCCCGCTAGAGAACAGCAACGCTTCCTCGCCGCCTTCCAGAGCAGCCAACTTGCGTTCAACAACCCGTTCGCCCGGATTGCCATATCGACCATATTCCTCTCGCGTCTGATCTTGCTCGATGTAGTCGATAATCGATTGGGTATCGGCAAACGTATAGGTCGACGCGCAGAAGATTGGATCGGTAATCGAATCTCCCGGCTTATGCCGGCTCTCGCCCGCATGAACCGACAGCGTCGAGAGACCGGGCGGAAGATCTCCGGAAGAATCTTTTCTAGTCGGCGATCGGTCGTTATCAGATTTAGCAGTATCCACGAGACTCATGATAAGGGTAGGAGGCCAGGAGTCGGAGCTTGGGTAAGAGCACGAAAAAAGCCGCACTCACTCTTGGTAAATGCGGCTTAAAAGCTCTCAAATTTTTGTTGCCTAGCTCGTATCGCGTCGACAACGTATGGCTCTTTAGCAGTAAAGGCTGCAAGCGGCCGCAAATCCCAAGTTGCAGTAAGTTTAAGTGCCAACGGCCTCCGATGCAAGCATGTTTTGGCCATCTGCCCGTTTTTCCTCGGAAAACAGCGATCGCATACACGCTAGCAGGGGACATTGGTTCATCTTTCGTAGAGTCTTTGCTGATCAAGTAAGAGCTGAGGGTCGCTCTTGACCCGATTGCCGCCTCCTGAGACGATTCCCCGCCCCGTATTTCTCTCTCCAATTCCATCGCTTGGTACCTGCCATGTTTGGACCTTCGCTGCGTCTCTCCGTTATCCTCACCCTCGCCGCCTGCACATTCGCCGGTTGTCGATCGCCCTACTATGCCGACCGGGGCGCCGGGCTGGGGGCCCTTGCCGGCGCTGGAGCCGGCGCCATCATCGGCCACCAAACGGGCGACGCCGGAGCCGGAGCCCTTATCGGAGGCGGGCTTGGCGCTTTGACCGGCGCAGCGGTCGGAACCGGCATGGACGAAATGGCTGCCCAAAACCGGGCTCAAATTGCCTCGCAACTGGGCCGACAAGTTCAAACCGGAGCTGCCAATATCAATGAAGTCGTCGCGATGTCGCGTGCAGGCGTCGACCCTACGTTGATTCAAAACTACATCCGTACCTCGGGAGTCGCACGACCGCTGACCGCAGCAGAGGTCATCAGCCTGCACCAACAAGGCGTCAACACCAACGTCATCCAAGCGATGCAAAATCCAACCGTCTCCTCGGTTCCGGTACTCGCAGGCCGGCCTCCTGTGATTGTCCAAGAACACTATTACGGCCCTCCGGCATGTCATGGTCCTTTTTACGGTTTTTAGCATCGCCTCGATCGGAGCCGCCGACCTCGAAGCAGCTTGGGGGTTTCTATTTCTAACTAATCGCAAAGACATTTTCGACCAGCGCCCTTCCCTTTTCTCCCATTGGGCCTCACACTTCTCTCTATGCGAGCAGAAGTCATAGCCATCGGCGACGAACTTACGACCGGCCAACGGCTTGATACCAATAGCCAATGGTTGAGCCAACGGCTTACCGAGATGGGTATCCCGGTCGCCTTCCATACGACCATCGGCGACGAGATCGACGACAACGTCGCGGCGTTTCGTGCCGCGATCGCCCGGGCCGAAGTGGTTGTTGTAACCGGCGGACTCGGGCCCACGGCTGACGACCTGACTCGCGAGGCGTTGGCCGCCGCGACAAACTCCAAGCTGGTGCGAGACGAACCTTCGCTCAAGCATATTCGACAGCTCTTCGAGTCGCGTGGCTACGAGATGCCGAGCCGTAACGTCGTGCAGGCAGATTTCCCTGAGGGCTCGAAACCAATTCCCAACCCCCATGGCACAGCGCCGGGGATCGAAATGCACATCCCACGCAGCGAGCCCAACCCCTGCTTGCTGTTCGCCCTGCCAGGCGTACCGGCAGAGATGTTCGAGATGTGGGAAGCCTCGGTCGCCCCGCGCATCGCCAGGCTGCAACCCGAGCCGCGCGTGATTCGCCATCGGCGGATCAAGTGCTTTGGTGTCGGCGAAAGCCAGCTCGAAGCGATGCTTCCCGACCTTTTTCGCCGCGATCGTGAGCCTCGGGTAGGCATCACGGTTAGCGATGCAACGATCACGCTCCGAATCACAGCCGGTGGCAAGGACGAGGCCTCGTGCTTCTCGGCGATGGAACCAACCGTCTCGACCATCCGCGAACTGCTCGGGACGCTCGTCTACGGCGAAGAAGACGACGAACTGGAAGACGTCGTCCAACGAGCACTCCATCAACAAGGTCTTTCGATCGCGGTGGCTGAATGGGCAACCGAGGGACTTGTTGGCAAGTGGCTTGAGCGAGCGAGCCGTGATACCGAGGTCTTCCTGAAAGGGAATGTGGTCGATTGTGTTTCTGCAATCCCTTCTTTGACCCATTCTCCTGAACCTCATAGCGTGGATGTGGCAATCGC
Organism: Planctomycetota bacterium; assembly: GCA_024278955.1. Taxonomy (GTDB): domain Bacteria; phylum Planctomycetota; class Planctomycetia; order Pirellulales; family Lacipirellulaceae; genus Bythopirellula. The sequence continues at coordinate 4,563 of JAJRSE010000012.1, read as the reverse complement.
CCTTGCCGAGGGTATTCGACAAGCAACCTCTGCCGACATTGGTCTTGGCATTGCAGCGTATCCGCCGGGGGAGCATGACGCTGAGTCGCATGTTTGTCTGGCTCTTGCGATGCCAGACCAAACACGAAAGCTGCGGCTCCGCTGTGCTTCGCATCCTTCGATTCTGAGAACTCGCACCGCGAAGCAGGCAATCAATGCGTTGCGACTTGCGTTGATATCTGAAAGCTGACATTTTCTCCTGCTGCTTCTCCGGCGATCTGTTAGATCGCGGCTCTTTGGGATTGGTTGGTTTCACGGTATAGTTTGTCGTATGAAAAACCTTCGACTTGGAGCTGCTTGCCTGAACCAAACACCTCTTGCATGGGAGGCGAACCGTGCCAATATTCTCGCTGCGATCTCTGCGGCGCGAGAAGCCGAAGTTGCGGTGCTCTGTCTGCCTGAGTTATGCATCACGGGATACGGGTGCGAAGACACCTTTTTTGCCTCGGGGGTACAAAAGACGTCCTTGGAAATTCTTGGTGACTTGCTGCCTGCTACCACCGGGATGGTTGTCTCGCTCGGTTTGCCGCTGAAAGTGGACGGCCAACTTTTTAATGTTTGTGCTTTGGTTTGCGATGGCCAGTTGCTTGGTTTTGTAGGCAAGCAATTTTTGGCCGGCGATGGGATTCACTACGAACCACGTTGGTTTTCGCCTTGGGCTGCTGGTGAGGTTCACGAGTTGGTCTTTGACGGCGAACCGCTTCCGACCGGCGATTTGCTGTTCGATTGCGGCGGCGTGGTCATTGGCATGGAAATTTGCCGCGACGCTTGGGTTGCGAACCGCCCTGGTCGGCAGTTGGCGGCGCGCGGGGCCGACATTCTTTTGAATCCAAGTGCCAGCCATTTCGCTTTTGCCAAACAGGAAATCCGCCGCAAATTGGTTCTTGATGGGTCGAAAAATTTTCATGTCAGTTACGCTTACTCCAATCTTCTAGGCAACGAATCGGGTCGCGCGATTTTCGATGGCGGTTCGATGATTGCGAGCCGGGGCAAAATGCTTGCCGCTGGGCCGCGGTTCTCTTATGCCGACTTCCTGTTGACGACCGCCGACATCGACGTCGACGCAACGCGGCAGGATCGCGCCGAGGCAGGCATTGCTCGACGCGCTGGGGCGACGGTGGAATGCGACTTCCAACTTCCCTCGCCTTCGACACCTCGCCAGCCGACGGAGCCTTCGGCCTGGGACTGTTCTCCTCCGCCGAAAGAAGAAGAGTTTGCCCGTGCAGTTCCGTTGGCTCTGTTCGACTATCTTCGCAAAAGCAAAGCCGGCGGGTTGGTGGTTTCGCTGAGCGGCGGAGCGGATTCCGCGACGGTGGTTACGATGGCTTGGTTGATGGTCCATTTGGCAATGGCCGAGTTAGGGTGTGAAGCGGTTGTCAAAAAGCTCGACTCGATCTCTGGCACTCGTGAGGTCACGGATGTGCGGTCGATGATGCGTGTTTTGCTAAGCTGCATTTACCAAGCGACTCGCAACAGTAGCGAGACGACTCTTCATGCGGCTCAGACGCTTGCCGATTCGATCGGTGCTGAGTTTCTCCAATGGAATGTGGATGCGTTGGTTGATGGCTATATCGATACGGTTTCAAAAGCCGTGGGGCGCCAGCTTACGTGGGAGCAAGACGACGTCGCGCTTCAAAACATTCAGGCTCGTGCCCGCGGGCCGGGTGCTTGGTTGGTGGCTAATTTGCGTGGTGCGTTGCTGCTTTCTACGAGTAACCGGAGCGAAGCCGCGGTTGGCTATGCCACGATGGACGGCGATACTTGTGGTGGACTTTCGCCGATTGCTGGAATCGACAAAGCTTTTCTTCTTGGGTGGCTCCGCTGGATGGAGACCACCGGCCCTCAGGGTATTGGCCCCTTGCCGGAACTTTCGGTTGTGAACGCCCAACAGCCCACAGCCGAGTTGCGTCCGCCTTCGCAGTCGCAAACCGACGAAGGCGACTTGATGCCTTACCGAGTGCTTGACGCCATCGAGCGTGCCGCGATCCGCGATCGGATGATGCCTGTTGAGGTGTTTCAAACCGTTCGAGATCAATTGCCCGAGGTGAAGCCCGCCGATCTGGGTTGCTGGGTTGAGCGATTCTTTCGTCTCTGGTGCCGCAATCAGTGGAAGCGAGAGCGGTATGCTCCGTCTTTCCATCTCGACGACGAAAATTTGGATCCGAAAACCTGGTGCCGGTTTCCGATTCTTTCGGGTGGTTTTGAACGGGAGTTGGAAGAGTTGCGAGAAGGGGATTGGGGGTTGGGGTCTGGGGGCTAGGCGTGGCGGGTTGTTTGCCCCCCCGATTGGGGTTTTGTCCCATCGGTAGGGGTCCCATGTTTTGGGACAAAATTCGGTGGTTTTGTCCCTTGGGGTTTTCGATTGGTTCGAGATTTGTAGGGTTTGCTGCATAATAGCGGGGGCAAAATTGGGTGAATTTAGGACTTTTGTTGCCTCTTGTTGGGACAATATTATTGGGGATGCTTCAAGGGGATTTTTAACGCAGAGTTCGGAGAGGACCGCAGAGCTGGTGTTGGAAAGTTTTTTCTGCGTTGAAGATTATCGCATTTTCGGGGTGGCGATGCGAAGGTTGTTTTTGGCCGGGGCTGGCTGCGATCTTATCAAGACAGGAACCACGACGGCACGACGGGCAGAACGAGCCTTTGCCGTCGGGTGCGGGCCAGGAGGATTGCCAAGTCGATTTCTTTGAACCGCCAAGTTCGCCAAGAACGCCAAGGAAAAAACAGGAGGGCGGAGGAGGAAGTGTCTGCCCTCTGCAATCCGCAATCCGCAATCCAACTCCGAATTCAAAAAAGTGCTCTTCAAAGCCCAAAGCTAGCGGCGTGCCAATCGGAAAAGGAAAACCGGGGAAATGCTGCGCCGTCACTCGCGAAAAGGGTGGTGTTGGTTATTTTTTATTCTGAACGACGGGGTACGGCCATGTTTACCAAGGGCGATACAAGAGTTTTCCAGTACAGGACGATGATTACTTTCACGTCGTTTGTCGCTATGTTGAACGCAATGCTTTGGCTGCCAACCTGGTAAAACGAGCCCAGGACTACCAATGGGGAAGTTTGTTCAATTGGCTTGGTGGTGATTCACCGATCAAACTGGCCCCGTGGCCAATCCGTCGATTACCCGGCTGGGTACAAAGGGTAAACCGGGCTCTCAGCAAAAAAAAACTCGACGCCCTGGGCAACTGCATCCAACGCGGACTTCCATTCGGCGACCAAGATTGGACGACCAAAACTGTCAAACGACTCGGACTCGAATCGACAACACACCCCAGGGGAAGGCCGAAGAAGCTTGCCTAATCTGCCAAAACGGTACTTGGCACCTTTCTTGCCTTGGCACCTTTTTTTGTGAATTATTCAGGAGGGACAACCAACTTACTCTTACCACTACTCAAAAGCCCAAGTAACAATCCAAGAAAAATTATGCCAAGCCCTATTCCAATTGCACACAGTTTCGATAGCAATTGTACTGTCCATTCGAAAGCATTGGCATTTGCAAAATCAGGTAAAAGATCAAGGGACGCAAGGAAATAAAAGAGAATTGGGCTCAGCGCAAAAACGACACATACTTGAAAAAACACTAGCGTTACGATAGTTGCGATCCGTAAAAGTTTCGATGGCAACCCGCTGACTCTTCTCTGTACTACGAGGAATACAGCTGCTGCAAGTCCTATAGCCAGAACTGAAAATAGCATAGCTTTAACAATAAACATAACTTTACCATACGAACTTCTGAATCAAAGAAACTAAAGATTGCTTTGTTCCTGTCAATCTGGTCTCCAGTTTTCAGTGCAACCAGCTTTCTTATTATTGAATGCGCACCTATTGTAAGCATTTCCACATCTCATCTTTCCTTGTTGTAAGGCAAGATCACACTGGGGCTTACTTACCAGAATCCACCATGTAAATACTCCGCCTTGGCAAAGCGCAAAACACGTATCAAAATTCTCTTCTCCTGCCGTATACCAAGCGCAAAATACCATGCACGTTAATTCCGGAACTAACGGCGCAGTCCCTAGACAAATAGCGTACATCCCACCATTCTTAAGACTACATCTTGTATGTGCTTGGGCACAACAAGGGCACTGCCCCCCAAGGAACTTTAGCCCATTTGGGTCAAGACCAGCCATGGGCTTGTCCCCCACATACCTATACAAATTATATCCACCGCCATACCCAATCGGATCCCGATTCACCCATCTCCCCAACTGCTGATGATAAAACCGATTGCGATTCAACTGCAAGCCGGTCTCGGGGTCGAGCCTGCGTCCAGTATAGAGAAGCTCGTTGGAAATTGCACTCGTATTGCCCACAACCGCTGAAAAATCGGGGTTGAGCACGGTCACTTCGCCATAGGGGGTGTAGGCGTAGCGCTCGACCACGGTGCCCGCGGCGTCGGTGACGGCCGTGACATTGAAATTGGCATCTTGCAGGTAGTAGTGTTCGACGCCGGCGGAATCGTAGCTGAGCGCGATCGCGTCGACGTAGTGCGGATGGTAAACGTATTGCTTGTCGGCTGTGGTGGCGGTG
>JAJRSE010000140.1 GCA_024278955.1 Planctomycetota bacterium | reverse complement strand
GTCAATCGATTGGCCTGGATTAGTCGCCACAACAGCTTGCCTTCGCCAAGAAAATGGCTTTGGCCTCCGAATTCCTCCAGCGAGCGTGGACGCATCCGACGAGCCAACGGTTGGGCAAGGCGACGGTTATCAGCCTCAACAGCATCGAATAATGAAGACATAGGAATTCGGAATGCGGAAATCGGATTGCGGAATTGTAAGGGAGGACTTCTTGGCTTAGAAACTTCTCAGCTCCTACGTCCAACCTCTCTAATCACCATAACCGTTGTACGCCGAAGGTCTTGCCTCGGCTAGCCTTCCGGTAATACCGGCAAAGTTTGTGATTCTCATGCGGGACTCAGCTAAGCGTCGATGCTGACATTCAGGTAGATGCCCAATTCCCCTCTCCCCAGAGCCCTCCCCGCGAAAGCCCTCTTGCTGGTATTTCCAAGGTAGGAAATGAGTCGAGCTGCTATGAAACATTACGACTGTGTTGTTGTTGGTACAGGCCCTGCGGGCCAGAAAGCGGCCATTCAAGCTGCCAAACTTGGCAAGCGGGTCGCTATCGTCGAAAAAAACAAAGTTCTTGGTGGAGCCCAGATCAACACGGGCACCATTCCCTCGAAGGCACTTCGCGAAGCAGTCTTGCATCTCACCGGCGACAGCCGGCGGGGGCTGTTTGGGCAGGCAAGCCGTTCCAAACAGGACATCACGATCGCCGAGCTAGTCAGTTTCTCGCAACGCGTCATTCGTAGCGAGTGGGAGGTGATCCGCAACCAATTCGACCGCAACGGAATTGATCTGCTGTGGGGCAAAGCACGGTTTGCTAGTCCTAATGAAATGGTCATCGAAGGTTCGGACGGCGATTATCTGGTCTCTGCCGATTACTTTCTCTTGGGAGTCGGCACACGTCCCGCTCGGCCCGATTCGGTTCAGTTCAACGGTCAAACGATTCTCACTAGCGACGAAGTACTCCATCTCGAACATCTGCCAAAAACAATGATTGTCGTTGGTGGTGGTGTCATTGGCACCGAATACGCTTGCATCATGGCCACCCTTGGCATTCAGGTCACTCTGATTGAAGGTCGCGATAAAGTATTGGGTTTTCTCGATCAAGAAATTTGCGATGCGTTTCAATACTTCATGCGGCAACGGGGTATCACGCTACGTCTCGGCGAGCGAGTCAATGAAATCAAAGAAGTTGCCTGCGAAAGTGGAGGAGGCAAAGAATGCACAGTCCGGCGACTCGTCGAAGCACAGTTGGAATCGGGCAAAACGATTCATGCCGAATGTCTGCTCTACGCCGTGGGCCGGCAAGGGGTTTGTAAGAACCTGGGGCTTGAAAAAGCAGGAATCGAATACGACGACCGTGAACGACTCAAGGTCAACGAACACTACCAAACCAATGTCGATCATATTTATGCCGCCGGCGATGTGATCGGCTTCCCTTCCCTGGCTTCCACAAGCATGGAGCAAGGTCGCCGGGCCATCTGCCACGCTTTCGATTGTTGCGAAGGAAATTATAACACGGCTCTGTTTCCTTACGGCATCTACGCAGTGCCCGAAATCTCGATGGTCGGGAAAACCGAAGAGCAGTTGACCGCCGAGGGCATTCCTTACGAATCGGGAATCGCTAACTACCGCGAAATCGCTCGTGGCCAACTTCTAGGCGACGAGCTAGGCATGCTCAAAATGCTTAT
>JAJRSE010000011.1 GCA_024278955.1 Planctomycetota bacterium | reverse complement strand
TTCGCGTCGCAGTGTGCTGCTTCCGTTCGGGCTACGCCCTCACTCCAGCAGCACACTGCGGAATCCCTTACCCAACCCGCACTCTCATAACCCCTGGTACTAAAAATGGGGGCACTCCACTCCGTTACAAACCAGTTGCCCACCAATCACAACCCGACACGTAAGTGAGGAATGCCCGGGTACCCGCTTCATCCTCGCTCACGCATCGGGTTGTGATTCACGAAGTGAATCTCGACATTGTGCAGAGAACTTTCCAACACCAGCTCTGCGGTCCTCTCCGAACTCTGCGTTAAAAATCCCCTTGAAGCATCCCCAATAATATTGTCCCAACAAGAGGCACCAAAAGTCCTAAATCGGGCCCATTTTGTCCCCTCACCCATGCAGCAAACCCTACAATTCACGAACCAAACGAAAACCAGAAGGGTCAAAACCACCGAATTTTGTCCCAAAACATGGGACCCCTATCGATGGGACAAAACCCCAATCGGGGGGGGCAATCTGCCCCCGTTAAACAGCAGAAAGAAGCGTCGAGACTCGGTCTCGCCGGATTGTAACGATTGTGCCGACACACGGTCTCTCAATCGAAGGCCCGTTTTCCTTTGGTTCTCGAATCATGCCGAAGTCGTAACCTACTCTTGTTCCAGATGGAAGCCGTTGCCCGTTGTGGGCAAGGCGGTTCGTCGCGAGGATCCCCCTCCTCGGTACGAGACTTCGGTCTCACAAAATTCGCTCCCGGAAAACTCCCGCATTGTTTACGTGGCCAGACCATTTTGCTCCGACCCAGCAAAGAGTTCGCCGATGGGCTTTCTAAAAAACTTTTTTAATAATGTATTCCACGAAGACGCTGTCGCGCAAGTCGCCAGTAGCTTCCAGCAACTCAGCGAAGAGGAGCTAGAAGCCCACCTGGGTGTCAACCGCTACGACGACTTCCTGCTCACCGATGCGGTGCGACCGTCCTATGATTTGGATGTCGTCCCTTCGGCCGGCTTTCGGCACGATACTTATCGTGACGAAGCGTCGCGACAGGATGTGCCTGTGGTGATGGCGACCGCTACCCGCGATCGGCTGTTCGACACCTTCATGGAACTGCTCGACCCATTAGGGCCAGTTGTCGATGTGGTGATCGAAACCAGTCACGACTACAACGCCGTGGGCCATCAAGATTTGTACCGCGAGCATATCGACATGCCGATTCTGCAGAGCATTCTGTGGGACTTTGAAGACATGCTTGTCAACGACGGCTGTACCGGCATCGCGGTTTTGAATCCAAGCATTCCTCAAGAAGTCCAATTCGACGAACACAAGATACTGATTGTCTACGGCCAAGAGCTTCGTCCTTTCGAGGGCGTTTTGATCGACGCAGGCCTCAACTGCCGCGAAGAAATGAAGTTCATCACCGAGGCCGAGCACGTTCACTCGACCAACGACGAATACATCGAACGCTTTGAGGAACTGAAATTTCGCCTCGGCATCGACGGAACGAGCTATTGAGACGAACGAGCTAGTGCTTTGTCATTATCAAAAAGTCGGGTGTGAGATGTCAGAAGTCGTTACTGAACAAGTCGTTCTGACATATCACACCCGGAAATTAGCATTTGACAAAGCACTCGTGCTTTGTCATGACTAAAATTGGGATAGGAGAGAAGCAAAGCACGGACTGCTAGCACCGACGACTCGGCAGATTTCGCCCTTGCCACGCCAGCAAGGTTCCGCGAAGATCTGCCGCCCAGTTCTAGGTAGCAAGCTTGAGGTGTCGATGCGGCTTTTTCTAATCACATTATGCTTAGCGGCAGGTTGCCAACCGATTCAAACAGCGCCGCTCGCTGCGCCGTCGCTTCTGTTCCCAGCTCCGCAAGCAGTACCCCTCGGCCCCGCCATCCTCGCCCCGCCGCTACAGAACAACACGATCCTCCCTCCCCCCGGCACAGCAGCAGCCGGCACGGTTTCTGCCAACCCGCTCTACCTACCCGTCACCAACCAAGATTGGGCCTGGGAGCAGATCGTTGACGTCGTGGACGACTACTTCCGAATCGAACGCGAGAACCGAGTCCAGCTAATCGGCAACGTCATAACCGAAGGGCGGATCGATACGTTTCCTCAAGTTGGGGCAACGTGGCTCGAACCCCATCGGCCCGACTCGGTAGGACGCGAGAACCGCTGGGAGAGCACACTGCAAACCATCCGCCGTCGAGCTGTCTTGCGGGTGATTCCCGAGCAAGGCGGCTACCTGGTTGAAGCGGTGGTCTACAAAGAGCTGGAAGATCTCCCGCGTCCCGAACACTCGACCGCCGGTGCCGCGGCGTTTCGCCACGACAGTTCGCTAGCCAGTCGGCTCAGCGAAGGCGTTCTTAAGACGCGATTCTCCAAACACTGGTTGCCACTGGGCCGCGATCCGGCCGTTGAACAGCAGATGCTGGCGGAGATTCGTGCTCGCGTTGCGGGTGAGCAGCCGTGAACAGACTAGTCAGCCATTCTGACCACTTGAGCCGGTACGCCCAGCTTCGCGATTGGGACTGCGGTAACCGCCGAAGGCAGTTGCTTGAATACGGGCAGCCGGGCGATGAATGCGGTTCCTCGACCGACGGTGCTTTCCACGCGGAGTTGGCCCTGGTGGGCTTCCACAATTTCTTTGCAAGTCGAGAGGCCAACACCTGTGCCGCCCTTGCCGGTTTCATCCGGCCCATCCTTGGTACTGTAGAAACGATCAAAGATTTTTGAGAGCTGTTCTCTTGGAATTCCCACACCCGAGTCACGAACGGTTAGATCGACCGAATCGGAAGCTTCGTCGTGGTCGAGTCGCAGCAGAAGCTCACCGCCTTTGGGCATTGCTTGTCGGGCATTGGTCATTAGGTTGAGCAAGACTTGCTGAATCTGATTGCCAATCGCTCGCACCGGTGGCACTTCGGCAAACTCGCAGCGAACATGTACGCGAAATTTTTGCATCTCGCGTTCTAGCAGAACAAGCGATTCGCCGAGAATGTCGGCCAGATTGGTAGGAGCAAACTCTTGCTTTCGATTTCGTGCCAGGCCAAGTACGCTGTTGGTGATTTTTTCTGCGCGTTGAGAGGCCGCGAGGATTTTGGTGAGAGCTTTGTCACGAGTCGGTTCGTCTTTATGACGCAAGCCTAGCTTGGCGTAGTTGATGATGGTCATCAACACGTTATTAAACTCATGGGTCGTGGTGCCAACCAATTCGCCGAGAGCGGCCATTCGTTGGGTCTCAACTAGTTGCTGTTGAATCGCTTTGAGTTGTTGTTCGGTGCTGAGTTGGTCGCCCTGGTTCATCGGTTCCGTCCTAGGCTGTAGGTTTTTGGCTGGTGGCTGTCAGAAGGGGGCAAAGCCTTCGTAGCTTGCCAAAGCTGGCTACTCTTGCCCTTTTAACTGACCGTCAGGCCTTAACTGCTGTTTGATAAAGCACTTAGTGCAGTAATGCGTATCGTCGAACTCGCCTGGGCGACTCAAATCGTTCACGCTACAATTCTGCTCCCCAATCCCTCAACCCCAACCTCGAACCCCCAGTTCCTCACATGCATACTGCTCAACTGCTATCACAGGCCCTTGATGCTGCCCGTCGCGTCGGTTATCAGGTGCGTGAAGAGGCTCTCGACGGAGCCGGTGGCGGGCACTGTTTGATTCGTGGTAAGAAGTGTCTTCTCTTGGATCTTACTCAGCCCCAACGCGAACAGCTTAACGACGTATTCGATGCGCTCCGCGCAGAACCCAACCTTGCGGCGATCAAGATGGCGCCGTCCTTGGTCCATGCGTTAGAATCTCCACCACTACAGAGAGCTGCATAAACGGCGGTGCGGGTGCTAGCGAGCTTCAACGTACAGGCGGTGTTTGCTGAGATAGTCAGCAACTGCTGGCGTGACCAGTTTGTTCCAATCGCTGCCCGTCGCTATTCGCTGGCGAATTTGCGAGCTACTAACCGCCATGCCAGGCATGTTGACTTGGTTTTTTTGGATCCGCAAGATTTGATCGGTTGAGGCAATTGGTTGTAAGGCGTCCAAGTCGGGTGGCGGAGAGCCCGCTCTTCGGACGATGAGCGGCAAGGCGAGCCGACAGATGTCTGTCGCCCGATGCCACTTGGGCAGCTCGGCCAATGAGTCGGCTCCCATCAGAAAGAAAAGCTCGGCCGAGGGCTCTTGCTTGCCTATCGCTTCGAGCGTGTCGGCGGTATAGCTCACCCCGCCTCGATCGATTTCGATCGTAGAAACGGAAAACTCGGGCCGATTCTCTGTGGCTAGCCGTAGCATTGCAAGGCGATGGGCGGCGCCGGCCCTCGGCCCATGCGGCTTCAGCGGTTGCTCGGCAGCAGGCACAAACCATACGGCATCTAGGCTCGCTTGTTCGAGGCAGCAGTTGGCCAGCAGCAGGTGCCCTCGGTGGACTGGGTCGAAGCTGCCGCCGAAAATGCCAAGACGTAGGGAATGGGGATTGCAGATTTCGGAATGCGGAATATTCATGGGCGGCTGGTCAGTGGTGGTTCGTAGCTGGTATCGTAGCGTAGGCCCGCAGACTTGCCCACGTTTATTCCGCAATTCGATTTCCGAAAGCTGACTTCCCTCGTGCCCTCTCAACAGCAAAACCTGTTCGATACCGAGCCTGCTGAGTGGGAAATCGACGTTCGTGAGCAGCGATTGGTGGCCACGATTATTCTGGGCGAAGGACCGAGAGGCGACTTTGATTATTTGGTGCCCTCGGAATTTTGCGATCCCGATCGGGCCGAATGTTTGCTTCAACCCGGTCGGCGCGTGCGAGTACCATTTGGCCGTTCCAATCGCAGGGTGGTCGGCTATTGTGTGCAGCTTGAAACGAAGAGTGTCGATCCAGGACGATTCAAACAGGTAGCCGAAGTGGTTGATGCGTCGTCGTTGCTTTCAGCTCCGATGTTGCGTCTGACTCGCTGGATGGCGGAATACTATCTCAGTTCTTGGGGCCAAGTGCTTGAGGCGGTTGTCCCAGCTGGCGTTCGAAAGCAGGCAGGCACGCGCGAGGTCGGGCTACTTCAGGTTCCCGAGGATGTTTTGCATGAGATTGCTCGCGTCAAGCTTCCTGCCAAGCAGCGTCAGGCGTTGGATTTTTTGGCTTCCCACGGCAAGCCCCTGACGTCGGCGCAATTGGCCGAAGCCGTAGGTTGCACTACCGCTCCGATTCGCCAATTGCTTAAAAAAGGACTCGTTGAGACAAAGCGAGTTCGTGTTGCTTCGAGAGTTGTCGAAGAGCAGCCCATGCCGCGTGAGGCTCCGTTGGCTCTGAACGCCGACCAACAACGGGCCTTCGAGGCAATCGACCGAGCACTCGAAAGCGGCGAGGCACATGGCATTGTCGTCCATGGAGTTACCGGCAGCGGCAAGACGGAAGTCTACTTGCAAGCGATCGACCGAGTGGTTGGCTTTGGCCGCCAAGCTATTGTTTTGGTTCCCGAGATTAGTCTTACCCCGCAGACGGAGCGGCGATTTCGGTCGCGTTTCGATAGCGTGGCTGTGTTGCATAGTCATTTAACCGAGGTCGAGCGGCACGAACAATGGCAGCGTATCGTTCGAGGAGAGGTGCAAGTGGTTGTCGGGGCGCGAAGTGCTGTCTTTGCGCCGACTCCTCATTTGGGACTGATTGTTATCGACGAAGAGCACGAGTCGACGTTCAAGCAAGACTCTGCCCCGCGTTACCATGCCCGAGACGTAGCGTGGCAAAGGGCGGTGGCCGAGAAAATTCCGCTTGTGCTTGGCAGCGCGACGCCGTCGCTTGAATCTTGGCATCGGTCAGATCCTAATTTGAATTTTGATTCGGAGCACTCCGATTGGCAGCGAGTTGCGATGCCTCGGCGGGTGATGAATCGCCCGCTTCCCGATGTGGCGTTGGTCGATTTACGCGACCCGGGCCAGTCACGCGGTAGCCGCGGCGGAATTAGCCGTGTGCTGCATCAGGCGATGGCTGTGGCGCTTGCCGACCGTGGACAAGTCATTTTGCTGCTAAACCGTCGCGGTTTCTCGACTCATATTCAGTGCCCGGCTTGCGGCTTTGTAATTGCGTGTCCGAATTGTGAGATGCCGTTGACGTTTCACCGACAACAGCAACGGGCGTTGTGCCACTATTGCGATTACTTCCAAGCTCCTCCAGCCGATTGCCCCGATTGCAAATCCCATGCAATTCGGTACGGGGGGCTGGGAACTCAAAAGCTTGAAGACGAAGTGCGTGCGAGATTTCCTAAGCACGTTACCGCGAGAATGGATACCGATAGCATGCGTGCTCGTGGGAGCCATGAGCAGGTGCTCGATCGGTTTGGCAGCGGAGAGATCGATATTTTGCTTGGCACTCAGATGATTGCCAAAGGCCTCGACTTTCCGAACGTGACGCTTGTGGGTGTGGTCAACGCCGATACGGCTTTGCATTTGCCCGATTTTCGTGCTGGCGAACGGACGTTTCAGTTGGTTGCGCAGGTTGCGGGCCGAACGGGACGCGGAGAAAAAGGCGGACGTGTACTGGTGCAGACTTTTAGCCCAGAGCACGCTGCGCTGCAAGCGGCGGTGCGACATGATTTCCCTCGATTTGCTTCCCAAGAGCTTGCGATGCGTAAGCAACTGCTTTATCCACCGTTTGGCGCAATGATTCGCCTTGTGGTTCGTGGCCCTTCAGAAGAAGTGACACGTAGTGTTGCCGAGGATTTGGCCGATCGGTTGAAGCAAGCTGGCGGCGACGAGACGGCCCTTCGCGTGATGGGGGCTGCCCCGGCGTCGATCGCGAAGCTGCGTAACAATTATCGCTTCCAGATTCATCTCCACTCGGCCAAGATCGGCTTTTTGCGGAACGTGGTCGATCTTGCCAGCACCGGCTTCAAGCCGCCTCGGGATATCGTCTGGACCGTTGATGTCGATCCGACGGATATGATGTAGGTGAGAGGTGAGAAACTAAAGTCTTATTCGCACTTGGACGGGTTGGCCCGGCTACCTTAGAATGAAAGGCTCACGCAGCCCTTCTATCCCCTTACCTCCGGCCTCTCACCTCTCCCTCATGAGTTACCGCACTTTCAAACGAGCGCTTGGCGAGACGAACTTGGAGCGGAAGTGCCGTTTCTTGTTTGGAGTGTGCTTGCTGCCGCTGATCGCGGGGAGCTTTTGGTGGTATGGCTCGGAAACCGATAAAATTGTGGTCGAGAACAATCGGCCGGTGGCGGACGCTCTGATCAATTTTGCGATTTTTTCAGCGCATAAGTCAGTTTTTGCTGCGGATGCAGGGAAGCCCAATGAGAGCATGATTCGGGTGAATGAGAAGTTGGCCGAGTCGCTACGTAGCGACTCATTTCGTTGGACTTTTCTTTATCCCAAAAATGAGGAGGGCATTGCTGAGCCTGTCGATTCGTTTGAGTGGGATTTGATGGGGCATTGGTCGAAGCTTGCTGGGCAGCTTGCAAGCGACGCCGATATCGAAGAGTTGGACCGTGCGCCGATGGAAGAGAAACCGTGGGCCCAAAGGCAAAGTGGTGAAGTCGCGGCAAACACTTCGGAAGAAGCGACCCAGTTCTATCAGTATTACAAGCCGATTTTTGCCAAGAAAGATTGTATTCTTTGCCATAGCAATCCTGGCCCAGATGTTTCTTGGCCAGAACTTCAGATTGGAGATCTGTTGGTGATCGCTCGGGTCGACCTCGACATGAAGGATACCAATGCCCGAATCAATCGGAACCGGGCGATGTTGTTTGTGGCGGCAATCGTTACGGTTTTTCTGGCGATGCTTGCCCTTTATGTGATCGTTCGCTACGTGATCGTCAAACCGTTACGGCATCTGCGTGATGTGAGCGATGCGATTCGCCGTGGCGAGTCGGAAGAGCGGGCAATGATTCGCACGGGCGACGAATTTGAAGAGCTTGGTGCTGCGTTCAATCGTATGTTGCGGCAACTTCTGCGGCAACAGGACGAGCTTAGGTCGGTCAACGACGAACTGGACGGCAAGATCGACGAAATGGCTCAGGCCAACATGCGTCTGCATGAGATGAATCAGTTGAAAGGCGATTTCCTGGCAACTGTCAGCCACGAGTTGCGTACGCCGCTCAACAGCATTATCGGCTTTAGCGATTTGCTTAGCACGATCGATCGTTTGGACGAAAAAGAGCTGCGGTATGCCCATAATATCCAGACTTCTGGCAAGCAGTTGCTTGAGATGATCAACGACATTCTTGATTTGGCGAAAATCGAGAGCGGGAAGATGGATGTGCGGCCTAGCGACTTCGACCTGGGAACGGTTGTGACCACGCAATGCGACATGGCCCGCCCGCTGAGCGAAAAGAAGAATATCGACCTTGAATGCGAGATTGCCCCAGATCTCCCGCTGATTCACCAAGACCAAGGAAAGCTTGAACAGATTCTCAATAATTTACTTTCTAATGCCATTAAATTCACCCCCGATGGCGGACGCATTACGGTATCGATCCACTGCGACCGACGTAACGATTTGCGGTTGGCGGTTTCGGATACGGGGGTTGGCATTAGCGAATCGGAACAGGTTTTGGTGTTCGAGAAATTCAGGCAAGGCACCACGGTTTTGCCGGCTGGCAACGCAATGACTCGCGAATATTCGGGGACAGGTTTGGGATTGTCAATCGTAAGGGAATTGTGTCGATTATTGGGCGGCGATATCACGCTAGAAAGCGAACTCGGCAAGGGCAGTATTTTCACTGTCCATTTGCCATGGACTCTTACCGAGCTGCCTAAGCTGGAATCGCCGCTTGCCGAGGAACTAAAGCAGATGACCAAACCGCGCCACGAGTCTTCGGGCATGGCACCGCTGGTCGAACACACTTTTGATCGAACTACCAAGGACACGACCCCCTGATGACTGAGCAACCCGAAGTTCATTTGTATACCGATGGCGGATGTAGCGGGAACCCTGGCCCCGGCGGCTGGGCTTACTTGCTACGCCACCCGGCAACTAAGAAACAGCTCGAAGGTTCGGGGGGCGAACCCGAGACGACGAACAATCGCATGGAATTGATGGGGGTGATCGAGGGTTTGACCGCACTCAAAAAGCCAACGCATGTCGAGCTGTTTACCGACAGTGTTTACGTTGGCAAGGGAATGAGCGAGTGGATGCCAAAATGGAAAGCCAATGGGTGGAAGCGAAAAGAAGGCAAGAAGCTGGTGCCGGTTAAGAACGAAGACCTTTGGCGACGGCTTGATGGGCTCATCGAGGTCCATCAGGTACGGTACACCCGCGTCGCGGGCCATAGCGGACACCCTGAGAACGATCGGGTGGATGAGTTGGCCGTGGCTGCGTATCAGCAGTATCTGTAGGCGGAAGCGTTTGCCCCACAGCGAATAGGATTGTGCTGGTAATTCGGGTTGCCGTGGCTTTTCGTTGAGTTTCTTCTTGAATAGTAGAGTTGAGTGACACGCTTGGTCCTTTGAAACAGAGGCGAGAGCTAGAGTTCAATTCTACGAACATTCTACTTCTTGGCTCGCGTTCCGAGTCAAGTCTTGGAACTGACAAGAGGAATTTGCATTGAGCCTGACTGCGGTAAGAGCGAGTGTTGCACAAGCATTGGAAAACTATCGCCCCATTCCTTTGGTGGCTTTCCGGATAGTCGATTCCCTTGGGATTAATCTCTATTGCCTTCGCGAGAACGATGAGAAGCCAAGACTTCTCTGCGGCGAAAGGCACACGCAGACGAAAGAACAACTGGCTGAAATTTGCGACTGCGAATATGAAACGCTATTGGTAAGTCGGCAGGATTTTCTGCACTTGTCAAAAAAGCTGGCTTCATGCCTAGACCGAGCACTTGCCGACGAAACCATACCGCTAGAAGAACGCTTTTCGCTCTTGCAAATAGCTTATGCTGCCGAATTGGAGCACCTGTTTCGTCAAGCCTACCTAGAAAAATATTACGTGTTGGCTCAAGAGGTTGGCAAGAAAATTTCTTCGCTTCTCCAGCAAGGAGAAGTCTCGGTTGAGAAATTATTCAGCCTACTGCACCACAATTCCTGCCACTATGCCCATGTGACCAATGTGGCGGGTTATGCCGTGGTGCTGGCGCGTGCTTTAGAGATAGCGTCTCCCGAGGAACTCGATCGTATTGCCGAGGCCTGCTTATTGTGTGAGGTGGGGAATTTGTACTTGCCCGAAGGATTGTTGTCTCAGAAAGGTCGATTGTCGCCGCATGAAAGAGAGGAGCTAAATCGAGCTCCTTTGTTGGCCTATGAGGTGCTGTGCGAGAAAGAAGGGATCGATTTTTCTCAGTTGATGATGATCTACCAAAGGAGAGAACGAGTAGACGGGACGGGCTACCCGGTTCGGATTTTGGGCGAGGAGATTCACCCTTGGGCCAAGTTATTGTCGGTCGTCGATGCTTTTGACGCGGTCACTAGCGACCGCGACTATCGACCGGCAGCCCCATTGCAAGAGGGTTTGATGTATTTGACACAAAACGCCAATACGCACTTTGAACCGGAAATGGTACTATGTTGGATATCAGCCTTTCAGCTACAGTAAGCGACCAAGTATGGGATTCCGCTGCTGCACACACGACTTTGTCGCAATCGGCCGAGAATTTTTTTGCCGAGCAGGGCGCCGTCCCCGTGGCCGAGAATACCAGGCGTCGCTACCGGCGTGTCTTTGTGCGCGGCCGAGGTGTTATTGTCCAAGGCGACAAGCAGTATGGAGCTTACACGATCGATGTTTCTCCGATGGGGATCGGATTTTTTTCTCCTATTCAGCTCTTTCCTAAGCAAATAATAGCCCTGTTCTTCGAAGAATCAGGGATTCGGCAGTTGGTAGTTCGTCGCTGTGTTCGGACCGGTCCTCAGTGCTATTCTTGCGGTGGAGATTTTGTCGAAGGCCCCATGGCTCCTGGTGCCTATCGCGATTT
This sequence comes from Planctomycetota bacterium, assembly GCA_024278955.1. Lineage (GTDB taxonomy): Bacteria > Planctomycetota > Planctomycetia > Pirellulales > Lacipirellulaceae > Bythopirellula. Next base: position 17,205 of record JAJRSE010000011.1, on the reverse strand, counting down.
TCTCGCGGAATTAAGTAGTTAAAGGCTCAGGTCAACCGGCTGACAGTTTCGGTTGAGAAGGTAGAATGTCGGGTGTTATGGAGACCGACGCAAAGCAACTTCTGAACCACTCTCTGGAAAGCCTTACTTGGGTTGGCCGACAACGTGCCGTTTTGTTGCACAAGTTGGACTTATGGACGGTCGGCGATCTGCTCTTTGGCTTTCCTCGAGATTACCAAGATATTTCTGACGAGCGTGTGATTGCCCAGCTTGACGAAGGCGAGCTTCAGAGCGTGCGTGCTGTGGTGGCCGAAGTCTCGAGTGCAGGAGGGCGATTTGGCAAGGGACGGGTTTCAATCTTGGTTGGCGACGAGAGCGGACACCTTCGTGCGACTTGGTTTAATCAGCCGTTCATGCAATCAAAATTTGAAGTAGGCCAACTCTTGCTGCTCACGGCCAAACCGAAGATGCGTGGCATGATGTGGGAGATGTCTCACCCGCAGGTTGTATGGCTTGGCAGCGAAGAGGCTACCGAGGAGCCGAGAAAGCTGTTGCCCGTTTATTCGCTGACCGAAGGGATCTCGCAGTACCATATGCGGCGCATGGCGGCGAATGTGGTCGAGGAGTTTGGCAACGTGCCTGAGGAAGTTTTCTCGGAAGCCTTGTTGGCCAAGTACCATCTTTTGCCAATTCATGAAGCGCTGCGGGCGATCCATCTTCCCGAAGATCAAGAATCGCTTGCCCTCGCCCGACGGCGGTTTATCTTTCAAGAGCTATTTATTTTGCAGCTTGCGGTTTCGATTCGACGTGTCCAGCAACAGAAGACCCTATCGCCGGCCCTGCCGGTGAGCGCAAAAATCAATGCCCGTATCCAGCGTCTGCTGCCTTTCGAGCTTACCGAGAGCCAGGATAAAGTGGTGCGCGAAGTTTTAGCCGATATGGCTCTCGACCGGCCAATGAATCGTTTGCTGCAAGGGGACGTTGGTAGCGGGAAGACGATTGTTGCTCTCTATGCGATTCTGGTTGCCGTGGCTCACGGCCACCAAGCGGCGTTGATGGTTCCGACCGAAATCCTCGCCCGGCAACATGCCGAGACGCTGGCCGAGTTGCTGAAGGCAAGCCGCGTTCGCTTTGCCGTGTTGGCGGGCGGGACAAGCAAGCGTGAACGAACAGAGATACTCGAAAAACTTGCTGCCGGTGAGCTGGACGTGATTATCGGGACGCATGCGATTATTCAGGAGTCCGTTCGCTTCAAGAATCTTGCGCTCGTGGTCGTCGACGAACAGCATAAGTTTGGAGTCAAGCAGCGAGCCGCCCTGCGACAGGACGACCATTCGCCCCATTACCTTGTGATGACCGCGACCCCGATTCCTCGCACATTGACGATGACGCTGTTTGGCGATCTTGATATTTCAAGCCTGCGCGAGCTACCCGTGGGGCGTCAGCCGGTGAATACCTATCTGGTTGATCCCGAGAAGCAAGAGGCTTGGTGGTGTTTTGTACGCGATCGGCTGCGAGAAGGCCGCCAGGCATTTGTCGTGGCTCCGTTGATCGACGAATCGGAAACGGTTGTTGCGCCGAGCGTTTCGCAGGCATTCGAGCAACTGACCAACGGCGAGCTTGAAGCATTTCGCATCGGGCTGCTGCATGGCCGGATGTCGCCAGCAGAGAAGCAGCAGGCGATGGACGATTTTCGTAGCGGCGAGACGCAAGTGCTGGTCAGCACTTCGGTGATTGAAGTCGGGGTCGACGTGCCCAACGCTTCGGTGATGGCCGTTTCGGGGGGCGAGCGGTTTGGTCTTGCCCAGCTTCATCAGTTGCGGGGCCGTGTGGGACGGGGTGGCCATCCCGGGTATTGCGGTGTTTTGATCGGTGAGGTGAGCGAAAAAGGTCGCGAGCGATTGCAAGCGTTTGCCGATTCGACCGACGGTTTTGCGCTCGCAGAACTCGACTTCAAACTGCGCGGGCCGGGCGACTTGTTCAGCACCCAGCAACATGGCTTGCCACCGCTCTACCTGGCTGATTTACAACGCGACCGCGACGTGCTGGAAGAGGCTCGCCGCGAAGCGCAGCTGCTGGTTGCTGCCGATCCGGGGCTTATACACGAGGCCCACCTAAAGCTTCGCCGTCAGATGCTAGTTCGCTACGGCAAGGCACTTAATTTGGGCGACGTGGGGTGATGTTTGATGTGGGATGTTTGATTGTTGATGGAACTCTTATTCGCCGCTTAGCTCTTTTACTTTTCGTACTAGTTGCAGAAATTCAGCTCGGTAGCCGTGGGGGTCGCGGCTGCATCGCTCTATCTTCGGATTTATCAGTTCGCATACGGTCCGCGAGGATGCTTGAATCGAGTTCTTTGTATGCCGAAGACCGCCAAAGCCAACCCGGCAAGAACAGTTGTTGATGGCTCTGGCACATTGGCTACACTACTCGCCAACGCTGCACCTCCAGATCCAAAATTGGTTTCCCAGTCTTCGAGAGTGCCGATGGTTGAATTGCGTTGCCAAGCCAGGAAATCGCCGCCATCAACGTCCCCGTCGCCGTCGAAATCACCCGGCTTGGCCGCGACTTCGATCGTAAGCGTGTCGGTAATCAAACCGATGGTCCAACTGAAAACGTAGGTGCCTGGAACGAGGCCCAGGCTCTCAAGGCTTGCCCCGTCAAATGTCATCACTCCAGTTAGTTCTGTGCCCGCCACATAGTTACGAGGAGCCCCGAGTATAAGAACCCCTTCTGGGTCGGAGAAATTCGACACGCCAACACCAAAAGGATCGCCGGAAAAGATGGACGCAAACGTTCCCGGAATGTCTGCGCCTAAAGTCTCTGGCACGTCAAAACTATCGATGAAAGCAAATTCCACCTCACTTGCAATGTCCCCGGCATTTCCAAAACCAATGCCTACACCATCAAAAAACCCACTGGCTCCCGGGTCGATGTTCCCGAACGAAAATCCGTCGGCATCCCATTGCCAGGCAGTAAAACTTCCGGAACCAGTAATAACGACGTCGTCTCCAATTGCCTCTGCGGTTACGATAAAAGCGGCCTGGCAATCTTGTTTCAGTGCTGCACCGCCTGCTACGACTGTTAGTGCTAGGCAACCATGCTGCACCAATTCATGTCGCTTAGATCGGCTCATTACGAATATGAGGCCGATGGTTGATAAAAGCAGCAGAGCGATGGAACTTGGCTCGGGCACGGCAATAACGCCGATCGTTCCGTTGGCTGCAAAGTTACGGGTATCCCACTTCCATGCGTCATTCCCCAGGATAGCCGAGGTAAAGTCAAAGACATACCCCGAGTCAACGAAACTCCCAAAGTCGACGAGGTCGAATTCGCTGTCCAGCAGTGGGTTGAATCCATCGAGAAGGTAGACTTCAACCATGCCACCGATGCGCATCTCACCGCTGATATTGATCTGGCTGAAATCTGTCAAACTTGCGATCCCGAATCGTAGGATGCTGCCCGTATTGAGTCTGCCTACGGAGGGCAGACTAAGGTTGCCATCAATGTCAAGTGTGCCTGTAGAATCGTCCATGCCGATAATCCCATTGGATAAAACATCCCCTATTATTCTTCCCCCTTCGCTCAGAAGGCTACCGCCTGCCTCAACCGTAAGTCCGCTAACCGATACAGTCGCCCCGTCGCGGATGGATAGTATGCCATCACTTTCCCGCCTACGAGGACTAAAAAACCCAACAGTGATATACTCTGACTCCCAGGTGGAGCCAACTCCTGTTATGGTTGCCATTCCGGGTAGGGTACCCCTGGTACTACCCTCGATAAAGCCACGCTGCGAAACGACCTTCATGCCGTCAGCAATTGTGATCGTTCCGTTCATACCACCTCTGTGGCCGGTTTGGCCGGTGCCAAGAGTGCCAGTGCCATCCATGTCAAGATTTATCTGCCCTCCATCTCCAAAGTTGATGATCTGTTGAAGGCCACGTGTGCTGTCAAACACTAAATCGTATCCACCGAGGGCTATGCCCTTGGTGAAAATCGTGCCGTTTCCTTGGAAATCATCTAGGGAAGAAGCCTCTAGCGTGTTTACAACCACTTCACCTCCGTCAGAAACGGTAAGTGTTCCGTCAACATATAAACTGCCCGAACTCGATAACCCAGGAGAAGTTGTTTTTGCCACAATCCACTTCGAGCCTATTCCGAGAACGCTTGCCTTTCCTTCTACATTGCCTCGACCTCTACTCGTTACAACGCCACCATTGTTAATGCTTAGTGCGGAGGCACTGCGAACGGTAAGAGAAGAATTGATCCACTGCGACCCGGCACCAGTGACTTCTCCTGTTCCTCCCGCAGATCCTAATTCCCCCATGGTAGAAACGACAGTGACCCCGTCAGCGATTCTAAGCGAACCACTCTCTCCGAATCCAACACCAAGACGACCTGTACCATCCAAATCAAGACGAATCTCGCCTCCGTTTCCTAAAACCCCGCCTCCGCTTCCAAAATTGAATGTCTGTTGAAGGCCGCGTGTCTCGTTAAACACGAGATCATATCCGCCTAGCACAACGCCTTTGGTTGAGATCGTACCGTTACCCAGGAGTTGACTGGGGCTAGCGCGAAGTGTACCTGTGACCACTTCACCTCCGTTAGAGATAGTGAGCGTGCTATCACCTAGCAGACTAAGTGAGCCATCAATCTCCAGTAACGATCCAGCTCCAGAAACTGTTGCAGCAGCGCTCCATTGAAAAATGAGGGAGTTACGCCCTTCTATCCGAGCACTCCCTTGAACACTAACTCGTCCGCCATGAAGGACATACAATGCTCCATCCTCCCCAATGTCTAGAGATACAACTTCTTGATCGCCATTAGCACCAGCAATCATCTCCCACGCCGATCCAGCTCCCAACACCGTGGCTGTGCCGCCTGCCAAACTCGTGGCTGGCCCCTGATAACTTCCGCCCCCAATACGGTCTACCAAAAGGCGGCCTGCGCCGCTCTTTAGAATACTAGAGTCTGTTACCAACAGCTCCCCGTTGAGCTGAACGCCTAGCACACCCGAGGTACTAGCACCGCCAGTGAGCACCAGAAGAGGATTTGTCGGACTGGAAATCCCTAAGCTTCCGGGTGGTGAGATAGTGAGCGTACCGCCGTTTTGGATGGTATCTGACGTGATCACCAGTTCGCCGACAGCTGTATCGGATGCAGCTGTATCGGATGCAGCCAGCAAGGACGAGGCGATAATGGCACAGAAAATAAATTTTATTATATGTGTTGAAGCAAAAGGATTTTTCATTGCGTAAAACTCCGTGGATGTGGTCGCCGAATGCTACAGTCAAGCGGCTGTTTGGAATAAGTGAAATCAGTACCGAAATCGCTTCAGAAAGCGCATAGAAAAAGGATGACACCAACGCTTGCCGAACAAGCATTTAGGGGAGTCATCCTGTCGTCGTCTTGCAGTAGTCGTTACTCGCTGCTGATACTGGTGAGGTCTTTGTTTCGTTTGTGAATACAAGGTCAATGATAGTCGAACGGCAAGGCACCGCAAGGGGTCACTGGCGATGACATCGACATTGATGTAATCACCAGCAACTACACTCTTCAGCCGCTGGGGTTGTGGACCAACGCAAAAATGTGGAGCACTAGGTTCAGCCGATTGGCACTGCCGGTGCGATCAAAAATTCGCCTGAGATGCGTTCGCACCGTGGGGACTGTCAGTCCCAGGTTGGCTGCGATCTCTTTGTCTGGCTGACCACGCAGGATGAGTTCTACGATCCGCGTTTGCTGTGGAGAGAATTCCAACTCCAGGGCCACCGCCTCCCAAGTCGACTGGGCCATAGGAAGTGGAAGAGTGCCAGAGCTATTGCTGCTGGTCGGCGAACGGTTGGGCATCGTTAGAGGTTCCCGAAAAAAACAGGGCGTCGAACCAAAGCCGCTCACGGAACCTCCGGCAAGAGGCGTGTAGAACGTACCCCGGCCGACGCCCCTTTCGGGGCGCGGCAACAAGGTACTGTTTCTGTATTGAAAATTTGCCGGTTTTCTGTGAAACAGCATCTTGACGCTCGCGCGTCATTTCAAATTGTATCTCTCGCTCCGCAAGGCGAAGCGTCACCCTTCATTGTAGTTCAATTTCAAGTCGCAGAGAACCTGCTTATACACGGATAGAATGTGTGGCAATCGCAACCCGAGGAGCAAGTAGCGACTGAACCACAACGACACGACGGACACAACGCCTGTTTCGTTGAGTTTGTCGTGCCGTTGTGGTTGATTTACTCGCTTAGAAGCTCTTGCAGCTTGGCGAGCGTTCGGGTGATCATGACGCGGGTGGCTCCGTCGGTTTTTCCGAGTTTCTTGGCAATTTCTTTTGACGGCAAACCGACAAGGTATCGTAGACGTACGGCCTCGCGTTGATCTTCGGGAAGAGTTTCCAGGGCGGCAAGCATGGCGAGCTGCCGGTTGGACTGCGAGAAAATAGTTGACGAAGACGGGTCTCCGGATCGCAGTTGGGCCAGGTTTGTCGTATCATGGTCAGACATAGAGACCGTCGGACATAGGAACATGTTCTGTTAGGTAACGACGAAAGAGTTCTTCAGCGTGGCAGACAAACCCCATTCTACCGTTTCTGATACAACTTCAAAGTGGCAAGACGACCCTTGGGGTCAAGCCGCTGAGGCGATCGATGCGCTGGTTGCGGCCTGGGAATCGTACCTGAAGAAAGATGGCGAGGAACCCCAGCTGGGGGAATTCGTGCCACAGGGTAGTGGTTCGGCCCGAGAGTTGGTTCTTTCGGAGCTTATCAAGGTCGACCTGGAATATCGCTGGCGACATGACCGTTCGCCCCGTTTGATCGAATCTTATGCCGAGGAGTTTTCAGAGCGAGGCCCCTCCGAGGAGATATCGGTCGAGCTTATCTACGAAGAGTTGCAGGTGCGGGTACAGGCAGGCAAAGAAGTAAGCCAGAAGGAGATTCAAGAGCGGTTTCCCAAACAGGCGGAGGCCCTGTTGGTATTGCTCGGAGGGATGGCCGTGGCGGGGACGCCGACGGCGGCGTATTTTGTGGAAACCATGAAGGGCAGCGATCAGAAATCAGACATCGTGCTGGCCAACAAAACGGTTCTGGGCTTCAAGTCGGGCGAAAAGATCGGTGATTTTGAGCTGCTGACCGTGTTGGGCAAAGGCGCGTTTGCCCAAGTCTTTCTTGCACGTCAAGTCTCGCTCGAACGACTCGTGGCTTTGAAAGTTTCGTCGGTCCGAGGCAACGAATCGAAAACATTGGCGCAGCTAGATCACCTCAATATCGTTCGCGTTTTCGATCAAAGGCAAAACGAAGAACCTTCGGTCCACTTGCTCTACATGGAAGTGGTGCCTGGCGGAACGTTATTGGGGGTCATTAAGCGAGTGCGCAAACTCAAGCCTGCCGATCGGAATGGCCGCGTGCTGTTAGAAGTAATCGACGGGATGTTGGGGGCAAGCGGGGCGCCGCGTCCCGCCAGCTCGTCGAGCAGAAACTGGCTTGCCGCAGCCTCGTGGCCGATGGTTGTTTGCCAAATCGGCGCACAACTGGCCCGAGGGTTAGCTTATGCTCACAACAAAGGCGTGATGCACCGCGATATCAAGCCGGCGAACGTGCTGCTAACCCCCGAAGGTGCGCCCAAACTGGCCGACTTCAACGTCAGCTACAACGACGGGCAGGCCGACGAGAATCCCGAGGATACTTTTGGCGGATCGCTCACTTATATGTCGCCCGAGCAATTGAAAGCGTGTCATCCCGCGCTCGGAGGCTCACCGCAGTTGGTTCGAGGCTCAAGCGATGTCTATTCACTTGGACTCTTGCTTTGGGAACTCCTCTGCGGTCGACGGCCATTTGAAGAAACATCGAAGGGCAAAGGGGGCGGGCTTGCACGTATCCAGCGTATGATCGACGCTCGAGAATACGCCGACTTTGCTGAACTCGTAAAGCAGCTTCCCGCAGGCTGTCCTAAATCGTTGCAGCAAGTACTTATGCGATGTTTGCAGCCTCGGAAAGAGGAGCGTTTCAAGTCGGCCGAAGAGGCTGCTCAGGCTTTAGAGCTGAGCTTGCACCCGCGTTGTTGGAAGCTGATGCAAGAGCCGGCTAACCCGCTATGGAGTTGGCCGTTGCGGTTTCCGGTCTTGGCAATTTTGTTCGCGGGGCTGACTCCCAATGCGTTGGCCGGTTATTACAACCTTGTGTACAACCGTCAGCGCATTGAAGAAATTCCCACCGAAGGCATCCTCGAACATTTCAACAACGTCCAGTTATGGATCAACAGCATCGTGTTTCCTTTAGGCGTCGGTATCGGCATGTGGGTCGTTATGCGCGTCCAGCGGGAAATGCTGCGCGAGCAACCTGCGGACGCAAGCGAGAATGGCGGGCGAGTTCTCTTTCTTGGAATGGCTATTTCGTTGTTGACGGTCGGGCTGTGGACCATCTCGGGTGTTGTTTTTCCAATCGCCATCGATCTTGGTACCGATTTAGAGCGAGCGGCAAGCTTTTACACTCACTTTTTTGTCTCGCTCGTGTTATGTGGTACTGTGGCGATGGCGTATCCGTACTTTTTTCTGACCACGCTTTCGGTGAGGAGCTTTTTCCCAGCACTTGTACGGCGAGGTATTGTGGCGGGGCCTCGTTGGAAGCATCTTCAGCAGCTTCGACTGCTAAACAAAGTGTTCTTAGCGCTAACGGCCATGATGCCCATGTTCGGAGTGTTATTGGCCGTGGCAGCAGAAAGCGATCAGAGAAATGTGATGATGATCGCCTGTGGGGTTGGCATCGTGGGATTTTTAGCAATGTTTGGTCTTGAGCGATTTATCGACAAGAATCTCGACGCGCTGGAACGAATCGCTGTCGATGCCCCGGGGAATGCTTGAGAAAGCGATGGGAGGAGGCAGGACGACTGCCAAGTCAAAAACCGCCAAGAACGACAAGGTTTTAGTTGACCACTAAATTCGGACGGCGGATTCCTGGTAAGAAAACAACGTCGAAGACCTCGCGGCCGCCTTGGGTAAATTCTAATGCGCCCACTTGTCGGCCTCGTTTGGTATCGACCAGCGCAACGCCTGCGAAGAGTCGGCCATGTTTTTTTCGTACCGGAGGGGCGTCGAGGATATGTTTGTGGCGGATTTTCGAGAGGCCGACCAGTGCGAAATTATCGACGAGGCAAAGGCCTCGTGTGAAGCCGGGCAGAGAACAGACCTCTTGGCAATTGTTTGTCGAAGGATCGAAAGTGACAAGCGTGCCATGCCCCGAGTTGCAGAGCCACCAGAGACCGCCATGCCAGCGAGGCGAGTGCGGCATGCAGAGACCGCGTAAGACAACGCGGTTCTGACGCACGTCGATAAGCACTCCCTTGGTGAATCGATCTTCTTCACGCCAGCCGCCTGGGTGGGCGGTTTCGCAAAACGCGGTTGCCATGGCCGGGCGACCTTCTAACATGCCGAGGCCGTTCAAGTGACAACGATCCTGGCCAACCATTTCTTTCATAAACGGGGGCTGCCAGACGAGAACGAATTTTTTCTCTCGCGAAACACGAGCAATACAATTAAAACGTGTGTTAGCAAAATAAACTCCCCGACGCCCAAAAGCCAGTTCGTGGGCGTTCAGTTTGCCGGTTTCGGATTCGCGTCTTTGCGTGAAGCAAGCGTCGGAGATGCCGAGGCGTGGCGTATCCTCGCTGGTGTTTTGGCTCGTAGATTGAAACTGCAAAATTTTGGTTCGGGTCGCAATCGCAAGGCGGTCCTTCTGAATCGCGATTCCCATGGGTCGGGGGAAATGCCGTTGCCGATAGCGAATTTTTCCGTCGACGGAACTCACGAGTACCAGTTTGCCCGAGGTGTAAGTCGTGATCGCTAGCGAACCCCCTGAAGCAGCTAGCCAGGTAGCCAGCTCGCCGTGAGCGCGGCATCGCAATCGAGACCCGCGCGAGTTGCCTGTCGGCTGAGGCTGGTCTCTTGTTTGACCCATAGAAAATTCGTTGCTGAGAGGTGAATCGGATAGCGATATCATGACATTCCCTGCGCGGTGGGCAAGTGGCAACTCTCCGAGGAGATGACGAACATAGCGTTCGATATTCTTTCCCTCCCATCCGTGCTATCATCCTTGGGTGATCCATCTCGACGAACTTCTGCCCCTTCTGAGACAGTTGCACGACCGCATGCGCCGGCGTGTCTTGGCTGCTGCGGCTTCGCGGACGATTGAAGACCTTTCCCGCGTAGTTGCCGACGAGGTAGGCGACGTAGTTTTTGCGATCGACCGAGAGAGCGAAGAGGAAATGGTTGATTTCCTTAGTCGCAAACTAGCCAGCCGCGAACCGATCGTCCTTGTTGCCGAGGGATTGCCGGGTGGCAAAATGGTTTTGCCTACCAGTGCGAGTGAGGCCGATTGCCGTTGGCGAATTATCGTCGATCCGATTGATGGCACGCGGTGCCTTATGTTTCAAAAACGCAGCGGCTGGATTCTCACGGGAGTGGCCCCCAACCGTGGCCCCGAGACGAGCTTGCAGGATATCGAGCTTGCGGTGCAGACCGAAATTCCGATTCTCAAACAAAACCTGTGCGACCAGATGTGGGCGATTCGAGGTCGTGGTGCCGAGGCGGAGCAGATTGATTTGGCGACCGGCAAGCGTAGCTCGTTGACGTTGCGTCCAACCCATGCCGAGACGATCCGCTTTGGCTTTGCATCGATTAGCCGATTTTTCCCTGGGTTGCGTGACGAACTCGCAAGCATTGATGATAGCGTTGTGACAGGCGTCTTGGGTCCGCGTGAGCCAGACAGTACATTGACGTTTGAAGACCAGTATCCCAGCACCGGCGGGCAGATTTTTGGTTTGGCTAGCGGGGCCGATCGTTTTCTTGCCGATTTGCGACCGCTGATGCGGCCGCTTGCTGCCAAGCGAGGCGAGGCCATGGGGCACTGTTGTCACCCTTACGATATTTGTACCATGCTGATAGCGGAGGAGCTGGGCGTCACGATTACCGACCCCGCAGGCAAGCCGCTCGATGTGCGGCTCGATGTCGAAACCGATGTCGGTTGGGTCGGTTACGCAAACGATGCTATTCGCGATCAAGTGGAATCGGTGCTGATGGTCGTGCTTGAGCGGAGAGGCTTAATTCAACGTAACCGAGAGTGAGCAGAAGCTGCCGCTTTTTACAAATAGCAGGAGTAATGCAACGATGAGAGTTTTACTTACTGGCGGGGCCGGTTATGTCGGGTCACATGCCGCGTGGACGATGCATCGGGCAGGGCATGAGGTGTTGGTTTTCGACAATTTGTCGGAAGGCCACCGGGCTGCGGTGCCTGAGGATCGGCTTGTTGTTGGCGAGTTGATGGATCGATCGCTGCTGGAATCCACTTTGCGTCAGCACAAGATCGAAGCCGTAATGCACTTTGCGGCGTTAGCCTATGTGGGCGTTTCGGTGACGGATCCGGCTGAGTATTATCAGAACAATATCGTCGGCACGCTTTCGCTGCTTGATGCAATGCGGGCTGCCGAGGTCAATCGGATTGTTTTTTCGAGCACGTGTGCTACCTACGGCGAACCGGAGCAAGTGCCGATTAGCGAAGAAGAAAAACAATCGCCGATCAATCCTTACGGCTTTACCAAACTAGCGATCGAACATGCGCTGTCCGACTATTCCCATGCCTACGGCTTGGGATACGCAGCCTTGCGATATTTCAATGCCTCGGGGGCGTCGGTCGACAGTCCGATAGGCGAAGACCACAAGCCAGAGACCCATCTTATTCCGCTCGTGTTGCAAGTTGCCTTAGGGCAACGAGAGAACATCAAAATATTTGGCGACGACTACCCAACACCCGATGGCACTTGCGTACGGGATTATATTCATGTCGACGACCTTGCAAGTGCGCACGTCGCAGCGCTAAAAAAGTTGGAACCAAGCACGGCCTTAAAACTTAATCTTGGAACCGGCAACGGCGCGAGCGTGATGGAAGTCGTCGAAGCCTGCCGCCGGGTGACGGGGCATCCGATCCCCGTGGTCATGGAAGGTCGCCGCGAGGGCGACCCGCCCGAGCTTGTAGCCGACGCCCGTCTGGCAAACCAAACCCTGGGTTGGCAACCGAAGTACACCGATATCGAGTCGATTGTTGCCAGCGCTTGGCGATGGCACGAGGCTCACCCCGACGGGTACGAGGATCGGTAAGAAAATGCCGCTCACTTTTTCTGGCGTTTTTATTTTGAGTCGTTGCCAGGCGAACTGCAAAGTCGTGTGAAACAAGAAATTTTTGCCACCGAGGACATAGAGAAACCCTTGTTTCTAGCACTCTGTGCTCTCGGTGATCTCTGTGGCTAATTTCTTTGAGGTACTTGTTTTTGACTTTGCCATTCTCCCGGAGTCATTGTCCAGTTGTTTTCATGGCCAACTCCTCTGGGGTATTTTCTGTCAAGACTTCATGGGGCTCGATGACTCGCATGCTTCGCCATTTCCCGCCAAGGAATCGTAGCAGAAAAATCATGCCCATCGAACAGACCCAGGCTGTGACCGCCATCCAGCAGCTGTAAATACTGAGCTGCCATACGTCGATGGTAAGCCAGCTAAGTAGTCCCAGAAGGATTCCCATGAGCACGCTTACCGTCATCACAAAACGCGTGTCGCCTGCTCCTTTGACTGCCGAAACAAAGATGATAAATATCGCATCCATCAGGTTGTACGCGGCAACGATGCGTAGCAAATTGACCGCCATCGCGTGCAGCGTGGCTTGCTCGGCAGCAGGGGCTTGGCTACCGACGAAGAAACCCTGCAAAAACAAATTGGGCGTCAAAACATAGAGCGTCGAAATTAGAACAATGTAGACCATGCTAATTTGCAGCGTGGTCCAAGTCGCTCGCGCGGCCAGGTCGTCACGGTTTTCGCCCAGGTGTTGGCCCACCAAGATGCTGACCGCGAGGCCAAAGCCCCATACCGGCATAAAGGCGACTGTCGAGATGCTAAAAGCCAAGGTGGTTGCCGCAGTTTCCAGTTGACCGACTCTCCCAATCAAGATCACGAAGACGGTAAAGCCCAACACGTCGAGAAGCATTTGCACACCGCTTGGGCCGCCAAAGTAGAGGAGTCGGCCAAATAGTTCGCGATCGATTTTTGCTCCGGCAAGCGTCAGAAACGACTGGCGATTCTTTTGTCGCAAAAAGAGAACGAAATAGATGAGTGCTTTCAGCCAGAGCGCAGTCACCGTTGCCCAGCCAGCCCCTGCAATGCCCATTTCGGGGAAGCCGCCGTAACCAAAAATCCAAAGGTAATCCAACAACAAGTTGACCCCAGTTACCAGACCATCGACCACCATGACGACCCAAGTTTTGCCTCGTCCGCTATAGAATGCCGAGAGCGACGTTGCCAGCAGGAGAGCCGGGCCACTCGCGCAGAGAACCTGGAAATAAACGATTTCTTGCCGAACCATCTCCGTTGTGTGCTGAGTCCAAGCAAAGATCCAAGGTGCGAGAGGAACGGCAACTAGGGCAAGCGGCGTGACCAGTATCGCAAGCCAGATTCCCTGCCAGACACTCGGCCCAATGCGATCGAGTTGTCCATTACCAAAATACTGGGATACGAAAGTGTTAACATAGCTACAGATTCCCATCGGCAGGCAAAAGACGGCAAACCAAATGACCGACGACGAAAAGGCCGCCGACATGGACGTCTCGGAGACCTGATTGAGAAACATCCGGTCGGCAAAGGTCATCACCGTCCACGAGATCGTCGACACCACGAGCGGCAACGCGACGATGAGGACCTCGCGTCCGCCGGCGGGACGCCTCCACCACGAGGTCGCAGCGATCGTTGGTGAGGTGTAAGAAGCGGTCACGCAAATCCATCCTGGTAGTGGGAACAATAAGGTTGCCATTGTAGCGACCCCAGCCGGCTAGCGGGCGATGTTCGTTGCCCCAGGACACGAGAGGCTTGAGCAGGGTTCGGAGACTTCTCAGGGCAGGCCAACATCGCTTTCAACGTATATTTCTTCTGAAATCGCTGGCCAGATTGCTTGAGAATTCTCCGACCAAGGATTATCATTGGCAACGGCTTTCTTGGTCGTTGGAGCTGCCGGCGGCCTGCTTTTTTTTGAGTTTCGCATACCTTTGTGGCTTGTTCATGCATACACAGCAGAAACCTCTCGAAGCTTCAGATTCTCAGCCCCTCTCCGCAGCGGTGGCCGAATATCTGGCGGAACTGTCGAAGCGAACCTCGGGCGATATCCGCACCGACCGCTACAGCAAAGTGCTCTATAGCACCGATGCCAGCATCTATCGGGTGGAGCCTTATGCAATTGTGCTCCCGCGTAATTCCGAGGAGCTTCATGCTGCGGTAGAACTTGCAGCCAAACACCAGGTACCCATCCTCCCGCGTGCTGGCGGCAGTAGCTTGGCCGGACAGGCGGTCAACAAGGCGGTCGTGCTCGACTTGACTCGCCATATGGATTCGGTGCTTGAAGTCAATGCCGAGGAACACTGGGTTCGCGTCCAGCCAGGAGTTGTGCTCGATCGTCTGAACATGCACCTGCGCCCGTACGCTTTGCAATTCGGGCCCGATCCGGCTAGCAGCAACCGCGCGGCGATGGGCGGCATTGTTGGCAATAATTCTACAGGCAGCCACTCGATTACCTACGGCATGGCTGCCGACCATGTGCTCGAGACCAACGTATTTTTGAGCGACGGCAGTGCAGCCAACTTTGGCGCTCTCGAAAGCGATCAACTCGAGACCATGTGCCAACGAAGTGGACTGGAAGGACAGATTTACAAGACCCTCTCTCAGCTTGTTTCTACAGAGCAGAGCCGAGCGGTTATTCAAGCGGCGACGCCCAAACATTGGCGACGTTGCGGCGGTTACAATCTTGATCGATTGACGACCGGCGATTTCACGTACCGGAGCCCTCAAGACCCGCGTTTCAATCTGGCGAAGCTTATCTGCGGTTCCGAGGGCACGCTGGCGGTGATGAATGAGATCAAAGTGAATCTTGTTCCTGTTCCAACAAAGACCGCGCTTGCGATTATCCATTTCGATGGCGTTTACGAGGCCCTGGCCGCTGTGCCGACGATTCTTGAAGTCGATCCGACCGCTGTCGAGTTACTCGACGACATGGGCATGACGCTATGCCGCGAATCAAAACAGTTTGCGCCGCTCCTTAACAATTTTGTGGAAGGTAAGCCCAACTGTATTCTCATCACCGAGTTCTATGGCGAGAGTGACACCGAGCTGCGACACAAAATCGATCGCCTCAAAGAACACCTCCGCAGCCAAGGCGTTCCTGCGGGCGCCGTGACCGAGGCCCTCTCCCCTCGGCAAAAGCTCGATGTCTGGGAGGTCCGCAAGGCGGGGCTTGGGCTTCTGATGAGTATTCGTGGCGATCACAAGCCCATTCCATTTATCGAAGATTCGGCGGTTCCGGTCGAACACTTGGCCGAGTATGTGACCAAAGTCGAATCGTTTTGCAACGATCTTGGTTCCAAGGTCGCGTACTATGCTCACGCCAGCGCAGGCTGTATCCATATTCGCCCGCTGCTTAACACCAAGAAGGCGGAGGAAGTAGCGAAGCTACCAAAAATTTCGAAATTCGCGATCGACTTGCTACACGGCTACGACGGGGTCCTTTCAAGCGAACATGGCGACGGACGGTCGCGAAGCTGTATGAACGAAAGCTTCTTTGGCCCTGAGCTTTATGGCTTGTACCAGCAAGTGAAGGGCACATTTGATGCTCGAAATTTGCTCAACCCTGGCAATGTGGTTAATGCTCCGCCGATGACCGAAGACTTGCGCTACGGTGCTAATTACGAGGTGATGCCGATCGTAGAGCACCTCGATTTTTCTAGCGATCAAGGTTTCCATCGGGCGATTGAGATGTGCAACGGGGCGGGAATCTGCCGCAAAGATACCTCTGGCACCATGTGCCCCAGCTACATGGTGACGCGTGAAGAAGAGCACAGCACGCGTGGCCGCGCCAACCTGCTGCGAGCGGCCCTTTCGGGGCAATTGCCGAACGAAGAGCTTACCAGCAAGCGAATGTTTGAAGCAATGGACTTGTGCATCGAGTGCAAAGCGTGCAAAAGCGAGTGCCCTTCGTCGGTCGACATGACCAAAATCAAGTTTGAGTTCTTGGCCCAATACTATAAAAAGAATCCCGTGCCGCTGCGTACTCGCATGATGGCCGACATTGCGATGGCAAGCCGAGTGTTTTCGAGGCCACTGCTCGCGCCGCTGGTGAACGGATTTTTGAGCCTCAAGCCGGTGAGCCTCCTACTCGAACGCTTGTTTGGCTTCAGCCAGCATCGGTCGCTGCCCAAGTTTACGAGCCAACCCTTTACGACTTGGTTTAATCGCCGCGAGAAGAAATCGGGGAAACGTGGCAAAGTCGTTCTCTTCAACGACACGTTCAATACTTTCAATTATCCGCACGTGAGTATTGCCGCGACCGAGGTGCTCGAGGCAGCCGGCTTTGAAGTGGTTTTGCCCGGCCACTATTGCTGTGGTCGACCAATGATTTCCAAAGGGCTGGTTGATAAAGCTCGTGCAGCTGCCAAGGATTGTGTCGAAAAATTGTCGCCCTTTGCCGAGCAAGGCATTCCGATTGTTGGCCTTGAGCCAAGCTGCCTGCTCACCTTGCGAGACGAGTTGATGTGCCTGCTGCCCGACGAGCCGCGTGCCCAAGTGATCGCAGACAACGCATTTTTGTTTGAAGAGTTTTTTGCCAAACTGGCCGACGAAGGTTCGCTGGACATGAAGTTCAAAGAAGCTTCGAGCAAGGTGCTCTTGCATGGCCATTGCCAGCAGAAGGCCTTGGTTGGCACCGAGCCGAGCAAGAAAACTCTCGGAGCAGCCGGCTGCAAGGTCGAAGAAGTCGACTCGGGTTGTTGTGGCATGGCCGGTTCGTTTGGGTACGAGGCCGAACACTTCGAGTTGTCGATCGCGATGGGCGAAAGAAAATTACTACCTGCTGTACGCGAAGCCTCCGACGACACGACCATCGTTGCCGCCGGCGTGAGTTGCCGACAACAAATCAAACACGGTACAGGTCGCCAAGCCTTGCATCCGGCAGAAGTTTTGCATAAGGCTTACTTTGGTTCTTAGGAATGAGTCGTATGTGCCTTCGACCGAGCCACCTTTCTTTTTGGCTCTTCGCCAGAATCAGTGGGTAATTTAAGGAGGAATTAGCGAGTTGAAGGTTGGATTTTCTGAGGCATGGCTCAGGCGTTTAATGGGTTTGAAAAGGGCTGCCCTGGCGGAGGATGCCGACAGGACAGCCGTGCATCA
>JAJRSE010000139.1 GCA_024278955.1 Planctomycetota bacterium | reverse complement strand
TGGCGTGATGTCTGCCGCTACCGCCCTGCTGAATGCTCGAGGAATTCCGGCAACGACCTTGCCGAGTCCTCTCAAACCCTTGGACGAAAGTCGACGATCTAAGTTCTTAACTGAGCCAGTGATCCTCCAATACCTGGAAAAACTCCGCTCATAGAGCTGATTGACCTTAGCCGCTATTGGGTTTTTTTTGAGAACTGCTAATTCAAATCTGACAGAAGCCCAGGCTCTTCCCGTGATCTAATTGGAGCACCCTTCACACGGTTACATAGGGCTTGCTGATTTACTCCCAACCCTGGTGCGAGCCTAATTTTCAGCAACCCGCCCGACACGACCCCAGCCGGCAACGCAACCGTAGACGCTGGAATCCTCGTCCACTGCGGCAACCTTGGGTGAAAACCGTCCTGCCCCAAGCATGACACAGCAAAAAAAGTGATAAAAAGAAACGCCGCAGCGCTTCTTCGAGATTCATCACCAGAAAGCTGAGTGAAATCTGTGCTGCCGACGTGCTGGCCAGCTTCGCCATGATCCGGCTCAGGCCAAATCGCCGTTTGGCTTGGCCAAACTTTCCTTCGACGTGATTGCGCACGGCTTCGTCCGTTGCTGCTTGTTTTTTGTCGGCGGCAGAAACATTTTTAGGTTTTCGACCCAGCGGTGGGCCACTCATGCGAATGCCATGCTCCTTGCAAAACGCTCGATTGGCTCGGGTGCGATAAATCTTGCTAGCTCTTTGCGATAAATATTATCGACGTGCGCCGACTCGGGATAATAGCCGAACGGGCGACGGTAGGTTTCGATTTACTCAATCAGATCAGTTCCCTCGTTGTAGCTGTTCCAACTCAGTCGATCGACGAACGAAAAACCTTGAACCACGCTGATCGATAGCTTCGCGCCAAACTCAGTCGGCTTGCCTGCTTTGCCGCGAGCGATCGGGCGAATGTGCGGTTGCGAGATGCTGACGATTCGATCGTCCACACGATTGGAATTCGTTTCAAACATTTCCAGCTGCTGACGAAACAGCTCGCGAGTGACCAACAAGTTTTTGTATTCGCGACGAGAAAGATGCGTGAGCGGCAGTGCCTCAAGGTTTCCGAGCAATCGGTCGATCGCCTTTTGTTTTGGGCAACTGCGATTCCGACAACGACGCCAAAGCAATCGCTTCCGCCATCCGCTGGATGCCCTCTTCACCAAAACGTTTTCTGCCATAATCTTGGCATCGGGCAACCATCAACGACGCATCAAACGGACGCTCTTGCGAAAACTCTTCCATGCCGAGGAAGAACTGCAAATACGGATTCTCTTGGATCGTCTCGACCGTTTCACGATCGGTTAGCCCAAGCCGTTCTTTCACCAGCAGCGTGCCCAAGGCGACTCTCGCAGGAACGATCGGCTGGCCAGAATCTTGACACAGATCTACGTGATATCCCTGTCCCGAAAAAGGGCTTCTGCCAGTTCCCAAGGAACCCGCCCGGCGAGCGCCACCCAACGATTCTCCGGGTCGAGATGACCGCTGAAGGGGAGATAAAAGTCGGGAAACTCCGTCTGCTGACGATTCTTGCTGTGGTACATCCGGTCACCGGGGGGATGAGAGATTGGGGGGGCGAGGCCGTCCTCACAACGCCAGCCGCAAGGGTTTTGCAACGTCCAAGTCAAAAACCGTGCGGCTCACACTCAAAGAATACCAACTTTTGACGAATATCGTAGGGCGGAGGTGTAAGTCAGCAAGCCCTATTTAACGCCGGAGAGAGATTCGGCGACGTTGAGCGTATGGTCGCTTACCCGGCGGTAGGAGTTGAGCGTGGACGTGAAGGCGACGTTTACGTGGGGTTCTACTTTTTTCTCGGTCAGACGGCGAAGATGGTCGTCACGTAGTGTTTTTACCAGGGAATTGATTTCGGAGCTGCTGGTGTTTGCTTTGGTCATGACGCCAGCATCTCGACGTCGGTATCCGTCGATGACAAGGTTTAGGAAGCTGTTGACGATTTTGTGTAAGCCGGCGAATTGTTCTCGCATTTCCGAGCTGAAGCGATGGCCTTGGTTTTGTAGTTTGAGGTGGAACTTGAGGATTGAAGTGATGTAGTCGCTGATCGATTCGAGTTCGTCGGCCATGCGAAGTTGGCGGCGGCCTTCGTCGATGACTTCGTGGGGCAAGTTGGCGGCGAGCATGTCGGAGAGGAAGGCGACGATTTCGTCTTGAATGGTGTCGAGCACTTCTTCACGATGGAACAACTTTTGTACCTTTTTTTGGTCGGGCTCCTCCTGGCCAGTAATTTCTTCGAGCCAGTCCATCATTTTGATGCAGCCGTCGGCCATGCGTAGGATTTCGACTCGCGATTGCTCGATCGCAATAACAGGAGTTTCAAGCATCCGGATATCGAGGCTGGTAAGGTGGGGTTTTTCTTTGTGATCTTTCTGAGGGATAACGCGTTCGAGGAGGGCGCCAAGCATGCCGGCGAACGGGAAGAAGAGCAGGGTGTTGACTACGTTGAAAGTGGTATGAACGGCGGCAATCTTGACGGTAACGCTAACGGCTTCGCCTGCTGCGGCATCGACGCCGGCCATTCGTTGGATAAACGCAAAATCAAGCATCTGGTTTACCAGGGGAATAAACTTCCCGAATAGCGCAGTCACCCAGAAGACGCCGAGCAAGTTGAAAATCACATGAAAGTAGGCGGCGCGGCGAGCGTTGGTGGTCGCGCCAAGGGATGCGAGCCAGGCGGTAATCGTGGTGCCGACGTTTTCGCCAAGGACAAGCGCGGCAGCCGTTTCAAAGGGAATCACCCCGATGGCTGCGAGGCTGATCGTGATACCTAGCGTGGCCGAGGAGGACTGCACAATAAACGTCAGCACACAGCCGACCGCCGCACACTTGAGTACGCCTAGGTAGGTTGAGGCATCGAACCGGGCGAACCAAGCCTCGAAGGCAGGAAGTTCTTTGACCATCGAAAAGCCATCTTTCATGAGGCTGAGGCCGAAGAAGACCATGCCGAGCCCCATGATCGCGAGCGCCGTGTAACGAATTCGATCGTTGCGAATGAACAGATAGCAGAACGAACCGAGGCCGAGGATGGGCAAGCCGTACTTACCGATTTTCAGCGCCAAGATCCAACCGGTGATTGTGGTGCCGATGTTCGCGCCCATGATGACGCCGATTGCCTGGGCGAGGTTCATGAATCCGCTGTTGACGAACCCGACGACCATAACGGTTGTGATCGAGCTGGATTGGACAAGCGTGGTGACGAGTGTTCCGACCCCGACGGCCATGAAACGATTGTCGGTAACGGCGCTAATCATGCGGCGCAGCCCGCCGCCGGCGATCGCTTGGAGGCCTTCGGACATGTTTTTCATACCGAGGAGGAAAATTCCTAAACCGCCGACAACCGTCATCATCAGCATCCAGTAATCGGGATGCCACACCTTGGCGTTGAAACGAACGTCGACAATTTTTCTGGTTGTCAGGTTTTCGGCACGCACGGTAATTTCTGTTTTGCCAACTTTCCCCCACTCGATCGTGAGATGCCCGTCCTTGACGGTCGCATCAGCCACTTTTTTCTTTGTATTATGCTCGACTGACAGAACCAATGGCTCGCCGGTGCCGACCGCAGTATCTGCAAACAGATGGTTGATGTCGAAGGTAGTCGAAGGCGCCCCGGCTAAAGCCTTTTGGTCTGGGATGAGCTTTTCGCTTGTGCGGTTGCCGTCGACTTGCTTAGCAGCTTCGGTTTGATCTTCGGCGAGCGCTGAACGAGCGGTTAGGGATCCGATTCCTAGACCGAAGCTAAGGAAGAGGCTTGCCAGGAGAAGCTGTCGCGAAGAAGAAAAAATTGCGTTTGAAGATTGCATCGTCTGTTCGTCTCTCGGCGTTTATTAAACTCATTGAAGCGATGGAAGAAATCCAGCTGAACCTGTGTCAGGTAAAGTGCAGATGCGTGAAGACGCCTTGGGGTGGCATGTTTAAGAACTCTTCCTATGTTCCTCAACGGGCTATCATAAGAGGCCCAAGATGAGTCGCCAAGGGGGAGGAAATGGACGAAAGAAAACGTGTTCTACTGGCTAAAAGTCAAGCTCATCGAGCGAGTCGATTAAGTTATCTAGCTCGTCCTTAGGGCAGTCAGAGCCTTGCTCAGTCGCGTGGCGTTTGGGGATGCCACCCTGTACGCCGATCGCCTCGCGACCGGCTAACAGCAGCTGCTCGTCGCGTTCGCGGGCAGCGACTTCGGAAGCTTTTTCGGCCCCAGATGCTCCTGGGTCGGGAGCACCGAAGAGTTGTGAGAGGTTGATCTTTAGGGTGCCGGCTACGTCGGCGCTGCCGGCGATTGCCGGGGTCTTGTGTTGTGGGAAAATAATAGCGTTCTCGGGGCATACTCGGCTACAGGCGGGGCAGCCCTGGCGGCAATTATCGGGCTGTTCGACGAGGATGGTCTCGCGGGCGTCGATTCCATAGACACCAAAAAGGCAAAAGTCGATGCACTCTAAGCAGTTCGTGCAGCGGCTGAGGTCGATCACGGGATACCAACGTCGGGCAGCGTCTTCGTCGACCAGGGTTGGGAGCGGAGGGGTAGAGGTGGGAGGTGGGAGGTCGGGGGAATCGGCTGCGAGATAGCGTTCCATTTGCTCGGGCTTGGGGCTGCCGTTGATCCAGCTTTTGAGTTCGACCGTTGGAGTGGCGAGTTCGCGAGCAATGCGTTTGACTTCGTTGCGAAATACCGCGGGGTCGTCGTAGGCACGGAGATCGAGGCAGTAGATACGGCGAGCGGGCAGTTCAAGTTGGTCGATCACTCGGAGCTTATCGTCGGGCGATTCGTTCGATTCGGTTTGCTCTTGCTCGTCGTCTTGCTCTTCGCTTTCGCCCAGCGACTTTAACAGGGTGGAGCCTTCTTGCCCTCGAATCTGATTGCGATCGAGAATCCAACGGGCTGCCCGCGGGTAAAGCCAACTACAAATGACGACATCGCCGGTGATGCCTGAGAGACAAAGTAACCCAGAGCCTTCGGGTTTGAGATCGTAGAGGTTCGGCAGGACGGTCACGTCGATTCCGCGTTCTCCAAGCAAGCCGGCAACGATCTGCTCTTCCAGATCCCGTTTTTTGGGATTCTGGCTACGGCTCTGCGAGACAACAACGGTGAGACGGTGGGGCATGAGTTTGTTTGGACGGAGGAGGGAACACGGGTGGACGCTTAATTCTACTTGCTGATTATAGACCGTCTCCAAGGCATTGTGAACGATTCGTTTACGTCTTCACGCTTTTATAGGCAGGATGAAACAGGAGCTACTGGATAAGGAGTATCCTGTTTTATCCGGTTCATCCTGTTAGGAAATTTCTTGACGTTTATTCCGAATTGACTTCCGGATTCTTCTCAAGCTCACATGCATCTACGGCTTCTCGCTGGCAGGATTTTTACTGATTCATTTGGCCTTTGATGGTTCGTTGGGTCACTTCCCACACGGCTTCGAGGTGTTCGAGGTATTGCTCGGGAGAGAGAAGCTGCGTGGTTTCTCCTTCAAGCTCGAAGAGCCAGCCATCGCCGTATTTGTCGGTGTTGATTGCCGACGGGTCTTTCAGCAGGACTTGGTTGAACTCAAGCAGAGTTCCTGCGTGGGGGGCGTAGAGCGAGGCTTCGGCCTTTTGGCTTTCGATTTGGCCGATTTCTTGTTTTTCAGCAATCGAGGTGCCGGCGGGAATGTCCCAATCTAGAAAGTAGACGTCCTGCAGAAGACGGACTGCGTAGGCAGCGAAACCGAAACGGTAGCTGCTGCCTGCAAGCGGCGCTGCCCACATGTGATTGCGAGCGTAGAGGCGATCGGTCGGAAACTCGGCCGGGTACTCGCCCATCATAAAAGTAATCGAGCTTTTTGTCATTCGCTAAATTCTATCGTAGCACTAAGTGTAACGGACATCACGATGTTCCGACTCGAAGAAGGCGGGTAGCAAGCCGTCGGCTCGCAATAAGCCGGCTCGTGTCAGCTCGATGCGGCGATCTGAAATTTTGAGGTAGCCCTCTTGTTGATACTGCTGCCAAACCGGACGCCAATGGTCGAGGATGTCGACACCATATTTTTTTTGAAACTGGTCGGCTTCGAGATAGCCTCGCTTTAATAGCAAGATCACTTCGCGGATTAAGCGTTGGTGCTCGGTCGTTAGCAAGCCTCGGCCTAGCGGAAGCTCGCCGTTTTCTAACGATGTGCAGTAGGCTTCCCACTCAGGCAAGTTTTGATAGTGGACGCCAGAGACGTGGCCAAAGCTGGCGATGCCGGTGGCTAGGAGGTCGCTGCCTTGCCAGAGATTGTCGCGGTAGCTGAAGTTTACTCGGTTTGGGTCTTTGACCATCGTGTGAGCACTGGAGGTCGAGTAACCCGCTTCTTGCAATTGATCGAAGGCGTAATCGACCCAGCCGCGTTTTGTGGGCCAATCGGCGACAGGACTTTCGGTTTGATTGCCGAGGATGTCTTGAGAGTAGACCGTGTTGTAGGGCAACTCCATCTGGTAAATCGTGACGCTATCGGGTTCGAGTTCGAGAGTTCGGCGAACGGTTTCTTTCCACTTTTCGTCGGTGTCGCCGACCATGCCGGCGATGAGATCGAGATTGGTGTTATAGAAACCGGCTTTTTGGATCCAAGGCCAGGCGTTGTAAATTTCCTGCGATTCGTGGGCGCGACCATTTTCGCGAAGCACTTGGTCGTCGAAGTGTTCGACGCCCAGACTGATGCGTGTGATGCCTAGCTCGCGGAGGGTATGGACTTTGGTTTCGCTTAAGGTGCCAGGCTCGCACTCGAAGGTGACTTCTTCGGCTTGGTCCCAGCTAATGTTGGTTCGCAGACGATCGACGAGTCGCGTAAGCTGCTTGGGGCTCAGAAACGAAGGCGTACCGCCACCAAAGTAGACGAAGCGAAACGGCCGGTCGCCCATGACCGGTAGCTGACTGACCAGTTCGATCTCGCGAGAAAGGGCCGCCAGGTAGCGTTCGACCTCCGAAGAGTTTTTGTCGGTAAAGACTTTAAAATAGCAAAACTTGCAACGCTTTCGGCAGAACGGGAGATGAAGATATAAGCCCAACGGTACCTCAGCGGGCGGGGCTTGGAATGCCTCGCGGACGTTGCCGAGTTGCTCAGTCGACCACTGCGAGAAAGGCGGGTAGTTGCTAATAAAGTAGCTGCCGACTTCGGTTTTCGTAGAATTATCTGCCATGATGTTCTCAGGTAAAAAACCGCGGATGCTCATACTACGCAATAGTGTATTGAACCACGACGACACGACGAGCACAACAAGATGCTCGTTTACGAAGTTGCTAATTTTAGGGATGGGGATTACTGGTTGCGGCTACGTCGCGATTGATTAGTCTGCGTCCCTCGGCGGTTCCCCTTGTTTTTTTCGCCCAAGCAGTAGAGCGTCCCGTCGGTGTTGCCAAGTACTAGTTTACCTTCGGAGACGCTGGGCGAGGCAAGAAAGCCTCCGCCGGCTTCAAATTGCCAGGTTTCTTTGCCGGTGGCAATGTCGAGTGCGTAAATCCGTCCGCGTTTGGTGGCCACATAAACGCGGTCGCCAGCGATGATCGGCGAACTTTCAACCGAGCTACGAACGGCAAACTTCCATTGCAATTTACCGCTGGCTGGATCTAAGGCATAGACTTGCTTACCGCGTGTGCCGTAAACGACCGTGCGATCGTTCACCGCAGCAGCGGTGCGGATGGCCCGACTTTGTTTAGGATCTCGATACTGCCATGCGATCGAAATTGGTTGGGTAGCGATAGAATAAAATGTTCCCTGTTCGGTTCCGAAGAGCACGTTGCCACCGACAACGGCTGGCGTAGAGCCCGTGGGGCCATCGATGTCGAGGCCTTCGACTTCTTTGCCACTGAGAATATCGACGACGTGCAGTCGTTCGTCGCAGCCGGCTAATAGAACCCGGCCGCCGACGACCGTCGGCCAACAGCGAAGTGGCGCATCGATTTGAAACTTCCAATTCAGTTTGCCAACGTCGGCGTCGAGCGAAAGCAGCTCGCCTGCTTCGGTGGTTACGAGCACTTGGTTTTCGACCACATTCGGTGCTGCGTAAAACTCGGCAGAGGCGGTATACGACCAAAGCTCTTTGCCGCTATCGGCCTGCAATGCACGCACGACGCCGTTGAAATCGCCAACAAAGATACGGTCCTCGACAACCGCGGCGGCAGCGAGGAAGCCGGTCTCGTCGAAGTGTTGCTTCCAAAGCACCGTTCCATCAGTTAGCCGGAGGGCATAGAAGGTGCCGTCGACGTCGCCGAGATAGACGATTCCGTCGACAAGGAGAGCCGCGCCTTCAAAGCCACTTTCTTCAGCTGAAAACTCCCATAGCAGTTCAAGTTTTTCAGGCAGCGATTGCTTGACTGCGCCAGAAGCCATGGCATCGCCACGAACGAGCGGCCAATCGGCGGAAACGATTTGCGGGGTAATGAAGCAAGTCAGTAAAATAGCAAGTAGCAGCTGCCGGAGAGAGGCGATGGTTTGAATGGGCAAAACCGTCGGCTTCCGACTACGGCTAGGGGGGGAAATCGCAATCATTTCAAAACGCTTGTTCATACAACCGTAAGAGTTCGACTTGAGTGACGGAAATTGGGTTGAACGAGGCGGTCCACTGCCCGGCGGCGTCTTCAGCCAGTTGAGGCAAGCGATCTTGTTCGACGCCGCAGTCGTTTAGTTTACCCGCGAGCCCGGCCTGGCTGGCAAGGTTTTGCAGAAAATCGGCAAGTGCCGCCGATCCTCCCTTGGGACAGTTGGGTTCGTCGGCGGTCTGGGCAAGTAGTTCGACGTACTGATCTTCGCAACGAGTGCCGTTGAGTCGAACCACATGGGGCAACATCAAGGCCACCGCCTGCCCGTGGGCAATGTCGTAAACGGCGGTCAGCGGGTTGGCCAAAGCGTGAGCAGCTCCTAGCATGGAATGCTCAATTGCTAGCCCAGCAAGGCAAGCGCCTAGCTGCATTTGCCCGCGGGCGGCAATATCGGAGGGCTCGTTGAGGACGCTTAAATAATTGGGAGCGAGTCGCTGCCAAGCTTCCCGGGCGTAGCGGCAAGAAGCGTCGTTGCGTTTTGAGGTGACGAAAGTTTCAACCGCGTGGGAGAGGGCGTCGAAGCCGGTGAGCGCGGCAACTCGGGAGGGCTGAGTTAGTGTGAGTTCCGGATCGAGAATCGCAATGCGAAATGCGGCACGAGGATCGCCGCAAGCCATTTTCTGATGTGTCTGGGCGTCTGAGATTAGTGCAAAAGATTGGGTTTCGCTCCCGGTGCCGGCGGTTGTGGGCACGGCAATCGTTGGCAACATGGGTCCCGTGGCTTTTCCAACTCCCCAATAGTCGCGAATCTGCCCCCCACAAGAGTAAAGAAAGTTGATTCCCTTGGCACAGTCCATCGAGCTTCCGCCGCCAAGGCCAACGATTGCCTGGGGTCGAAACTCTTTTGCTACCGCCAAGCCTGCGTCGACATGGAGGGTCGTCGGATTCTCGGCAACGCCATCGAAAAGCTGAGTCTCGATACCTACGGCGGCCAGCGACTCGATGCCACGTAGCGCATGCCCCGCTGCGATGATGCCTGGGTCGCTAACCAGCAGGACTCGCTCGGCAGAAAGCTCTCGCGCAAATTTCCCGAGCGAAGCGACTTGGCCGGCTCCGAAAACGACGCGTGTTGCCGACTGAGTCTCGATAGCATTCATGAAGATGTTTGATGTGGGATTTTTGATTTTTGATGTATGTGTTGCGGTGCGTCTTCAGAGTAGATCAACAATCATCGATCAACCATCAATTTGTAGTGCTCGGTTGCGGTAGAGGAACTCGATTAAGTTTCCTTCGTGGGGTTGGAGCCAATCGAGCTGGGGGGTGGGGATGGGGCCCAAGTTGAGGCGATCGATCTCGACGCTGGCAATTAAGTCTTGGCGGAAGTTTTTGTCGTTGGTGATTGCGGTTCCGACTAATGTTGTGCCAATCGATGCAAGCATTTTTTCTTGTGGGCACTCGACGACACTGACGGCAGGGAACATGTACTCTTTGTTCGCGGCTGGCGATCCAGGGCTTTCGCAGTGAAGAACTACGGGGCGCAGGTACGCGACCGGCGGGTTTTCGACAAGCCGGTCGCCGTAGGCTTCTGTCATGTGCGTGGTTTGCGGATCGGAGAAATCGTGTTGCAGAGCACCCCAGATAGCTGCTGCGGCACCTTCGATTGTAAACGCGGCGAGGCCTGCCTTCGGATCGTCGGGCGGCAGAGCTTCGATCGGGCCGAGTTTTTCGGCGAGGGCTGCGGCGATTTCTTTTGTGTGACGCGAGGCATAAATGCTGCTGCAGTTGATACAACT
The DNA here is from genome assembly GCA_024278955.1 of Planctomycetota bacterium. Classification (GTDB taxonomy): domain Bacteria; phylum Planctomycetota; class Planctomycetia; order Pirellulales; family Lacipirellulaceae; genus Bythopirellula. The sequence goes on along the minus strand of JAJRSE010000139.1, from coordinate 72,304 downwards.
GCGTCCTCCGTTGCGAGAGACGCTATCGACCATCAAGTCGAGATGCTGTTGCCAATCGTCGACGCAGTCGTCGCCAAATAATATTTTGCTGAAGCCCGGGCCATGGACCTGAACCTTGGGGTTGCCGGCATACTGCTGGATTGTTTGTGGTCCGCCAAAGATCATGCTACGGCGGCAACTCGAAAGAATCGCCCCGCCTATGTCGGCGCCTGCTCCCGGGTAGAGGCAGAACGCCTCGCGTGGGATGCCCGCTTCGACCATGGCCGCGAAAACTCGATAGGGAGTCCAAGGTTCGCTGCTACCAGGTTTTAAGACAAGGCCCATCTGCAAGGCGATCACCGGAAGCCAGAGGGTATGTACTCCAGGCGAGTTGCTCGGAAGCACGGCACCGAGCGCATCGCATTGGGCCTGATAGCTAACCGTGACGCCGCGATCTTCATCACCATAACCGCGGGCCAAAATATTAAGATCGAGGCCACGGGTGAGACAGTCGAGAATCTGATCGATATTTTTCAGAACAAACGCGTTCTTGACGACATTTGCTTTGCACATCGAAATCGGCATACCGGTGGTTGCCGATTGCTGTTGGACAAAATCGTCAGGCGACTGCTGCGAGTCGCCAACCGCCAGCGTACCGCTTTCAAACAGCTCGCCCGCGACTTTGCATTTTTCGATCAGCTCAGCAGGCGACATCGCCTGGAGAGCACGGCGGGCCAGTTTTGCCTTCTTCGCATCGCGTCGAATGATTCCGGCGCCGACGGTATGGAGACGGGCAATCGGCTCGCCGGTGTAGAAATGAGCAATCTCGTCGACGTCGAGCGACTCGTAAGGCTCGCCCCATCGGATAGCAGGTAGTTCGATCATTTTTTGCCGCAGATACAATTTCAGGCGAACTAAGGGGAGGCGCTAGTAGTCTGCCGCAGCTCAAACTTCGAGTTGGGTGCCACTGCTGGACAAGCCAGCAGTGGCATCCGAAAACCAAGCTGCGGCGGCACTCTAGTATACGCCGACCGTGGTGCTGGAGGCTAGGCGATGAAATGGCCGAACGCCGCTGACGCCGTCCCAGGGGTATTTTTCGTAGGGAGGTTCGCGTTCGCCTTCGTCGCGTTCCAGGAAACCGGGGACAAAAAATTCTTGGGTAAGGGTCGTTAATTTGACGCGCCCCGTTTCGCCGTAACCAACGACTTGGTCATGGTCGTCGAAATCGACGACTTCAATCACGGCTCGCGGTTGAGGAGCGTAGTAGCTAATTTTATATTGATTCTCTTTCGTCACAGGCGCACTACAGGCCAAGCCCATGAGGGTGTTTCCGTAGGTAGGCGTCATGTAGATGCCGCTTTCTTCTGGCGGTCCGCCGAAAAGCTCTTCGATGCAAAACTTGGTCCACTGTGGCGTAAACTCGGTGCCGCCAGAGAAGATGCCCGTGATGCCTTGCTCGGCTAGGCTGGTGCCACGTTCTTCGAGCCCAAGGCAAAGCGACTCGATCAATTTTGGCGTGCCAAACATGCACTTGATCTCATGCCCTGCGCCGAGAACCGTGACCGCCTGGTCGATACAATGTTTTTTGTATTCTTCGAGATGGTCCATCCAACCCTTCTTGATCAGCTTGACAACCCAACGCGGATCGAGGTCGATACAAAAGCAGATCCCCCCGCGATGCTGTGCTAGGTGTTCCACCGCAAGTCGCAACCGGCGGGGCCCCGAAGGGCCAAGCATGAGCCAGTTGCTACCTTGAGGGAAAAATTCCTCCGGCAAGGTGTTACTGAAAAGCGAGTAGTCGGTGCGGAAGTCGTCGATCGCGATACGGCTCTTCGGAACTCCTGTCGTGCCGCCGGTTTCAAAGACATAGACCGGCTTATCGGCGAGCCCTTTAGGAACCCAACGCCGTACAGGTCCGCCGCGGAGCCAATCGTCCTCGAAGGGATCAAACTTTTTGAGATCGTCGTAGGAGCGAATCTCTGTTAGAGGATCGAACTTGAGCTGCGACTTTTTTTCTAACCAAAACGGGCAGCCGGTCGACTCATGAAAATGCCAGGCGATGGTTTCGACGGTATGTGCGTCTAACAGGTCTCGGGCAGCGTTGGGCTGTTCTTCGCTCACAATTTCGGGATCACTTTGAGGAGAGCAGGGGAGGGCGTGCGTTGGCGTCGCCGAATGACCAAGGGAAACGCCCACGACCTGGAAATACTGCACCTAGCTGCGAGAAACAACCGGTTAAGGTTGTGTAGCAGACGGGTTGGAACTACTGCTCAATTGCGCAAGCACTTGAATGACCCCATTGAGATGTGCAAGCCGAGGACCGAAGCGATCGACAAATTCGTTCAAGACAAATTCTCCCTCGACCATATCTTCAGCCGAGTCGTTGATTTCGTCTGTCATGCGATCTAAATACTCGACCTGAACACGGCTCAACGCTTCGGCAGCTTCGCGACAAGAATGGGCCAACCTCGGATTCGCGTTTCGCCATTGGTGCATCTCTTGAGCACGCTGCTTTTGATTCGCAGCCATGACACCAAGCAACTCTTCTAGGATTTCATTGGTGCGATCTTGGGAAGCTAAGACTTCTCGCAGCAATTCCGAATGCTCGACATGCGAGCCTGTCGATATTTCTGAGGTGCTTCCAGCGGTAACGTCGACTTGAGAAAAAATGGGCGTAGCAGGGGAAGGGCTTTGCGACATTGAAGTATGGTTTCCTTTCTCAACGAAACTCTATTCACGAGGATCGCGGGAAAAATCAATTCCCGATAATGATTGAACATGTGTGGACAGAGAAAAACCAGGTTCGAGGGCTACGCTTGATAGGTCAAAGCTGGCAGCTAGCAAATTGGTCTTCTCTGCTATCCTCCATTCTAATGAAACTTGAGAGAATTTCTACCTTTGGAAGGCTCTTTCAGAGATTGTCCGAGAACTAAAGTTCTTGGGAAGCGAGTACGATGGAAGGGATAACAGCCACGGTCTTGACTTATGTGTCGATTGACCAAAAGAAAGGTTGACTTTTCCTGCGAGATGACTCCTTGATGCCTCCTGAACCCGCTAACTCCTTGCCTGCCTTCGGCTTTCTCACCGTACTCGAAGATCCACTCCACGGCTTTTTCGGGGGCTACTTGGTTCTTTCCGACCTGGGACGGCCCTTGGAATTCCATTGCAGCACCCCGGTGCTACCAAACGAAGCCCAGAAAATTTTGTATGGGGCTACTCTGCGACCTTACGTTCTGGGTGAAATAATTGGACAAACGCTGGTCGCTAAGGGCAAGCTATCGGTGCAAGCGGTTGTTACGGATATCGAAGAAATGTTGAGCCTGGCACTATTTCGCGATGAAAAAATGGCCTGCCTCGCGTCCAACGAGACTGCTCCCGCTCAGCAGACGGGAGAGCTTTCTTCGCCAGAATTGAGACTCGGTAACTACCGGCTCTTTGGCACTTCGACGTGTACCTGGCAACCCGAGCAACTTGGCGCTGCGATGGCGACCCTTTGTGCGCATGTCGACTTGGCAGAACCATTTCAGAGAATCCGTGAAGCGATTCGCGAAGCCCAACGCATCGCCGAACCGCAGGCAGACGACCTCCATGAACACTCCTCAGCCGCCTAGCTTAAAACAGAGCTCGCGATACGAACCCTCGGTCCTCTCTTCTACTAACGAAGAGTTGCAGCTTATGCTGCCCGCGGAGCTGTCGTTCGATTGGCAACTCGAAATGCCTGCCGCGGTGACGGTACCTCTCGACTCGCCTGCGATTAAAATCGTGGGATGTGTTTTTCCCGAAGGGGCCGCCGGACTGGATCCGATTCTTCCTCCGACCGGCTTGGCAAAGCCCGCGACGCTTCCGAAGCCTTTGGTTTCTTCTAAAGTACCTGGTGGGATAACCATCGATCTCAAAACGTGCACGCGAGTGCGCCCTCCGCAAGATATCGTGAAACTAGAAGATCGGCTTCTCTACTTGCTCCAGCCTCCTCTGGAACGTGTTTTTGCCAACCAGTCGATGGAGTTTCCGTTTCAACCGTTCCCGTATCAGCTCGATGGCATTGCATTTCTTTACCCGCGAAATGAGGCGGTGATTGCCGACGAAATGGGACTTGGCAAAACGATGCAAGCGATCGTCGCGATGCGGCTGTTGGCCCATCAAGGCCACGTCCGGCGGATGCTAATCGTTTGCCCCAAGCCACTGGTTACGAATTGGCAACGCGAAATCGCGATGTGGGCACCCGAGCTACCGGTCACGACCGTCGAAGGCAAGCAATCTCGTCGTCAGTGGCTTTGGGAGAATGTTCAAAGCGGAGTTCTCTTGTCCAATTACGAATCGTTAATCCGCGATCGCGAAAGTGCCGCCTCGGCTCCGGCTCCATTCGATCTGATGATTATCGATGAATCGCAGAGGATCAAGAATCGACTAAGCACGACCAATCAGGCGATCTGCTCGATTCCACGTCGGCGCAGCTGGGCACTTACCGGGACGCCGATTGAAAATAGCGTCGAAGACTTGGTCGGGATTTTTCAATTTGTTTCGCCTGGCTGTTTGCAGCCGCAAATGAAAGTTAGCGCGATTCGCCGCTCGGTGAAAGATTATGTCGTTCGGCGTACCAAAGACAAAGTGCTAACGGAGCTGCCGCCAAAGCTGTTTCGCGATGCCGACCTGATCCTCTTGCCCGAGCAACAGCAGGCCTATCAACTGGCCGAAGAGCAAGGCATTGTTCGCCTCAGCGAGATGAAAAAAGATCTCACAATCCAACACGTCTTCGAGCTGGTGCTTCGGCTAAAACAAATTTGCAACTTCGACCCCGCGACTGGCGCAAGCGCCAAGGCCGACCGCATGGAAGCCGACCTTGAAGAATGTGCCGCCAGCGGACGCAAGGCGATTGTTTTCAGCCAATGGGTTGCTTCTATTGAAAAGTTGCGAGGCCGACTCGAACGATTTAACCCGTTAGAGTACCACGGAAAAATTCCTTCTAAACATCGCGATGGGGTACTCGAAGAGTTCCGCAACGATCCCGACCGCCACGTTCTGCTGATGAGCTATGGGGCGGGCAGCGTGGGGCTCAACCTTCAGTTTGCTGGCTACGTGTTTCTTTTTGACCGTTGGTGGAACCCAGCCGTAGAAGACCAGGCGATTAACCGTGCCCATCGCATCGGCGCCTCTGGCCCCGTGACGGTCACACGTTTTCTTTGCTCGGGAACCATCGAAGAGCGAATCAACAGCGTGCTGGAAGAGAAGCGAGAGCTTTTCAATTCGGTATTCGACCCCGAAGCCCCGACCTCGCCTTCTGGCAAAATCGGTTTGTCTCGTGAGGAAATTTTTGGACTCTTCCAGCTTAAATTTCCCGGACAAGAGGTGTCAAACGAAGCGGCGTAGTAGCGTAGACATTGCTAGCTCCAACTCGCTGAGTTGCTCTGCCGTTGGCTGCTTGCTTACGGACGATTCGGCTGAGACGAATCCCGGCCATTCGAGCCGTATGGGCCAGTCTCGCACTTCCGCAGTTTGGTTGACGCGAGCCATGATTCGCAGCGCCCAAAGAGTTCCGAACGCATCGCGGAAATCGAGCCATTGCTGGTCGAATAGGGCGAGGCTTGGTGGGCCTTTGTCGTCGCGTTTTTTTTCTTTCTTCAAAAAACGAATACCGACAACCATCGCGGCTGCAAGAAAACACCCTAGACCTATTGTGTCACCCCAAGGCGGACTGAGGCTCCCCCAGCTCCAGAGGTAAGCGTCCAGCAACACGAGTTGTCCCGATGCAACCAACCAGGCAGCGAACCAGTTGCGCGTTGGTAAGTAGTTCATTAGCCCCACCACGACGAGCCCCAGTAGAAACAGTTTCCAAACCACGAAAAGCTCGACGCGTACTCCTGTCGGCACAAGCACCGCCTGGGCTGTTGGCCAGATGGCTACGATCCACAAAGTTAAGACGACCCATTGCCAGCCCCGATTCTGCGGGCGTTTGGCTCCAAGGATCGCCATCAACGGGCAAAGCGTACTGGCTGCCGCAGCGAATCGTAGGGAAGAAAGGCCAATCCCAGGCTCCAGCTTCGCCGTTGACGTGACCCACGACACCCAGGCAAGACATGCCACCGAGGCGAGGGCCCATAAGTATGGGGCACGGAGCGTGCTTCCCAACACCTGCTTCAACCCATAGCAGAGCAGCATGGCCAACAGGCCCGCCGCAGCATAGGCAAGCCCCGTGGGCGCCGCGAGCATCTCTGAAGCCATCGCCCCTAGAACCGCTACTATTGGCTTGAACATGGGGAGAGCCGCTATAAAAGAGCCAACATCAGGGTCGTAAACATGCAGGAATTCTTACGGTGCTGAGCTTTCAAAACTTACTGGCGAAGCCGCGGGTGTCAACCTAGCCAGAGAGTCTGACTCGATAAGTCGGATTGTAACGAGCCCGGGAACTCTAGGGGCAGAAAAAAGAGGGCATGTTGCGTTTGCTCAACACCCAGATGTGACCCATGTTTCATCAGAGACACCTCGGTGTCTTGGTTTCATTTGTCCAACTGGATTCCGAAAAGAGGAAGCCTCGATGCGTCTCCCCATTTTGCTCGTGCTCTGTTTGTCGCTCGTATCGGTTTCGACCGCGAACGCTCGGCTGTTTTGGCAGACTTATGGCTCTACGATCTCTAGCGGCGAGGGCGGCGAGTGTACTTGGAACTCGAATCAAGACTATTTTATCCCACGGCATACTTCTTCCTGTCGCTACGGGCTGTTTAGCCCTTGCAAAAAGAGCCGTACCAATTCGCCTGCCTGCGTAACGTGCCATCCACTCTACCCTGGGTACTGTGGTATCTACGGTTCCTGTCACTATGCTTGGCGAAACCATGTTTACCAAGCTTACTGCGGTTGCTGCACTCCTGTCCAAAGCGGCCGCGGCCCTTGGCGAATTGATCGCGGTTGCCAGAAAAATTGTTGTGAGGCGAGCTCTTACTGCCAAAGCGAAATGCCTAGGATGGCTTCAGAAGCTCGTGGGTACTTGCCGAACATTGAGCCACCGGAGTTTGCCGTCCTCGGAAGCATCTCAGTAGAGGGCGATGGCTTGCTTGCCAACCTCGACCTAACGCCGGCAGAAGAAAGCGACGAAGATCGCGTTTTTCTCGGCCCAAGTACCATCATCCCCAGCCAAATCTTACAGAAAATGGGGCTGCCACAACCGTAAAGGTCGCCCTAGCCCGCAAATCTGAGTTAACGATTCAACTCCTGCGGTTAGTGGCCGAGCCAAACGTCAAAGAAGCAAGTGACAAACTGATTACCCAGCGAATTTGCCTTGTGGACCTACTGGGGAGTAGGGTTCGCGAGGTCTTGCTGGCCGAGAGTAGGCAGAATTCCTTCGCGGAATCTGCCTGCTTTCTTTTCCTAGACCGACTATCCGGTCAAGTTCTCACACTCACAAGAATTGGGCTATAGCGTACTAGACGTACTGGCCGATAGATTAAGTACAAAGGTAACGGGAGGGCGAAGCACTACGGTGTTTTGCTTCAGGATAGAGGTCATGGCAAGACGACGGATCGACTTGCCATGACCTTTTTTATGCGCTGTCTCAAGGAGAAGGCGTCCAAGAGCTGGTGTTGCGTTATTCTGATTTGAGTTTTGTCAGCAACGCTTCGGCTTCTCGTCGAGAGACAAACAGCTGTCCCTTTTGTTTGAGCAATCGCTCCAGTTCCTGAATCGCCACATCGTTTTTGCCTTGCTCCGCCATGATCTTAGCAATCAAGAAGGCCGAATCGATTGGCACTTGGCTGCGGCCAAGTTTTTTTAATGCTTCTTGGAATTCGGCTTCGCGTCCCATGCGATGGAGGATCCATGCTCTTGTCACGTTGGCACGGGCATTTTCAGGAAACCGCTGCGAATTCATTTGGGCGTACCTTAACGCTCGGTCTTGCTCAGAGGCTTGTTCGCTCTCGATTAATAGCAAAGAGAGCATGTCTGTCGCGATGAAATGAGAAGGATCAAGATTGAGAATCTTTGTCATCGTCTGTATCGCATGGTCGTCTCGCCCCTGCATCTGAGCCACAATCCCATCCATCATGAGAGCAGAAATCGAGTCTGGCGTCTTAGCAACCATGGCCTCCGCAATTTTCTGAGCTTCGTCTAACTTGTCTTGCTGGATGAGCCACTCGGCAAACGCTTGGGCAACTTTCACATCCTTCTTATCTTCTTCGTAGGCCTTGCTGAACGCGACATAGGCTTTTTCGTTATCCCCGTCGCGAGAGAAAAGCCGTCCTAACGCAACATAAGGGTGAGGCACCTGGGCGTTGAGTTCTCGCGACTTGCGCAAACTCTGCAAGGCCTCTTTCGGCTTTTTCAGATGAAAGAGTGTGCTGCCCAATCGCTGGTGACTTGCTGCGTTTTCCGGCGCCAAGTCGACCCATTTTTTCAGCCAGATCAACGCTTCTTCCCATTGCTGACGACTCTCGGCCACGGCAGCGCGACCGGCGAGAAGGCGGATCGAAAAGTCTTGCTTCCGCTTCGAGTTGCCACTAAATTCCTGGACAAGAGGGTCTACCAACTCAAACAGTGCGAAAGCCTCTGTGATTCTTCGGTTGACGAAGGCTTGGTCGGCTAGAAGCAAATAAGCTTCAGGATCTTTGGGATCGTTCACAATGGTTCGCTCCAAAAGTATGCGCCCAGCCTTAATCGCGTTTGCATTTCGTACTGCGAAATACATCTTTGCTAGGATAACTTCAACGGGAGGAAGCTTAGGGTACTTGGCTTTTGCCGATTTCAGAAACTCTAGCGCCGATTCGGTATCGCCATTCCGAAATCGTTGGATCGCTTTGTCGATTTCGCTGTAGTCGTTGTTAGAAAAGGAAACCGAATTTCCAATGAGATTTTTCTTCGTCAATTGTTTCAATGCATTCTGCTGAGCATGCAGGGGACCTGCAGAGCTTACAACCAGCAAAGCGACTAAAGCCGCCAGGACGACCGCGGCTCGGCCTGATACAATGTTCGCCTTGCTTGAAACCATAATAGATATCCTCGAAAAAGTTTTTGAAACGAGCTGCTCGAGCAAATCCCACACTGGCGCTCCGCTCTCGATACGGTTTGGCCCTATATACATGCCAGTACGCCAATTCTAAGAGTTTGTCAAAGCACGAGAGCGATTGTTTTCGGGCGTGACCAAAGAATTCATCCACCTCGATCCATTCTAGACGAATTCAATTCAGTGTCCACGAGGCTCAGGCGAACCGAGGGGCTTTGAGAGGCCTATAAACTCATGTCAGGCTTGGTTACAACGATTATAGCACCAGTTGGCGAAGATCCGTTGACCGCTCGACTCTTCTTTGGTGCCAGCCTATAGTAGATGGGTTGCTTCTTTGTTCCTGCGTTGGATCGGATGGGCAGCCTCCTGGCCTCGCCGCCACGGTCACTTGCGTACTTCGTCCTTGAAAGTAATCCTCACAGAATTCCCTGACAGCCCAAGGAACCAAGATTGCTTATCGGACCGGTTTTCAACCGTGAAGTCACCGCCGCTCCACGCAGTTGGCGACTCTACCTATTGCGTGCAGGTTACGTTGCTGCGCTATTTGGTCTCATCCTAACGGCTTGGCTGATTCTTATTGGTTCTCAGCAAGTACGTGGTTTGGGCGATCTGGCACGTTTTGGTTCTGCAGTATTTGCTCTTTTGGCGCCGCTTCAATTAGCAATGGCGATCGCTTTCTCAGCCTTGCTTACGGCAGCAGCTGTTGCCCAGGAAAAAGACCGACGAACGCTTGATCTGCTTCTGATGACCAATCTCTCGAACTTTGAATTGGTGCTGGGCAAGCTGATGGCCAGTATGCTCAACGTTTTGGTTCTGATCGTGGCAGCTACGGCCCTGCTTATGTCGATCACCCTTTTGGGGGGGGTTTCGTACCCTCAGGTTTTTCGAGTCGTGGCAGTCACCCTAACTGCTGCTGCGGTGGCGGGGAGCTTAGGTTCGACGATTGCCTTGTGGCGAGAGAAAACTTTTCAGTCGCTCGCAATGACGGCATTGCTGGTCGTCCTCTGGCTGCTTGCCGGCGAAATTGTCGCGGCAGGCTTTCAGGGAAAAGTATGGCTAGGCATTCCAACCGAACAATGGGCCGTTGTGCTATCGCCCTTTCACGCGATCTTTTCCGCCCTTCAGCCTCTGGAAACTACCGGAGGGCCGCTTGCTGCTTACGGCGGGCCTGTGGCTTACTTCCTTGTGTCGTCCACCGCCTTTGCCCTGCTTTTGAATCTCTGGGCAATTCTACGCGTACGGGTATGGAACCCCATTCAAGACAAACAACGTGCAACGCTCGACACCGAGGCAAAAAATCAGCAAACGGTATCTGAAGCAGGAGTCCAGCCTAAGCTAAAAGCCGAATCCCGACAGGTTTGGGATAATCCTATTCTCTGGCGAGAGATCATGACCTGGGCGTATGGCAAAAAAATCGTCGTGGTTCGTATTGCTTATCTTGTTGTCTTTGCAATCTGCGCTGCGGCTTTGTTTGTTTTCCTTGAAAACTCCGACAACAACTTCTCGCGATCTGCCGCACAACTGGCCGCAGCCCAGCCGATTGTGCCGTTGGCGGTTCTCGGATTGGTTCTGGTCAATGCGTTGGCCGTGACTTCGCTCACCAACGAACGCGACCTGAGGGCGCTCGACCTTTTGCTTGTAACCGACTTAACTCCTAAAGAAATCGTGTTCGGCAAACTGGGAGGAGTCTTTTTCAATTCCAAGGAAATGATCTTGCTCCCTCTCGTTATGTGTACGGTGCTCTGGTACACCGACCATCTGTCGACCGAGAACCTTGTGTTTCTTATCATCACCTTACTGGTGATGAACATTTTCGTAGCCATGTTGGGCGTCCATACGGGGATGGCATACGCCGAATCGCGAATCGCAGTGGCGATAAGTCTCAGCACAGTTCTGTTTCTGTTGCTCGGAATCGCCGTTTGCATGAGAATGATGTTGGCGTTTCAAAGTTCTTTCACCTATCAATTCCAAGCGTTTACCGCGTTCATGCTCGGAGGCGGGGCAGGCTTGTACATGGCGTTGGGGTCTCGCAATCCGTCGAGTGCGATCGGGCTGGTTTCGATGGCAACTCCGTTCGCAACTTTTTATGTGATTACCAGTTACTTGCAAGGAAGCTTCGGGGCAGCCTTCCTGGTGGCTGTTACGACTTATGGCTTTGCGACTGCCGCGTTGCTGATTCCCGCGATCGACGAATTCGATGTCGCGACAGGTAGAGCCTCTGAGAACAATGACTAACTGGGAAATGTTTGATGTGGGATGTTTGATTGTTGATGTAAGGGTCGCGGCGAAAAAAGTTGACCTTAAAAAGTCCCATAGTCCCACTTACCTGCACTACCTCCAGGCGATTTCCAATCTGCCGCCCGCTCAAGCAGTACCAATAGCACTCACCTCAAAAATCAAACATCCCTCACCTTCCTAAAGGGTCTTTTCGTGTCTCTGTTGCAGCAATTTGCACCGTACTTTTTTGCGATGGCTTTTTTGGGAGTCGGGTCGGGGTTCTTTTCTTGCAGCGAAGCGGCTCTCTTTTCGTTGAAGTCTGACGACCGACGCAAACTGAATAACGGCAGCGCGGCTCAACGCATTGCGATCACACTGCTGGACCAACCCAACCGTTTGCTGACGGCGATCTTGTTCTGGAACTTGATCATTAACATCGTCTACTTTTCGCTCGCCTCGACGATAGGCATTCAACTGGAGAAGCAAAACCAACGTACCGAGGCAGGCTTGGTCGCCGTTGTTTCTCTGCTCACGATTATTTTGCTCAGCGAAATGATTCCGAAGACGGTAGGAGTTTTAATTCCGCGAACCGTATCGAGTCTTATCAGCATCCCTCTTGCAGTTGCGGTTCGAGTTTTCGATCCGATCGCGCCTTTCTTTTCTTCGGTAAACCAAGCCCTACGACGTCTGTTGCTCCCAGGATTTCGCATCGAGCCGTATCTTGAGCTTTCCGACTTAGAGAAAGCGATCACCGTTTCAACGACCGACGAAGAGCTAGCAGCTCAAGAACGCAAAGCTCTGCATAACATTGTCCTCCTGTCAGAGCTTCGCGCTGAAGAGTTGATGCGGCCCCGGACACAATATCAATCGTTTCGCCCGCCGGTCCATTTGGCCGATTTGGGTGGCCAACTCACGCGCAGCGGCTACGTGCTTGTGACTGAACCCGACAACGACGAAATCGCTAGTGCAATTGCACTAAAACACCTACCAACGATTCCTAGACAGCACCTAGAAAATTTCGCGCAGCCTGTGGTTTACGTACCCTGGTGTTCTACCGTGGCTTCGATTTTCGACGAATTGCAATCCCACGAGTGTGAGGTCGCAGCGATTGTCAACGAATTGGGCGAAACGATCGGAATCGTGACACTCGAAGACCTGTTGCAAACCGTTTTTGAAGACGAGGCAAGCCGTAGCTCGCGACTTTTAGAAACTTCGCCGATTCGCCAGTTGGACGAAAACCTTTGGCATGTGACCGGTATGACCAGCCTGCGGCGTCTTGCGCGGACTTTCGATACTTCGTTGCCCCAGAGCAAAAGCACAACCGTCGCTGGCATCGTTCAGGAAGTACTAGGGAGGCTCCCTGATAAAGGAGAACAAATTGAGTGGCACATATTTCGACTTACGGTGATTGAAGCCGACCCCATGGGGCAGATGACCGTTGAGCTTCAACGGATTGATTCGCCGGGAGCCGGTCGATGATCTTGATTTCAACCTTGCTGATTGCCGGCTTGCTTCTTAGCGCTTTATTTAGTGGCTCGGAAACTGGGTTCTATCGTGTCACCCGAATCCGACTCGCTATCGAAACCCTCGCAGGAGATCGGACATCTCGGGCGCTGCTTTGGGTGTCGACCCAGCCGACACTTTTCATCGCAACAACGCTGGTCGGCAACAACCTGGCAAATTACGTCACGTCGCTGGCAGTGGTGATGGCCTCGCAGCATCTGCTCCCCAACGGAGGAGCTCTTGTCGGAATCCTTGCACCAATCGCTATTGCACCGCTGATCTTCATCTTAGGGGAGTTGCTACCTAAGAGTCTCTTTTTCGATGCGCCGAACCGATTGCTCAAGCGATATGCTCCGCTGCTATTGATCTGCACGGTCCTTTTTGCGCCGATTACGCTGATACTGTGGGCGTTTAGTCGGCTGCTACAGTTCTTTACTAATGCTTCGCCTCAAGAGTTGCGGCTCACTCTGGCACGTCGAGAACTAGCCGAACTTCTTACCGAAGGTCACGAAGCTGGAATTCTTCGCCCGGCACAACAATCGTTAGCACAGGCCATGCTGTTTGTCGCAGGGCAACCGATTCGTAACTTTGCCTCGCCGACTGGGCGGGTTGTTCGCGTGACAACCACGATGAGCAAAAGCGACGTGTTGAGGATAGCTCAAAGACACAATCGAACGCTGCTGCCTGTCGAGGATACTCGAGGTGGCCGAAAACTGGTCGGCTACCTGCGTACCGTAGATCTCTATCTCGACGACTCGCCTTCGCTACCAGCGCCAAAGCCCTTGGTCGAGCTAGGCGAACAACAATCGTGTCTCACGGCCATGCAGATGCTAAGCCAAACCGAAGACGCACTGGGCCATGTGATTAGCGAACAAGGAAAAACCATCGGCTTTGTCACGGGCCGAGAGCTCCGCACGAGCCTGCTCCGTTCTCAAACTACGCTTGTGCTTTGAGAAAACTAAACAAGCCCAGGGGTTGCAATTCCCGGGCTTATTGCCGGCGCAGATTTCCAATTTGCGCTAACGTATAACTCAGACTTGATAGCGGTACCCTTGCGCTCGCTACGGTACTGAAACGTCGGTGCTGAAACATCAATGGCCTGCGTAAAAACGAGACCTTGATGCGCAAATGGCTAAACAGTTCTAAACATTCCAACCATCGTTTTTTCGGCCGCTCTTACGCCGCTCTGCTTTGGTCAGCGTGTCTTTCATCGAGGTGAAACGATACTTTAACGCCAAACGCGTTAGCAATACGGCCTTATCGGTACCAAGAACACCCATCGCTCGCGTCTTATGGTTATCTACAGTCGAAGGCGAAATCCCTAGAATACAAGCGACTTCTTCGTTTGTGCAACCAAGGCTCACAAGGCGAACGATCTCCAGCTGACGGGGGGTAAGGTAAGGCTTCATGGTACTAAATCTCTATAGACGGTGTTGCATCGGGTGGTCAATACCCCCCAGAATACACCAAGAAAATAATGCTGTCTAGTGCTTTGACAGTACCCGCGAGTATCGCGCAGACTTGTCCCGGTCGCCATACTGGCATAAAAAAGCCAAATCGTACGGAGCTGTTTTTCTGCTAGGCGTTCCTGCGCTCTCGGCGGTTTTTTGACTTTACAATCGCCCTGCAAAAGAGCGAAGCCACGTTTTAACAATCAAGGGGACATCCCCAAAGGAAAGATCGACTTTCGTTCCTTCTACAAGCTACAAGCGTGCTTTGAGACAAAGCCTAGTTCGATAGCCTTGGTAAACGAAATAGTCGAATTTCGTGCGACTCGTTCGGGCAAACGACTTCGGCATAAACCCAAAGCTCGTCTCCCACATGCATCCAGTGGGAATAGCGAAACGTATGAAATCGAGGGCTAGGCGTTGAACTCACTGCCAGTGGACCCTCGGTCGTGATCTCTTTTATTTTATGCAAATCAAAAGTAAACGCTAAGCCCGTCCCTAGATTATAGACGGGGTCGTACCACTTGGTATTCGATCCTTCGTAAATGAACAGATAGCCAAACTCTAAGGGCAACACACTAGCTGGCCGCACATAAAAGTCGTGCCATCCCTCTAGGTCCATAATCGAGTCGAGGTGACTACCGACCGGCTTCCACTGCTGCCCATCGTGGCTCGTGAAATGGTAAATCCGCTCGGTTCGACGCATCGTCCCGATCACGTAACAATGGTAAACACCCTGGACGTTGATAATAACTGGATCTTTGTATCCATCCGGGCGAATGTCGCGATCATACGCTTTCGGTTGCGGCTGAATGACGGGCTTTGCCGTCGCAGCCAGAAACTTGTCAGGGCTGTCGGCATCGTCAAACTTGATAATAGACCAAGGACCATTCTTCCACGGGCCACAAGCATACAACTTGTACTTTCCTGTCTTTGGATCTTGAAGCAGGGCAGGGCGTTCAAATCCAGGAATGGGTACCGCCGTTCGTGGAAGGGTGAGCACTTTAGTAAAGTGAATGCCATCTTCGCTTCGCAAAATGCGAATTTCGTAACCCCTTAAACCTCGTGGTGCCTCTGCTGTCCGCATTCGGCAGGCCAACCAGAAAACCCCTTCTCGGTCTCTCAGTACCGAAGGCGCGCCTGCCCACCATTCCGCCTCATCTTTGTCGGGCGATAGAATCACTTCGTATTTTGTGAATTGATCGGCAACCTTTTGAGAAATTTTTTGCGTCAACGGCTTAGACACCGCCTGCCCTAAAACGATTCTCCTATCGCCGAAAAATACGACAGCACCGATTGTCATCAAAAGAAAAGTGGCGTTTGCGATCTTCATAAAAAAGGTGACTCTTCAGGAAGTTTAGTGGCTGGATGAATGGACAATTGTATCGCTACAAACCTCCGCTTAGGCTCGATAAAGGGGAGTCCTCACGCTATTCCCCCCTCACATCAGCTCCCAACGACAGGCAAAGTGCCGACGCTCGCGTTTTTCATGGTCTTGAGATCTCTCTTTCATCGAATTCTCCTGCGTTTCTCGTTATACTAGCGGTCACACAGGAAAACTCCAGTTCCGACTGAGACAAAACACAAAGGGCCCCGCACAACCGCACATGCACCTTAGCGATGGCGAAGCTGACGAGTTGCAGAACCGACTTTTCGCTGCTGTCGTCGGCTTTTATAAGGGGCGGAGCGATCGATATCTTCGGTGGCTAAAGCAGTGACATCAATTTGAGATAGATGCGCCGTCGATTTGACACTAGTACGCAGCCCTTTCAGTCTGTCTGGGTAAGATCTGAATGCTATTGCCGTGTTTTCAGGCATTTTTTGTATTTGGCACGGAAG
The DNA here is from genome assembly GCA_024278955.1 of Planctomycetota bacterium. Classification (GTDB taxonomy): domain Bacteria; phylum Planctomycetota; class Planctomycetia; order Pirellulales; family Lacipirellulaceae; genus Bythopirellula. The sequence continues at coordinate 56,332 of JAJRSE010000139.1, read as the reverse complement.
ATGCACCTACGTTCTCCTACCTTCCAAAGCTCATAGGCTTTGGTCCCACTGAGTAAGATCGAAAGGAGATCACCCATGAAACGCTTCGCACTGGTTACTGCAACTGTCGCCGCTCTGGCATTTTTTTCAACCTCTTCTTCGGCAATCGCGTTCGATAACCACCACGGCTTTGGAGGCCACCATGGCTATGTTAGCCATGGATTTGTTGGGGGATATGGTTATGCCGGCCATGGATACGCAGCACCGGCATTTGGAGGTGGATATGTCCGACATGGCTACGCGAGACCTGCCTATGGCGGCCACCGTTACAATCGATCTATTCGCCACGGTGGCGGTCTTCGAATCTCGACGCCTCACTTTGGGCTGAGGCTGGGGCACTAAGGTACCCGATACCGATATGAGCCGCGTCCAACGCCCGGTCACCCAATTGGAGGGCTAGACCGGGCTGCGTCGCGCGCGAATAATTAGCCAGAGTAACAACTTTGTTCGATTCAGGCCCCAATCGGAGATGCATAGAAATTTTGACCTGTGAAATAGCCCGTGAAATTGAAAGAGAGTGCGTAACCATGAGTCGCCTAATTTTTGTTCGATCGTTTGTTGGAACGGCCTTTCTGCTGGCCGCCACTTCGCTTGCTTTTGCGCAACATGGCGGAGGTCACGGAGGTCACGGAGGTCACGGGGGTCACGGGGGGGGACATGGAGGTCATGGAGGCAGCCACTTCGGTGGTCATGGCGGCAGACACGGTGGTGGACACGGTAGTAGGCATTTTGGTGGACACAGCGGCAGGCACGGTGGTAGGCATGTAGGCGGACACGGCTTTGGCGGTCATGGTGTCGGACATGCTGGCAGCCACTTCGGTGGTCATGGTGTCGGTCATGGTGGTAGCCACTTCGGTGGTCATGGTATCGGGCATGGCTTTGGTGGACACGTTGGCGGTCATGGCGGTCACTTCGACTACGGCCACGGATATCCTCATTTTGGTTTTTCGATCTTTCCTTGGTACGGTGGCTATGGCTATGGGTCGTCGTACTATTCACCGGCTTACTATGCCGGTTCGTACACGACAGGCTATCGCGCAGTCGAGATAGTCGATGCGACGCCCGTTGTCGTCGAGCAAGTACAGCCGGTCGTAAACCAACCGGCACCTGACCGTCCGATCACCACAGCCGAAGGAGAGGCCTTTCGGCGGAAAGCGGAAGAAGCATTTCGTACGGGTGACTTTCAACGTGCCGCTCGCATGGCGAATCATGCACTTGTCGAAATGCCACGACAAGGAAAGCTTCTATTATTTACAGCCCAATCACTTTTCGCTGTAGGTGACTACCGTAACGCGGCCGCTGCGATTCACCAAGCCACTTCCCAGCTCGATCCGCAAGAGTGGGGCTTCGTGGTGGAAAACTATGCTCGATACTATCGCGGTCGTGCTTACGTCGAGCAAATGGACCGGCTAAGCGAATACCTCACAAAGAATCCAGACGCTGGCTACGCCCATTTCCTCCGCGGCTATCAGCACGGGTTTCTTGGCCACCAACGGTCTGCCCTACGTGACCTGAAGAGAGCGTTTGAGTTGGAAAGCCGGGATAAATTGGCCGGGCAGTTGATCACACGCTTCGGCGGCGAGCCGCCCGTCGCCACGGAACAACCGGCCCTAGAAGTGACCCCGGCGATCGACTCAGCTCCTACTTCAATATTGCAAGAGGACAGTGACGATCTATCGCCCGAACCCACTACTGCGTCCGATTCCGCCGCGGCGAATGAAAGCGAGGATGGTCACGACCACGACCACTAGCCGAGTTTGGCAAGCCGTCGTAGCTTACCGGCTATTGACGTTAGTTGCGCGAATCCCAGTGCGACAAACCATGGTCCGAATTCCAGCCAAGTCACGACGTAGTCAAAGAATAATGGCCCCTTGTAGGTGAATCCCGGCACGGGCGTGTCCAAATAGTGAAACGTCAACCAGAAACGTACGTAGTAGATCAGTGTAAGGCCGCTCAATGCGAGCCACGCCTTGCTGCGGGCAAAGGGGAGCAGCGGCAAGGCCCAAGTCCAGTACCATGGATTCCCGGTTGGCAAAATTAACCAAAACCAAGCCATGGTGAGAAAGGCCGCTTCCAGAAATGCGTCGGCTGTCCCGCGTCTGTTTGCACGCCAAGCAAGCCCGATCGCCAGGAGGAGTAGTCCGCTAGAGGTCACCGCACGAGAAAAAAAGAACGGGGTACGGCTCGGTTCTACGCCGGTCATTCGCCCCGTGATTTCGCGCACCGGCTTTCGCCATTGTTCAGGCACGATAGAAAACCAGGCAACATCACTTGCGGGCAATTCGTGAGTGGGACGGATGTTTTCCATCCACAGCAAGAACAAGAAATCATTCATCTCCCATTCACTGAGGAATGCGCGGAGGCTCTTGCTGGGGTCGCCCGCCTCTGTTCCGATGTGCGGGGGAGGCAACGGCGGGAGTTCGTCCGAGGTCGAAGGAAAGCGAAAAGCGGACAATTCCGCTAGCTTACCTGTCGGAACCATGGGCCACATGATGAAACTGGTTGCAAATAGTAACACGAGCCCAATCAAGATCGTTCTTCGCAAACCAAATCGCTGGTTGCTCGCAAAGAGAAACAAAGGGACCAACACCAGCGGATAAATTTTTGCCCCGATTGCAAGACCCAGCGTAAGGGCGGCACCCAAGATTGCTCGCTTCGATCGTGTGTTATTCGCCTCTTCTGCTTGCGAGCTTGCAGCAGTAAAGCATGCTCGCACCGTCAGCCAGATTGCAAGTGTCGTGAAGAATACCGCCACCGCATCAAGGTGGCCACTGTTCGCAATCTCCTTGATTAACAAGGGACACCAACCATAGACAAGAGACCATGCGACCGGTCTGCCAACAAAACGCAAAAGTAGCACCACGAGGTACAACGTCATCATATCAAAAAGAACAAACCAAGCTTTGAAAACCACCATGCGATGCAGAATGGATGCCTGTTTGGGAGTGGTGAGGCTGGCTAGTGTGAAAACGACCTGGCTCGTCGGAGGATAAATCGTCGGGAGCTCGGAAAAGTGAATTCGTCGAATGATCTCTGCCATCTCCGGCGACCTGTCACGCAGCTTTACAAGCTTGGCCAAGTCGGCCGGAATTTGATCTGCCGAATTCTGGTTGGTCGGGGCAAACGCTCCGCCTGAAACTGCCAGGACTTGCGCTGGGCTGTATTGGTAGGGGCTCACACCGTGAGAGCAGACTTCGCCATCCCACAAATAACGGTAGATGTCGAGTTCTGCGATCGGGTCAGTACACAACAAAGTGAGACGGAACACCAAAGCAGGAATGCCTAGGAACACTAGCAGGCGACGATTCTGCGGTGCTGCCAAAGCAACCTTGAGTGCCCACAGATGAACAAAAAAGGCCCCCGTGAACAGCCCGAGAATCGAAAGCAGAGACCAGTCGCCGACGCCCTCTACATGCAGACTTTGCCCTGTCAACGCGATTAATAGATAAATCGACTCTGACAGAACCGCCAAAACAACAAGCTTTGAAAGCGGTGTGATTTGAATTCGTAGATTTCGTAGTCTGGTCACGACAGCTGGTTCATCGTCGCGACCCGCTGCCATCTGGATCCGCTTGGGGAACTCCCTGAGCCCTGCCATGTGGATTGGATGGGGGGGCTCCCGGGGCCGGTCGATCATTCAGGAACACAAAATCATTGCCGGCAGCTTGCCGGTGGCATTGGATACAACTCTGAACCCGGCCAGCAATCGGCCGATTACCTTGCTCCGGCGATGTTGAGGCGAGGCTGCCGTTGGGCAGGTACATTATCCAATACCAATCGCCATTTTCTGGATCAACTCCTTTTGAACGATACATGACCGTGATGTTTTCAAGCGTTAGGCCATCCGCAGCGTACGCTTCTCGCACGAGTACGGACTTCAAAGGCAATTTTTGCAGGGCCATGTTGGCGGTGTGATTGAGATAGGTTTTTCCGACTTCTTTATGAGGCATTCCAGACGGTGCTTTTCCCCCGGCTGCCCCCTCTAATTTCAGCGACTCTCCCAGGCTTCTGTTTTTTCCAGGCGACCCCCACTGGCGATAGGATCCCTTATCATTTTTCAAGTGCCCCCAAAATGATGCGGCGAATTGGGCATGAGTAGGAGGCTTGGGAGTCGCTGGAACTGCCGAATTGTACCGATCTGGTGCTGGGGAAGAGCGTGGTGCTGAAGAACGACTGCTTCCAGACCCCTGAGCCAGTGCATGGTCCCCTGACAGAACCAGAATGAGGATTGCGATAAAGTACAAAGATATTCGCATGGAAAAAATCTCCGAAACAAATGGGAAGCGAAAGGCTTTCCAAATTCTCTGTGGCGTGCTGCTGTGCTTGAAAGGCCTCTAACATTTGAACATTCAAATGAGGGACGAAAACTGCACCTATCTTGCGCTGTTGGATGCTCGGAAGCAACACTTCCTTCAGCAAAGGCTTAAAAATACATGCGTGAGTTTTGAAAAAAACAAATGGACAAACAGCGCAGAATAGGCACCTATTGACTGCGATCAACGTCAATCGTGACGATGAGCATCCGATTTGCTCTTGTGATGTTCGCTACTCGATTCGCTTGAATCTGAGTGCCCGCTCGCGTGCGAATGGCCTTCGCGGATTTCTCGGGAGAGGATTTCTGGATCGACACCGGCACCGTGGCGAAAGACGACCGACCCGCCCACATGGCCCGTAAGCATCAACAGCACGGCTCCGACTAAGGTGACAGCCAACTGCTGTTTGGTAGCCGCGGTCTCCCGTCCTCGCCAGCGCGCAATGGAGACCCAAGTGAATAGAGCTAGCATCGCCAGCCCAAGTCCAAGATGCCAGAGCATCAGCCCGTGGCCTTCTTCGGTGTGCGCCGGCACAGTGAGGTAAGCCAGCCCGCCAGTCGCTGCAGCCAACCAGCCAAAGAGGACGCCAGCGAGCAACAGTCCTGCCACCGTTCGATGTAGCATCTCGCTTGGCCGTCGCATGGTCCACAACATCAAGACCGCGCCGCCCAATAGAAAGGCGATCGGAAAATGGACCAACATCGGGTGGAATTCCCAAGCTTTTGGGAAAGCGATGAGGTTTTCCATCAAGGGCTCACTTTTGGCGAGGCACTAACACGAGAAAAACACAGCTGATGACAAGGAAAGACAAGCAATCGCTAGGCTGGGGACGGTCGGAACCAAAGAAGCATGGCTCCGACCGCCCCAGTTAGCCGTCTATCGCGAGCGTGACAAGGTAACAAGGTGAACACTGAGCGAATCATTCAACTCAATGTTCATGATCGTCGTGGCCATCGCCTTTGCCAGCCTTCTTTAGGGCCTTGGCCTTTGCCAGGGTACCTGCAGGATCGGCCTTGGCTTTGGCAACGCAGCCTTTGCAACACAAGTAGACCGACTCACCGTCCAATTCTAGCTTGATAGGTGCTCCCATCAAACCGAGGAAATTCTTGTTGGCAATCGCACAATACTTCTGAGCTTCTGCTGCGGCTCGTTCTTTGGCGGGCATTTTTGCCAGAGCAGCTGAAGCTTTCGCCAGCTTCAACACCTTTGCCAACGTTGCTTTTCCGTCTGCCTCGGCATCTTCAATACATCCTTCGCAGCAAACGAATACCGAGGTACCACCAATTGTTACTTTGAGTGGCGCGCCGTCTGCGCCGAGTCGACTATACTCCATGATCGGGCAAAAACGTTGTGTCACGGCCTGCTTGCGATCTGCATCAGACAAAGCCGCTAGCGATTTGCTAATCTCCTGCTCAGCTTTCATGGCATCATGGTCGTGTTCGCCATGTTCAGCAGCATGAGGAGGCTCTTTTGTGGCCTGTGCAAAAGCACTCGTGACATTTAAGCCTCCTAGCGTCAAGCCAACTGCTAGGGAGAATAAAACCTGAGATCGTGCGATAGTCATACTGACCATCCTTTCTAGAAAAACGGGAACGGAAGTGTTGTGTCTCCACTGGACGAGCCTGCTTGCCGCCAAAACGGTTGACGGCAGAGTAAGTATTTCCAGCCAGAACGTGTAATTGTACACCCGTTGGATGCACACTTTTGTTCAATTCTTCACAGTCTTTTTGTTTTTCCCACGGAATGCCATCCGACAGCAGTGCTTTCACCAAGAATAACTTAAGCAGCAGCCGATTCTTCACTCCTGTTGCTGCCGTCTTCGCCAGCAGGCGACTTACTGCGGTGGTCCATCAGATCAACAACTCGCTCTGATAAGCTAAGTAAATCGCCTTGGTAGGGAACTAACACATCAACACCCAAGAAAGTGGCAATCTCTTGGCCGTAGTTGGAAGGCTGACGCTGATAAAGCCAGATGCAAACGCCGCGGTCGAACAGACGCAGCTTGGCAGCCATCAACCAGCCGCTTTGACCGGGCAAATCGACGTTGCCGACAATCAAGGTAGGCTTCTGTTTATCGTAGAGCTTCATCGCCTCATTCGTCGATTTGGCACGGAGTACGCGAATGCCAAATTCGGCCATGTCGGTGGCAAGTCGTGCGAAGACCTCATCGCGATGCTCAACCAACAAAACCGTTGGCTCTGGATCGCGTTTGCACTCTTCGTCTTGAGGCAAAGTGCAGCAAAAACGGCCCGTACGTTTTTTGTCGTTCAAGCGTGAAGCCTGTGGCAAACCCGGTCGGCGGCAATGGCTTGAAGCGGAAGAGCTGGTTCCATGCGTAACACGCAATAGCTGCTCAGCTCTTCTCAGCGAATCCTTTCCATTCGAGTTCCTCGAGGCAAACGAGCCATCCGCTGCCTCGTAGGCGATCAATCCGCCACGACAATGGCCACAGTGTACCTCTTGCCCAACACAGTACGATTCCATTTCCAAGGGACGGCCACAAATGGGACAATCCACGACGATGCATGAGCTTTGTAGAATCATTGATATCTCCTTCCAGGCAAACCGCTTGCGCGATGCTGGTAAATGATGATGGCAACCAACGCGGAATGATGCGACGAACGAATCCTGGGGGGAGCGCTTCGCCGGGAATTCAAAGAATGGCTCGTGGCATCAGAGCCACAAGCCCGCATGGAAGGAGAGAATCAGAGTTGATAGCGGCAAAGCTGAACGCAGAGTTCAGATCCGCTGACTTGGCTATAAACGTCTCCGCTTGTCAGCAAGCATTGCTGCTTATTCTGGCAAACGCTAGCCGAAGCACATGGAGCCACGCAGGCAGAAAGGTCTAATTCGGAGGACGAATCAGCAGTAAAAGCAACTGCATCAGGCGAAGTTGTGCAGCGACATCCAGAGGGGCAACAACATGATTGCGAATCCGAGTCAGAACCACTCGAACGGCAGCAGCAGGGACTTGAACTTTGCTGACTGCAACAACTTGCTGGCGAATCGGTAGAACGCTCAGGCCACGATTGACCTACAGCACGCTGGCAACAGCAAGTTGCTGCCATGGAGCTTTGCACTGGGAGCAGCAGAACTGCCAGCAGGGCCAAGATTTTCGTGATGTGGGTGACGGTCTGATTCATTTTTTGATTTCGATAGCTCAGTTTTGAGGGCAGAGCCCTCAGTTCCATTTTTCTTTCATCGACCTTCCCAAGAACCAAGACCAATCAAAACAACTCATTACCTATATTTGTATTTGTTCTACCTGCCGTTCTACGTTTACCGCCGACTTGAGGTTCGCGTCAACACGGATTTGCTGAAAAATAAAATTATTGCGGAAGAAGAGTGCATTTTCGCACATCGGTGAAGCTTTCCGAGTTGGGCAGCATCTAAGTGGTAGGATTTGGCTCCAATGTTAATTTTCCTGCGAGGTAGACTCCTCTGTTTTGGATTCTTCGGAGTCGGATTTTTTTTCGCTGGACTCTGCAGGAGCGATCTCTTGCATGTCGGCAGGAAAACTACTCAGGACGTTTTGTGGCATTTGATTCAGGTATTTTGACGCGGCACAAGAGTGGCACTGGCAGCCACTGCTGTGCGAGTACGGCAAGGGACATGGCGGGCAATATCGACAGTTGACGCGGCACTCTGAGTAGCTCTGGTAGGCAGGTGCACAGCCTCCTAGAAACAAAAGAAATGCTACTGCGAGCAGACACAAATGCGTTGTTGAGTTTTTCATGGTGAGCCCTTTTAGATTGCGGGATCTAAATATTGGTGGGATATTTGGCGGGGGAAGAAGCTATTCTTGCTCTTCAGCTTCTTCGGCTGATGGCACGCTTGGAAGGACTTCAGGCTCGGCAAATGGCCCTGAAATCATTTCAGGCACGGGTTGGTCGAGCATACCGCCAACAACACGTTCCAATTCGGCCAGCGTTTGCCTCAAAGAAGCTTCGAGGCGGCGATAGTTGATTTCGTAACGCAGGAGCTGTCGCCAGTTGTCGATCAACTGCAGAAAGTCGACTTCGCCGACGTTGTAGGCTTGGTTCGAGACTTCTAATGTCTGGCGAGCCTTTGGAAGGATGTCGTCGTGGAACAACAGCAGCATGTCTTCTTGACTGCGTGCCTGGGCAAAAAGGTCGGTAACTTCTTCTAGGGTTCCGTCTCGAAGCGAGTCGTACTCACGCACCGTCGATACAACTTTGGCCTCTGCCGAACGTACCGAGCTATCGAGCCGCTTGCGATAAATGGGAAGATTTACGCCTGCACTCAGCAGAAACGAATCGCGACCGTTCGAGACGGGGCTGATGCCGTTTTCTGCAACATCGATCCATGAAAGTCCGAGTGTGACATCGGGTTTGTAGTCCAATCGCGCCAAGTTAACGGCGCTACGATCGCGCCGAACGGCTGCCAGCTGGGCGTGGAGTTCGGGTCGTGCGCTGACGGCTTGCTGCTGCAAAAATTCCAGATCACGAGGAGCTTGTTTCTGCGTAAGGTTTAACAGGGCAGCGACTTGCGTCTGAGGTGCGATGTGGAGCAGACGCGCCAAACGCGCCTGCCCGCTGGTCAGTTGTTGTCGAAGCCGGATGAGGTCGTTTTCGACGTTGGAAACTTCCAGGTCGGCACGCAGGACATCTTGCTGGCTCGTCTGTCCAGCCTTGTATCGTGTGTTGGCCACTTCACGAATTTCGACGAGCAGCTTTTGCTCGTCTCCGGTGACAGCGATCGCTTGTTGAAGAAAATAGAGTTCGTAGTAGGCTCGTTTGACTTTGGCAATGGTCGCAAGCTCAACTGCTGCTAACTGGGCACGCGCCACGTTGGTTTGCGATTCTGCCAAACTGGCCCGTGAGTCGAGCTTGCCGAACAACAAGAACTTCTGATTGGCCGCGACGATGAGTTCTTGCTGGCCAGCAGCCGTCTGAACAGGTTCGGGTTGTGCCGTCACATTGAGGATCGGGTCGGGGAGACTCGCAGCCACAGGCACTTGGTGCGCGAGTGACTCCATTTTTTTGCGAGCTGCTTGTATCCCCGGATTTTGCGTCAAAGCGACTTGGATGTACTCTTCGACCGAGTGAGGACCGGCGAGATCCTCGAAAACGGGAGGTGTTGTGATCACCACCGTTTGCGACGCATGCCAAGCTTGCCCGATCTCACGAGCGACTTTTGCGTACTCCGGATCACGAATGTGTTGCGATGTTCGGCAACCAGTCACGACGACTGCAGCTATCACAGAGAATACCAGTAAATTTTGCTTGGCCATCCTTGGCCTCCTTCGACTCAGCTGCTATTACACGGACTACATAAACAAAGGCCCTGCTCAGTAGTATCGGAAAAATTCCATTCTGCCGATCATGCCGAACAACCCGAAACCTCGTTAAAACCGGCATGAGAGCCCGGCTAGTTCCGTCTGTTTCGATTAGGCAAACCTTAATCGGCTCGGTGGCATTCGATCAGCAGTAGCCCCCAAAGAAAATTGATACGGAATCTACGACTTTGATCTATTTGGAACCCGCTTTCCTCAATTAAATCGGCACACGCTTCTAAGGAGTACGTTCGATGCAAAGCCTTGTCAGTTAATCGCAGCCACAGACTACATACTTTGCAAGTCCAGTAGTCGTCGCACCAATCGAGAAGGATGAACTTTCCGCCAGGTCGAAGTGCTTGGTGAATCGCTGACAGTGCTTTGCTTGGAGTTTGAAAGTAATGGAAGCTGTTCGCGCAAATAACGCAGTCAAAACCTTGGCCGATCTTCGGAATTTCTGTAACATCGGCTTCTACCCAACGCACACGATTGTCAACATCCTTTTTCTTCGCTCGGGCTAGCATCCCCTTACTAATGTCGATCCCAGCTATGCGTAGGTCAGGCCATTCAACAAGCAGTCGTTGCGCCAGCTCACCGGTTCCGCAAGGCACATCGAGTACTGTTTCGTTGCCTTGGAAATCGACGACTTCAAACACCGCGTCTAGCGTGGCATCAATGTATGGGCGCCACCGCTTATCGTAGTGTGACGCTAAACGATCGTACTTGACGGGCATGATACGGCTGTCCTTTCAAAGATGCCGCAAAAAGTGGCATTCGGCTTGCAAAGAAAGCATTTCAACTTTCCTAGGGATTATCCTCCACAGCATCCCGAGGAACATCCTCCCGAGGACTTGCTTGGTGGGGAGTAACTTGGTGCGGAGTAACTTGCCGGAGAGTAACTTGGGGGAATCGGCGGAGCATAAGAATTGCTTACGGGAGGCGAATAGGCAGCTGTCGCCGATTGCGTGGGTGTTGGCACCACATTCGATTGCAGCGTGGCCGACGCAACGGAGGTGGTAGGTGCCTGGGGCGAGGCGAAGGAATAATCGGACTTCCCACCACGACATCCCGCCACGAGAGACAAACTCAAAGCAGAGAAGAGAATGAGATGAACTCCTCTTGCTGACACCGTTGTTAATGGCATAATTTTTCTCCTAAGAAATCCATTTCTTTTGGAAGACGCGCACGCTGCGCGTCTCTCTCGCTAACCCATCTTGTTCGGATTTGGCCTGGGGCAACTCGAACCTTGCTTGGTAGGTCGAGTTGCCCAGTCCAAATTCCAACTTTCGATCTGGCAAATCAACGAGCCTGTTTTTTCGCATCGAGTGCCGTAATATAAAGCTGGTCGATTTGGCGCAGGAATTGTTGAGGCTTCGCGATGATTTTCTTGTCGCACCCAGGGCAACAAATATAGACAATTTGTCCGTCGACGAAGGTCCACTTCGGTTGCTTAGGGAGACTTTTCTTCATCACAGGGCAGATGCCTTGCGCCTTTGCGATATTTGTATGAATGGTAGCCCAGTGTTCTGGTTTAATCTTTTGTTTCAGACAACCTTTGCAGCACATGAAAACCGTTTCCTCGCCGACTTTGACTTTGATCGGCTCACCCATCGAACCGAGCTTTCCACCCGAGACAGGACAGATTTCTTGGACGGCAGCTCGCAATTGATCGCGTTGCTGTTGCTCTTGCGCCGCGTTGAGAGACGCTTGAGCCGCAGCGAACTGAGCGGCAGTCATCATCACAGTTATTGCGGCAAGGGTGCTTAGGTACTTCATTTTCACTCTCCTTAAAAAACGTTTCAAGTAATGCTTCGTCCCGGCGGACGACGCTAACAACTTTTCTTGACTTAAGCAGCAGACGTTGAAGTTGGTTCGTTTGCCTCCTGCAAACAATCGAGGTCCTCCGTTTCTGTCCAGCACTCATCTGGTAGTCCGACGCGCATCTTGAACTCCATGTAAGCGCAGTACAGCGTTGGTACGATAAAAGTAGTGAATGGTTCGATCAGCATCCCGCCAAATACCGGCAGGGCCATCGCTCGAGCTACGTCGGCCCCTCGTCCCGTCGAAATCAGGACGGGAATCAGCGCGACGATGGTCGTTACGGTAGTCATCACACAGGGGCGGATCCGTTTGAGGCCCGCTTCGTAAATCGCGTCTCGAAGATCTTGAACGCTTTGGATCTTGCGGCGTCGGAGTGTCTCACGCATGTAGGTCGCCATGACGATGCCATCGTCGGCGGCTAAGCCAAACAGCGCAATAAAGCCAACCCACATCGCGGTGTTCATGTCGACCCCCATCACCGCCACAGCAATCATGCCCCCTGCCGCCGCAACGGGAATGCCCGAAAAGACAACCAACGCGAGGGAGAAATTGCGAAAATGAATATAATGTAGAAACAAGTTGATCAAGACGACGGTCGGCACAATCCACATCAAGCGTTCGTTCGCTTCGATCTGATTCTGAAAAGACCCGACGGCTTGCAACTCGAAGTTGCCCTCAGGAAACACAAGCTCACCACTTTCTCGGGCGGCGCGTAGAGCGGTCATCACCGATTTCACCGTTTCTAGATCGCCTGAGGCACCGGAGGGTGAGAAGGAAACATGCGCTACCAAACGTGCGTCTTCGCTGTTGATTGCTCCAGGCCCCCAGGTGGTGGTGATCTGCGCAAGCCGTTCTAAGGGGACAACATCGCCGGTGGGGGTTACCACCGGTACTTGGCCCAATTCGTCGATCCGCTCTCGGATGTCTCGTTGGAAGCGGATTTGAATGGGGTAGCGTTCGCGACCTTCGACGGTCGTGGTCACGTCCAAGCCGCCCAGACCAGCAGACACGATCTCGTTGACCATCATGGTCGTCATGCCGTAGCGTGCCGCCTCTTCGCGATCCACCTCGAACTCAAAATAGGGTTTACCCATCACTATGTCAGGATTAACGGTGCCTGCGTTGACATGATGGAGTTTTTTCAGGCGTTCTCCCACCGCCAACGACGCTTTGCCCAATCCTTCCAAAGTGTCGCCATAGATGCGCACGGCCATTGGAGCTTTGATGCCACTTTGGAGCATGACCACACGGCCTTCGATAGGCTGCAGCGGCGAGGCCGGAGTAATCCCCAGCAACGTAGCTACCGAGTTGATTTCATCCCAGATTTTTTTTTCGGTCATGCCCTCTCGCCACTTTTCACGAGGTTCAAGCATGATATAGGTTTCGACCATCGCAGCGGGAGCCGGATCGAGGGCCGATTCGATGCGCCCGATTTTTCCAAGCACATCTTTGACCTCAGGAATCGCCTTGATCATGACGTCCTGGGTTTGGAGTACCTCCATTGCCTGAGAAAAGCTGGCAGCCGGATACAAACTGGGCATGTAAAACCAACTGCCTTCGTCGAGCGCAATCCAGTCGTCGGTTTCGAGACCGGTAAAAGTGTGCTTGGCGGTGACATAGCCGGGCACCGCGTTGAGGTCGGCACCGAGCATCGAAAAAAGACTTTCGACTGGTTTCAGCACAGTCGGCAGCCCAATCCAAGCGCCCAACCCGACGACTAAAATGATAGCGGGAAAGGAGAGCATGAACACTTTTCGTCTCAGAGCCAGCTTCAATCGCCCGGCGTACAGCCACAAGACAAATCGGCTAGCCGGGTTTTCTTCCATGGGCCGGATCTTCTCTCGCGACATCCACCAGCCGATCAGAAAGCCGATTCCCCCGGCAATGACCGTCGCAAATGGCAGACCCACCGACACCCAATTCGCCGCAATATGGTCGCCCCAAACAAAAAAGCAGAGCCCGGCACTCAAGGCGGCAAACGCGAACCCTGCCGTAAGGCTCGCCCAACGCGGCGTGCGCGAGCTTTTCAGAAAAACACGGCAGAGCATCGGAACAACCGTCACGGCAACAATCAAGCTGGACATAAGCGCAAAAGTCTTCGTCCAAGCCAGCGGCGAGAACAGTCGGTGATCGCGCCCTGTCAATAAAAACACAGGAAGAAAGCTGACGATCGTGGTAGTCACGGCCGTGATCACGGCGGGCACCACTTCGGCGGCCGCCTCGCGAATGACTACGAGTCGATTTTTTTGACCACCGGGTGAGCCTTTCGCCTCCCACTCGGAAAGATGGTCGTAAATGTTCTCCAGAATAATGATCCCCATGTCGACCATCGTTCCAATGGCGATCACAATGCCGGCGAGTGACATGATGTTGGCATCCACGCCGTAGACTTTCATGCCGATAAACGACATCAAGACAGCCATCGGCAAGGTGATGGCAATGATGATACTTGCCCGTATATGCAGCAGGAACAAGACAACAATCGCAATGGTAATCAAAATTTCATGCCCTAAGGCATCGGTCAACGTGGTGATGGTTTCGTCGATCAGATCGATGCGGTTATAGACAGCATGGATCTTGATTCCGTCGAGTTCGGACTCCAGGGCCCTCACCTTGGCTTCAACTCGTTCGATTACTTCACGCGGGTTCTCGCGATACCGCATCACGACCACACCACCGACCGCTTCCTTACCGTTGTGGTCGAGTGCCCCGCGTCGAAAACTGGGACCGATTTGAACTTGAGCCAAATCACGAACACGAACCGGGATTCCATGCCGTGTCAGCACGACGGTGTCTTCGATCTGTTTGAGCGTCTCTGGTTCGGTCTTGCCTGAACCGATGAAGCCTTTGCCACGAACGAGGAACTCCATGCCGCTGACTTCGACAGTCTTTGCACCAACGTCGATGTTCGATTCTTTAACCGCTCGGATTACCTTAGCGAGCGGGATATTGTGGTAACGCAATTTGTCTGGGTCGACTTCGATCTGGTACTGCTTGACGTAGCCACCGATGGAAGCGACTTCTGCCACGCCTTCGACGGATTGCAGAGCATACTTAATGAAGAAGTCTTGCTTCGATCGCAGCTCGGCCAGATCCATACCTGGCGGCGGTTCAAGCACATAGTAGTAAATCTGGCCCAATGCCGTCGCGTCGGGTGCAAGAACAGGAGTTACGCCATCGGGTAAGATATTCGAGACGCTGGTGAGTTGCTCAGCAACGCGAGAACGAGCCCAATAGAAATCAGTTTCGTCGCCGAATGTTACCTGCACGAAGCTAAAACCGAACATGCTCTTGCCACGCACACTCTTCGCGCCCGGCACGGCTTGGAGAGCGATTGAAAGCGGATAGGTAATCTGGTCTTCCATATCTTTAGGAGACCGACCCATCCATTCCACCAGTACGATCACCTGGTTTTCACCCACATTGGGTATCGCATCGAGGGGCACTTTTTTGGTTGCGTACACGCCATAGGCGAACACCACGACCATTCCTACCAGGACGACCAATCGTTCGCGGATGCAAAAATCGAGTATTTTCCTGATCATCGGAGAACCTCCGTCGGTAGCTCGGCAACAGGTTCGCCAGACGCTTGATTGTCTTCTGCGATACGTTCAGGGACCACTTGAAAAGCCTCGATCGGTGGAAGCTCCATTTGAGGTTCCACGATCTCGAAGGTGCTAATTGGCGGCAGCCCCATTGACCCGCTAGCGGTCGAACTTTTGGCAGGAGGGCCTTTGGAGAGTTTCGCGAGATATTTTTCTGATTCTTCAAGAAGTCCTTCGCGACAACCTCCACAGCAGATAAAGACCGGTGTTCCGTTCACATCAACTTTGATGGGTGGCCCCATCGAGCCGAGCCGGTAATCAGCCACAGGGCAAATTCGTTGTTGCTCGGCAATGGCCCGATCTTCTGGCGAAAGCTCGGAAAGGGCCGTTGCGATAGCCTGCTCCTCCTCGTCGCTCAGTTTGTCTGGATTAGCGAGTATGGCGAGATATTTTCCCGATTCCTCAAGAAGGCTTTCGCGACAACCTTCGCAGCAAATAAAGATCGGCGTTCCATTTACGTCCACCTTGATGGGAGTCCCCATCGAGCCGAGTTCCATCTCCGTAACTGGGCAGATGCGTTGGCTTTCTGCCAGAGGCCGATCTTCTTCAGGAAGTTCGGCGATCGCGGCAAGCGCCTCCTCCGACAGGCCTTCGCCCATCCTTGGCTTAATTTTAGTGGGGTCGATGAGTGAGGGATTCCCCACAAGCTGCATTTGCGAGTCGATCAAGAAGTTACCTCGCGTGGCAACCTCTTCGCCTTCCTTCACACCTTCCAAAATGACAATTTGATCGCCGCAACTTGGGCCAAGCACAATGCGTCGAATCTCAAAGCGGCCGGGTTCTGTTTCTACGTAAAGAACACTGTTATTGCCCGCCATGAGTACCGCATTCCGAGGTACCACGAGCACTTCGCCACCGCTTGCCTCGGCGGTAAAGCCAAACTGGGAGGCGGGGACCAAGTCGATACCACAAACCGAGCATTTCCCAGGAGAAGACTCGACGATGTGTGGGTGCCGTGGGCTGATCCACTTGTTGGCTAACTCGGGGTCGTAGATTCCTCCTTGCTGACTGGCCAGCGAAACTTCGATCGTGGCTTTGGCGTAATCGCCTATTCGCAGAGTACCGTCCTCGTTTGAAATGACAACGCGAACTCCTACTGTGCGTGTGTTTGGATTGACATTCGGATCGATGAAAGCCACGCGGCCAGTGAACTTCCGACCGGGGAGCGACTGCACTTCGGCTTCCACTTTTTGTCCGTATCGAATGGTTGCCGCATCTTCTGGGAACAGCTCAAGCATCAGCCAGACTGTCGATAGGTCGGCCAATTCGTAGATCGCCTGACCTTCTTTGACGTATTGGCCTTCGGTGGCGTACTTCTTGATGACTGTGCCGTGGATCGGAGCACAAAGATGCATGCGGCTGTTTGCTTTTCCCGATCGTTCGAGCTCGTCGATCTGCGACGCGGTCATGCCCAGTTCGATCAGCCGCTCGCGGGAGCTTTCGTAAAGGTCGCGATTCGATTCGACAACGCGAGTAAGCGTCGAAGAGCGACTGTTTTCACGAGCCTTCTTCGCTAGCAGCAGCTCGACCTGACTCGAATAAAGTCTCGGCGAATAGACTAGCGCTAGGTGGTCGCCCTTTTCGACAACAACCCCTGTGTAGTCGGCATAAAGCCGGTCAAGCCGACCGTCGACATACGCCGAGAGCGTTTTCACCGATCCTTCGTCGCTACTGAGTTCTCCAATAGTACGAATCGTGCGAGTCATCGGCATCGAGGTTACGGCTGCGGTGCGGATGTTTGCGATCCGACGGGCAGCCGAGTCAATACTGACCGACTGCGAGTCGGAAGCTCCGCCACCTGACGACGCGGGGACAAGCTCCATCGCACAGACGGGGCAGCGGCCTGGGCCAATTTGGGGTGGCACGCAGATCATCGGGCAGATGTAGGTTCTGGTATCGGCAGCCGCCGTCTGATCGCCGCCGCCACCTCCACCGCCGGCAGAAACCCAACCCGCCCTCTGAGCGACCCCGAGACCAAAAATAAGGGCAGCACCGGTAGCGAGTAACAGCAGTGGCGGTACCAACAGCTTGATCCACCAATGGCGGGGCTCCTGGCCTGCGGCAACTTGCTTGCTCGCCTGATTTGAATTGTTGGACTCGCTTACCGGGGTTTCCGGAAGTTGCGAGGTGGAACTCGATTTTTCTTTTTCGTCGTTCATATCAATCTCACGGCTTTGCAAAGCAGCTTATAAGTAAAAATCGAAGCGAGCAGACGTGGTGCGCAGGGCACGCGAGCTGCCACGCTGCTCACTCCGGCGAATTCGGGACTAACCACAACTCGGACAACCACCGCCTGAAGAGGTATTCCCCGCAGACGGGCTCGACCTCTTAAAGGTCTGGCAACCCGATACAGTTAACGCAACGATGACAAACAAAACAGCAATCCAACGAAATCCGTTTCCGTACATAATCGTTCCTCGATTCATGGATATTGGTTTCGCGTCAAGGAATTGCAAGAATGCACAGCATTCCTTTCCTCGAACGCGAATCAGCAAATAGACAGGCAAGCGATTCCTGGGAACGAACCTTTACTAGGCTCGCATCAATCCGCAGCGAATGGTCATGCTTAGCGATGCAAGTATTGCGCGCAAGCTAGCACGTATCTCACCATGCGCATCAGCGCCATAAGAAAAAGGGGTTCAGAGAGCGAACCGGCAGAGAGCGACGCAGCTATCGAGGGCCGTCAAAGCATTTGCTCCGGCGTTCCTATCCAACTGCTGTGGTGCCTTGGTAGGCAGATAAATGGTCGAGAGAGAGGCTGTCGATGCCGAGTCGACAACAATCCGATCAGGCGAACTATTTTCGACTGGGGGGATGGTAGGTTCTGTGGGTGCGTTGTCCTGAGTACACTGGCAGTTGCCGCCACATTGACAATTACCTGCACACTGACAACCAGAGTCCGTAGCACTTTCACTCGAACAGCAAGAAGGCTCAGACTGATAGCAAGAACTCGCTTCGCCACAATGGCAAACCGAAGCGCCCGTGCAAGGACACTGGCCAACGCGAGGTTGACTACAGCAACTCGCCTCTTGAGCAATCCCACTCATTGCAGAAAGCTGAAGAGTCATTCGAGCACAGCCGCAAGCCGCTGATGGCAGACCCTGAAACGGGATCGCGATGACAGCAAGCCATACGAACAGGCGAGTCGCAATTGGTTGAGTGATCCACATAGGAATTGTTCCTCTGCTCCTTCAGTCAGTCGAAGGAAAGACAGTCTTCTTCAAAATCGGTTTATCGTGGACCAAACTACAGGAGAACGTAAGCAAAATTTCAAATCAATCTCACGCAAGGAAAGGGAGAATAGTCCACGAATACTGAGCCGAGGTCAATGGCAACCCATGCCAGCATCGCTCTATGATTGCATCTGCGAGGCTGCTGTCAACACAATTTCGCTGCGATGACGCTGCTTATAGTCCTTGATTCCACTCCGGCAGATGCCTGGTGCGTTATTTTAGCCCGGGAAATTCGGACAGCTGTGCCCCATAACCTACTTGACGGAGTGCCTGAATGATCTGTTCTGTTGGAACGGGACAGCGTAGGCCCGTACCGACAATTGCTTGCCCATGCTCATATTCGACATCAACAGCTAATACCCCAGGCACTTCGCGAACTGCTTTTTCGACGATCGCAGCACGGCCCACGCAAGTCATGCCATCAATTTTGAATACGGTGGTGTTCATGTCGCTAGGGGCGACACTGCTGCTGTTCGTTCCAAGCAACGCACCGACATAGCTTGGGAAAACGCTGTTACGACCCAGAGCATGACCTTGTTCATTGCCATCATGTTGAAACGCCCCTTCGTAGTCGAAGTGCAACAATCCTTGGTTTCTTCAGTAGCACAACAACCATGCCCATCTCGGTCAGCTGATTTTTTAGGGCGATACGTGTAATAGAATGCAGCCGCCAGAAAACTAAACGTCACAACCATAAATAGAGGACGATAAGCCTCCAGCGCCGAAGCGATCCCGGCACCCGACACACCGAGGGCCAGCAAAACCAACGGCAGCCAACAGCAGGCCGATGCCATGATGGCCGAGACAATCGTACCGATTTTGGCAATCCTTTCGCCTCGAATCGATGGTGGCTCGGCAAGGACCGGCGTTGATTGAACACTCGCTGGGTCGATGTGCAGTTCTGCTTTCGCAACCTCGATACCCTTGGCGACACTTCCCAAGCAACAGGCTCCCGAAGGGTTTTCGGTCTCGCACCGGCAACCTGGCCCATTCATTTATTTGGTCGCAGCAAACGCAGCCCGTTGAAGATTACCAGCAGCGAGGCGCCCATGTCGGCAGCGATGGCGGCCCACAGCGAGGCGAAACCGGCGAAGGTCAGGACTACGAAGAGGGCTTTTACGGCGAGCGAGAAGAGAATGTTCTGCCGGATGATGTTCAGCGTTCGTCGTGAGTGGTTGATGAGCCAGGGAAGTTTTGTGAGGTCATCGGACATGAGCGCGATATCGGCAGTTTCGATGGCTGCGTCGCTACCAGCCGCGCCCATGGCAATGCCTAAAGTTGCGCGGGCGAGCGCTGGTGCGTCGTTGACGCCATCGCCGATCATTGCCACCTGATGGTATTTCTCGACCAGCGACTCGACGGCCGCGACTTTGTCGGCAGGGAGCAACTCGGCATGCACTTCGTCGATACCGACTTCGCGTGCGATTACATCTGCGGTGCCTTGGTTGTCGCCGGTGAGCATGACCAGATGTTCAATTCCAGTGTCTCGCAATTGCAAGAGCGTGTCGGCAGCCGTTGGGCGTAACGTGTCGGCCAAGGTGATAAAGCCGCAGACGTGTTTTTCGTTGCCAACGACCACTACCGTGCGACCGGCTTGCTGCATCGCTTCCAACTGCTCGTGGACCTCCGGCGTTTCTTGCTTCCGCTCTTCGAGGTAGCGGTGCGAGCCCAGCCAATAGAGCTTGCCCTCGATACGGCCTGTGGCCCCTTTACCCTGGATAATTTCAAACTCGTCGGCAACGGGGATTTTGATGTTACGTTCGTTAGCAGCGGCGACGATAGCCCGCGCCAACGGATGATTGCTTTGCGATTCGAGTGCTGCGACGCGTTCGAGCAATTCCGTTTCGCTATGGCCACTGAGGGGCACGACGTCGACAACCGCCGGTTTGCCTTCGGTGAGTGTGCCCGTCTTGTCCATCGCAATCGCTTTGAGGTGTGCGGGAGCTTCGACGTAAATGCCTCCTTTGATGAGCACGCCGTTCTTCGCCGCGGCAGCCAACGAGGCGACAACACTTACAGGAGTTGAGATAACCAGCGCACAGGGGCAAGCGATCACCAGCAATACCAAAGCGCGATACAACCAATCGAACCATTCGCCCCCAAACAACAAGGGCGGAACCAGCAGAATAGCGACGGCAATTATCATCACGATCGGCGTGTAAATTCTTGCAAACTTTTCGACCCATTTCTCTGAGGGCGCCCGGCGAGATTGAGCCTGGCCGACCATGCGGATGATGTTCGCGAGGGTCGAGTCCTCGGCTCGTTTTGTACATTCGATTTCGAGGGTGCCGTCGCCATTGATGGTGCCGGCGAAGATTTCTGCCCCCACGTTTTTTTCGACCGGAACACTTTCGCCGGTAATGGGGGCTTGATTCACATCGCTTTCTCCCCTGACGACTTGGCCATCGAGCGGTATTTTCTCGCCTGGGCGAACAACAAACACCGTGCCGATGGCAACTTGATCGGGCGGCACCTCGGTTTCAGCGCCGTTGGCGTCACGCACGCGCGCCGCTGGTGGTGCGAGTTCCATCAAAGCCGCGATCGCACGTCTCGCACGGCCGACGCTCCACGATTCTAATACCAACGATACCGAGAATAGGAAAGCGACCGTTGCCGCTTCAAACCATTCGCCAATTGCGGCAGCCCCCACGACAGCAACCGTCATCAGCAGATTGATATCGGGCCGTAAAGTGATTGCCGCACGCCACGCCTTGGGAAAGACTTGCCAAACTCCGGTAATGACCCCAGAGAGATAAAGCAGGATTGCCAACCGTGGTACGCTCTCCGCAACGCCCATTCCTTCCGAGCCCAACGCTCCAGAAATACTGCCTGCGAGCTTGGCGTGATAAACAAAGCCGAGCAAGCCAAACAGGCCGCTGGCCACGGTCAACACGCTGCGGCCATGTTGCTGCCAAAAACCGACGTCCGCTTGCTGGTCGGCATCTTCCTGCCACACCTCGGCCCGCATACCGGTACGCGAAACGGCCTGAATTACTTCCTCGGAGGAGAGTGCCCCCGCTTCAACAAAGAGCTTGGCGTTGAGAATATCGAACGCCAGTTGCTCCTCGCCATCGGTTAGCGGGCCCAACTCGCGTTTTAGCGTCGCCACTTCTTCAGCGCAGTCCATGCCATAGATTTTGAAGGCAAGCGGTGTTATTTCAGTATTCATAACGAACAATCAAGAGAGGGATAAGGGATTTTTGAAATTGACGAACGAAAGGCATCGTACCTTTCGCGTAGGCCAATTCTCTGTTTCTTCACGGGTCGTATCTCACCGAAGAACTTCCCAGTTTTTGTAAAACAGAGTATTGACCCGGAACACACAGCATCGGACGCCGGCTAAAAAAGTACTCATAACTCGGGGCCAAGGCGATGGCCTGAGTATATCAATGAACATGCAATAACGGATGCCGCCTGATTCATTACACGATTTGTGTTGCAAGGTGTCGTCGAAGATGAACAGTCGTTGGTCACGCCAGTTGTTAGTGTGATGGGCAACTTCGATAAAACTGTCGCCTTCGGGTGTAGGTCCGATATTGTACAGCACTCTGAGCGTTACTCGGAGAGGCCCAAAATGCTCCGACGTCGATTGGTTCTTGTTGAAGGCGGAAACTCCGATCGTGCGAATGTATTTATAAGGTTTATGAAACTCAGGCACGCTATCGAAAGTCTCATTATTCTTGCCATACCATTTGAAGAAAAGCATGATTCGCTTTCGATTTTCCATCTGGTTTTTTAACAGATCGAGGAAATCATCGTCATCTGCAGTTTTAAGGATTGCTGCGATTTCCTGTCGATGGCTTTCGGGCAAATCAGCGAGTTCGTAGATGCCTTTGTTCCGGTAAGGAAACGCCAATAAGTCCATCAACAGGTTCAGCGGAGATAAGAACCACGTCAGCAAGCCATTGCCGAAGAAATAGCCTCCAAACAACCTAAGGTTGCATTTTTTATTTCGCAGCACGTCGATCATGCCGCACAGAATGTAGAAGAGAGTCAACCGGGGGATGAAGTAGATCGTCACCACGAGCGGTACGATTCGCTTTATCGACTTCATGAATATTCTTGGCATAGTTTATTCCGTATGTGTCGCTTAAGGGGTTGTGCATCAGAACTATCAACTGTGGAAACCGGTCGGATACTTTTGATGGATTCAAACGCTTGCAGTTGTGGAAAGTCATGAATTCGACTCGAACATGGGGTAATCTGTTGTCAAGAAAAACTCGTTATTCACCGCGCACGGAAAAACGAATCAATGACATAGAGGGCTTAGATAACGTGAGCGCACAGTGGCGACTCAGCAGGAGCCAAGCAACAGCCGCTTAGAGTAAGAAACGGCAGAAGAGGATGCAGGGTTGCTGCATCATGTTGGAGCTACTTTGTGAGCCAGCAAAGGTCGTCTCGTGCGACAGGTCAAAAATATTTGACAGAGCACACGAGAGGGCACTGGCATTACATCGCAGGATTTCCGAGAGAGAACGCGAGTTTTGCTGAGAGAGCGGCAGACCCTCTAGCGGGAGCTTATGGCATTCGCAATTACAAGACTGGCTTTGTGGCTGCGTGTTGTTACGCGAACTGCAAACGCACCCGGTACGGTACAACGAGTTGCACGGAGGCTTGCATTTGCTGTTTTCTTCGCACTCACATTGATAGCGACAATCAGGCGTATAAGTGCGATATGCGGCGAATACGGCCTGGCAGGGCACGCTCATTGCGAGGTACAAAGCCACTGCATTTCGAATTGAGACAGTATTTCCAAACATGCTATTGATCACAACGAGTGGTTTCGCGTCGCCAACGGTCCAGTTTTGCTTATCCTCTGCTATCGCTTGATTCTTAACACAAACCTCAACGCCCCGATAGAGCGATCGAGTGTGTGCTAGCATTATTGTTCCCGCTTCAGTTCTTCCAAGTCTCCCGCGTCCACGGCACGGTTTCGCCATTCTGAACACGTCGAGCTGGTGTCCAAGGAAAAATTTCTCCAAAGTCGGCAAAGTCTTTTAACTTCTTCCCACTGACGGGGCCAAGTTGTTTGCCCCCATCTAGATAGTACCACTGGGTAGCCAATGCACGTCCTCAAAAAATTTCAGGTGGGAAACCAGGCGGGTTGATGCGGCTATTTTACCCTGGCTCGTGTATAGAATTCAACCTTCACAGGACACCAAACTCTGATCAAGACTCAACCGAAACACCAGACGACTCTCGGCAACTTGCAATAATATGCTCTACGTCCAGCCCCAGATCGGCCAGCAGTTCGTCCCGCTCGCCGTGCTCGACGTAGTGGTCTGCAATGCCCAGTCGGCGTACGCGACTTGCATCTACGCTCGCGTCGGCTGCAGCTTCAAGCACCGCGCTGCCAAAGCCACCCGCTAGGGCGGCTTCTTCGACCGTGACCACGAAACGACATTCGCGTACGGCTCGCAAAATCACCTCGGTATCTAGGGGTTTGAGGAATCGGGCGTTGATGACGCCGACGTCGAGGCCTTCGTCGCGAAGACGCGAGGCCGCTTCGACACAGCGGGAGAGCAATGCGCCGCAAGAAATGAGGCAGCCGTCGGTGCCCCAACTCAAGATTTCGCTTTTCCCGTACTCGATCGGCGCAACTTTGCGTTCGATTTCTACAGCGACCGCTTTGGGGTAACGAATGGCGCACGGGCCGTCGTGCTGGAGTGCAAAATCAAGCATGGCAGGCAGGTCGCGAGTGTCGCCAGGAGCCATAACGGTCATGTTTGGAAACACACGCAGATAACCAAAATCGAATACCCCGTGGTGCGTCGGTCCGTCGGGTCCGGCCAAGCCGCCTCGGTCGAGCATCAACGTAACCGGCAAATTCTGCAAGGCGACTTCTTGGAAAATGTGATCGTAAGCACGTTGCATGAAGGTGCTGTAAATGTTGACGATCGGTCGCATGCCTGCCTTGGCTTGCCCTGCGGCAAAGGCCACGGTGTGCGACTCGCAAATTCCGGTATCGAAAAATCGTTCGGGGAACTTGTCTCGTACTCGCTCTAGTTTGTTGCCTTGGCACATGGCAGCTGTCATCACGGTCACAAGCGGGTTGGCTTCCATCTGCGATTCAATCGCCTCGGAAGCAACGTGGGTGTACGCTCTTGACGAACTCTTCTTTAACGTCACGACCTGATCTTCACGATGTACGAACTGAGGCGGCGCGTGGTACAGCACGGGATCTTCGGTCGCAGGCTGAAAGCCATGTCCCTTTTCGGTGACTACATGCAGCAGCACAGGGCCCTCGATACGCTGCACCATTTTGAAATACTTACGCAAGAGGCCGATGTTATGGCCATCGATCGGCCCCACATAGCGGAACCCCATGTCCTCGAACATCATCCCGCCGCTGAGCCCTGCCTTGGCAGCTTCTTTTAGCTGCACGAGAAATCGTTCGGTCGGGTCGCCGAGCAGCGGTACTTTGCTAAGGATTTTCGCGATCTCATCCTTAAAGCCGGTGTACATCGGGTTGATGCGCAATCGGTCGAGGTAGTCGGCAACGCCACCGACCCGCGGGCAAATCGACATTTGGTTGTCGTTCAATACGACCAGTAGTTTCTCGCTCTGACGTCGGGCATTGTTCATCGCCTCAAACACAACGCCCGAGGGAAACGCTCCGTCGCCAATCACTGCAATCGAATGCCGGGCTTCATCTTTGCGAAGAAAGTCGTCGCCGCTGGCGAGTCCCAAGGCGGTCGAAATGCTTGCCCCGGCGTGGCCGGTCATAAACAGGTCGTACTCGCTCTCGTCTGGGTTGGGATAACCCATCAACCCGCCTTTGGTGCGCATCGTGTCGAACTGCGCGTAGCGCCCGGTAATCAACTTATGAGGGTAAACCTGGTGGCCGGTATCCCAAATCAATCGATCGCGACGAAAGTCGAACGCGTCGTGCAGGGCGATGCAAAGCTCTACTACACCAAGATTCGAAGCGAAGTGCGCACTACGGCATGCAATCAAGTTGCAAAGCACGTCGCGCATCTCGGTCGCGAGCTGTTCGAGCTGCGGTAGCGAGAGCTTGCTAAGGTCGTCGGGGCTTTCGATCGCCGATAGTATTGGATGGGTCATTTGTTTCTCCGTTGCACAAACAGAGCAAGTTCTTGTAACTGGGCGGCCGATTCTCCGAAACATGCGATTGCCTCGCACGCCTGCTCAACAAGATTTTCCGCACGTTCGCGGCTCGCCTCGATGCCTAGCACAGAAGGATAGGTCGTCTTCCCGCGTTCCGCATCCTTGCCCAACCGTTTGCCAACCTCTCCTTCTGTTCCGGAAACATCCAGCAAATCGTCGACCACCTGAAACGCAAGCCCCAGGTGTTCGCCATACGAGTCCAACGCCGCCAACTGCTCTGGCGTTGCATCCGCCACGATTGCTCCCAAACGGAGCGACACGCGAAACAACGCGCCGGTCTTGCGCCGATGAATCGATTCTAATTGATCGAGCGAGTCGTTGCCAACTTCGCCGTCGAGATCGTCTGCCTGGCCACCCACCAGCTTGGCAGCCCCGGCAGCCGAGGCCAGCTCGGCACAACATCGGGCCGCCCGTCCAGCAGGCTGGATTTTGCTGGCTAGCACCTCAAACGCTCGAGCGAGCAAAGCGTCGCCCACCAAAATGGCGGTCGCTTCGTCGAATTGTTTATGGCACGTCGGTCGGCCCCGACGCAAGTCGTCGTCGTCCATGGCGGGCAAATCGTCGTGGACCAACGAATAGGCGTGAATCATCTCGACCGCAGCCGCTGCCGGCAGCGCCTCGCGAATCGCGCCACCACAAGCTTCTGCTGCGAAGAGCACTAGTTGAGGGCGGAGTCGTTTGCCTGGGGCCAGCAAGCTGTATTCCATCGCTTCGCGAAGCCGAGCCGGACAACCCGAGTCGAATTGCAGGGCACTTTTCAGCGAATCTTCAATCAATCCTCGCAGTTTTTGATTATGCATTGATTGGGCAGCTGCTTTTACGTTCATTGAAAAATTTTGGAAGTAGAAAGGGCCGTGAACTCTGAGATTCTCTCTCATCCTAAAATAGCGAGGAGCTATCGTCTACGTCGCTACTCGTTTTACTGCTCTTTTTCACGCTCCGCCGGCTACTACGGGCTGAACTTTTCTCGACCAGCGACTCGTCGCCCGATTCCTCGAATGGCTGGGTTTGAGGTCGTCCCGAGGCGTCAAGATCGCTGACCAGCTCGATTCGCCGCTCGGCTTCGTTGAGCTGGTGATAACAAGCCTTCAGGTGCTGGACGCCATGCTCGTAGTGATCGAGCGACTCAGCCAAACCAAGCTTGCCTCCTTCGAGCTTCGCCACGATGGTTTCTAACTCTTCGAGCGATTGCTCGAAATTGGTCTCGGTAGTTTTAGCGGCTTTTTTCTTGGCCATGGTGCTTTATGTTGTTGGAAGGTGGTGGGCTAGTTGGTGCTGGTTTGGTGTTGCGCCGATGCTAACGGCTGTTTTGTTTTTCTAAACTATCGATGGTGCTAGTCACAGTGCCTACGGCTAGACGCGTCGAAATTTGTTGTCCCTTTTTTAGTTGCTTGCTTGAAGTGATTAACGTGCCGTCGGTTGAATCTTGCGTGAGACTATAACCCCGAGAGAGCACCGCCAAGGGGCTCAGGCTTTCGAGTTTCCCGCTGATCGCCGCGACCCGGCCTTGCTGCTCTCGCAAGTTCACTTGGATCGCCCCGTGATGGCGCGACGCAAGATCGTCTAACCGGCGACTTAAATGGTGGACGCCATCGAGCGGACGCGCAAAAGCCGGTCGGCTTGCGATCGAATCCAAGCGTCGACGAGCCATGTCGAGCTGTCCGGCAAGTACGTTTTGTAGTCGAGTTTGCAAGCCTCGCATCAACTCTGCGACGTCCCGAGCCGAGGGGACAACACGCTCCGCGGCTTCGCTCGGAGTCAATGCCCTTACGTCAGCTGCTAGGTCGGCAAGCGTAACATCAATCTCATGGCCGACAGCCGAAACCGTCGGCACGCGGGAATCGGCAAGCGATCGCACGACCGGTTCTTCGTTAAACGCCCAAAGGTCTTCGAGGCTACCTCCGCCACGACCAACGACCAGCACGTCAAGCGACGGCATAAGTCGGTTTGCTTGCTGTATTGCATGAGCGATTTCTGCCGCGGCACCGTCTCCCTGGACTCGTACCGGGAAGATAAAAACCTCGACGCCTTGCCAGCGTCGCCGCATGACTTCCAGGAAATCTCGAATCGCGGCTCCCGTCGGGCTGGTTACGACTCCGATTCGTCGCGGAAAAGTTGGCAGCGGCTGCTTGCGGGCATCGTCGAACAGTCCTTCCTTCTCCAACTTTTCGCGTAATTTGCGAAGCGCCAGCTCCAAGGCTCCAATACCTTGCGGCTGGAGCTGATCGACCACTAGCTGGTAACTGCCACGCGGAGGATAAACGTCCAGCCGCCCACGGCAAATCACTTCCAGACCATCGTGAACGTCGAACTTGAGCTTCGACGCGGTCCCACGCCAAATCACTCCGCGTAGCTGGGCGTTGTCGTCTTTAAGGGTGAAGTAACAATGGCCTGATTGCGGCCGCGAGAAATTTGAAATCTCGCCCGCGACCCAAACCTGCGAAAAGTTCTCCTCGACCACGCCCTTGAGCTGCGCCGTCAGTTGAGAAACCGAGAACACCTGTTCGCTGCGAGACGAATTGACGTCAGGCATAGTGGCTGGCATAAGTTTTCCTTTTTTGCGACCGTGCTCTACGGGGCTTCCTTGCTCTGAATACAAGAAACCATTCTAGCGGAAAGGGCAGGGGGGCTAGTAGCCCTTCTCTCGCCGAGTTTGTTAACCGTAGACTGGGGCCGGCAGTTAACAGGTTGCAGGAGAATAGCTTCCGAAAGAATGCCTCAAAGCCCGGGAATTGTAATCTCTGGGGATTGACGAATCTCGCAAGCGAATTCAAGCACACTTCCTCCGCGTTTCTTCCTTTTGCAGCCGTTCCGTTACCGAAGAAAACGGCAGCAATGCCGAATCGTTGGGCGTTACCAGAAGTCCGCCTCGGGGCTTCAATATACGTCCTGTAGGTCGCTCGCAAACCTCCCCCTCCCGATGAGCTCCGCTGCCAGCCCAATCCTCGGCCTCTAAGGTAAGATCGTTGAGCAGGTGCTCGACACGTTGGCGACATACTTCGAGCTGTTCTCGGTCGAGATCGGGCGGAATGTTCACGGCCGGTCCCATGATGCCGCGGACTTGCGAAAAAGGTCGTGCAACCGCGTGACGGTCCCAACTTTTGGCTCGCCAAGGTCGATCGGCTCCGAGTCCCAAGGGCACAATCGGCAGACCCAACTTGGAAGCTAGATAAACCGCGCCAATGGCCATCTTGCGTCGCGGTCCACGCGGTCCGTCGGGCGTGATTGCCAGGTGCATGCTCTTGCCCAAACGCGACATCTCGAGCAGGGCCGCAGCAGCGCCTCGATTGGTCGAACCTCGTACACACTGGAAACCCATGTGGTATGCCACTCGCGTCAAGATATCGGCGTCCCGATGGCGGCTGAGCAGCATCGCTAAGTCGCAATTTCCTCGCAAGTAAAGCGGAATCAGAATGTACTCGTGCCAAAAGACATAGATTCGCGGTTGACCGCACCCAAGTTTGGGGTCGATGGACGGATCGTAGAAAAGTGCGCGACATTCGACCGTGTTCATCCAAGCACGGATCCCTTGAGCTGCCAACAAGCCGCCCCATCGCATCTTAAAAGGCATCGATTCCTGCATAGACTTCAGTCCATTCCTAAAACTCGAAACTCGCGACCCGTAAATCACTCCCACTCGCCGCTAAACACCTCGGTAGCTGGGCCGGTCATATAAACGTGATTATCCTGCTGATTCCATTCCAGTTGCAAATCGCCACCGAGTAAATGGATCGTCACTTTTCGCTCGGTTCGACCAGTCAGCACACCGGCTACACAAACGGCACTTGCTCCCGTGCCACAAGCTTGCGTCTCGCCCGAGCCTCGCTCCCAGGTCCGCTGGCGAAGCTCGCTTCGTGATACCACCTCGACAAACTCCACATTGACTCGATTGGGGAAATGCGAATCGCCTTCTACGAGTGGCCCTACGGTATGTACCAAATAATCGGTCGGTGCGTCAACAAATATCACGCAATGAGGATTTCCCATCGAAACACAGGTCACCGACCAATCATTACCATCCAGAATCAACGGGACATTCGCCACCGGTTTGCCGGCAAGAGTCGTGGGGATCTTCGCAGCCTCAAGAATCGGTTCTCCCATGTCGACCCGAACTTGGTCGACCAAGCCCTCGCGAACCGACAACTCCAAATTGTAGATTTCACCAGCCGACTCGATTTGCAAAGTTTCGCGGCTCGCGATGCCATGATCGTAAACATACTTCGCCACGCAACGAATCCCGTTGCCGCACATTTCCGAAGGCGAACCATCGGCATTAAACATTCGCATCTCGGCATCGGCCCGCTCCGACGGACAGATCAAAATCAGCCCATCGCCGCCAACTCCCGTATGGCGATCGGAAATTGCCCGAGCAAGCTCGGGAATATTCTCAGGAACCTCTTGGGAAAAACAATCGACGTAAACATAGTCGTTGCCTGCGCCGTGCATCTTGGTAAATCGAATCATTGGTAGGCGTTGGGCGCTCGTTGTTAGGTGTTAGTTTTCTAAGGTGACTTGCGAGAGCAACTAATGTTCCACCGCGGCTTGGTTTTCGGGTGCCACTGCTGGACAAGCCAGCAGTGGCACCCAACTCGAAATTTGAGCTGTGGTAGACTACTATCGCCCAATAATTTTCAGCCCACGACTTCACCCAGTTAAATCCAGCGATTTCCCGCTGCTACCGGTAAGATCCTTTGCCTGCTTCACAGGTTCGCCTCCGGCGGCGTTCGAGTCTCCGGCCGATTCTTCTTTGCTTTGGCTCATTTCCCACATTCGGCGGCCATCGGCGTCTCGTTCCGAAACGCCTTCGTCGCCTTCGGTGGCACCGACGCCCGAGGCTTTTTCGGCTTTTTTGTCGCCATCGGCCTGTCGCTTCGCGGCAATGGCGTCTTTCTGTGCTCGCTCGGTTTCGCTGCCTTTCGTCTGCGACAGCGGCGCTCCGGCCGCACTACTTGCAACTCCACTCATTGGCCCCACGCTCATGGTTACAGCTCCTTTGTGTTAGAGCAATTCCTTAAAACACGGTTTCAGCTTTTCAGTAGGGCAAAAAAGTTAAAAGGCCCTAACTTCGTGGCGATGTTTTCCTAGCGATTAGCGATATTTCCTAGCAATTAAAAGCTCCTCTATTGCTTCCGGAACCAACCCGGAAGCAACGAAAATCCGCGTTTGGCCTCGCGAGTTCCTTCCACGACTCCGCTCGTATCCAAGTCGGTTTGAATCTGTTGAATTAAGTTATTGATACCAGGGAATGCTTGCGTGTGTATTTCTGGGTTTGCGATCGTCCCGTCAACATACATCTGCATGATCGATTGGCTTGCCTGCCCGACCACGTTCTTGACGAAAGGTATCCTGAAGTCGTTGCGTCCCACAACTCCGTGGAACACGAGCTTCAATTGCTGATCGAAATTCATGTATCCTTTGCCAAACAGACTCACCGCGTCGCCAAGAAAATCAAGCTGGTCAAGGTAAATATGTCGTCCCTGAACTCGAAAATCAATATCGGTTTGATTGAAAGCCGTCGAGTCGGGCACACTGCTCCGGAGTACCTTCAATAAGCCGACCAAAATAGGCAACTCGTAAATATCGGCATCCGTGACTTGGATGTCTCCATCGCCAACCAAGTTATCAAGCGACCTCCCCCTTCCAGTAAGGTTTATATTCGCCGCAATCTTTCCCTTGTAGGGCTCTCGACTATGAAAACGTTCGGTCATCATTCGAGCCAAATCGGCTCCCGCGAGCGATAATTGGGCTCCATACACCGGAAATCCGTCAAAGGTCGCCCAGCCATCACCAACGATGTCGCCGCCGTACACTTCGGCGGTCATGCGGCGAATCGGAAGCCCTTGGGTCTCTGTGGCCCAGCGTCCTAGCCGGCAACTTGTCTCGTCGGCATAAAGTGGTCCTCGGATATTGGTGAACTGAATATCTTGAAACGTCGCCGATTCGATGGCCAGTTCTCCATAGGTAGTACACCTCCCTCTCTCGTTGGCTCCCTTAAGCCGTACCGAACCAAAGACATTGCGCAAATCGAGGCCCACCTGGAGATCGGCCTGGTGGCAATCGAGCGTCACATCCCAACGAGAATCAATCTCCGTAATCGCATCTCGCGACTTCGAGAAAAGCAGCGTACCGTTATAGAGTCCGAAGCTCCCGCCGGTCGGTTTCAAGCTTTCGATGAGTTTCTGCAATTTTGGTGGCAGCGCAACCATCAGATCTCGCCGCACCTCTAGGTTGTCAACCGAGAACCCATCCAACTGAAACTGCCATGTGCCCTCAGTCGAAAAATTGCCTTTCCCGTTGGTTCTCACCGTAGTCCGACCATGCTGCGCTCGCACTTCTCGAAGTACAACTTGCCCATCAAGATAGTCAAACGTACCTTCAACATGTTCAAGAAGATAAGGGAAAAACTTGGGCTGGACCGTCGCCGTTTCGGCGTTGGGGCGAATCGTTGCGCTAATCGAGGGCTTCGCAAAACCCGTTTCATGCGTGACCGTGGCAAGAAGATCAACACGACCTAGCGGACGGATTTCATCCCACGCTCTGCGTACTGACTCGGGCAGTGCCTGTTTTAGGCCATCGTCCAAAGCAATCTGCTGCCCAGCGAATTCCAGAAAAAGCTCGTTGCCCGAACCCTTCGGACGCAAGTGCCCCTGGCATTGCACTTTTCTTGAACCGCTCGACGAGAGATCGCTAAAAGTCCAGTTCTTATTTTCGGCGAGAATTAACCCATGGATTCCGCTAAGCAAATAAGGAAACTTCTCATACTCAACCTTACAATCGGCAAGCTCCATCCGCAGCGAAGTGTCTGGTTTCAGCTGGCCTACTTGCTTGCGCTCGAGATGCCATTGGACATGGAAATGCCCCGTCGGGTGCATCGACTCTATCACCTTGCGCGTTTTCTCTGGCATCGCGTCGATCATTCGCTGTTCGATCTTGATATTCTTCCCCGTGATTTCTACCCAGCCACGTGCGCCAGGACGCGGGTCGACTACTTGCCCAACAATTTTGAGTGGCTGGCCCCCTCCGTAGCCCATCAAGTCGAGATCGAGTAACGCGGGTTGATTGACTTCGCTGGGTGTGTAGACCAACGTGCCCGAGCCGTTGTTAAGCCGGTAGCGAAACTTCTCTGATTCAAAAGCCAACTCGTATCCTCGAAGCGTCCCCACAGGTCGCCAGCGAGCCCCATCGAATGTAAGCTCCAGTTCGCCGCCCACAATCCCGGTTGGTTTGTACTTGTCCCACTGTTTTTTCAAGGGCTCAGGCAATGCCACGTAGAGCTGTTGATCAAGCGGTAGGTTCTGCATTCTCATCCCTAGGGCCACGGGTGCGGTCGCCCCCCAGCCGTGTCGCTCAAACTGCATCGCGATTTTTGCCGACCCCGAACTGCCACGAAACTCAAGCACTTTCGCACCTGCGCTGTTGCATTGTACTTGGCAAGAGACCTTGGTCAGTGGGCGAGGCAATTGAGGGTTTTCAAACCGCCCCTCGGTGAGCTGCACATTCGCCTCAAATTGGGGAGCCTGACCGGAGTCAAATTGATGCTGAACTTGCACCGTACCATCGAGGTTTCCTTCAAACGACGCTTGGCTTAACGAGCCTGGGGCATAGGCAGACACCCAAGCAAACAGGGTCGGCGTAAACTGCAATTTTTCAAACTCGGCAGATATCTGAAACGACTTATTGGCCGGATCGATGTTCGCCTGGAACTTAGCTCGCTTGAGGTTTGTGCCTCCCCAGGTGCCATGAACCTCAAACGCAGGTTCGTTATTCGAGCTGCTATTGTGGCCCGCCGAAGCTGCGTAGCTCACTTGCTGAATCTCGGCCCCAGGGCGAGGCAGACGGTTCACTGGATCAATGGTCAGGTTCACGTCACGCAACATAACCGGTGGCAAATCGGGCTGACGTTCGTCGCGAATCGCAATCTGAGCATCCTTGATCACCACTTTGGGCCGTTTTTCGCCCGGGCGAGGCAGTGGCCATAACGATTCAAGATTCCATCGGCCGTTAGCTCGGCGCGACACCCACAATTGCGGATGTTTGATCATTACGCGATCGATCGACAGTTTTCCCTTAGCCAACTCGGTGAGCTTCACATCGCATGCCAGCATGATCTCGTCGACCACGAGGAGATTGTTTTGTAGTTGGGTCGTACTGGTTTCAGAAATAGTCAGATCGTAAAACGCAATTCCGCGACCTTCGACTAGCCTCGCTCCGCCAATGCTCACATTGAGCTGCGGAAACTGATCGGCCAATATCTGCTGCGCATGCCGACGTATCTCGTTGTCCATCCGTGTAAACAGATAGACCCCAATCCCAATCGCGGCAATCACAGCCACGATCAAGGTCAGCTTGAAAAAGGACCAGCAGATATTGATCAGCCGAACGATAATTTTGTGTGTTCCTTAACCTATTGGTAGGGGCGCAACGTCCACGCATAGTTTCAGCACTTGCGCATTTTGCCAGCGAAATCGTAGGTCGCCGAGCCCTTGGCGTCTAGACAGCCTGAAAGAGAAATGAATTCATGCTAGCATTCCAGCTCTCGCCACTGGCGGAAGTTGCCAATTATCCGACCCACTCGAGCCGAAGCCTCCCCGAGGCAATGCTAGCACGTACCTTGCCGGGCAAATTAAGAACCCCCTCTAAGCGAGCCTCTTGAGCAAGCTCCGCCAACTCTCGCCACCAGGCAAAAGTCATCGCCTGCTCGGATAAGCCGGCCTCGCGCCATGCGAGCCTTAGTGCCTCGCGTGCCACGAGACCAGACGCCAAGGCGAACGGCTCTAGGTTCAGCAAAAGCTCTCCTCCGCAACCAACCTTTTGTCGCAGTGCAACCTTTGCCGCGTCCAAGAGTGCCCGCGCGTGTTGTTCGATAAACCGCTGCGTTTCGTCTGCTTGGGTTGCTAGTCGAAGCAAAGCAGCATCGACATCCTGGTTGTAATCCGCTCGAAGCAAAGGAAGCAGATCTTGCCGCAAGCGATTACGCGCGAAACGCAGCTCTTGATTGCTGCTATCGGTTCGATACCCTTGCCCTAGCTTGCGGAGGTAGCTTTCTAGCATCTCGCGAGAGCAGCCGAGCACGGGTCTTACCAACGTCACCACGGGCGAGAGGGGTCTTCTGCTCGGAATTCCTCGTAGCCCCTGTAAGCCGGACCCACGAAGCAGACGAAACAAGATCGTTTCTACTTGGTCGTTTTGAGTGTGTGCGGTCGCCAGATAGCGAACCCCCGCCTCCTCAGCAGCTTGTGTGAGAAGCTCGTAGCGTAAATTTCGAGCTGCGGCCTCGATCCCATCGCCTTCGGCTTGGGCCCGCTCTTTTGCGGAACCTTGGAAAACCTCGATCGGCACTCTCAAAAGCGAACATTGCTCTCGGCACCAAGCTGCGTCAGCGTCCGACTCGGCGCCCCGCAACTGGTGATCGATATGAATCGCAGAGACCTGCCCAGCCCCCCCGAATTGCTCCTTCAGCTCTAGAATGGCTCGCAACAAGGCCATGCTGTCGCAGCCTCCCGAAATGGCAACTGCCACATGCACTTTACTCCAAATCGGGGGAGGCCACGCATGGCAAATAGCGGAGGGCACTTCGCCCAACTGGTCCGCGTCGAAAAGTTCCTGTTCGTCGGTCACGCTAAAGTTACTCTCGGTAAGCTTGGAAGACTAATGGGCGGCCTTCTAGGCGGAGGAAACGTCTCAAATAGCTTGATTTTAACCAATCCTTCCCTTCGATAAAATAGGCCTAAGCCCAGTCCTCGTCTCAGCTTGCAAGGCAAGGCAATTCTGATACCATGCTGTTTGAACCGGGTGGCTCGATTTATTTGGGACAACTCAATGGGACATAGACCAGCCTATCCGATTCGGTTTTCATTGACGAAAAAAAATGTGTGTAGGACTCTTGCCTCTTCCAGGGGCGGCCTCTTTTATGGGGCAAAGAAAGGGTCGCCAAACAGATGCTGTTAATAATGACAGTGTGAGACAAAGTGTTCGTTGTTGAGAAGTCCTAGCGAGGTGCCTCGCTGAGCTATTCCTCAGAGAAGGCGCCCGTGTGAATTTATGGTTCAACGATTGTAGTACGACATGTTTGAGATTTGTTACCTACTGCTGATCTCTTGGGTGCAAAGGTGCTTGGGCAACATCCCTGCAAGCCAGCGGATGTCCGTAGCATTGCGCAGCGCCTTGGCTTCGTGTGAGTATCAGGCTGCACTTGGGAGGAAGCCCTTGCGTATGAGAACGGCCACGTTGTGGCTCTTCTCTCGGGGCTCCTGGAGTGCTCGCCTCCTGCCGGTTCCGGTAGGCCGAGCGGCACCCAAGCCAAGCCAAAGCTACGTAAGTAACCCGTGTGCCGATGTCGACCACATTATTTCCAGAGATACTTTTGTCTGGGAACCATGGAAAAAACTAGGGCGTGGCAAAAGCTAACCGCCTTGCCGCAACTCACAACCGATACTTAGTCGCACGTTGAAACCGTGTTGCCGCCCTGGCAGCTGTTTCGATCTTGGTTGGTGATTGCTCTTTCTTGGAACATTCTTGTTCCTTCTCTGGACGAAGTGGCGGCCCGAGCACCCACTATACTCCCGTTGTATTCAGGAAGGATTCTCCATGGTATCGCTTCAGGTGATTGCCTCCGCATTCTCACCCCGACCGCTTCTCGCGGTTTTAGAAGTCTGGGAAGTCGTTGCGATTGTTCTCGCCGCATTCCTCGGCATGGCAGTCGTCAAACTGCTCGACTATCTGCGCCGTCGAGATGCCGACAAAGAAGCTGCTCAAATCATCGAACATGCTGAAATCGAAGCCACTTCGCGCCGCAAGGAAGCCGAAGTCGAAGCCAAGGAGCTTGCGCTCAAAGAAAAGAGCCGCCTAGAAAACGAAAATACGACCATCCGCAACGATCTCCACCAGCGCGAGCGAGACCTCGACAAGCTGGAAGACGCAACCGCTCTGCGAAACGACCAGCTTCAAAAACAAGAAAAAATGGTCGAGAACAACCAGCGGCGACTCTCCGAAAAACTCGACGACGCAACCCGCCGACAGAAAGAACTCGACGATCTGCTCAATCTCGAACGTCAAACCATGCACCAGCTTAGCGGCTTGAGTCCCGAAGAAGCCGAAACCAAGCTTCTCGGGCGACTTGAAAAAGAGCTGGTCCGCGAACAAGGAGCCCTCATTCTCAAGCACGAGAAACAGACGCTCGAAAAATGCGATGAAAAAGCCAAGGAAATGTTGATCACCTCGATGCAACGCTTCGCTGCCGCTCATACCGCCGAGTCGACCACCAGCACCGTGGACATCCCGAACGATGAAATGAAAGGCCGCATTATTGGTCGCGAAGGTCGCAATATTCGCGCTTTCGAAAAATCTACCGGCGTCGATGTCATCATCGACGACACCCCTGGGGTCGTGATCGTGAGCGCTTTCGATCCGGTTCGACGTGAAATTGCACGAATCTCTCTCAGCAAACTCATTTCTGATGGCAGAATTCATCCGTCACGTATCGAGGAACTGGTTGCTGAAACAGAAAAAGAAATCGATAAAGAAATTCGAAAATTTGGCGAGGAGGCCATGCAAGAGGCCCAAGTCTTTGGCCTCCACGATCGTGTCATCGAATTACTAGGGCGTTTGAAGTATCGCACCAGCTACAGCCAAAACGTCTTGCGACACTCGATCGAGGTCTCGTTCATTGCCAGTATGCTAGCCGAAGAGATGGGCCTCGACGCCGAGCTTGCCCGTCGCGCCGGCTTGCTCCACGACATCGGCAAAGCGGCTGATCACGATATCGAAGGCGGACATCCAAAAATTGGGGCCGACCTACTCAAACGATTTGGCGAAGGCCCCGAAGTTGTCCACGCAGCCTTGGGCCACCACGACGATATCCGCCCCGACATGCCCTACACCGTCCTTACCGCCGCCGGCGACGCCTGCAGCGCCTCTCGCCCTGGGGCCCGGCGCGAAACCCTCGATCGATACATCAAGCGGATGCAGGAACTCGAAACCATCGCCACCAGCTTCCCTGGGGTCCGACAAGCATTCGCGATCCAAGCTGGCCGCGAGGTGCGCGTCATTGCCAGTGCCAAAGATACCACCGACGAATCGTCCGCTAAAATTTGTCGTGATATCGCCAAAGCGTTCGAGCAACAACTAACCTACCCCGGTGAAATCAAAGTCACTTTGATTCGCGAAACTCGCATTACCGAAACGGCCCATTAACATGCCGAATGCCAAAGCCTTTCGTTTTTGGCGGCCTATTTCCTACCTCCTTTGCACGTTCTCTTGATTCGCATGGACACTCCTCCTCTCCGGCTGCTTTTTATCGGCGATATTGTCGGGCGACCTGGCCGCGATATCGTCAAGCGGGCCATGCCGGGACTGATACTTAGCCGCAAGCTCGATTTGGTGGTCGCCAATGCCGAAAACTCAGCCGCCGGCTCTGGAATCACGCCTGCTATTTTTCACGAACTCATCAAAGCAGGAATCGACGCGATCACCTTGGGCGATCATGTCTATCGTCGCAAAGAGATCTATTCGGTCCTGGAAAACGAAAACAACATCGTACGCCCTGCCAACCTGCCGGAAGAGGCGGTAGGACGACAGTGGGCCACCCTCGAAGCACGCAATGGAACCCAAGTTGCCATCTTCTGCATGCTTGGCCAATTGTTCATGAAGCCGGTCGATACCCCCTGGCGAGCCGCCGACCGAGTGCTAGCAGCCATCCCCAGCGACGTCCGCGTGCGTCTGCTTGATTTTCACGTTGAAGCAACCAGCGAAGCGCAGCTCATGGGCCGCTATCTCGATGGCAAGGTCTCGGCCGTGCTCGGCACACACACCCATGTCCCCACTGCCGACGAATGCATTCTGCCCGGCGGCACCGCCTTTCAATGCGACGTTGGCATGACAGGCCCTTACGAGAGCATCATCGGACGCCGAATTGATCGAGTCATGGAAACCACAGTCACCTCCAACCCGACCCAATTTGAAGTAGCCTCAGAAGATTCCCGAATCTGCGGCACAATCGTCGACATCGACACCGAAACGGGGCATGCGACTCACATCGAAAGATTATGTGTTACCGAAAGCGAACTTCCTGAGCTAGAATCGCTTTGTAGCTAAAATCGACTGCTAGCACGCCGGCTGATTCTGCCGCTCGATTCGCCTTGCC
Organism: Planctomycetota bacterium; assembly: GCA_024278955.1. GTDB lineage: Bacteria > Planctomycetota > Planctomycetia > Pirellulales > Lacipirellulaceae > Bythopirellula. The sequence goes on along the minus strand of JAJRSE010000139.1, from coordinate 17,756 downwards.
GAGGCGGCGCTGCTCGGCTATCTTTCGCTCCGCTTTTCAACCCTTGGGTTGCTGTGTCCCAAGCCCCAACAACGCCGTCCCCAAAGCTGTCGATTTCCATTCGGCTAGCACTTGCAGGTCTGGCGATCGTAGGCTTGGTACTGTTGATCGCCGCTCCTCGTGCCGGTTTCAAAACACAATGGCATCTCTACCGAGAAAATAGATTTTTGAAACCAGCTCTAAGTTAATCACCCAACTTTTTGTACTAACCAATACCGTTAGGAAAGAATGATGGACCGCTCTTTCTCTCGAATCAACAAAGCCTCGCTGATGCTGCTCCTCGCATTTGCCTCCTTAGCAACCACCGGTTGTGTTCACACAATCTTGGCCACGGGTATCTATCTCTGGCAAGGCGGCAATGTCGTGCCTGCCGATTGCGATGCGCTCGAAGACCAGCGCGTTGTCGTGGTGTGCAGGCCACCTTCGTCCAACGAATATCGCCATGCTGGTGCGGCTCGTAACATTGGCAAACGCGTAAGCAAGCAGCTAGCCAAAAATGTCAATGGCATCGAAATGGTCAGCCATACCGAAGTCGACAATTGGGTCGATGAGCAAGATTGGGACAACTACAAAGAGCTAGGCCGTGCCGTCAAGGCAACACGCGTTGTTTACATCGAACTTGATAACTTCGATCTTCACAAAGGTGCAACTCTCTACCAAGGCGATGCCGAAATCAACGTCATGGTTTACGACATGGAAAAGCCAGACGATCCTGTCTGGGAACTCAACATCGGCCAAATCTTGTTCCCTCGTAACAGCGGGATTCCCTCCGCCGATAAACCGGTTCAACAATTCCAAAGGCAATTTGTCGACATCGTCTCCACTCAAATTGCAATCCACTTTTACAAGCACAGCCCCAACGCCGCATTCGCACTCGATGCCGTAGCCAACGAATAACGCAGACCAATTCGCTAACGGCGGCGCCACGCATTGCGATCAGCAATCGTAATCGGTCACAGAAAAATTCAAAAACGCCCGAGAAAACTACAGCGGAGGCGGACTCCGACGTGGAGGGCCCGTCGGCTTTCGAGGCGTACGCGGCTCTGGTCGTGGCATATTGCCGCTCATTCCGGGCAGGGGAGGAAGGTTCGTATACCCCTCCTTCCAACGCCAGCCCAGCGGAGACTCAAGCTCTCGCGACGCAAGCATCGCCCAGGGCGTTTCTGGGTGTTTATTCACCACACGTTCAAGAAACTCGTGCGACTTCTTAGCAAGCTTCTCCAGACTGCTATTCGCATAAGAATCGGCGGTGGCCAGCACCCAAGTGTTGCTCTTCTCTTTCTCAAAAACCATGCCTTGCTTCGCGAGGGCGAGGCTCGCATTGTACCCTTCGGTACGAACTTTCGCCGCCAAGGCCCGACCGAGTGCTAGATCGAACCCGGCTTGCCAACGTGGGCTCTCGATCTTTTCGCGATCTGACTCTCCGCCCAAAAGAATCTGGCAAAGCTGATCGATCTTCGGCTGTCGAAGTGCCGCCGCTCGCTGGGCACGAGATAGAATCTCGGCAAGCCGCGCTTCGTCTCGTTTCGGAAATCGCATTCGTACATCCTCGATCGGCGACGTCCAAGAAAGCTGAGACGCTTCGACCAACGCTTGGCACGCCCGGTTGGCTTTCAGCCTATGCTCGTACTCTTGAATCGAAACATAGTCGGGCTGGTAACGTCGCATAATCTCAGGATCAAAAAACGCCGAAATATGGGATGCCAATTCTTCCGTCTCGCGTCCGCTTACCCGGCGGCCCACCTTGCGATTCGGATGCGAAGCAAAATACAGCCCCCCGGTTTCGTAACACAGACGAGTCAGAGTGTATGGCCCGTAGCCCGAGTCAAGCAAGTCGTCGTCCTCGCCATCGCCAAGGAAGTGGAGTTTAAGCCGCTCAGGCATCACGGTTTCTGGTCCCAAATTAACGGGAACCCACTGAGGACGTTGATCGAAATTCGGATCTGGATCAACCCACTTCACATAAGCCGTCCGCCGACCCAACGGGGCAGGGCGGCCTACCACGTAAACCGGCATCGCCAGTTTGCGGCAGTGGTCTATCGTTGCGTCGGCTAGCTCCGCGTCGTCCCCCGACTCGTCGGTAAAAACCACAATCATCACATTTCGACGCCCATTGCGAGCCAGCCGGTAGCCGCGAAACTTTTCTGCCACCATGCCCACCGCTCGAAAAACATTCTCTCGCCCCGTTTTATCATCCTTAATCGCTTTGACCGCCGCTTCGATCTCTTCGATCTTGTCGGTCGCTGTTGGTGTCAGCATCATCGGCGACTCTCCGAACCCAACGACCGCGGTCAGCAACGGCTTATCTCGATGTTTCTCAAACGCCGGGTTCTTCGACGCCTCGATCACTCCCAGTTGCTCGTAGATACCATGGAACCGTTTCAGGATTTTTGCACGTTCGTCTCGCAGACTTCCCGATTGATCAAACAACCAAACCACCAGGGTCGGCTGTTGTTCAACCGAGGTAAGAATCTCGCGAGTTATCAGATCAATCGCCCCCATCGCCCCCGTGGTTCCGACACTCCCGAGCCCTTGAACCGAAATGTCTTCGGTCAGCTCAGGTCCCTGAAAAACAGGGGCTGCAACTTCAACCGTCAGCCGCTCTCCGTAGTCGGTAATCGGTTCCGACTCGAAAACCACCAGCGACTCATCTGCGACCACCATCGCAGCGGCACGAGCCGAGTCGTCGCCATCCTGACTCAACGCACCGAAGTCTTCTTGCGGCTCATCCGAGGCAAGGAATTCCTGTGGCAAAGGCTCTTCTTCGAGAAACTCGGGAAGCGTGTAAGAGAGGTCTAACTCCTCGCGTCCCCGATCAATCACGAGCGTCGCTGTTGCCAACCCGACGAGCAGTAGCAGATGCAGCCCTAAGCTCGTGGACCATGCCAAGCCGTCGCGAACTGGGAACAGAGATTTCCCGCTCAACAGTTCTCGAAAACTTGCAAATTTTTGAAAGACAGTCATCCAAAATCCAAGGTCTGTTCCAGGTCGCCTTCGCCCCTTCATTCTGACCAATACCGAAGATCAGAGCAAGCACGACGCCACGTCGACCTCCTGGAAATCGCTAGCCGTAGGCGGAAGCCCGCAGTTGCGTCTGGAGATCGCCGGCTTCCGCCTCTATTTCACGAACCTATTGCTCGTGCCCTCAACCTCCTGGCAAGGTATTATAGGAGGGAGGGGGAAGCACAAACGAACTGCTTTCGCTCAAACTACGTATAGCTAAGAGCTAACTTCTGAGGTAAATATGCGCATTTTCCAGACTCTCAAATGGACTCTCCTTTTTCTCGCTTGCGGTCTCGTATTGCAAGGGCAACTCGCAACAGCACAGTCGGCCTCGCAGCCAGGCGAATCTGAAGACGTCCGCCTTAAAACCAAAGATGGCTTCAAGCTGGGAGCCACCTACTACTCGAGCAATCTCGGTCGCGATGCCGTGCCGATCGTCATACTACACGACCTCAACGAAAACCGTGCCGTCTTCAACGCCTTGGCTCGAGAACTTCAGAATCCTGTCGGCCAAGAACTCCAATCCCATGCCGTGCTAACGGTTGATCTTCGCGGACACGGCGAAAGCAAAACTCAACACGGCAGGGGAGGGCAGACGCGGCAACTCGAATCGGAACGACTCAAACCGGTCGATTACCAAAACATGGTCCTCCAAGACATGGAAGCCGTGCGTACTTTTTTGCGTCGCAAAAATGACGCTGGAGAGCTCAACCTCAACAAACTTTGCTTGATGGGCTCCGGCTTGGGCGCCAACGTGGCAGCCGCTTACGCCGGCTACGACTGGAGTGTGCCACCGCTCGCCAACGTAAAGCAAGGGCAAGACGTCAAAGCCTTGATTCTTGCTTCGCCCAAACGAAGCGTGGGGGGGTTGTCGATTATGAGAGCTTTCAAAAACCCGGACGTCCGACAGCGTATCTCGGTCTTGCTTCTCTACGGAGCCCAGGACGCCGCTGCCGCAAAAGACACCAAGAATGTGCATAAGCTTTTATCGAAGTACCATAAAACTCCGCCCCTGGCACAGCGACGCGAACGACAAGACCTCTTCATTTTTGCCCTGCCAACAAGTCTAAAAGGCACTCGGCTGCTAACTAATCCCGACTTCAACATGCTACCCAAGTTAGACTTCTTCCTAGACGCTCGGCTATCGCAGAAAGATTACGAGTGGATCAAACGCATCCAAAACTAGAGTTTTCGGCATCAAGCCGCGCGACCGTAAGGGAACGCCCCCGCCTCAATCTGACTCTCTCACAGGTCGAGCAGGAATTCTCAGCTTCGCTCCAATCGGCAATAGATGAGGGTTTGAAAGTTGCTCACGATTCAAATCAAAGATCTCAAGCGCCCGGCCTTTGTCGCCTAAGTATCGCTTTGCAAGCTTCTCCAGCGTGTCCGTATTGCGAACCACATGGACAACTTCAAGCAACCTCTCCTGTTCGGGCGCCACTTCAGCAGTTGCATACGCTGGCCGCGAACCGGCTTCCGTCTGCCGGGCCCTCGGTTTTTGTGAAGCCGTCGGGGAGATAGCCTCCGGCGAATTCACAATTGGCCGATGAGACAAAGCCGGGTGATTGGCCAAATCAAAGCTCGTATCGCCCAGCTCGCGCGTGGGCGTAATCGTCGAATCACCCGTACTTGCCATTTTTGCCACAACATGTCGCGGGCCTGGGTCTTCTCTCGGCAAAGGATGGGGGCTCGGCAGAGGATCGGTGAGGCCGCCATCAGAGGCCAGCGACTCGTAGGTCGGCAAGGGAGAAATCGGGCTCGGCTGTGCCGTATTTTCAAGCGAGCCGGTCTTACGAAAAGGCCATGCCAAGCCCGTGCCCACGGCAAGCACCAATCCCACGATCAGAAGTTTTTTCACTCGGCTCACTGCATCGGTACTCCATCAGGCCCTATTCTCATTTTCGGACCATCTGGACACCGTGGTTGAGTCGCTTCCGTCAAGAGCTCCTCTTGCCTCAATACGGGAGGAAGATTACTCCGGTCGCGCAAGCCTTGCCGACAACACAGAAGCGTTGGCTTCCGCCGGTGGCACCCTGGCAGAAGGAAGTTAAGTTCGTCGACGGCGTTTGCTACGCAGCTTTAGCCCCAGGCTTGGTCGTCGATGCTTCGGCTCTCTGGCTCATCCAAAGCAGAGCCGGCGAGGCGATAAAGACCGAGCTATAGGTACCAACAATCACGCCGATCACCAACGAGTAAGCGAACCCATGAATGCCGTCGCCGCCCAAAACGTAAAGCAAGATAACCGACAACAAAGTCGTCAGCGAAGTAAGCAACGTCCGAGCCAATGTTTGGTTTATGCTGTTGTTGATAATCTCGCTCGTAAACTTCGGACTCTTCCCTTTGACTTCACGGATGCGGTCGAACACAACGATGGTATCATTGAGCGAATAACCAATGATCGTCAAAAATGCAGCAACAATCGGCAGGCTGATCTGGAATTTCTCGATCATCAACGTATCGGCAAGGCCCGGAATGCTGTTCACCACAAAAGCACTGATCGCAATCATACCAAGTGTAATCAACACGTCGTGAATCAGAGCCACAACCGCCGCCAAGCCGTAGGCAACATTCTGAAATCGGAACCAAATATAGGCAACAATTCCTACCAGCGAGATGACGATCGCAGCAATTGCTTTGGTTTTCATGTCACCAGCCACGCGGCCACCAATCTTATTTGCCAGTGGGTAAAGTGGCTGGCTACTGGCCGTTAGTTTCAGCTTATCGAGCACTAGGCGAGCCTCAGCCTCGGGCAAGGCAATCTTGACTTGCCAAACGGAAAAACGCCGGGCACTCCCTGCTTGGTAATCAGGATTAGAAACCTCAAGTGCTGTGCCGCTATGCCCCGTAGCATCCAAGGCATCTTGGACTAGCTGTTTGACCGACTCGAAACCAATGCCCGAGTCGCCTTCGAGACCGTCGCCTAGGCTAAAGTTAAGGCCCGCCTTCGTGCCACCAGCATAGACGTCAACCACCTTCGCCGGCTCGACCGGAGCAGCTTGCTCTACCGCAGGTTCTTCGGTTGCCGGTTCCTCTGTAGCTGGCTCTTCGGTTTCAGTTTCTTCGATCGCTTCTTCAACTGCCGCTTCCTCGTTCGCTGGTTCCTCGTTCGCTGGTTCCTCGTTCGGGGCGGGTTCCTCGTTCGGGGCGGGTTCCGTTTCGTCAGAATTCTCTTGGAAATTGGCAAGCATTATTTGCGAGCGTTTCGCCGGCAAAAGACGACTCGCCTGACCCTCTATCGAACTCACCTCTTCCAGTTCGATATTGTAGGTTTTCAATTGGTCGCCGAAAGTTTCGTGCAGGATCTCCTGTACGGCGTTCACATCCTGTTCGGTACAACTTACGGTAAACCGAGTTTGGGTGTTCCCCACTTCAACCAACGAAAGATTCTTGTCAGCCAAAACGGTCTCGCCAAGCTTTGTCTTCACTTCGGAATAAGGCATCGACTGGTCGTCGTTAAAAACCATCGTTACCGAGCTACCGCCAGTGAAGTCGATATTCAGCAGATCAGTACCACGATTGACAACGGCAAACAGCCCCACAGCAATCAACACGAGCGAGGCAAAGCCACAAACAACGCGTTTCCCAAGAAAGTTGATACTGGTTTTTCCGATAATCTGCGCCATGCCAAGCTGCTTGATGCTTCGGGTCTTCTCTGCAATATCAAACACTAGCCGCGACAAGAAAATCGCCGTGTACATACTCATCACGATACCGATGATCAAGGTTACGCCGAAACCTTTGACGTTGTCCGGAGCAATCTTGTAAATCACGATCGCCGTAATCAGGGTCGTAACATTCGCGTCGACAATGGTTTGCGTCGCACGTGCGAAGCCGTTGCGAATAGCCATCCGCAAGGCGGCCCCTCGGCTAAGCTCTTCGCGAATTCGTTCGAAGATCAGCACATTTGCATCGACCGACATACCGATTGTCAGTACCAAACCGGCAAGCCCTGGCAATGTAAACGCCGCCTTGAAAAGCACCATGAATCCCAGGATCAAAAGCAAGTTTGCTCCCAGAGCCAGGCAGGCCACGATCCCAGCAAACCGGTAGTAGAATGTCATGAATATCATCACGGCGATCAAAGAATAAAGAATCGCCGTCCGGCCCATTTCTACGGTTTCGGCTCCGAGCGTCGGGCTAATCTGTTCGCGGCTGATCGGATCTTTATTCAGCGTCGCGGGCAAGCTACCTGCGTTCAGAATGCCAACAACAAAGTCGACTTCTTCCTTGCCCATTGAGCCCGTAATTCGACCTTGCGAAGTGATTTTGCTCTGAATCGAAGGAGCCGAGAGCAATCGCTTATCAAGGATAATTCCCAAGTGATAAGTTTGCCCTGAGCTATTTGGCGTATGTCCACCCGAGAGTTGGCCAAATTTGAACGCTCCTTGCTGATCAAACGTAAAATTGACCTGGGGTCGGCCTTGCTCATCGAAGCTCGAAGAAGAGCGTTTCAGGTACTTACCAGTCACGTCTAGGCCATCGTTTGTGAGAATAAGCGCCTGCGGCACTTTGCCGGCCATTCGCTTCACAATAAAGTCCACTTTTTCTTCAAGAGGGCCAAATTCTTCGAGCTTATACTCCATCCACTCGGCAACCTTTTGGTCGCCGATGCGCACTTCCTTTTCACCAGGGGGGAGCAGCTTTGCCAGCTCGATAATCTCTCGATCTTCCTTGAAAATCGGAGAAGCTGTGATGCGAAACTCCAAGGCACCGGCGGTATAAATACGCCGCTCAATAAAATCGAGTTCCTGTTGGCTGGCTTTCGGGATGATAATCTCGATCTGCCCCAGCCCGTATTCCCGAATGGTCACTTCCTTGGTGCCACTCGGATCGACCCGCTCGCTCAGCGCACCGATCAACTGCTGGACCAACTGACGTTGCCCCGCTGCCGACTGGTCGCGACCACCCGAGGCATCTCCCTCTCCGTCGGCCTGGGCCGAAGTATCTTGTAGTTCGTAAATCAGCGTGATTCCGCCGCTTAGGTCGGGGCCAAACTTGATTTCTCCCTGGTAAACCACGACCGCAGCAGCGATAAGCGTGCCTATTCCCAAAGCGATTTTCCAACCATGGTCTGGCATTTTTAGCGATTTCGCCATTCGGCTGCCAATAAATATCGGCACAACTAATATCGCAATCACCACGGCCAGCATAAGAAAGCCCGGCAGCGCCGACTCGATACCCTCTGCCGCCTCGGCCGTGTCAGCAGTAGCGTCGACCACCCCTGCTGGAGCTGGTATCGCTTCTGCCTCGGCCGCGTCGCCCTCTTGGGCAAAGACTGCTCCAGTCGCGATCGTACCTAAGAACAATGCTAGCGCGAAAATCATCCGTGATAGCCACACCTTCGTGGCTCCCAGAACACTGGGCCTCAAAATACTGAGGTAGCTTGTACTCGCCATAGTGGAAAAACCCGTCAATGCGTTGGTGGTTTGCTGGTGGTTAATGTGACTATTCATTTCTTTTCTTTATCTTCATCGGTCACAAGCCGTGCAATGGCTGAGGTCCCGATACGAATTTTAGTGCCCGTCGACTCGTCGATACGAACCGTCACTTCGTCGCGATCGCGCTGGACATTGGTCACCACGCCATGGATGCCGCCGACCGTAACGACTCGATCTTTTTCTTTCAGACTTTCGATCATCGAGCGAAACGTCTGATCTTTGTTTTTCTGCGGCCTAAGAATCATAAAGTAAAACAGCACCATGATGATCGCCATCGGCACCATCATGCCTCCAAAGGGAGAAGCTGATACTTCGTCTTGCGCAAACAACAGCAGGCTTTGAGCCAATCCGATCACTATATTTACCGTCTAAAAAGGTCTTATCGATTGCCAACTAGCAGCGTCGCGACGAGCTCCAAAGCCCCTCGCCACAAACAGAAAACGCCCGACACGCACAAACGATGCCGAGCCCTTGGTTGTCATCCCTTGGTTGTCGTCATAGCCCCAGCCGTGGCACAAACCCCGACTAGGAACGAAACATCATAAATCGAAGCGTCATAAGGGACAAGGGCGAGACGCGCACCCGAAAATCTCAAGTTGGGTGCCACTGCTGGCTTGCCCAGCAGTGGACGCCGGGTACCCGCTTCGCACTGCTGGACGAGCCAGCAGTGGCACCCGAAAACCAATAAATCCCCCTCCCTCGTAGGAAGGGGTTAGGGGAGGGGTTGAACTCAGTATTTACCCGACCCCCCAGCCGCGAAGCTTTTCCTCCCGAAATTCGGGGAATCGATTCTCAACAATCGCCTCGCGAGCCTCAGCCATCAATCGCTGGTAATAGGTCAGATTGTGGATCGAGGCGAGCACCGGCCCTAACATCTCCTTCGCCTGAAACAGATGCCGCAGGTAACCCCGGCTATATCGGCAAGCAGGGCAAGGGCAATGTTCCTCTAGAGGCCGTTTTTCAAGCACATGGGCCGCATTTCTCAGCCGCAAGGGCCCTTCGTCGGTATAAACCAAGGCATTCCTCCCGTTACGGGTCGGCATCACACAATCGAACATGTCGATCCCCCGAGCAACCGCCTCCAACAAATCCTCAGGCCGACCTACGCCCATCAGATACCTCGGACGATCTTCCGGTAGCTCGGGAACCGTCGCCTCCAGGGTGCGATACATATCGACAGGCTTTTCGCCGACGCTCAACCCCCCAACCGCGTAACCTGGGAAATCCATTGCGACCAGCTCTTTCGCACATTCCCGCCGAAGCCCCGCATCAAGCCCCCCCTGAACAATGGCCAGCAGCATCTGGTCGTCGCGGGTCGAAGCCTTCTTACACCGCTCTGCCCAGCGGACGCTACGCCAGGTAGCCTCAGCCACGGCCTCTGGCGAGTTGGGGAGCCCAATCACATGATCGAACACCATCACCAGATCGCTGCCCAAGGCCTCTTGGATGGCGATTGACCTCTCTGGCGAAAGTTCGATTGGCGATCCATCGAGATGCGAGCGAAACGTGACTCCCTGCTCATCAATCTGGGTACGCTCGGACAGGCTAAAAACCTGGAAACCGCCGCTATCGGTAAGAATAGGCCCCGACCAGCCCATGAATTTGTGCAGACCGCCCAACTCGGCAACCGTTTCTTCGCCAGGACGCAGTGCCAAATGATAGGTGTTCGATAACACCATTTGGGCACCCGTCTCGCCGAGACGCCCAACGTCGACTCCCTTTACCGTCCCCAGGGTGCCAACGGGCATAAACGTCGGCATTTCCACCGGACCATGCGGAGTCTGTAGCCGCGATCGTCGCGCATCAGAACCGCGATCGGTATGCAGTAGCTCAAATCGAAAGTCAGGGCAATTCAATCGCGGATCTCAACTAGTCAATTTGCTATCCATCAATCCGCATTCCAAAATCCCAACTCCGAGATTGAACTCAGTCGCCACGTAACTTGAGATTGGCTTCGGTTAGCTTCTCGCGAACTTCAATCAAGCTCGTGACGCCAAAGTTTTTGCATTCCAGCAAATCGTCGCCTGTGCAGCGAAGTAACTCGCCAATCGTCGACAATCCAAGGCGGACCATACACTTGCGTGCCCGTACTGAAAGATTCAAATCAGAAATCGGCCGGTCTAGCAGGGCCTTTTCATCATCGCTCAACGACGATGTATCGTAGCTCGGCTCTTCTTCACGCCACTTGGTCGCAAACTGACCAAGCTCCAAACCCTTTTGGTTAAGCATCTCGCGAATCTCGACCAGCGAAGTCTCACCAAAGTTCTTACTGGCCAGCAAATCTTGCTCGGTCGTGTTCGTCAAATCGCCCAGCGTCATGATGCCCATCTTCTGTAGGCAATTCCGGCTGCGTACCGAAAGCTCGAAGTCGGTAACCGGGACGCTCAGCATCTGGTCCATGCGGTCCTGGCGGCGCCTCGCATCTTCGTCGTAGTACATGTCTCGCGAAGCATCGGCATCCTTGAAGAACAACCGAGCACGAGGATGGCTCGGGTAAACGTCAAGAATACGCTGATAACACTGCTTCGACCGCTCGAAGTGTTCCATGTCTTCGTAGAGCAGGCCCAAGTTCAACAGCGTTCCCACATGAGCAGGAAACTGGGCTGCGGCCCGTTCGTAAAGCTGGCGAGCATATTCGTCGTTGCCATGGCGGTCGTTTTCCAGTGCCAAACCAAACAAAGCACCCGCATGTCCGCCATCGGTCTCAACCGCTCGTTCGAGCAACGCCACAACTTCCGAAGTGTTTCCGCCCAAGGCCGAAACGGCCGCCGAACGCTGATACAAATACTCCGATGTCTGCTCGACCGCACCCGAAAGACCGTCTAGCACCGTCAAAGCCGCCTGGGCATCGCCCAAGTAACGCTTTGCTTCGGCCTGGGACAACGAGACCTCGTCGCGGTTGTAACCGGCTTTCTCGGCCGACTCATACGCGACCAGCGCCTCCGCATAATTGTCGAGTGCCAGCTGGGCCTTGCCAAGAAAAAAATGAGTCAGCGCCCCGCCATCGGCGTTCGTCAAAGTTTGTACCGCGGCGGAATATCGTCCCAATAGGTACTGACAAACCCCCAGCCGGGCCGAAGCCGCCGGTGTTCGCTCTTCCTGTTGTTCCATCTCGCCGACGGCATCGCGCAGCTCGCGAAAATGATTGTAATCCTCGGAGATAGCGCCGACGATATGGCTAATTTCATTCGGACCAAATGTGCTGTTTGAAACAACAATCTGTCTCAGATCGATTTCATCCACTTGCGACATAATCTGCCTATCTCCTACCAAAATTAAATTCTTTGTTCTATTGTCCTGAAACATACGTTCTGGAACTACGTCCTGGAATTACCCAAAACAGGGTACGATCAATCAAAGAGCCAGCGGCGAGAATCGAACTCGCAACCTCCGCATTACGAATGCGGCGCTCTGCCAATTGAAGCTACGCTGGCTGGGCCTCTCAGACCCCGGAATGTACCTATTATTGCCTTGGTTCACAATCCCTCCCGCGAACCCCCCAGGCGAACTGCAAAGTCAAAAAACCAAACAAATGAAGATTAGCCACAGAGATCACAGAGAACACCGAGTACTAGAAACCAAGGTTTCTCTGAGTCCTCTGTGATCTCTGTGGCTAAATTTTCTTCAATTACACGACTTTGCAATCGTCCTGGCGATCCCCCCCCAGAGTCTTTCTCTTTCCCATACCAGGTCAACTGCGTACTGTTCCAAGAGCTTAACGGACTGTTTTTCCACGCTATCACAGAGGGCTGATCCTGAAACCCGCCCCGCGGGGAGCGTGTGAGCGTCACGTTTGTGATTGATTTGGGTAGTTTCCCAGGACCCTTGCACTGTCTGGGTTGGCTGAGGTAGAGGGCGCGGAGGCGCCAGACGCTCGGCGAGTCCGGGACGTCGGGTCCAGTGCCGATCTTCGTCCCAACAGCGATCATTGAAAAAGGCAGACGATTTCCGCTCTGCCAGTGACCGCTAGCTCTTCGGGAGCATCGACGGCGGTTTACAGCCAATCGCCAAAAGCCGTTTGGAAATCAGCCAGAGAAAAGTTCGCTAGTGCGCGACTGATAGTCGTGGCATACCGAAGTTGGTCACGATCAAAACCGAGGGGTCTTTGAGCTCGTCCCAATGGATAGTGGCTTAAAATTGCAGCTCTGCCAGTTCGCAGATCCGAGCCAGCATTCCCAAGAAATACCAAGCTCAAAACTCCGGAAAACGGATGACGAATTCCTTGAGGAGAACGTGGGTCGGGAACTTGTGAAAAAAACCTCGGACAAACACTACAGGGCCGTCGCAGGCATAAGAAAAGACCTCCGTGATTGCGTGGCAGGACCTGCCTTGCCCAGGATATTAGACAGAAATTACTCCCTCTCTACGTGCAATGAACTAAAAATTTCAAATCGACGACTTTGCAATCGTCCTGTGATCATTGCAGGGTGAACGAGTAAATCAGTGAACCCTAGCTAGCGATAGTGTTTTTCACAATTTACACAGCTTGCTTTGTCTCCTCAATAATACTTGCGAGGCGGATCAAATCGTGGCACAATGGGGTTTAGGCGAGAGTGCCTGTCTTTAATTTATTCGCATTTTTCGCCTGCAAGATTATTAATTCCAAGGGAATACCCCAGTACTCTATCTCACACCTTGATCGTTTCGCTTCGCTTTTTGAGTGCTGGTTTTTTGAGATTAAAACGCTGAAGTTTAAGCATTTAACATCAACCCTAGAAGTCGATTTTGTCAGCAGCCTTTCGAGGCTGTCAGCCTAGCGTTCGCGCTGGCTCTTGAGGTTGCTTGAAGCATTGCGGCCCGCTTTTTGCGACCGAGAAATCGCCTTCGATTGGAGGTAATTGCGAATGTCGACGGAATCTGTCCAAACGACTCAAAACACGCGGCGAGGGGCTCAGCAGGAGCAGAGTGGTTCCTCTGAGTTTCCTTACACCGGGACCCCCACTACCTGCGATGGCGCCGAAGCCGTTGTCTGGGTCGAGACGCATATCAGCCAAGGCTCTGGCGCGTACCCGATCACTAGCTCGACGACCATGGGCTCCGGCTTTAATCAGGCGGTAGCCAACGGTGAGACGAACTTATGGGGCGATCCGCTCTTGTTTTTTGAGCCTGAGAGCGAGCATTCGGCCGCCACTTTTTGCGAAGGCTTTGCTGTAGCCGGCGGACGCGTTACCAACTTTACGTCGGGGCAAGGCTTGGTGTTGATGAAAGAAGTTCTGTACACCATTTCAGGCAAGCGGTTGCCTGTGGTCTTTAATATCGGTGCGCGTGCGCTGACAAGCCATAGTTTGAACGTCCACGCTGGGCACGACGATGTGATGAGCGTTGCCGATTGCGGGTGGGGGATGTTGTTCGGCCGCAATGCACAGGAAGCGGGCGACCTGTGTCTGATTTCTCGTCGAGCTGCCGAGGCTTCTTGTACGCCGTTTTTCAATGTCCAGGATGGTTTTCTTACGACGCATACGGTCGAGAGTGCGAGCCTAGTGGAACCGGAATTCATGAAGGATTACATCGGTAACCCGGAGGGGAAACTGATTAACCTGATGGATCCTGGCAATCCGATCATGTCGGGCACAGTGCAAAATCAAGACTCATATATGAAAGGGAAGATTGCGCAGCGAGGCTACTACGACCAAGTGGGCCCAGCTCTCCAGGAAGCCTTTGACGAGTTCTACCGCAACACGGGGCGCCGGTACGAAATGGTTGCGCCTTACCGCTGCGAGGATGCGGAGTATATTTTGGTTGGCCTCGGTAGTTTTATGGAGACCACGCAAACGACGGTTGATTTCCTTCGTGATGAAAAGGGGATTCGCGCTGGGTGCTTGAACCTCTATTGTTTCCGACCATTTCCTTCGCGGCAAATTGTCGAGGCGTTGAAAAACTGCAAAGCGTTTACCGTGATTGAACGCATGGACGATCCTTTGTCGACAACAGGCAACCATTTGACGCGCGAGATTAAGGCCGCTTTTTGCGATGCGGCAACTGGACAAAATGGATTGGAAAAAATCGAACGAATTCCACAGATTTTTCACGGTTCGGCAGGGCTCGGTAGCCGCGACGTACGCCCGGGCGACATCCATGCCATTTTCAAAAATATGATTCAAGGCGAGAAAGACTATTTTTGTGTTGGTATCAAGCATCCTCTTGCTTTGCCGATCGCCGAAGATCCAGACCTTCGCCCGCAGGGAGCTTTTTCGATGCGTGGCCATTCGGTTGGCGGATTTGGCTCAGTCACTACGAATAAAGTTATCGCGACGATCGCGGGGCAAGTTTTTGGGAAAGATGTTCAGGCCTACCCTAAGTATGGCTCTGAAAAGAAGGGACTCCCTACGACTTACTACCTCACGATTGCCGACTCGCATATCTACTCTCATAGCGAGTTGGAGCATGTCGATTTGGTGGTGCTTAACGATGCCAATGCGTTGTTCAGCGGCAACCCGCTCAAAGGGATGGTCGACGGGGGAGCAATCTTTATGCAGAGCCCTTACGGCAACCCGGTGGATGTCTGGGCACGCATTCCTCAGCAGCATAAGCAAACAATTCGAGAGAATAATCTACGGGTTTTCTTCATCGACATGGTGAGCATTGCCCGCGAGGTTGCTTCGATGCCCGACCTGGAAATGCGAATGCAAGGCATTGTCCTCTTGGGTGCGTTCCTGAAGCTCACGCCGTTTAGAGAAAGCAGCGGTATGTCGGACGAGCAAGTATACGAAGGCGTAGAGAAGGCCTTGCGTAAGTATTTCGGCAAACGGGGCGAGCAAGTCGTCCAAGACAACCTTGTTTGCGTGAAACGAGGCTACGGCGAAATGCAACAAGTTTTGCCGGAGATAATGCAACTGGAAACGAATGGGACTCAGCATTCGTCGAAGCCGCGGTGATTTTTTTGGAAATAACGTAAGGAGTTGCAAGTCGTTGGGATAGACCTTGCAGCTCGATACGCGAAACTCGCGATTCAAAACTCGCAACTCAAGAAAAGGATCTTCCTATGGCGACAGTAAACCAACCTCATTCGATGAATGAAGCACATGACCGTGATCCTCAGAATAATAATTCTTACGGAACACTCGTTAACCGCGATTATGTTGAAGTGCAGTTGCCCGTCTTGGACGTTCGTGAGTTCAACGAGCGTGTTGTCCGCGGATATGAAGAGGGGAGTGCCGACAAGGGGCTGTCGGCTGATTTGTTGGCCGCTCGCTCGCTTGTTCCGGCTGGGACCGCAGCACTACGAGACTTTAGCTATATATCTCCTGAAATCCCCGAGTACATTCCTGAGAACTGTACCGGCTGCATGGACTGTGTAACCGAGTGCCCGGATACGGCCATTTTAGGGAAGGTGCTTGCCGAGCCTGACCTCGAAGGGAAGCTTGCAGGCATTGAAGATCCTGAAGATCGCGAGGGCTTCGAGAAGCAATGGTCGAAGCCCAGGAAGTATTACGCGGGTCCGAAGAAAAAAGGCAAAGAGGGCGGACGTTTTGCGATTGTTATCGATCCAAGTAAGTGTAAAGGCTGTGCGGAATGCGTGACTGTTTGTGATGACCTTGCGCTAAAGATGATTCCTAAGACCGAGCCTCTCATCGAATCGATTCGTAAAAATCATCGTCTGTTTAAGGACTTCGGGCCTTCGGATGAAAGCTATATCAACGAGAATTTGCTCATCGACATGATGCTCAAAGAGCAGGCACATATTTATGTTGGCGGTGCGGGCTCGTGTGCCGGATGTGGCGAGGGGACTGCGCTTCGCATGCTGTGTGCTGCGACAGGGGCTAAGCACAAGAACGATTGGGGAATCGTCGCAGCGACCGGATGTAACACGGTTTACACTTCGACCTATCCTTACAATCCGTATCTGGTGCCATGGACCAATTCGCTATTTGAGAATGCGCCAGCCGATGCGATGGGAGTCCGTCTGCGGTGGAATCAGAAAGGTTGGACCGATCGACCACTTTGGTGCATTGGAGGCGATGGGGCAATGTTTGACATTGGTTTCCAATCGCTATCGCGTCTTCTTGCTTCTGGTTTGCATGTGAAAGTTTTTGTATTGGATACTCAGGTTTATTCCAACACGGGAGGTCAGGCGTCGACGAGTACTTTTACTGGCCAAAATGCCAAGATGAGTTTTCACGGGAAGCATCTTGATGGCAAGCAAGAACGCCGGAAGGAAATCGCTCAGATCGCGATGATGCATCCGCGCACTTATGTTGCGCAAACGACTTGTGCCCATACCAACCATTTTTACAAATCAGTCCTGGGTGCCCTTGAGTTCGACGGGCCAGCGATTGTGAATTGCTACACGACTTGCCAGCCGGAGCACGGAGTTGGCGACCACATGGCTAGCAACCAAGCGAGGCTGGCAGTTGATAGCCGCGCATTTCCGCTTTTGATTCACGATCCGACTAAGGGCGAGCGTCTCAGGCAGAGGCTTTCGCTCCAGGGCAATCCGGCGATGAAAGACGATTGGTGGACAAACCCCAAGACGGGCGAAACGGTGGATTTCCTGACCTTTGCGCGTAGCGAAGGGCGTTTTTCAAAGCATTTCACTGGTGACAACGGGCCGTCGAAAACTATTCTCGCAGCGAAACAAGACCGACTAGAGAATTGGCAGCTTTTGCAGGAACTGGCCGGTCTTTTGTAGCCGCCTTTGAGTTGAAGCAGGTTCAGGCTGAGAAGAAAAATCACTCGGCTGTGGAAAGGAAATCGAGATGATCGCGGAGCAACGCGATTGGTAACGGTTCACGGGTACCATCGGCAGTTTGCCGATTTCCGAAAGTTGCTATTCTCCCGAGATGCTACGCAACGCCGTTAACCCTTTTGAAATCCCCAGTTTTCCAGTGCTTTCCTGTCGTGGCAAGGCCCTCCGTTGACGTTTTCGTTTCCTTGTTAAATCGATGGCAACTAGTAGTCCCTGAAAAAGTCATGTCGCGTTACGATATTGGGATAGAGCTTGCTCTGGTAGTTGGTAAGATTTGCAAGGTATTGATTCCTTATCCCTCGAAACCTTGCAGCCTCCATCTCAAGCTGGTGGCGACCAGTTCCATTTTTTCAGTCGCATTTCGATCAAATTTTGAACCCCGATCATCCGCTAGTCGAACTCGAGGCGAGTTTAGCCTCTGGGCCGTCCCTCTCTGGGGACGAGAAAACAGCCTACTAGTGGAGTGCTCCCCAAAAGCTGATCCATGTGTTATGAGAGTCTAACGGCCCGCATGGGCAGAAGGACTTTCGATGAAAGGCAAGAAACACAATCCGGGACAGATCATCAAGAAACTGCGTGAAGCAGACGTG
>JAJRSE010000138.1 GCA_024278955.1 Planctomycetota bacterium | reverse complement strand
TCCGCTTCCGCGAGATGTTGCTGTGGATCAGTCAAGTCATCGGAAAAATTCTCCACGCTGATGAGAAACAAGGCATCGAATACGAAGAATACAAACGACTTACAGCAAACTACTGAAATGACGCGTTTTTGGAACTACTGATTTTGTATTAATTTCTCAAATACGGGCTCGCGATCGACGTCTTGGCGCAACCAGCAAACACAAAAAACTAGTGCTAACGAGGTCGGTTCCGGCACAACGGCAAAAGAACTCACGTCAATTGTCCCTCGCACAATCGCTGGGCTTCCAAGTCCAGATATATGGGTAACACTTATCAGAAACTCACCGGAATCAAAACTGCTCCATGTCTCAGGAAGATGCAGGGCAGCAGCAGGTGTTGATATGGCTGCCGTCGGCGGATCAGCAAAAATGTCAGCCGACCCGCCAAAACTAAATGAACCATCCCATGCAAAGTTAGTATTCCCAATGCGCACGGGATCGCAGCCACCGCTAGGAAGCCCTCCTGGACAAAACAAGAGAACACTGTCACCAGCGTCAGGGTTGGAGGGAAAGAGCCCCTCTCCGTTATCGCTCCTCTGGTAACCATACTTATTTGATAAAAGCAATAGCGTTCCAAGATCGACCGTAATATCACTCAGTATGACTCCGCCAAATTGTTCAAAGTCGTCATAAGTGAAAACCACCTGGATATTAGCGCCGGGCGATAGCGTGCCAAACAGGTCGAGATTATTACTATCAATCTCCGTCAAAACCGCCTCGAAGCGAAACGTCACCGGTGCGGCCTCAAGCGAGGAGGACACGCCGAATGCCAGCACCATAGCTGTACCGCAAAACGCCAAGCCACGAACGCCAAGCCACGAACGCCCAGCATCCCCCGCCACCAAACCCTCAAATAAAAATCATGCATCGCTCTATTCTCCTATGCTTTTACCGTATTTTATGTGTGTGTGTGTGTGTGTGTGTGTGTGTGTCAAGCGTCAACCCCTTATTATGGCCAGGGGACGCGAATTTGGCAAAGAGGAGCTTAAACCCCCATTGCGGACCCTCTATATCAATAGGCCGGAGTACCAGACGTTTGTCACGCGGCGAGAGTGAAAGAATCAAAGCAAATGGGATGCGCTGCTGAGCTACCGCAATACTCCAATGCTAGCATAGACAAGGGGCTTGCTAGGCAGAATCGTCCGACGAAGAATGAGGGCTGCTCTCAGGTCTAATAAATCGTTCCAGCATTTCCCATGGCTTTAGAGGTCCCAAAAAACGCTTGAAAAGGGCGAGAGAAATGCTATTTACGCCTCGGGCAGTTCTCGACACAATACGCCCCGCAATTTACCCGCCGACTCGCCCGAGCGTTATTCGGGATCCGCATTTTATGCACGAGCGGTTTTTAGACGTTTGGTCAAGGATGACCTTTTTCAGCAAGGAGTGCTGACGTGAGAACTTTGCTTCTTTCGACGATGGTATCTGTTTCGTTACTATCGTTTGTTTCTCAAGCCGTTGCCCAACAAGCAGGCCCCAGCGCGAATGCGACCCGCTACGGTATCGCCGTAGTGGACGTAAGTTATATCTTCAAACAATACACGCATTTCAGTGGTGCGATGGAAGCTTTGAAGAAGGAAATGGAATCGGCCGAAGGCCAGCTAAAAAGCGAGCGTGATGCCATTCAAGGCAAAGAAGAATCGCGTAAGCAATACAACGCTGGCTCGCCCGAGTACAAACAATTAGACGAAGAAATCGCTCGTCTGAAATCGGACTTCAACCTTAAAGCCGGTCGCATCCGGAAAGACTTTTTGGAACGTGAAGCCCAAGTCTACTACCAGACTTACTTGCAAGTGAGCAACTCGGTGAAGCATTATGCTCAACAACACAACATCGGATTGGTGTTGCGATTCAACGGCGATCAGATTGATCCGAACCGTCGAGAGGATGTTCTGCGAGCAATCAATAAGCCGGTTGTGAGTCAGAATAATATTGACATTACACCAGACATTCTGGCACTGTTGAATCGCGGTGGCGCACCAGGCGGAGTCGCACCAGCAGCTTCAGCCGCTCCTCCAACACGTCGCTAGTTAAGGGTTTGGCAAGGTGGAGGCTTTGTGGCGATTTGCCATAAAGCTCTTCATCGTCTGCCCTGGTAAAGCTCTCCTTTCACTTGAGTCTCGCAACTATGCAAAACCTTCGATCGCAACAAACGATTCAACAACCTGTTGAGGTGGTAGGAATTGGCTACTGGAGCGGAAAAGAAGTGCGAGTTATATTTCGTCCTGCTCACGTTGGAGCGGGAGTTACGTTTGTGCGAGACGACATTGGGGCCGATGCGATTATTCCAGCCAAGGCAGAATGTAGGACCGAAGTGCCGCGCCGGACGAATTTGACTTCGGGAGGCACGGAGGTCGAAATGGTCGAACATGTGTTGGCCGCGTTGGCCGGTTTGCAAATCGACAACTGCGAGGTCGGAATCGACCAAGCAGAGATGCCTGGTTGCGATGGTTCGGCAATCGACTTTGTGGCTGCAATCGACTCGGCTGGAATCGAACGACAGGACGCCGAAGTTTTGCAGCTTGAAGTTACCGAGCGAATTCGACTCACCAGTGGCGAAACCTGGATTGAAGCTCGCCCTGCAATTGATGGCGAATACTCGGTTGAATTCCAGGTAGACTACCCCCATGATTTGGCGATTGGTCAGCAGTCGGCTCTTGTAACCGTTACGCCAGAATCATTTCGAAGCGAAATAGCACCTTGCCGCACGTTTGTGTTGCAAAGAGAAGCCGACGCAATAAAACGTCGCGGACTGGGGACGCATGTCACGCCGAAAGATTTATTGGTTTTCGGCGAACATGGGCCCATTGAAAACGAGTTGAGGTTTGAAAACGAATGTGCCCGTCACAAAGCATTGGATGTCATTGGTGACATGGCTTTGACTGGCCATTCGATCGTTGGGCAAATTGTTGCCTACCGCAGCGGACATAAGCTTAACGCAGAGTTAGCACAAGAATTAGTTACTCGTTTTGCAGTGCCTGCCCCCTTGCGGGCAACTGCATAAACACAACCAAGCCAATCGCTGGCACCTTCCCCTGAAAGTAATAAAACGATGGCATCGAGTATTGCAGCAAATGCCTGGGTCGACCCACGAGCCGAGATTGCCGAGGACGTTGAGATCGGCCCGTTCTGCACAGTTGGCGCAGAAGTAAAGATCGGGCGAGGGACGCGACTGCTGAGCAGCGTCACCTTGATGGGTAAAGTCACGATCGGTTGCGATAATGTGATCTACCCCAACGTCGTGATCGGAGCCGAGCCGCAGGATATCAGTTATCGCGGTGGGGATGCTTGTGTTGAGATCGGCGACGGGAATACGCTTCGAGAAGGCGTCTCGATAAATCGGGGCAGTGAAAAAGAAGACGGTATCACTCGCTTGGGCGACAATAATTTTCTGATGGCCAATGTGCATGTCGCTCACGACTGTACGTTAGGCAGCCATATTGTGATCGCCAACGGGACTTTGCTCGCAGGCCATGTGCATGTGCATGATTATGCTTCGATGTCTGGTAACTGCGTAATTCATCATTTTGTGACCGTCGGCGGCTATAGTTTCTTGGCGGGCCTAAGCCGGGTGCTTCACGATGTGCCTCCTTATATGCTGGCTGAGGGGAATGCTGCTCGCCCACGATGCATCAACATCGTGGCTTTGAAGCGAAATGATTTTTCGACGGCTGCCATCGATGGTTTGGCGGCGGCTCATCGGCTCCTTTATCGTACCAAAGTTGGTCTGACTCATGCTCGCGAGATTCTTCACTCGAACGGACAATCTACCCCCGAGGTAGAACGTCTGTTGGCCTTTGTCGATGGCCAGCAAGAAGGAAAACATGGCCGGGGACGCGAAATAAGGAGAGCAGCGTGAGTCGTTTGCGATTGGCGGTTGTTGGTGCGGGACACTTAGGACGTATTCATGCGAGGCTTGCTGCAAACCTTGATGGTGTGCAGTTGGTTGCTGTGGTCGATCCGATTGCCGAGACGCGAGAGCAAGTTGCTGCCGATACGGGTGCGAAACCTTTGGCCGACTATCGCGATCTTTTTGGCACCGTCGATGCCGCGGTCATTGCTACTCCAACGAGCAACCACGCCGAGGTTGCGACGGATCTACTAAACGGTGGACTCCATCTGTTTGTCGAAAAACCGTTGACCGCGACGCTGGCCGAGGCCGAACCGCTGGTGGCTTTGGCCAAACGGCAGCAGCTGGTGCTACAGGTTGGGCATGTCGAACGGTTCAATCCGGCGCTGGTTTCAGTTCGCGAGAAACTGGAAGATCCAAAATATATCGAGGCTCGTCGGGCAAGTGGTTACACATTTCGCTCGACCGATGTGGGTGTGGTGATGGATCTTATGATTCACGACATCGACGTCGTGCTTAGCTTGGTTGATTCTCCTGTGGTTCGAGTTGAAGCCTTCGGCTTTTCGGTGCTTGGCGACCACGAGGACCTTGTCAATGCGAGGCTTCATTTTGCTTCGGGGTGTGTTGCCAACCTGACGGCTTCGCGCGTGAGCTACGCGGCTGAGCGTACGATGCAGGTTTTTACGGGCGAGTGTTGTGCGTCGATCGACTTTGCAACGCGGCGTGCTTCGATTGTTGAACCTACGAGCGAAATCCTTGATCGTGAGTTCAAGCTTGACACTTTGTCGGCAGGACAAAGAGATCATCTTCGCGAGCATCTCTTTAGCGATTTGTTGGTACGTCGGGATGTGCCGTCGGTCGAGACAAATGCAATTGAGCAGGAGCTCCTTGATTTTGCGAAAGCGATTCAAACGGGAGCTGCCCCCCAGGTGACGGGGAGCCATGGTTGCGATGCGGTTGCGGTGGCTGAACAAATTCTTGAGCAGGTGGCTGCCCATTCCTGGGACGGCGCTTCCGGCTCGCGGCAGGGTCCGTTTGCGATGCCGTTGTCGCCGACGGTTCTTTCTGAACCCGACCATTGGTCGGAAGACGATACGGTCGTGATCCGGCGCAAAGCTGGGTAGGGGGACTCTTCGTCCTCTCTCTTTTAAGCCAAGTCACGTTCTTCAAAGAAGATCAGCGCGAGCAGCATGGCTGCGGTGCAGTAGAGAAAACTGTACAACAAGGCGGTCCATAGGTAGACCGGGGGCACGGTTGAGGCTCCGGCGATGGCTCCTTCGATTTCGTAGTGATCCAGCACCGGGAGTACGACCGAAATTAGCCGGCCGACGAATTTGACAAACACGTTTTCGCCTGCGGCCGACTTGACGATCAATGGACCGAGATGGCCCAGCACGTAGACCGAGCCACAGATGACCAAGTTGGGTAGCATCGAGAGCCGGGTCGAGATCGCGACGCTAATCGCGGCCATGACGACCGCTTCGTAGAAGGCGAGCACCAAGCCTGGGACGATGCGGACCACTTCGAGGTAACATTCTTGCCAGTTGGGCACGGTTTTTGAAGATTCTCGCGCGTCGTAAACCACTTTGTAGGAAACCGTGAGCAAGAAGATAATGCCGAGGATGACAAACATCAGCAAAATGGGCCACATGATGCCCAGGAATTTTCCCAAGATGAATTGACGTCGGCTCACGGGCTTGGAAAGAACGGTTAGCGCGGTGCGTCCCTCGATTTCGTCAGAAACCGAGACGCTGGCCGTCCAAAGAGCAACCATGATGGCAAGCACCTTGATGGTCGTCATGCCCGAGGTCTTGAGCATTTTGACGTCTTCGCCAAAAGTGTTGTACGGAATATAGACGTAGGCAATAAGTGCCGCGATGCCGACGACGATTAGCAGAGCAAACAGCGGCTGGGACATGGCTTCTTTGGCCGTGGCAGTAGCAATGATCGACGCACGCGGTGCAAGCCAGCTAAGCAGGAGGTAGACCAGATAGAGCGCCACGACGCTGGTCGCGGTAACTCGGAGGTCGTGAACTTCGGGCATTTCGATTTCGGTATCGAACGTCCCTTTGACGACGGTCGGTAAATCGCTTTCGTTGGTAACGAGCAGTTGGGTCACGTCTTCTTCAAACGCGCGTGCCAAGTTGCTGCCAGGCGACCACTGGTAGAGCTGTCCGCCTTCGATGAGGATGAGGGGCTCGGCAAAGCCTTTTTCTGGTGCGATGTTAATCGCAACGTCCTGATCGCTTTCGATGGAATAGCTGGTGAGTTCATCCATGCGGAAGCCCCGGTCGAGGGCTTTGGCATCCGACGTATTCGCAGGAACCGTGATTTCAAACTCGACGGGGCCGACGTAAGGCATTCGCTTGAGCGAAGAGACCATGCGATCGACCGGCATCATGGGGGCGGCGATTACTGCGATGAGTGCGAGGGCGAGGAGCGCGTAGCTGATGGGCATCAGGATACCTTCGCTAACGCGATCCCAAATCGCACGGGCTAGGCGGCGACTTGCCACCGCCGAGATTGCCCAGAGGGCGAGCAGAACGAGGGTGCCAATGGTAGTGCCGACCGAGAGCAGCCAGATAGGAGTCAGCCAGATGGGAAGATTCGACATAAGTAACTTATAAAACGCGTATAAAAAGGGCGGAATGGGTAAGTGAGACGATCGAGGGTCACCGACTCTATGCTAATAACGAATCTCGAAATCTGCAAATTCGGCGTCAGCCCCCCCTTTAATTGGGGGCCGGGTGTCGCTATCGAGGCTACGTATCTGATCCGACATTCGTTCGCTGATGGCTTTAAGAAAGTCGTCAATTTGCTCCTTTGGGCCTTCTGCGACGAGTTCTACCCGGCGATCGGGCAAGTTGCGGACGTATCCGGCGACCTCGAACCTTCGGGCGATCATGCGTGTGGTATAGCGAAAGCCGACGCCCTGGACGTTACCAGAGTAGAGGACTTGTCGTCGCTGAAGGGGCGAGTTGGCCACGGCAGAGTTACTCAAGATGAGATTCCAAGGAAAAGGGGTGCGGGAGTACGAAATTGAATATAACTTGGTCGGTGCAGGGAGGTAAGGTGCCCGTTGCTAGTCGCTGGTTTTCTGACCTTTCTCCTCTTACCCCTCAATTGGGGTTTTGTCCGGTTTGTAGGGGTCCCATGTTTTGGGACATTATTCGGTGGTTTTGTCCCTTGGGAAGTTTGATTGGTTCTTGGATTACAGGGGTTTTTGAAAGTGCCCTGGGACAATATTGGGTGAATTTAGGACTTTGTGGGTTCCTTATTGGGACAATATTATTGGCGATGCTTCAAGGGAATATTTAACGCAGAGTTCGGAGATGACCGCAGAGGTGGTGTTGGAAATTTCTCTGCACAATGTCGAGATTCACTCCGTGAATCACAACCCGATGCGTGAGCGAGGATGAAGCGGGTACCCGGGGCATTCCTCACTTACGTGTCGGGTTGTGATTGGTGAGCAACTGGTTTGCAGTGGGGATTATCACATTTTTGGGATGGCGATGCGAAGGTTATTTTTGGCCGGCGCGCTGGAAGTTACGGCGTCATTTTCAGTCGATCAAGCGGGCTCTGCACACCGCAAGCTCCGCGCTGCAAGACGTGCGTATAGATCATGGTCG
>JAJRSE010000137.1 GCA_024278955.1 Planctomycetota bacterium | reverse complement strand
TTTCCTTCGTGCTCTTCGTGGTTGAAAATCCCCAGCCTTTTTCCGTGAGCGGTTACAACTCTTCTGCACACGTCGCTCTCGAACCGGCCAAAAACAACCTTCGCATCGCCACCCCAAATAGGCGATAATCTTCAACGCAGAAAAAACTTTCCAACACCAGCTCTGCGGTCCTCTCCGAACTCTGCGTTAAAAATTCCCTTGAAGCATCGCCAATAATATTGTCCCAACCCGAGGCACCAAAAGTCCTAAATCGGGCCAATTTTGTCCCCTCACCCATGCAGCAAACCCTACAATTCACGATCCAAACAAAAACCCCAAGGGACAAAACCACCGAATTTTGTCCCAAAACATGGGACCCCTACCAGCAGGACAAAACCCCAATAGAGGGGGCTCCGAAGAAAAGCCAATGACTTTACCGAACCTCCTATTTGCCGCTAGCACGCCCCCGCAGCCGTGGCCCAACAACATCGATCTGGTCATCACCCTGGGATACTTGGCCCTGATCGTTGGCCTGCCGCTGCTAGGCTACGTGTTCATGTTTCTCGACTTTCGCCGTTACCTACGCTCGTTACGCAAGGCTTTGGTGCTTGTATCGCAAGTCGTCCCACGAACCCCAAGTTGGGTAACCGCCGAACGACCGCCCTGCTTGGTCGCACTCGATCTTCCTCCCTCCTGTACCGAAGAAGACGTACTTTCAGCCTATCGACAACTCGCCAAGGCCCTCCATCCCGATCGAGGCGGAGACCTCGAAAAATTCCTCCGCCTACAAAAACATTTCGAGCAAGCTCTTCACTTGGTCCGCAGCCAATCGGCCAGGAGCACACGCCCACCGTGATAGCTAGCAGTCGATCTGCTCTTGCTGGTTAGGCGAGGCAGGCGGTACGATTCGTCTCCCGCGTTGGGCTCCGGCGCACCTCGCATCGAGTTCTCCAACGCTGAAAAATCAACACGCTCGTAGGAGCTAGCTACCAATAGCTCTCATCCGACTCGGCGTGCTCCATGGATGGAAAGGAATTGTGAATGTCGACCACCCTGGCCGACCTTGCTGACCTTGTGAACGGTCGCCTCAAAGGCGAGCCAACCACAGTGATCTCAGGGGCCGCAACACTTGAAATTGTCGCAGCAGAACAAATTACGCTCGCCGACAACGCAGATCGTACCCAACAGTTCAGCGAATCATCCGCTGCCGCTGCGATCGTCTCGAAAGACCTCACCTGCAATAATAAACCCACGATTGTTGTGGACAACGTACACCACGCCTTCGCAAAAATTATCACCCATTTTCGCCCAATTCGTTCACGCCCTCGACAAGGAATCAGCAACCAAGCGAGTGTGAGCCCCACAGCGCAACTGGCTAGCAACGTAGAAGTTCACCCTTTTGCAACCATTGCCGACGACGTCGTGATCGGCAGCGGCTCAACCATACACAGCGGAGTACGAATCTTAGCCGGATGTACAATCGGCTCGGACGTAGAAATTTTTCCTAACGCGGTCTTGTACGAAGAAACTCAAGTCGGCGATCGTTCAATCATCCACGCCGGAGTAATCCTTGGAGCCTATGGTTTTGGCTATCGAGAGAGCGACGGCAAACACAAAATCTCAGCCCAGTTAGGTTATGTCCAACTTGGCAACGAAGTCGAAATTGGCGCCAACTCGACGGTTGATCGCGGCACCTACGGACTAACAAGCATCGGCGAAGGAACCAAGATCGACAACCTGGCACAAGTGGCGCACAATTGCCGGATCGGAAAACACAATCTTATTTGCGCCCAGGTCGGTATCGCTGGAAGCGCCACCACAGGCGATTATGTTGTGATGGCCGGCCAAGTCGGTATTCGCGACCATGTCCACATTGGCGAAAAAACGGTGCTTTGCTCGAAGTCGGGAGTCCCAACGAGTGTGGGCAGCGGAGAAGTCTTGCTAGGACAACCTGCCATACCAATTCATCGACACAAATTACAACTCGTCGCAATCACCAAATTGCCCGAAATGCGCAAACAATTTCGAGCCATGCAGAGACAAATCAAGGAGCTGGAACAGAAACTGGGCGAAAGCACCAGCCAAGACTCCGGCGAGCAAGCTGCTTAATAAATCGATATCGTTTCCCAACACGAACCTATGTTTCCACGATTCGCACCTAAGAATTCGCATTCCGCACTCGGCAGCGAAAGGCCTATTGGCCTACTGGCCGGTTGGGGAAGGTATCCTTTTGCAGTCGCCGAAGCTTTGCGGAATCAGGGGCGGGGAGTCATTGGCGTCGGCATACGCGATCATGCCGACCCGAAGCTCGCCGATCTGTGCGATCACTTCGACTGGATAGGAATGGGAAGCCTCGGCCGAGCGGTTCAAATTTTTCAGCGTCATGGCGTTACCCAAGCGACCATGGCTGGGAAGATCCACAAGGTATTGCTCTACCAGCCTGGCTGGTGGCTGAAACACCGGCCCGACTGGAAAACCCTACGAGCATTTTCGCCACAAGTCTTCACCGGCAAAGGCGACCGCAAGGACGACACTTTGCTGCGGACGGTGGTCTCGATTTTTGAGAACGAAGGCATTACGTTTGAGCCTGCAACGGATTTTGCATCGGAGCTACTTGTGAAAGCAGGACAAGTCGCCGGCAAGCGTCTCACCGGCAAACAACAGCGAGACGTTTCCTTTGGTTGGGAAATTGCCAAAGAAATGGGCGGCCTCGATGTCGGACAAAGCGTTTGTGTTAAGGACCAAGCCATTTTGGCTGTTGAAGCAATCGAAGGAACCGACGCTTGCATTTCTCGCGGCGGAGAACTATGCAAGGCCGGGGGATTCACGGTCGTGAAAGTTGCGAAACCCCGCCAAGACATGCGATTCGACGTCCCCACGGTCGGTCCAAAAACACTCGAATCTTTGGCCGCGGCAGGAGGGCGAGTCTTGGCGATCGAAGCCGATCGCACGATCCTTCTCGATCGAGACGAATTCTGCCGCGCCGCTGAGCGGCTGAAAATATCGGTTGTCGCATTCGATAAATCCGCTATCGCCGAGGCCGCCGCCTGAGTTAAGCTGATGAGGGCTCGACACGTCTCTCCCAAGGCAGGTTTCCTCAATGCGATGCTCACAGTTTTCAAATTGGTTTGGAATCGGGATTACGATTCTCTTGCTAAGTACGCAAACGCTTACTGCCCAGCAGGAGAGCAACCTAACGCCCCAACCAGTTTCGCAGCCGGGTTGGTATCTAGGACGGCAAATCGCTCGCACAATGTCCTACCACGGAGCCGATTGGTTGGTGCGTGGTTCTCGTGAGAGAGAAGAACAACCTCAAAAAATCATGGACGCGCTCCAAGTAAAACCGGGGCAACAAGTATGCGACTACGGCTGCGGCAATGGTTTCTACACGCTCCGCTTGGCGCAGTTGGTAGGGCCAAAAGGAAAGGTCTACGCTGTCGACATTCAACAAGAGATGCTCGACATACTCGCGACACGCTACGAGCCGCGAGGAATCCGCAACATTCACCCTGTCCTTGCGACAGACAAAGACCCGCAGTTGCCAGCCGGTAAGCTCGACTTGCTTCTAATGGTCGACGTCTACCACGAACTCTCGTACCCCAGCGAAGTACTTCGAGCGATTCACAAAAACTTGAAGCCCAATGGTACGATCGCCTTGGTCGAATATCGGGAAGAAGATCCCACAGTGCCGATCAAGCCGCTACACAAGATGAGCCAGCCTCAAGCCCTGAAAGAGTTGACGGCCAACGGCTTCAAGCTGGTCAGGCAATTCGACGGGCTGCCCTGGCAACATGTGTTTTTCTTCGCCCGGGACGACTCGCCTCGCTTAAGTGTCCAATTGATCCCGTGGAATCCGGAAGCTACTGAAGAATGAAATCCCTTCTTGCTCCAAGTAAGTGAGAGCAGAGAAAAATACGGCTAACCCCAAAGTATTGACCTAAACCATATCAAATTAACCACTTACGGCGTTTTCCGCAGCGGCTCTTTTTCTAGCCTGCCCAACGTCAGTTCCCGATAAACCGCAATAATCCGAAAAATCAGCAACTTTTCTGGAATTCACCTATATTACGCAGGACAGAATGTTTGAGTGAACCGGAGCAACCGATTACAATGAACCATGTGTCTCGGATTAAACTCAATGTGCCCACCAAGGCGGGGCATGAGACATCCTGTTTTTTCGTTTTTCATTAAAATGGCTGGACCGCCAGTGATTAATTAAATTAGCTCTAAAGGCCGACCGGAACATCGGCTGAAGGGCTATTTAGCAGTACTTTTGGGTGAATGTTGACTCATTCGTCTAGGAGCGAGAGATGGCATCTAATGAAACATTATCGCTGGACTCGGTGGCTTCGTTGCCGCCTGAAGATCCGGCTAGCATCCTTGTTGGGGACGATCCGTCTATCAATCGGATCGCACACCACACCGGTCGTGCTGCTCAGGTTGAGTGTACCGTTCTGATTACCGGGGAAACCGGTACCGGCAAAGAAGTTTGGGCGCGGTTGCTTCATCGACTGGGCCCTCGGCACAACAAACCTTTCGTGCCCGTCAACTGTGCTGCTTTGACCGCAACCCTTGCCGAGAGCCAACTCTTTGGCCACGAGCGCGGAGCATTTACGGGTGCCGCAGGCGAGAGCCTTGGTGTTTTTCGTGCTGCCCAAGGTGGTATCGTATTCTTAGACGAAATTGGGGACATGCCCCTAGAGCTTCAGCCCAAGCTGCTTCGCGTACTACAAGAAGGCGAAGTTACGCCAGTCGGAGCGGCTCGTCCAATACACGTCGATGTGCAGATCTGTGCTGCTACAAACTGCAACCTGGAAAAGGCCATGTCGGAAGGTCGATTCCGAGAAGACCTTTACTATCGACTTAATTTAGTCGAGCTGTCTTTGCCGTCGCTGCGAAATCGTGCCCAGGACATTCCCAAGTTTATCAATTACTTTTCTCGCAAGTTTGCCGCCCAGTACGACCGGCCGGTCTGGCAGCCTGACGCCAACACGCTACGTCGCTTCTGCGAGTATCGTTGGCCAGGCAATATTCGCCAGTTGGGGTTTGTTATCGAGCAGAGCTACGTTTTAGAATGCGAGCCTTCGTTGCCTGGCTCACCCATGAGCGGCGAAAAGCCCGTCTCCTTGCCATACACCGATTTGGCAAAGCTCCGCCGCGCCGCGGTCGAGCAAGCTTTACTGACGACCGGTGGCCATAAAGGCCAGGCGTCCGAGCTACTTGGTGTCCATCCCAACACGCTTACTCGCCTGCTGGCTCAAATCGCAGACGACAAGTAATTTCTTGTCCACGCCCGCACTTTCCTGAATCGCAAATTGTGACCAGCAGTGCGGATCTCTGCGTTTCTACACCTTCTTCAAACTGCTGACGTTAGCAAGTATGCCTGATGTGCGGCCTCTCGCTTTTCTCAACATTGCGGGTCAAACGGGCATTTTTCCTCTTTCCGATTTGGAATTGGTGGTTAGACACCTAGCCACGCTCTCAATGTGGCTCGGCGGAGGTCCTCTTGTCAGGGAGGAGCTAGACTCTCGAAGTGCTTCATGGCACAGAAAAAGCGAGACTCACTTCCGAATTATTAGAGCAAGTCTCACGCGGGTGTTCCGATTACAGCACCAGTTTGACACCGAATATCTGTACGGTGACCGGAACACGTTCGTGCGGCACTAGAATCGAAAACAAAGGACTAGGGCATGGCTATCGAAGGAGACGCACATGAAAGCGACGGTTTGAGGCACACGGAAATCCTTATCGTCGACGACTCGAAGCTAATGCAGGAAATGATTAGCGATGCGATCGACCGAGAGCAGTGCACGGTGAGAATGGCCAACAGCGGCTCGGAAGCACTCGAACTAATCGAAGAATCTTTGCCTCACGTTATGTTGCTCGACCAAGAAATGCCTGGGCTTCGAGGTAACGAAGTTCTCAAGACCGTCATGGGCAGCCAGCGAACTCGCGACATTTCCGTCATCATGGTCACTAGCAAGTCCGACCCGCAATCGGTAGAAGAATCGCTTCGGCTAGGTGCGATGGAGTTTATCTCGAAGCCCTTCTGCGTGAATGAACTCAAAGCGAGAGTTAGCAACGTCGTACGGACCAATGTCCTCTATCGAGAGCAAAAGCAACTTCGACTTACCGCAGATGCCGCAAACCAGGCGAAAAGTGCTTTTCTTGCCAACATGAGCCACGAAATCCGCACGCCCATGACCGCCATTCTTGGTTTTGCGGACCTTTTGCTTAGCGAGGAAGGGCTTGAGAACGCGCCAAGTTCTCGCGTCGAGGCACTTTGGACCATTCA
The DNA here is from genome assembly GCA_024278955.1 of Planctomycetota bacterium. Taxonomy (GTDB): domain Bacteria; phylum Planctomycetota; class Planctomycetia; order Pirellulales; family Lacipirellulaceae; genus Bythopirellula. The sequence goes on along the minus strand of JAJRSE010000137.1, from coordinate 19,638 downwards.
GCGAAACGGCCAGTATCTTTTAGATCTTATCAACGACATTCTTGACCTTTCTAAAATCGACTCGGGTAAGTTAGAAGTGGAACACATTGGCTGTTCGCCGCGAGACATCGTAGCAGATGTGATCACGCTGATGCAGGTACGAGCCACCGATCAAAAGCTCGAACTACGGGTTGAATACCAGGGCCCAGTGCCGGAGAACATTCAATCTGATCCCACGCGACTCCGGCAGATTCTTATCAACCTTGTGGGAAATGCAATCAAATTCACGAAGGCGGGGAGTGTTTGCTTGAAGGTTCAAACTCGCAACCAAAGTGCTGAAAATCCAACGCTTCGGGTGGACGTCATCGACACGGGTATTGGAATGACCCAGAAACAAATGTCCAACTTATTTCAGCCGTTTGTCCAGGCAGACGCTTCGACAACTCGTAAGTTCGGCGGAACTGGGTTGGGGCTAACCATCAGCAAGCGGCTAGCCGAGATGCTGGAAGGCAGCATTACTATCCGCAGTACTGCGGGAGAAGGCAGCACGTTTAGCGTCGAGGTGCCCACCGGACCTTTGACCGATGTGAGTATGATTGAAGTTGCGGCGGACAATCAAAATGCTTCCCACAAGGTTTCTCTCCCAAAGGAAACGACCATTCAACTCGATTGCCAAATCCTGTTGGCAGAGGACGGACCAGACAATCAGCGGCTCATCTCGTTCATTCTGAAAAAGCATGGTGCCAACGTGACGGTCGTAGAAAACGGGCAGCTTGCCCTCGACGCGGCGCTCAAGGCTCGAGAAGAAGGCAATCCATTTGATCTGATTCTTATGGACATGCAGATGCCAGAACTCGATGGCTATGGTGCCACGAGAAAGCTTCGCGAAGCCAACTACCCAGGTCCAATTATTGCATTGACGGCCCATGCAATGGATGGCGCCCGAGAGAAATGCTGTGATGCAGGGTGCGACGATTACGCGTCGAAGCCAATCGACCGACAGCGCCTAATTTCGCTGGTGGCTCAGTACACTTCCAAAGAGTTGGCCGAAGAGGTCAGCGTCTAATAGAATGCGGTCCGGCCCAATCGCCAAACAACTCATTCGGGTTCAGGATGTCCGGCCGGTCCTATTCCCCAGTCTTCTTGGTCCTTGAAATTCCCGCCGTCGTCGATGCCATTTTTGAAAACAGTGTAAACGACCCAGCCGTTGTCGGTCCATTTTAGCTTTAATGGCTTGCCTGAGAATGGGTCGATCTTGGCCGCGTCGGGTAAATCCAAATCGTCCAGCCCTTCGGCTTCGCGACCATGAGCTTGGGCGTAAGCGGCGAGCTTATTGAGTATACGCAGGCATCTCAATTCGGCCGTAGTGCGGTTAAACGCGACTCCGGCCGCCTCAAGAGAAGGTTCTAGAAGTGTAATCAAAGCACCAGACATGGGCGTAGAGTATGAAACTCCAGCATTCAAGTTTTGAATCTTGCTTTTTGCCAGATACCACGGTTGAGATATAGCAGGAATCAGCCGCTGATAGGCATCAAACATATCTACCTCGACTCCGCTCGCGATCCAAGGCAACCACCAAGCAGCAGAGAACATGCGCCGAGAGATGCTGAGACTAATCACTCTTTCGCTCTTCATTGCACTCCGAATCCATTCAGGATCGTCATGCAAGGCTAGTTCATCATCGAGCTGCTGGTGAACATCGTCGGAAACCGGTCCCGCACGCAACGCCAAATCAAGGCTATCAACTGCCACACCGCGGACTGCGCAAGCTATCAGACCACTTATTAGGGCCGGCTCATTATCTAAATGCCGAGCGAGTCGGAGAATAACCATGCCAATCTCGACCGCCTTTTTTTGTTTCCCATCTGCTAGTAGCACCAAAATTTCCCAACGAAGAAACCGATATGGCGTTCGCCGCCCATCTGTGCTTCGCATCAACTCTTCAAGCACGGGTGAGGGAGAACATCCATCTGCTGAGCACGCACCTGCTGAACATTCGGCAACCGAGTAGTCGATTTGCGACGCATACCCTGTGCAGCGTGAAGCCACGTCGAGCGAGTGTGCCAAATCGGGATAGTGCGACAGTATTTCGCGGATAGCTGCGATCTGTTCAGGCGTTGGAGGCTCGTCATTCTCGCTAAACGATTTCCCAAGCGGCGTCCTATCGAAAAAATTCACATATTCTTTAGTAAACGCTTTTAGTTGAGGTGCAAGTCTTTGGAGGTGCACTGCGGCATCCTGCTCTGGCGGTATCGGCGATGGTGCCAGTTCAGCGAATGTTGTAGGCTCGCTCGCCGCACGTAAAATTGCCAACCTACTTTCTAGCTGCCGTCCTAGATGCCAACTGTATGCCGCATTGATAATCAACAACGCAGCTACTAAAAAGGCAAAGCCAATTGCTAATCGCTTCATGATCCGCTTCATCCGAGCCATCGTTAGCCGTCCTTCCCATGGGATAATGCAGGCGAAAAGCGCCGGTTGATCTCCCGCTCAATCGTGCTGGCTTGATCGCTACCCGCTGGAAAACCACTGAGGGCCGCAAGATGCCGGGCAAATAAGTTCGCCGTTTCTCTATCGGTAGCTTCGGCTAGCGTCACGGCCAAACCGGCGATCGATTCGGTGGTTGGCCGCGAGGCGATTTGTCCGCCGGGCGGGAAAGCCGGACGCCTATTAACCGTGACGAAGTTCATTGCGACTCCAACTGCCAATAACACCGCCGCCAATCGACCGAGTCGCCGATCCCAACGTGCCGCCCGCAGCTCTCGCTGGACTTGTCTCAGGGTTACTGCTCGAAGACCGTCCACGGCAACGCACGGCAACACACGGGCCAGCCGCGCTTCTACGGAATCGTCCAACGGTTCTGGGGAATGATTCATTGTTCTGCTCTCCTACCTTGCCTGCGTCTTCCTGATACCTGGAAAAGTTCTAAACTACACTCTAATCTTGAAGCTGCTTCACAAACCATGGCCGTAACGAATTGAGTGCCCGACGGTATCGCGTAGCAACCGTTGCCTGAGGTCGGCCTGTAACTTCTGCAATTTCACGAAACGTGAGGCCCGCGTAAATCTTCAGTTGCACCAATTCGCGATCTTCCGCATTCAACCGAGCCAAGGCTGCGAGTGCCATTTCGATGTCGTCGCAAGAGTCACTCGACTCGTCTATCAGCTCCCGTTGTTGCTCAGCCGTAAGAGTCTGCTCCGAGCGTCTCGCTTTGCGTTTGGCTAGTCGAGCTGCTTCATTGCAGGCAATTCGGAAAAGGTAAGCTACCGGGCTGTCGACCTTAGCAAACCTTCGTCGGGACTTCACCGCTCGCATCATTGCCGTTTGCAACACATCGGCTGCCTGATCGGAGGAAGCTAGTCGAAGGGTCAGGTAGCGCAGCAAACGGTCTGCGCAGGCATCGTATAGTTCGACAAACGCCGACTCCTCGCCACGCGCCAGCCGTTTTGCAAGTTGTGGTTCAGTGTCTGTCATGATGTTCTATTGTAGAGACCCTCGCCGGCCGCGTATTTGTTCATAGCTAGCTGAAAAGTTTTTCTACTCGGTAGATTTGTTCCACTTAGCCTGCCTCCCGTTCTTCCACCACTTTGGTGGGTCCTCACCAGGATGGTGAATGGGGTTGATTGAGCTGAGAAACAAGCGAACTACCCCTGCTAGCACCGGAAATAGCTCACCAAAACGGTGATTACGGGCCAATCGGCCCTGTCCACGACCAGAGTTGTAAGCCCTTGCTACCAAAAGACTTACAGGAACTTTTGGGCTTCTTGCTGGTTCGGCATAGTAATCGCTTTAGGAAGTGTCCGTTGTCTGGTGTGCGATCAGCATACGAGGCAGCTCGCTTGGTGATGTTCGCCAAAGCGCACAATCTCGCTAGGCATTTTGCCCAGGGTTGAATGTAGCGAAACAGTATGGCCGAGGCTTGCGTCTGCGGCAATTGAATTGTTTTGGCTAATAGCAGTCCTGCAACTTAAGGGGATGAGTGAATGAGTAACAGGCAATCATACGAAGCAGTTGAAGCCGATTATGGCAACGACACTTTCCAACGTACCGCTTCGGTCAAGTCGTCGAAGCAGCGCCGGCCCGTACATGGGCGTAAAGGTAAAAGCCCTCAATCGATCAATGGTATTCATCGTCGCCGCAAGCGCAAGATGACTTGGTGAATTGCGCAGAGGTATTCCTCTTTCAGGGTAAGTGAGCTACTCCACAGTGGTTGTGAGCAGGTAGCCGCCTGAAGTGGATTACGGACGGAGAATATCTGCGCGAGAGAGCTATCAGGCCCTCACGCGGATACGAAAAACAAGAAAACCGTTCTGTGTTCTTAAGTCGATATGCCTTGGGTAGCGGTGGATGCTGCTGCACGGTGGGCAGGCTAGTTGGACACAGAAGTGAACAGGAAGTGGTTGCGCGAAGTATTGCATGATGCGTTATCAGCGTAAGTTTCAAGATCAGCAAGGAACCTGGCCGAGGATGAGGTGTGCAATGTCTAGGAGTCAACAACCAATGATTCAAACCTCTTTAAGGTAGAACTATCGTGGCAATAGCCTCTTCTCAACATAAGGTTTCCTCGAAACTGACTGCCGTTCAAGGCGGGAAGCAGTTGTCGCAGCGCGTGCTGGCACCGCCAGGCCTGCTTCGCTGCCTCGTGGTGTCGTGGTGTGACGAGCGAGCCGAGTTGTTTCGCGCCGCTGCCGAGGCAGAAGCTTGGCAAGCAGTAGTTTGCTGCGACGTCGGGCAATTTGTACGGAATATGTTCCGCCTCAAGGTTCCGATGACAATCGTAGATTTGCCTCCTAATGATACGGCTCGTTTTGAGGAGTTTCGTGAAGCGGCAGTTCGCTCTCGAACGATTAGCAACTCTTTGCTGGTTGTTTCGATGGCTAGTTCGAATGCGGTGGACGAGCTATGGGCTCGGCAACTGGGAGTTTGGGCACATCTTCCTGAGGCTTCGGATCCGACGGGCTTGGAGTTAGTGTTCCGAGAAGCTCGCCAAGCATTAACCAAACAAGCGATGAGAACCGCAAATTTTACTGCAAGATTGTGACATGGGATGAAGAAAAGGCACGGGTCTGACCAGGATGGCAGGAGAGGGGGCAGGTGCGCAATGAGAAATCCAACTTTCGTGAAGGACCGTTTCGATGAAAAAACGACAAGAAGAGCCGATTGAGACCGAAGTCGAAGTGACGTCTTCCTATCCGGTTAGTATGCGACGTGATGTGCGTGGTGGAGTTGGAGGCGAGCGCAAAAGTGCTCGTCGTAAGGCGACAGGTGCTCGCCGCAAGGCAGGTAAGCTTGGTGGAATTCACCAACGAGCAAACAAGAGATCAAGCTGGTAAGAGCAACGATCGAACAAGGACAGGCAAACTAGTAGCGGACAACATGTCCGCGGTTGACTTTTTATATGACGGCGAATGATCTCGCTCATTTTACTAAACCATCTCAAAAGGACTTTGAGAATTTACCTGGAGAAAAACAACATGCGAAAAAAGAAGATTTTACCAATTTGTTTAGGCCTTCTGTTACTGGCAGGTTTTGCTGGTCCGTTGTCGTCGAGTGCCGATGCTGGAAGCGGTTCCTACGGCCTTGGTGAAACGGTGATGCTCTCCGATTTGCTGGCTGGTGGATACATCACGGCAGGAGACAAGCAGTTCACCGATTTTGCTTACAATCTTGCGTTAGGCGACTTGCAGGCAGATGAAATTGCAGTAACCGGAATTTTTGATAACGTCCTTAATGGCTACGGATTGTTGTTCAGCGGCGATTTCCAGGCAGGCGGTTTGTCGAGCCCTTTGAAGTTGGAAGCTGGATTAGCCTTTACGGTAACTGCGTTAGATTTGGATTATGTTATCAGTGGCGTTAGCTTGGACGGAACGACCAATGTTCGTGGCACTGGCGACGCTCAGATTGTTGAAAATTTCGCGGGTGTCAATGTTCCCTCACTTTCGATTTACGAACTTCGAGTTAACGATGCTCTGATCGCTTCACAGTCGTCGGATGATGTTCAATTCCAGGCGGCCCTTGGTGTGGATGGGTTTCGTAGCCTTCGGGTGATGAAGGACATTAGCATTGAGTCTGGCGACAATACTCCATTCGACAAGGCGGAGATTACCACGTTTCAACAAGTGTTTACTCAAATGCGAGTGGTTCCTGAACCGACCTCGTGTGTGTTGATACTAGGGTTAGGAATAAGCCTTGTGGGTGTCAGGAGACGTCCTCGCTGCTAGCGGGACGTTCTGTTTGCCCCAGCAGCCGATCGACGGCTGCCCCGATATCTGATTGACGCATAAGCGACTCGCCGACGAGCATGGCATCGACGCCAGCTTGTTCGAGTCGCTTTGCGTCTGCGCGGGTTTTGATTCCGCTTTCTCCGACAAGGACACACTGGTCGGAGATTTCTTGACGCATTCTGATCGTGTGTTCCAAATCGACTTCAAAGGTGTGTAGATTGCGATTGTTAACCCCAATCAATGTCGCACCGGCTTCGAGTACGCGGGGCAGATTGTCTGGGTCGTAAAGTTCAACCAAGGGAGTCATGCCAAGGTCGAGGGTTTCGTTGTGTAGCTTCCTGAGATTGCAATCGTCGAGGCATTCGGCGATTAGCAGGACGGCATCGGCTCCTGCGGCTCGGGCTTCGAGCAGCTGGTAACTGTCGATGATGAAATCTTTGCGCAGCACCGGTAGCGTGACCGCCGCTCGAACTGCGCGCAGATAATCAAGGCTGCCTTGGAAGTAAGAGACGTCTGTCAGCACGCTGAGGCACGAGGCACCGTGGGCCTGGTAAGTGGTGGCGATCGCGACAGGGTCGAAGTCTTGGCGGATAACGCCTGCCGAAGGGCTTGCCTTTTTGACTTCGGCGATCAGCCGTATGGGCCCTGAGCCGGCGAGTGCTTGAAAAAAGTCGCGAGGTGGCGGGCTACTCGTAAGCTGCTCTCGAAGCTGGTCTTCAGTGACCTGCTGCTGGGCTTGTTTGATTTCCTGTCGTTTGGTGGCGACGATTTTTTCTAGGATGGTTGCTGGCTTGTTCATACGAGTTTGGCGATCTTTCGTCCTGTTGTGCTTAGGGGGAGGTCGATGAGTTCTGGAGTGGGGACCCAGCGGACGGGCTCTTCTTTTGTTGACGTGACTCGGCCCGACGAAAAAGTGGCTTCGTAGCAATCGAGTGTGATGCGGTAGCGGGTGACGCCGTGCTTGATTGTTTTCAGGAGTCCGCCGGGGAGGATCACAATGCCGGTCTGTTGTTGCACTTTGGCGATTAGTTCGTCGCGGACAAATAGCGGTCCTTCGCTTTCGATTTCGAAGCGAGGAAAGTCCCAGAGTCCGGCCCATCGTTCGCCTTCGGCACAACGGCGGAGCAACACTCTTTCTTTTTTCCGAACGATTTTCCGAACAACGACGGCTGCTTCGGAGACGTCGGTGAACTTTACTTTTTTCCCCGATTTTGGGATCGACTTCTGCAAACCGAGTTCGTTGGTGATACAAAGCGACGCCGCGGGGCATTGGTCGCAACGTGGGTTTGTGGGCGAGCAGACGAGCGAGCCGAGTTCCATCAGGGCTTGGTTGAAGGGGGCTATTTCTTTGCGAGGCAAAACTTGTTCGGCTGCTTGCCAGAGCAATCGTTGCCCGGCGGCCTTCATGGGGTCATCGCGATAGGCGAGTAGCCGCGAAAAGAGTCGGATCGTGTTGGCTTCTAGAATGGGTGCTCGACGGTCGAAGGCAATCGACGCAATCGCGCCGGCCGTGTAGCGACCAATGCCGGGTAGCGACTGGAGCGATTGGACGTCGTCGGGGAAGCGGCCACCGAACTCAGCAACCACTTGTTGTGCAGCGGCGTGCAGTTGCCGTGCGCGGCGGTAGTAGCCTAAGCCTTCCCATAGGCGAAGGACCTCTTGCTCGTCGGCCTCGGCAAGCTTTTTGACGGTGGGAAAGGCTTTGAGAAAACGCTGGAAGTAGGGTTTGACGGTTTCGACTTGAGTCTGTTGGAGCATGACTTCGCTGAGCCAAACCCGATAGGGGTTTTTGGATTTGCGCCAGGGAAGGTCGCGCTTGTGTTTTGCGTACCAGGCGAGCAGCCGCTTTCGGAAACTTCGCTTCCAAGAGGCATTGATCGCGGCAGGTAGAAGAGGGGTGGGCATGGTTGCGAGTTACCTTGTCAAATTCAATTGCCTTAAAGCGAGTTTGTTTTGACAGGAGAGACAAGATGGTACAGGATCATTCGGTCGAATTCTGTTCGTCTCGTCAAAAAACTTTTGGCATAGGAAATTAGCCGACAAGCCGATCGGGTTATCCAAGAATTGGTTTTAGCCGCTCGGCCGTTTGGCTGTTGTGTTCTAGTTTTCCGAAGCCTCGCTGGGCTCCGACTGCTTCGGCTGCGTCTTGGTGTTCGGCGTAGTTGGTGATGAGCATCACGGGGATGCTTGAAAGATCGGAGTCGGCTTGGATCGATTTGATAATCTCGATGCCGTCGGAATAATCGCGGTCGAGCTTGCGATTGACCAGCACAAGATCGTAGTCGCCGGCTCGCAGCAGGCTGAGCGTTTCTTCGAGGCTGTGTGCTTGGTCTAACTCACAATCGAAGTGCGTGGTGAGAAAGCGGCTGATCGAGGCGAAGTCGGGGGCGCAGTTGCCGACGTCGAGAATGCGTTTGGTCAAAGTTCGCTCTCCTGAATAAGTACTGATTATCTGCAAGTAAGAATCGGACGTGGATGAGCGCGGATTTTACCGATTTGCGCGGGTCTACTTTCTCGTAACCGTTCACAGGAAAGGAGGTATAGCCACAGAACGCCGAGTTTTTTAATTGATTTTGTCGAGAAATCCCTGGTGCCTTTCTTGATCAAAATGGATAAAACTGCTTCTTTCTCTGTGGTGATTTTTCTTCTTTGAACCGTGAACGGTTACACCTTCTCTTGCTCAAGCGTTTCCATGGAAAGCTTGACGCAAAAAAATCTGACAGGAGGTACAGGATAGACCGGATTGATTTAGGCGATCCTGTAAATCCTGTCAAATTTTCAGTTGTGGCCTTACGGCAGCGTTAGGTTTGTCCGCCTTCTATTCTTTCTTTTGGGGCGTTGGGGTTGCGCCTTCGGCGATGGCAAACAGGTGGGTGCGGTTGCTGATGTAGAGCACGTTGTCGGCAATGATCGGCGTGCTGTAGATGCTGTTGTTCATGTCGCGGGTGCCGTAGAAGGGTTCGAGTTCGCCGTCGACATCACGCATGGCGATGGCGGGATCGGTGGAGTGGCGGAAGATGGCGACTTCGCCATCTTCGTCGCCGATGTAGACTTTGTCTTCGACAATGAGCGGCGAGCCCCAGGCAGCGGCCAACATGTCGTAGGTCCAGTGGACCTTGCCTGTTTCGGCATCGAGGCAGTGGAAGAGGCCGCTGAAATCGGCGATGTAAAGGATGTCGTCTCGAATGGCAACGGTGCCACAACTGCGGTGCATGGTTTCTTCAAAGTCGATTTCGCCGTCGCCGTTTTGGTCGAAGTTGCTGTAATGCCAAATAGCTGCCGAGTTGGGATTGGGGCGAGTGAGGTCGCCTTCTTCGGGCACGACGGCTTGGATTCGTTTGGGGGCGATGATGGTGCTGGGCGCCGAGGCGTTGTAGGCCAAATCGGGGCTGACATCACCGCGTTGTGTTGGGTCGAGGCACCAGAGATGGCCGACGCCTTCGCCATGTTCCGGATCTTGGCCGACCGCGACGTAGACGCGGCCTTCGTAAATAACGGGCGTAGCGATGATGTTATTGCGAGTGCCTCGGCCGCCGAGTTCCCAGAAGGAAGTTTTAGGGTTGGCGTCGAACTTCCAGAGCAGTTTTGATTTTCCGTCTTTGCTTCCCTGGGGATCGAAGCTGTAGACCCAACCGTCGCCTCCGGCGAAGATGACCTGAGGCTGGCCCCCGAGAACGGCGTAGGCGGGCGACGACCATTGGCCGTGCAAAATATTGAGGCCTGGAGAGCTGTCGGTCCAAAGGACTTTCCCCGTGTTTTTGTCCATGGCGAAGAAGCTGGGAGCTTCGGGGGCTGGGATGTAGTTGTGTTCGACATCGACGCCGTTGGAAGAGTTGACCAGCAGGATGTCGCCGGCCACGGTAACCGAGCAGCTACACATGTTGTGCTGCGAGATTCCCATTTCGGCCATCATGTCGTAGGACCAGACGACGTCGGCTTCCTCTTTTAGCTGATAGGGTTTTTGGGACTGTTTGAGAAGTTCTTCTTCCTGGTTGTAGGGTCCGTCGTTTTCGCCGTCGTAAAAGCCTTGGGTGTCGAGGCAGCGGACTTCGCCGCGGCTGGTGACGAACCAGAGACGATCGCCTTCGACGAGCGGGGCACAGCAGATGCCTTGAAGGGGCCAGTCGTGGACGCGTCCGGAAGGGAGTTTTTCGCTACTATGCTGCCAGAGAAAGTCGCCGGTTTCGGTGTCGAAGCAGAGCAGGCAGCCAAGGTCGACTTTCGAGGGATAGCGTTTGAGCCAGCCACCGCTGTTGTTGGTGCCGACATAGATGTGTTTGTCTGCCACGACGGCGTTGCCGTAGGTTTGCGAGCCAAGACGGGAGACCCATTTGATGTTTTTTGCTTCGCTCGGGTCCCACTCGCCGGTGCGGTAGTCGAAGTTACCGGTGTTCCATTCGGTAGGGATGTTGTGACCGATGGGAGTGTTGTTGTGTTGGGCGTCGCCACCCCATTGGGGCCAGTTGAGGGTGAGGTTTGTTTTTTCTGCGGGCCGCGTCGCTTCGCCAGAGGCGTGGTCGAGCGCTGCGCCTGCGCACCACCCAAGGATGAGGGCAGCGATGAGGTAGCTGATGCGTCGGACTTTGTTCATTCTATGTTCCGCATGCTTGGGGGAGGTTATTCGTTGGGGATTACCGAGACGTTGTCGACCTGGATTTCGGCTTCCTGGGCATTGCCGTAAAAGCCGGGGCTGCCGGAAAGGTTGGGTGCCTTGTCTGTTAAGCCAATGGTCCATTCCTCTGGTTCGGCATCGCCGCGTGGCCAAATTTTGCCGCGGACTTGAGCCATGATATACAGCGGTTTGACTTGCAACTTTATCGTGTACCACTTCCTCGGTTCGGGGTCGAAATCGACCTCAACAAACGCGCGATAGTCGTGAGGGCTCCAGCTGTAGAGGCGTAATTTTTTGTTCGAGGAGCGAACGGTCATCGTGTAGCGGCTATTGATTAAGCCGAAGTCAGACATTTTGCCAGTGTGGTCTGAGCGGGAGAGTGCGAAATCGGCTTGGATGGTGTAGTTCGCCAAGTCGGTGGGGCCCATCCACATTCGGCTGCGGGCGCCGAGTTTGTTTTTAGGGTTACGGGGCGTGGGGAGGACGCTTCGTTTGACGGCAAATTTTTCGCCGTCTTGTTCGCGGGTGATGTACCGTACGCGACCGCCGACCCAAGTGAGCGGGACTTTTTCGGCGTCGTTGAAGTCGAAGTGCCATGGAAGGGGCGGAACGATGCGCAGGCGGGCAGTACCCTCTAGGTCGCCGACTTGGGCAACGACGAGGGCCGTGTCGTGGTTGGCAGTTGAGGAGGCGGTGTAGACGCCGCTGCTATTGATCGAGCCGGGACCTTCGACGCTGAATGTCGCATCGTCAGGGGCGACTTCTTTGAGAAGCTGGCCGCGCGAGTTGTAGATTCGGACGCGGTAATCTTGTGATTCCCCTGGTGCAAGCAGCGTGTCGTAGGGCTCTACCTGGAGGAGTGCCGGCTTGGGGTCTTCGCTCGCTGGGGTTTCTTTGAGGGGTTCAGGCAGTGGATCGGCGGCCGGTTTTTGATCGGGGCGACCAATGCAATAGAGGGCGCCAGACATCGGCAGGTAGATTCTGCCGCTGGCAACAATGGGCGAGCCATCGCTGGCTTCGCCTTGGAGGCGTAATTTGTGTAGGACCTTGACGCCCTTTTCGGTAGGCTTGAGTACGTACCAGCGACCATTGTTTGTGCAGAGGTAGACTTTGCCGTCTGCGTAGAGTGGTGTGCTGCGCATCGCGGTGCCGAGCGCCTTGCGGGCAATGCGCTCGCCGGTTTCGGGATCGTAGATCGAGAGTTTGGCACGATCGTCGACCACCCAAAGCCGCCCGTCGACCATAATAGGCGAACTTTTGCCAGCCATGACTTCGAACTTTTGCCAGGTTTCTTTGCCGGTGAGGTCGCCGGTTTGAGTGCCCTCGAGCCTGACGAGCGTACCCATCGTGGTGCCAACCACATTTTCTTCGCTTTGCGAAGCGTAAACGGTATTGCCAACGACCAGGGGAGAAACGTTGACGCCGCGCCGCGAGATGGGGAAATTCCAAATCTTTTCGCCGGTGCGTGGCTGGAGTGCCCAGATACTGCCATCGCCCGAGCCAAAGACCATGGCCGCTTGGCCGCCTAGAACACAGAGCGTCGGCGTGCTGTAGGTGGTGTCGGTAGGCGAGATTCGGGTTCCTTTGAGCCAGCGGAGCGAGCCGGTGGCTTTGTCGAACGCCAAGAAACGGTGGGCCGGCTTGGCGAGGAAGTCCCACTTCGGGGCGTCGCCCCAGCCGATGATGATGGCGCTGATGATGACTTGGTCTTCGAAGATAATGGGGCTGTGAGTTCGCCCGCCGAAGGTGCTGAGTAGACCGAATTCTTCGTGCAGGCTACGCTCCCAAACAACCTTGCCGGTCTTGCCTTCGAGGCAACAGAAATAGCCCGAGACGCTCATCGCGTAAATGCGCCCTGTTTCGGGATCGCCTACACACGACGACCATCCGACGCGGGTATCGGGGACGTCGGTGAGGTAGACGTTGAAACGATGCTCCCATTGTTTCTCGCCCGTGGCTGCGTCGACGCAGACAACTTTGGCGGCTTCTTCGGCTGTGCCTGTGTTGTGACGTACGATCGTGTAGAGTCGCCCGTCTAAGATGATGGGGGTGGAGCGTCCCCCCAACTCGGTGTTTTTCCAGAGCAGGTTACTGTCGGGTCCGCCTTGGGGATCCCAGCGGTCGACAAGATTGCGTTCGGTCGAGGTATGGTTTTGTGAAGGCCCGCGCCGGTTGGGCCAATCAGACCTGTTGCCTGCTGCGGCCAAGTTGTTGCTTTGAATTTGCAGCACGAAGCAGCAGAGCAAAACCAACGAGATACGGACCAGAGGTCGGCTCACAAGCATAGAGGCTCACAATCAAGATTTGAGATTGGCGAAATTTCAGGTGGGAGTTTTTTCAGGTGGGGTCGCGGCAGCAAGTGAATGGGGAAGTTTGCCGGTTAGGGGATGTTTTTTGACTTTGCGGTTCGTGCGAACTGGCTGACCACCTTGGATCTGGCCGTAACCCGGTTACGCAGGAATTCCCTAGAATAACAGATTCAAGACGCGATTGCCACGAGCGTCGGAATTCGCTTCCTGGGGCTACAATCGGCACGAGCCAGACAGCCTTCGTGGGCGGTAAATCTTGCCTAATGGGTGACCTAAACCACTTGCAGAAAATTACCTGTGGAAGCTCAAGGGTCGTCTTGTAAGGGGCCGATAGGTTTTGTGTCGCAGGCAATGCTTTCGGGTTTTGCCGGTGACGTACAAAAGCCTGCCGCGTCGACATACCGGCCTGTAATGAATCGAGTCATGGATTGGCTTGACTGGAGTCGACGCCTGACCTCGGGGACACACGGAAGATTCAAACCCCCCTTGACCCCTCTGACCCAGTTGGGTTACCCCTCACTCCCACCCCAAAATAGCCTACCGGGCGTAACGCCCCACCGAAGTCATCTCGACCAACCCAGGGAGGGTGTGGTGATTTGCGTACTCAGAATTGTCAAGCAGTTTGAGCTGTCGTCCCCAAAGGAATAGGAGACGTTATTTTATGAAGTGGAATTTGTTGGGAGCGCTCATTTTCGGCGTGATGCTTTCAAGCCCAAGCTTTGGCTACGGTTTGCTAGACACCATGTTGGGTAGCGGTTGCGGAAGTAACTGCTGTGAGCCATCGTGTGGAAGTAATGATGACTGTTGTGGAGACGGATGTTGCGGCGACAGCTATGGCGACAATTGCTGTGGCGACGGCTGCTGCGAAGCAAGCTGTGGCGTAGCCGCCAGCAGCAGCTGCTGCAAAAAACGAGGCAACTGCTTGAGCAGATTGTTTCAGCGTAAGAGCCGCTGCTGCGAAGCAAGCTGTGGTTCTGCTAACAACTGCTGCGACGACGGATGCTGTGGTGATGGCTGTGGCGACAACTGCTGCGAAGCAAGCTGCGGCGTAGCCAGCAGCAACTGCTGCAAGAAGCGAACCTGCTGCTTGAGCAAGTTGTTCCAGCGTAAGAGCCGCTGCTGCGAAGCAAGCTGTGGTGCTGCCGACAACTGCTGCGACGACGGTTGCTGTGGCGATGGCTGTGGCGACAACTGCTGTGGTGATGGCTCCTGCGAAGCAAGCTGTGGCGTAGCCAGCAGCTGCTGCAAAAAGAAGCGAAGCTGCTGCTTGAGCAAGTTGTTCCAGCGTAAGAGCCGCTGCTGCGAAGCAAGCTGTGGCGCTGCCGACAACTGCTGCGGCGACGGATGTTGCGGTGACAGCTGCTGTGGTGACAACTGCTGCGAAGCAAGCTGTGGCGCTGCCGACAATTGCTGCGGCGACGGAAGTTGCGGAGACAACTGCTGTGGCGATAGCTGTGGCGGCGGATGTGCTTCGAGCAATGGTGCCATCGGGGCAATCGAAGTAGCTCCCGAAGCTGCTCCGATTCCTCCAGCTCCAGATGCCGATCCTAGCGCTCGGATCGCTCAACCCCGCAAGGTGGTGAGTGCGAGCTTTGTTCGCTAATCGCGAACAGTAAAGATCCCCCTCTGAGGACCTGTCTCGGGCTTTCGGGCTCGGGGCAGGTTCTTTTTTATTGCGGGATTCGGATTTTGGAATGCGAAAGATGCGGAATAAAGAAGACTCCAGCTCCCCACGTTTTTGGCGAACGAGTGCTTTGTCATCTTTCGATTGATGGGTCGAAGCACTAGTCAGGTCTCGATCGCGTAGAACCCAAGGTGTTTTGAAAACGGTCCGAGGAGAATTGCGATGCATTGGCCCCTAGCAGTCCTGGTCTGGAGTGTGGGCCTTGCGAGTTCTCTCTGTGGCCAATCTCTCTCTGTCCCTTCTCTCTCTGCCCAGCCGGTTGCTAGTTCGCCGCAGGTATCGGTGGATGTTCCCATGGCGGGGGCTGCAAAAAGAACCTTGGCCAACACGTTTGCCAAATTGGTCGAACAGGCAATTCCGCTTGAGTACGACAAGAAAAAAGACTGGGGCAAGACCAAGAACATTACGGTGGGTGTCCGCAATGACGGGCTCAAGCTCTCTCGCCGTAAGAAGGCCGTGAAGCACGGCGTCTGGAAACATTATCGGGTGAAGTTGATCGACCCGGAGAAGCACCTTGACGTGCAAATCGAGAACTTTCATGCGATCGATGGCAGCCGCGTCGGTTTTACGCTTGTCCTTGCCGCCAAGCTTGATAGTTGGGCGCGTGCGAAGGTTTATCAATACGGCGTCCACTTAATTGCGCTGGAAGTCGTTGGAGATACCGACTTGAAGTTGGCAATCGACTGCGAGGTGGGCGTCCGTTGGCACACGAAGTCAGGATCGCCGGGGCTAGTGATCGACCCCAAGGTGATTGATGCGAGACTGACGCTCTCCGACTTTCATCTTCGCCGGGTCAGCAACGCCCGAGGGCCGCTAGTGCAAGAGCTGAGCAGCGGCCTGCGGCGTATGGTCGAGCATGAACTAAAAGGCCCGAAGCTCGTGGCCAAGATCAACCGATCGATCGACAAACGACGGGATCGGCTCGAGCTAGATTTTGGCGAGCTGCTCAATTCGCCGTGGTGGCCGCTAGCGAGTTTGCCTGACGTGGGGTTTTAGTATTGGTTTCTGATGGCCTAAGGGCTTGTTGTCTTGGGGTGTCTCTCCGATCGGACGATCTACCGGTCGGCCGCCGTGTTCTGCTACGTTCACTACGCAGAACATGGCAATGGCTACATCATACCGGTTACTTTGAAGATACAAGGATGAGTTGGTTCTGTCGGCAATCAATCCTTTTTTGCGACAAGCTTTTCACCGACAGGTTCACCCATCGCTTCGGCTAGTGGAAAAGATGGGTGCAAGCACACCACCCTACCCTCAGATAGTCGGGTTTCACTCCGTGAAACCAAATTCGATTCACGGAGTGAATCGCGACATTGTTTGATGACTCACACCAAAAAAAATCGCAGTGCCCGCCGTGCCGTCGTGGTTCCCCTCTTCATCTATTCCGAACCCGGCCAAAAATAACCTTCGCATTTGCCTCCTCGAAATGCGATAATCTCCGAAGCAAACCAGTTGCCCACCAATCACAACTCGACACGTAAGTGAGGAATGCCCTGGGTACCCGCTTCATCCTCGCTCACCAATCAAGTGTTATTTGACGAAGTCTTCAACGAACTCGGGCAACAAGACGAACTTCTTGCCTTGGCAACAGATCGTTTACAGTCCACTCGCGCCGTGTTGGACCAAGAAGGCAACATTATTCAGACCTTGGACTATGATTCCTTTGGCGTAATCAACGATCTTCGTGACCAATACGGTGATACGCTATCAGATATCCCAATTCTTGGTGGTACCCCAGGATTGCTTCTCTCACAGCTCGCTACCACGACCGCCTTCGCAGGCCGCACCTGGGACAACGACGCCGGCCTCTACTACAACCGTGCCCGCTGGTACGCCCCCGACACGGGCCGATTCATCTCGGAAGACCCCATCGGTTTTGGCGATGGCCCGAACGTCTATCGCTACGCCGGCAACAACCCGGTCACGTTTGTCGACCCCTCGGGGCTGGCCATCGCGAGTCCGTTGAATGGCCTAGCAGGCGGTTTTGGCGGGAATGTTGTTTCGACGATTGGCAATGCGTTTACCGAGGTGGGGCGAACGACTGGGCTAGGCAGCAACGCCTTTAACATCGGCAACTCGCTGTCCACCGCCTCGACGTTGGGCAACTTCGGCGGTTCCTCATTCAGCACCAACCGACTTGATACCAGCTTCGACTTCTCGGGCCCCGTGGCACCAACGATCAATGATTTCAAACCGTTTTCTCGCGTTACGTCAGTTTCGAGAAAATCGTCCCGGTGAATTTCGACATGCTTCCAAGGTTTGCAGTCGAGTTCTTCTACGAGGTAAAGCGATTGCCCTACCGCGACTAACTCCCATTCCTTTAGAAAGCCTCGCGCCACCCGGCTCTTTCGAGCGCCCGTTGCTTAGGCGGGCAGATGGCGCGAGGAAGGAATTCAGCAGGGCGATTCTTTTTCGATCATTTTTTCCATTGCCTTGCGGGCGGTTGGGGCGACTCAGTCGCTTGCCTCTCATGCCCTCATTGCATCATTTATCATCGTCTATTGCAAGATGATTCCTTTATTATTTCGATGTTTTTTTCGGGGCTTGCTTCTTAGGCTTTTTCTCAGGATTTTTCTTAGATTTCACCCCGAGCCGGGCCGTGGCGGCGTTCGGATTGCCGGGCCTGGCTTCTGCGATGGCCTTGCGGACCTTTGCGGCCTCGCTCAGCGATAGAGCGATGACAGGGCCGATCCGCGTGCCCACGCCCAACCGGGCGACGTGGCGGGAAATGGTCGACTTGTTTTTTCCGAGTTCGGCGGCCAGCTCGGCGATTGTGGTGAAATTAATCATGGCGAGATTGTATCAGTCCGCACCGAGCAGTGCAACGCATGTGTAGTCGGGGCAGGGCCTTTCATTTTTTCACAATACCCAGCATAGGACGAAAAACGCGGGTGGCCCTGGTTGGCGATAGCCTACCAGGGTTGCGTCAGCAACAAGAGGTTGAGCCGTGTCGGTTTCCGTTTTACTATAGTGACGAACGCACAAAAGTCGGGTGCCACTGTCTGGCTTGCCCAGCAGTGCGAATCACCAGCAAGGTTTGCACTTGATTAGTCAGTAGGATGGTTGGTTCTGTCGGCGATTGGTGTGTTTTGCTTAAAGTCTTTCTACCGACAGGTTCACCCATCGTGAGTAAGATTGCACGTAAAGATGGGTGCAGGCACACCATCCTACGTTCAGATTAAATACCCCAAAGTTAGCCCAGACAACTTGGTTGTCTGAGTGGCGAAGGAACAAGAGGCTTGCAAACCGTGTTGCCCTTGGTGGAAATGACGACTTGCCACGACGACGAGCAGGGAAAGCGCCGGGTTAAACCGGCTTGGAATTGGGAATGAAAGAGTCCTACAGAGAAGACCTAGCCAGTAACTCTGGCCTCGAACCGCGAGGAAAAGAAAAAGTAGGCTTCCGTCAGACCATCGGCTATACTGAAGGAGTTGAGAATACGAAGAAAAGTTATTGGAGATACAGTAACCATGAATGACGCGATCCAAGGCACCGTTTACGGCAAGAACGTCGAGCTTGTAAACGACCCCGGCTTTAAGGAAGGACAACGAGTTGAGGTTGTCCTGCGTCCGGTGACAAGCGAAGGACAGCCCGTGTGTTCGGCGGCTGGCATGCTGGCGGGCATTCCGGGTCTGGATGAATCGATTGACAAAATCCAACGGGACCGAAAATTGGCTCCCTACCGCACAGACTCGCTATGAGTTTTCTTCTGGATACCAATATCTGTTCGGCCCATCTTCGGCGACCCTCCGGGCTGTCGCATCGCTTCACTCAGCACTCGGGTCGGCTTCTCGTGCCGAGCATCGTCGTGGCTGAGCTCTATACCTGGGCCTACATCCAAGACGATCCAACAAAAATTCTTACGGCGATCGAAACGCTTTTAAGGCACGACGTGAAGGTTTTGCTGTTCGATGAAGACTGTGCGCATGTTTTCGGGAAACTGAATGGCAAATTGCGTCGCCAAGGAATCACCGTAAGCCCTGTCGACCTGCTCATCGCTTCGGTGGCACATGCGCATGATCTTACACTGGTTACCCACAACCTATCAGACTTCTCGTCGATACCCAACCTGCGAGTTGTGGATTGGCTGACATCTTGAGTGATGCTGAAATTGCAATGCCGCTCAATGCGGGTGACCCAGGCAACTTGGTTGTCTGAGTGACGAAGGAACAAGAGGCTTGCAAACCGTGTTGCCCCTTGGTGGAAATGACGACGTGCCACAACAACGAGCAGGGCTTGTGGAGAAGGCCGTTGTCTGGGCCACCCGCAGATAGTCGGGTTTCACTCCGTGAAACCATCGCGACATTGTTTGATGACTCCCCTCAAAAAAACTCGTCGTGCCCGCCGTGTCGTCGTGGTTCCCTCTTCCTCTATTCCGCCCCGGCCAAAAATAACCTTCGCATTGGCCATCCCAAAATGCGATAATCTCCGAAGCAAACATTCTGAAAATAGCAAACCCCAGCAGAAAGGGTTTTACCGCAGAGATCGCTGAGCAGCGCAGAGAAACCACCCAACATCAACTCTGTGCACTCGGCGATCTCCGCGGTCAATCTCCCCTCGAACAACCAAATAATATTGTCCAAGAGGAGGCACCAAAAATCCTAAATAGGGCCTATTTTGTCCCCTCACCCATGCAGCAAACCCTACGAATCTCGATCCAAAAAAACCCCCAAGGGACAAAACCACCGAATTTTGGTTCATCCGACTAAAGCGTACTTAGTTTGATGGAGGGCGAGGATTTTGAGTTTGAAGAATTCATGATCGCGAAATCCGTAGGCTTGTCGTTTCATGGTTTTTATTTTGTTGTTGGTCCCTTCGAGCGGACCGGTG
>JAJRSE010000136.1 GCA_024278955.1 Planctomycetota bacterium | reverse complement strand
TTTCCACCGGTCCGCTCGAAGGGACCAACAACAAAATAAAAACCATGAAACGACAAGCCTACGGATTTCGCGATCATGAATTCTTCAAACTCAAAATCCTCGCCCTCCATCAAACTAAGTACGCTTTAGTCGGATGAACCCCTTTTTAGTTACCTGCTTGGTCGGTTCCCCTGTCTACGTTGCCGTCGAAGCACTCGGAGATTTTCATGAGAATTCCTTTTCACTACCTCGCTTGGGCATGCTTTGCTATCAGCAGCTTGTGCTTAGCCTCAACCACCTCAGCTCAACTGCCTGAAAAAAACGACGCCACGCCTAGCGGTCTCGAACAACTGGCTTGGATGGTCGGCGATTGGGGCGAACAGGGCGACGCTTCCCGCGTCTCGACCAGTTGTGACTGGACAAAAAATCAAAGCTTTCTCACCCGTTCGTTCTCTGTCTCTGACGAGGACAACAAAATCGTGATCGAGGGAACTCAAATCATCGGTTGGAATGCTGCTGACAAGCAAATTCAATCTTGGACCTTCGATTCCGAAGGCGGAGTTGGCCAGGGAATTTGGTCGCGAGACGAGAACCGCTGGACCGTGAAGACGCACTTTGTGCTCTCCACCGGCGAACGCGCTTCGTCGCTCAATGTATTTACCGTGGTCGACAAAAACACCGTCCGCTGGCAGTCGATCAACCGCGAAAGGGGCGGCGAGCTACTGCCCAACGTCGACGAAATAACCATCGTTCGTCAGCCGATTGCCGAACAAGAAGAAGCTGAGCAAAAAAACAACCTACCGAAAAAGATAGGATCCTCCCCATGAATAAGCCGCCTGTAAAATTCCTCGCAGCAGCACTGATGCTTGTACTCGTAGCTTCCGACCACGGCTACGCCCTCCGCGGCGGTCGCGGTGGAGGCGGGCGTGGCGGCGGTGGAGCACGAGGCGGGGCTCGCCCCTCGGTCAATCGTTCGCCTTCCATGAGTCGAATGCCCAGCTACAATCGTCCGTCGGTACAGCGCCCCACACCAAGACCTGCGTCGAGACCAACTCAACGGCCCAATGTTCAGCGGCCTCCCCAAGGCAACCGTTTCCCCACGGCACCTGGCCCTGGCCAACGCCCCTCGACCAGACCCCAGCCCAACCGAGGATTCTTGGGGTCCCCAACAACCCGGCCCGGCTCTCGACCGGCCACGACCTTCCCTGGAAGCGTAGCGCGTCCCGGTGTCAATCGCCCCCCAAGTCGCGACCAAATCAAATCAAAAATTGGTAACCATCCGGGCCAACGGCCAAGCATGCCAAGTTGGTTTGAGTCGGGTGCTTCAGCCCGACCCGCTAGATTGCCTAACAACCGACCCAACCTGCCGGCCACTCGACCCGGGGCCCGATCGTCGGTCAATCGTCCTCTCCATGCAGCCCATCTTCCGAACCACCCGATTCGTCCAGGTCACATTCGACCCTGGCACTCGCATCACCCGGGCCATGGAATTCATCGCCCCGGCTATTGGTGGCGGCCTGCGACCGGAGTGGTACTTACCGCTTGGGTTGCCAACCGCTGGAGACAACCCGTTTACTACTCCTACGGCACCGACGGATCAGTCTACTACGAAGGCGATTCGGTTTATGTCGAGGGAGAACCGTATAGCACCGCTGAACAGTATTACGACGAAGCTTCGACAATCGCCAAGTCTGCGCCAGAAATTTCCGAAGAAGCTGCCGAAGACATGGAGTGGCTACCGCTTGGAGTGTTTGCCCTTACCAGCGGCGACCTGAGTGCGAGTCAAATGTATCTCCAGCTGGCAATCAACAAAGACTCCGTGATCTCTGGAACTTTCTATAACGAAACCTCGGACGTTACTTTTGAGGTGGAAGGTTTTGTGGATGCCGAAACTCAACGAGCCGCTTGGACCGCGCCTGATAGCAAAAATCCTGACGTGGTTATGGAAACCGGCATCTACAACCTAACCCAAGACGAAGCCGACGTCCTCGTTCACTTCGGCCCCGACCTGACTCAAACCTGGAAAATGGTTCGGCTTGCCGAATCGGATCGCCCAAGCGAGTAACCTCCTTTTTTCAAGCAACCCCTGGCAACGATTCCAAACTGTCGAGATCGTCCTCCGAACTGAGAGCTACCTGCTCAAACTGCTCGCGAGCTTGCTGCTCGACCGTCTCTAAATCGATGTTACCTTCAAGTTGAATGCCAAAAATATCCATGCTCTCTTTCATCGCAGTCTCGGTACCCAAGGCCAGCGAAATAAAATCGTCGACGCCAAACCCTAGCCGTCGTCCCAAGACTTGCTGCAAAGGCTGCATATAAACACAGGCCGGGTTCCATAAGACCTCGGTCATAAGATTCGCCACCAGGAGAATATGATTTAGCGTCGGCGAAAAAGGCAAGTACGTATGATGCGAGGCGACTGCGTCGACGAGCGGATCGGGCAATCCCCATTTCAAAAGCAACCTCTGGGAAACTGAAATGTGATCGAAATCAAAAATTGCTCGCTCGTTTTTCACCAGCTGGAGCGTATGGTCCGGGTCGTCGGCAAGCTCGATATACCGGTCCGTCTCTAGCTGAGCCAGCACCAACATCCCTAAGTCGGACAACAAACCCGCGGCATATGCCGAATCGGGATCGGCGTCGGAGTCGCTCGACATTTCGGCACATTTTCGCGCCGCAGCGGCCATGGTAAGCGAGCGTTTCCAATACGTCTGATGAAACTGCGCCGGCGTGCCACTGACAAGCGTTTTCACCAAACCAAAACTCAGCACCGCCAGCCGCAGTGGCCGACGTCCTAGATAGGCGACCGCATGAGGCAAATTCACCACCGGTTGCGACAACCCATAATAGGACGAATTCACCAGTCGCAAAATTGAAGCTGCTAGCGCGGGATCGAATTCCAAACACTTTGCCACATCGCAAAGTTCAAAGTCAGGATCCTTAGTCAACTCCATGACCTGGAGTGCAACCGCCGGAGAACTATGTAGTTTATCCAACCGGCTAAGCAATTCATCCACTGCGTCGGTTGGTGTTTTTTCACCCTTTGCATCCACTTGAGAAGCATTTCTTATCGACGATTCCATACCACTCCTATCCATGTTTGAGAAACAGGAGGCCCCTGCTCGACTAGAACGAAACGCATTACAACTATAGCTTTCTGCCTTTAACGATTGGAACGACGGCAAGGGTTTCTTCGTGCTACGTCTGTTGGCTTTCAATCGCCCCCCCCCCCCCCCCCCCCCCCCCCCCCCCCCC
>JAJRSE010000135.1 GCA_024278955.1 Planctomycetota bacterium | reverse complement strand
CGGAAAACTGAAACCGCAAGCAGCGTAGGGATTGCGCGCGTCGACATTCCTCGGTCTCTTCGTGCTGCGCCATGGGTAAGATTTCTGGTCGAACGGCATGGCACTCGCCTGCCAACTTTTCACCAAACCTGACGAACTAAACGTCAGGAACAGTTTTTCAAGCTCGAAAAAATCAACAGCAATCGGTGTGCCGAACAGTATTGGACCTGTCCCCGTTCTTCTCCCGCAGTTCATCATCCAAGTGGGGCACGGAGAAGTACAATTTCAGTTAGAAGGGCCGGCTTCTATCATGCTCGCAGCAGAAGGCCTGCCAAGTCTTCAGTACGGGAAGATCACCGTCACGACAACAGGTCTCTCGCAAGCGATTCCGATCGAAACTCCTTTTGGCCGCATCTACGTCCCTTCGGATTCCGAAATAGGGATTAATGCGTTTGGCAGCACCGGTGCAGTCCATGCATTTGCCGGATCGGCGGTGGTCGAATCGCCCTGGTTGGTTTCGCGAGATGGCAACCTGAAACGCCTTAGTATTTTCGCCGGCGAATCCGCCTCGCTGGAAAATATCAGCGAGGAGCCTACGGTAGTCCGCAAAGGAAGCTCGAACCGAAGCCTCTTTGCCCAAGAAATCTCAATGGAAACCGATTTCCTCTCGGTAGGGCCCGCCTACGTCAAGGAAATAAAGCGAGCTGCTCCGGTGGCCTACTGGCGTTTCGAGAATGAGCAACAAGGCATCACGCGCAACGAAATGGCCGACCGTTTGCATTTGCGAATGGAAGAAGCGGTTCGTTGGGTTGGCCCCAAAGGAAATCTGGCCGTTGAGTTTGGCATCACGGAACAAGACAAAACACCAGGCGGCTTGTTGACTTGCCGCACGGGTTGGGATCAGGTGCTTCATGACGATTCCTACACCCTGGAAATGTGGGCCAAGCCAAGCCATCTTCATCTAGGGTCGATGCTGAGCTTTGTTAGCAAAGGAGCCGGTGTCTTCGAAAATCGTGGGCATGGCATCTTGTTCGAGCTGTGTGGTCCTGTTTGGCCGACGCCGTGGCACGCACCTGGGCGTATTTGTTTTTTGCACCGATCTCCCAGCGGGTCGGATTATAAAAAAGGAACCTACTGCTTTTCCGATGCCAAGTATCAACTCCGCCGCTGGCAGCATTTCGTAGCAGTGAAAGACAAGCAGCAAATGCAAATCTTCCTCGATGGCCAGTTAGTCGCAAATGCAAAAGACAAAACTCCGGTCGCAGAAGATTTGATGCTCATCATCGGGCTGATCCATTTTCGGGCAGAAACCCCAAAAGAAACTCGCCGATTTGTCGGCCAAATGGACGAAATCGCCGTCTACGACCGCCCTCTGACCGAGCAAGAAATTCGACGGCATTACCAGTTGCTACGTCCCAGCAAAGATTCGCCGGAAGCAAATGAGGCTGCGTCGTCAGACCTTTCCTCCCTGCCTGTCGCGCGATCTCTCATCTATTGAATCGCCGGGCACAGAAATGCAGCCTCCTCAGCAGCACTCGATAGGGGTGAGCGTCCGAGGAACCACGCCTCCGGCTAGCGAGCGAAACAAGCTCCATAGCTCCGCCTGTGGTTCAACCGTCGGTACGATCCGCTCGGGCATTCTTCCGGTCGCGGCATGGCCATCCTCCTGGAGGCATTGGAGGCCAGGAAAATACCGAAAAATCGCTTCGGGAGTTACTGTCAATCTCCTGCAATGTTGCTACAGACTGCAAAAGTGTCAATTTTTGGTTCATCCGACTAAAGCGTACTTAGTTTGATGGAGGGCGAGGATTTTGAGTTTGAAGAATTCATGATCGCGAAATCCGTAGGCTTGTCGTTTCATGGTTTTTATTTTGTTGTTGGTCCCTTCGAGCGGACCGGT
>JAJRSE010000134.1 GCA_024278955.1 Planctomycetota bacterium | reverse complement strand
CTCGAAGGGACCAACAACAAAATAAAAACCATGAAACGACAAGCCTACGGATTTCGCGATCATGAATTCTTCAAACTCAAAATCCTCGCCCTCCATCAAACTAAGTACGCTTTAGTCGGATGAACCAAAAAAAATAACCAACACACCACTTTTCGCGAGTGACGGCGCAGCATTTCCCCGATTTTTCTTTCCGATTGGCACGCCGGGTGCCACTGCTGGCTTGCCCAGCAGTGCGAATTGCCAGCAAAGTTTGTCACCTGATTCAGCTATTGGTTACAATCCGAGTATGCCACTTCCCAAGCCTCATCGGAAACGTGCCAAACATTTCGACGAACGAGGCGAAATTCACGAGCTGACCTTTTCGTGTTATCATCGCTGGCCGATCCTTGATGACGAGTGGCGGCGGGAACAACTCAGTATCGCCATCGGTCGGGCGATCGAAAACCACGGTTGGCGGCTCACCGCGTTTGTTTTCATGCCGGAACATGTCCACCTGCTCGTTTATCCTATCCGACAGGGCGTGAAGATAGACAAACTTCTGTTTGCGATCAAGCGGCCGTTTAGTTTTCGTGTGAAACAGCGACTCGCCGGCAACGCCGACTTTACGAGCCACTGAAAAGGGAGCGAATGGAATTGGCATTCAACCAGAAACGTGATGGAAGCCCATTACAGGGTTCGCACTGCTGGACAAGCCAGCAGTGGCACTCAACGCAGCATTTCCCCGTTTTTTCTTTCTGATTGGCACGCCGCTAGCTTTGGGTTTTGAAGAGCACTTTTTTGAATTCGGAAGTCGGATTGCAGAGGGCAGACACTTCCTCCTCCGCTCTCCTGCTTTTTCCTTGGCGTTCTTGGCGAACTTGGCGGTTCAAAAACACCGACTTGGCAATCCTCCTGGCCCGCAGCCAATCCCAAAGGCTCGTTCTGCCCGTCGTGCCGTCGTGGTTCCTGTCTTGATAAGGCCGTAGGGTGTGTGATTGTTAAAAAAACGGTGCGTTCGTTTCGCGATTTCAAGTTGATACTGGCATAAACGCACTACTCCCTTGGAACGCACCAAATTAGGCGACGACAACGCACCCTACCTCCTGAACTTTGTTTCCTTCGTGCTCTTCGTGGTTGAAAATCCCCAGCCTTTTTCCGTGAGCGGTTACAACTCTTCTGCACACGTCGCTCTCGAACCGGCCAAAAACAACCTTCGCATCGCCACCCCAAATAGGCGATAATCTCCTCTGCAAACCAGTTGCCCACCAATCACAACCCGACACGTAAGTGAGGAATGCCCCGAGTACCCGCTTCATCCTCGCTCACGCATCGGGTTGTGATTCACGGAGTGAATCTCGACATTGCGCAGAGAAATCCCCAACACCACCTCTGCGGTCCTCTCCGAACTCGGCGTTAAAAATTTCCTTGAAGCATCGCCAATAATATTGTCCCAACCCGAGGCACCAAAAGTCCTAAATTCAACCAATTTTGTCCCCTCCCCCTTTCCGCAAACCCTACAATTCCCGATCCAATCGAAAACCCCAAGGGACAAAACCACCGAATTTTGTCCCAAAACATGGGACCCCTACGCAGGGGACAAAAACCCATTCGAGGGGGATAAGCCCATCAGTCATTACAAGCCAACTTTCACTTCCGAAAAACTCAATCGCCGCCTGCCGAAAAAAAGCTACCTTTCTCTGCATTTGCTGGCCGGTGAGTCTCCGTCTAGCACAAGGTCAGAACCAGTTTGGCAGGAGCTATTGATCATGGGTTGGATAATTTTTTGGGGCATCGTCACGCTGGTGGCCATCGCCGCCTACGACATCACGCAGCGTAAACACAGCATTCTTCGGATCTTCCCGGTCGTCGGACACATTCGCTACTGGCTCGAACACATCGGCCCCGAGCTGCGCCAGTACATCGTCGCAAGCGACAACGAAGAACAACCCTTCACCCGCACCCAACGCCGCTGGGTCTATGCCTCGTCGAAAAGTCAAAATCCTTACTTCGGTTTTGGAACCAGCGTCGACCTCGAACAGCAAACCAACCATCTGATCGTCAAACACAGTAACTTTCCCGTCTCCGACCCTCTGCCAGGCGAGCCAGGATACGATTCGGCCTACGCGCTTCCCTGCGCAAAAATTCTTGGTCAAGCCCGTAACCGCCGCAAAGCATTCCGCCCCAACTCGGTCATCAACATTTCTGCAATGAGTTTCGGCTCGCTAAGCGGCCCCGCAATTGCAGCCCTTAACGGAGGTGCCAAGTTAGCCGGCGCATTGCACAATACTGGCGAAGGAGGCGTGTCGAACCATCACAAGCAGGGCGGCAACCTGATCCTCCAGATTGGCACCAGCTACTTTGGTTGCCGCGACGAGCAAGGACGATTCGACCTCGATCGTCTACAAGAAGTCCTCGCTGCGAACCCAGTTCGAGCGATTGAAATCAAACTCAGCCAAGGAGCAAAGCCGGGCGTTGGGGGCATGTTGCCTGCCGCAAAAATCACTCCCGAAATTGCCGCAGTCCGCGGAATCCCCATGGGCCAAGATTGCGCCAGTCCCAATCACCACAGCGAATTCAACGACGTCGACAGTATGCTCGACTTTGTCGAACGGATTGCCAGCGAAACCGGATTGCCCGTCGGCATCAAGTCGGCAATCGGCGAAGTCGAATTCTGGCAACAGTTGGCTTTCCAGATGGCAACCACCGACCGGGGTGTCGACTTCATCACCGTTGACGGCGGCGAAGGTGGCACCGGAGCCGCTCCGCTTGTATTCACCGACCATGTGGCCAAGCCTTTCAAGTTAGGCATGAGCACCGTCTTCCGTGAATTCGTCCAGCAGGACATGCACCAGAAAGTCGTCTTCATCGGTTCCGGAAAACTCGGTTTCCCTCAATCCGCACTCCTCGCCTTCGGCTTGGGTTGCGATATGATCAACGTCGGACGCGAGGCCATGCTCGCCATTGGCTGCATCCAAGCCCAACGCTGCCACACAGGTTTTTGCCCCACAGGCATTGCCACACAAAACAAGTGGTTGATGCGAGGCCTCGACCCCGAACTTAAAAGCGCCCGACTGGCCAACTACTTGGTTTCATTCCGTAAGGAACTGCTACGCCTAAGCCACGCCTGCGGCCTGCAACACCCGACGCTCGTAACCACCGACCAATTCGAGGTTCTTGTCGACGGCTTGCAATCAAAAACCGCAGCCGAGGTGTTCGACTATCAACCCGAGTGGTGTCTCCCCTCGGCTGAAGATCAAGAAGCAATTCACGCATGGTCAAAAGGCACGCCGTTTCCAAAAAGTCAACTAAGCTGGTCGCCCACTTGAACCGATTGACCTCGAAGAAAGTCTTCGGCGGACATTTTGCGTTTGCCAGCAGGCTGTATTTCTTCTAGTCGCAAAAACCCGTCGCCGGTTGCAACGAGAAGCTGAGAATCAACATTCACAATTTTTCCGGAGGAGGTCAATTGAGGGGTGTCGAACGACTCCTCGATCGAAACTCGGTGGACGATCAGCCGTAATGGATCTTCGTTTGATCGACACCAATGGGTATACGCCCTAGGCCATGGCTGCAATGCACGTACTTGATTTTTAATTTGACAGGCGGGTTGCGACCAGTCGATGAGACCTTGCTCTTTGGTAAGCCGAGGAGCTTTGGTCGCTAAGGCTTTGTCTTGTTCGAGAGGCGTTGCGGTGCCTGCGGCCAACTGGTCGACGACTTGCAGAGTCAACTGGCCTCCCAGGTTGGCCATGCGAGGCTCTAATTCGGCGGAGGTCTCGTCCGGGTCGATGGCGATTCGCTGAATCGCAAGACACGGGCCGGCGTCGAGGCCTGGGGTCATTTGGATAATCGTATTGCCAGTTTCTTGGTCCCCCTTGAGAATGGCCCACTGAACCGGCGCAGCTCCGCGGTACTTGGGGAGCAGGGAACCATGAAGATTGATTCCCCCTAGTCGCGCAGAGGCTAGAGTCGATGATTTTAGTATTTCACCATAGTCGCAAACGACCAAGAGATCGGCGTCATACGAAGCAAGCTTGCCCCGAGCTTCGTCGGAATTGACGGTCTCAGGCAACCAAACTTCAATGCCCAGTTCCTCGGCGGCCAGTTGGACTGGCGCAGGTAGCGGTTTGCGGCCCCGTGGCGGACGTGAGATGGCGCAGACTACTTCATGCTGGGAAGCGTGAAGGCTTTGTAACGAGGGAACTGCAAAGGGGCCTGTGCCTAGGAGGAGTATTCGTAACATGGACTATGGGACTATGGGACTATGGGACTATGGGACTATGGGACTTCGTTTCGAAGTCCTCTTATCGCGTTTGCTACTAGGTTCGCAGATTTTCCAGCTCGGAAATTCTGGCAGCGATTTGGTCGTCCGCTGGCATCTCGCCGCAGTCTCGCTTGCTTTGGAAATCAACTTGAAATTCTTCGAGCAAATCCTTTACCTCGGCAAGTTGGGTAGGAGCTAAGCGGTCGATAAAAAGTTTGCCATCGAGATGGTCGGTTTCGTGCTGCACAATGCGAGCAAAGAGCCCGTCGAGTTCGCCGACAAACGGTTCGCCTGTTAACCCGTAGGCTTCGACCTTAACACGCTCGTTTCGGATAACTGGCCCCAAGACCCCTGGAATGCTGAGACAGCCCTCCTCGCCTTCGGCTTTGCCCTTGCCTGAACGAAGGATTGGATTGATGAAAACATGCTCCGAATTTTTTTCTCGCGGGTCGCCAGTTGGATTTGCGACAAAAAACCGGTACGGAAGATCCACCTGATTTGCCGCAAGCCCGACGCCTTCGTGCTCGTACATAAGATCGAACATTTGGGCGATCATCTCGCGTAGTTCGCTATCGACCCGCTTCAACGGTTTGGAAACGTGACGCAGCGTTGGGTGGGGGTAATGTATGACTTCGATCTTCAACTTGCACCTACGGTCTGACACAATGTTTTAGGAGATTTGGCCAAAGAAAAATTACGAAAACACCAAACTTTGAGCACGCGTAGCCGTCCTCGGGATTGCAATTCCGAGGCTTGCCTCACGCTCGCATGTTCAAAGACTCCGGTCGATTATAATACAGGGGCGCAGGTCTGTCGTCGGGCATTATTGGCCATGTAGCCCGTTCCGGGTGGCCAAACAGAACAAGCCTGCCGGGCCGCGTTATTGCGGGCCTGGAAGGCTTGCTGGAGCTACTTGGGGCAACTCGGAAAGGGGGAACAAGCCGAGAGGCTCTTGCAGCTCGAGGGGGATTTTCTATCAGCTCTCTACCGATGGTTTATGGTTGCGTTGGGTACCAAGGGCCGCGCACATGGTAGACACCCAACTGTTGAGTACTCGAAGGCCATTGGGGCGTTTGACGGAACCCGCCTGAAAATGGCCCAGGTCCCGGATAGTTGCGTCCGAACTGGTGATCGATTCGCGAGAAACTTGCACTGGGGGCGCCCCAGCTCCAATTGGTTTGCATGTTCGCAGTCGGGGGAACCACTAGGGAAACTGGCTGTCCATAGGCAGCATGGTTGTAGTTGCCATGCCAATTGGACATTTGAGCGCGACGCAAAGGTCGCATGTAGGGTGGCTCTGCGTGCGACTCGGATGCTCCGATCGAGAAACCTAGGATCGCAGCGCCGAGGGCTAAGGAGATTTTTTTGAACACAAGACAGATTCCTTGTCGCGACAGGTAGTAAGAAAACTTAGAATAAAGCGATTTACGAAAATTCGCTCGTCCTAAAAGTTAAGCCTATGAAAAATATCCTGAAGCCATAGACCCCTTGTGCGGTAACGAATTTTTGACCTCGACCACCCCGCCCCAGGAGTGTGGGCATAGTGTGATCGAGTGTGTTTGTACATCATCTCGTGGGGCATGAGAGGCTGATAGGTGGTGTAGGTGTGCCCCACGTTTGCCGGTATTGGACCGGGCGAGATGTACATCGCCGCCGCAGTGCCGCTCGGGTTGGGGCCGACTTGGTAGTTGTAGAACAGGTCGTTCTTGTTCTGGTAGCTGATGTCTCGTTTCATTCGACCTTCGACGGCACTGGCGTCGGAAGTAGCCAGCCATGAGCCGGCCAGTAGAATGGCAACGATGCCTGCGGGTATCAAGCGGTGAGTCATTATCCCCTCCTTGGAATCAACGATTTGTTTCTCAGGCGGTTATCGGAGTACTTGCTCGGAATGGCCTGACCGAAATCGTACCTTTTGAAATAGTTTTGAGCCCAACTAGGTAGGCGACCGAAGATGGCCGAGGGTTGGGCTGCGTAGTCCTCTACCAAAAGCATGTCGGCTCGTTCGTCTCCTGACGATGAGTTTTTATGTACGGGCCGTAACGGTCGTCCGTAATAGGCTGCTAGAAGCGGAATTCGCGCCCTGGTTGAAGGGCAGTATGCCGCTATAATCGCCGCAAACGTCTTATTTTGAAAACCTGTCCGTCAGAAGATTCCTAAGAGGAGACGCCACCTTGGCGACCGCGAAACGCAAAAAAGCCCCCCAGAAACCGGCACCGGCAAAGAAGCAAGCCTCCACCGCGTCGAAGACTGGCACAGCACCGAAGCGCCGCACGACGGCCAAAGCGATGGCTGCGAGCCAGCGAGATATCTCGGTAAGCGAGTTTTTCGCGAAAAATCGGCACCTCCTGGGCTTCGACAACCCTCGCAAGGCTCTGCTGACGACCGTGAAAGAGGCGGTCGACAACTCGCTCGACGCCTGCGAAGAGGCGGGCATTTTGCCAAGAATTTGGGTGCATATCGAACAGACGGGGGCAGACCGGTACAAGGTGGGGATCCAAGACAACGGGCCAGGGATTCTAAAAAAGCAAATCCCGCTGATTTTCGGCAAGTTGCTCTATGGCTCGAAGTTTCATCGGCTACGTCAGAGCCGTGGTCAGCAAGGGATCGGCATCAGTGCGGCAGGCATGTATGGGGTACAGACGACCGGCAAGCCGGTGAAGATTATTTCGAAGGTCTCGGTCCGGAAGCCTGCCCATTATTATGAAATTCAGATCGACACCAAAATCAATCAGCCCAAGATACTCAACGGAAAAGGGGATGGCGTTGATATTGAACCCGGTGAGAAGGGCGCGAAGTACATCGAGAAACATGGCATCGAGTGGGTTGACCAGCCGCACGGCACTCGCGTGACGATTGAGTTGCAGGCCAAGTTTACTCGAGGGCGTGGCAGTGTGGGCGAGTATCTGGAGCAGACAGCGATTGCGAATCCGCATGTTTCCTTGCAGTACTGCGATCCGGACGACTTTGAATACGATTACGAAGCAACGACCGACGTGTTGCCAAGAGAGCCGAAAGAAATCAAGCCACATCCTTACGGCGTAGAGGTTGGTCGGCTTGCAGCAATGGTTGAAGAAGTCGAACCGATGACGATCGCGGAGTTTCTTCGGACTCGTTTTTCTCGGGTGACGCCTGCGATTGCGAAGCGCATTTGCGAAACGGCGAAGGTCAGCCCTCGCACGAAAACAGGTAAAGTCGGTCGGCAAGAATCGGATGCGTTGTATCAATCGATTCAGAAGACGAAAATTTCTAATCCGTCGACCGATTGTATTTGCCCAATTGGTGAAGACTTAATTCTCAAGGGTTTGCATCATGTGGTGCCGGCAGAGTTTTATGTTGCGGCAACAAGGCCACCGTCCGTTTATCGTGGCAACCCGTTTCAGATTGAAGTTGGGCTCGCCTATGGTGGCACCGCACCTACGCAGAATATCACGAAGGAACTCTTGCTTGAACTACTCGAGGAAACCGACGCTCGTACCATTCGGCAGTTTTTAATCCACACGTTCAACGGATTGGGCAGCGATGCGGCCGATCGGATCATGAAGGCCGGTTCGCTAGGCACGAGGCAGGCGCCGGGCAAGTTGAAGCCGAAGGAAATTGAAAGCCTTTTCACGGCGATGAAAAACGTGAACATTTCGGATGGTCAGACCATGGAAGTGATGCGTTACGCGAACCGTGTGCCGCTGCAGTTCCAGCAAGCCGCCTGTGCGGTCACACAAACGGTATTGGCCACCAACTGGCGAAGTTATGGTCTGGGGCAATCTCGCGGCTCGTTACCTCGCGGGCCTGTGTCGCTGATGATTCATATCGCAAGCGTGTGGGTGCCGTTTACGAGCGAATCGAAGGAAGCGATTGCTAACTACCCTGAGATTCAAAAAGAAATTCGACTTGCTCTCCAGGCGGTTGGGCGAAAGTTGGGCATGTATCTGCGTCGTCGACTGAAGGTAAAACAGCAAACCGACCGCCGCGAAGTATTTTTGCGTTACCTGAAAGAAGTTTCTAACGCAGTCAGCGAAATTAACGGGACAAAACAGGCCGAATTGTATGATCAGCTTGTGAAAGTCGCGAAGAAACATACGGCTGAGGCGGACATGAAGCTCGACGATCGTGGCCGACCGATCGAAGAGAAGCCGGAGGAGTTGAACTTGGGAGAGAACGTGCTGATTGTCGATGCAACATCGCACTCGGCTGCGATCAATCGGACGAGTCGAGAAGAAGAAACCGGCGAAGACGAAACTGAGTAAACACTGAACGATTTTCATCAGAAATAACGAGCAACTTGATGGCAAAGAAAAAACCCCTTCCCCGAGCGCGCAAGCCCAAGGTCAAGCTCACGCCGCGCGATAAGAAAACGATGGCTCGCCTCACGGGGCTAGCGGATCGCGTGGTCGTGGCGGCTAATGGTCGGCGCGATCCGTATGTCGATATTCCTTCGCGCACGCTCTCGAATATCCATTACAGCCCTCGCAAACGCATTCTTGAGATGGGCAGCAATAAGAATCGCCGGCAACTTTTTGATCTGTCGCAGGCTAAGGCTTACATGCGCACCATGCTGGTCGCCAGCGGCTGTAAGCAACTGCTCGACCAAGGCAAATCGACCAGCCTTCGTGGTTTGTACTACATGCTAAAGCACACGATCGAAGGTGCGAAAGAAAATACTTTCGACGAACAGGGCGAGTGTGACACAATTATCGAGGACGTGGAGGTGCTGCTGAACTCGATTCGCGAGGAGCTGCATTTGTATGCCGAAAACCGTGGTGCTCTGGTAGGAAACATTACGCTACGCGATCGTGGCGATGTTATCGATTGTGCGCACATGGGTTCAGGTGGGTACGCCATTCCTTCGATTGTTGAGCCTGAGATCATTGAGTTGAGCCGCAAGAAGTGTGACGCTAAGTTTATTCTGCATGTCGAAAAAGGTACGGTTTGGCAACGATTTAACGAAGATCGGTTCTGGGAAACGCATAACTGCATTCTCACGCATGGTGCCGGGCAGCCGCCGCGAGGGGTGCGCCGATTGTTGCACCGGATGCACCATGAGTTGAAGCTGCCGATCTACTGTGTTCTTGATAACGACCCTTGGGGCTACTACATTTACAGTGTGCTGAAACAGGGATCGATCAATCTGGCGTTCGAGTCGCAGCGTATGGCGATTCCCGAGGCAAAGTATCTTGGTTTGAGGAGCATCGATTTTGATCGCTGCGGTTTGTCGGATAGCGTAAAAATTGCGCTCAACGAAAACGACAGAAAGCGAGCCCGTCAAATTGCCAAGTACCCATGGTTCGAGAAAAAGCGGCCTTGGCAAAGCGAAATTCAGCGGATGCTGAAAAACGATTTTAAGCTGGAAGTCGAATCTTTGATTTCCAAGGACATCAGCTACGTGACCGAAGTGTACGTGCCTGAGCGACTTGAGGCGAAGGATTGGTTGGACTGAGCAGGACGATTGCAAAGTCGCGTAAGTGAAGGGGATTTATCCACAGAGATCTCATCGCAGCCGCAACCAAAGCAGTAGCCACAAAAAACACGAAAAGGATAAGAAATAGCCATGTCGACAGTTTCGTCTCTTTGTCAATTTCCAGAATTCTTGTAGAGTAAATCAGCCGTTTTGGCTGGTTTTTTTTCGACTTTTTGTGTTTCTTGTGGCCATTAAAAACTTGCGCGTCGTGCGAAGATTTCAACCGTTAGTAACACAGAGGACTCAGAGAGACCTTGGTTTTTTGACTTTGCAGCAATCCTCCTGTTGGATTGAGGCCCTCGCTGGCGAGTGTCGCCTGGTGCTTCAGGTGCTGGAGAAGCTAACTCTAAGCAGTCGCCAACGTAAGGAATCGCGTTCCGAGAATCAGTGTGCCGACGACCGCGGCTCCGATTGCGGCGACCAGGACCGCGCCGCTTGCGATGTCGAGCGAGTCGCGAATGTCTTGGTTTTCTTCACGAGTCACAACTCGGGCAATACGTTCGAGAGACGTGTTGAGCAGCTCGGCACTCAGAACCGATGCGATGCAGAGTGTGATTAGGCACCATTCCCAGCGAGTGATTTTTAGTGCGGCACCGGCAAGTAGCACGGCGGTGGCTACGAACAGGTGAACAAAAAAGCTGACTTCTAGGCGAGCTGCGATTTTGATGCCGCGACAGGCAACGGCAAAGCGATTCCACCAGCTTCGATTCTTCCGAAACGAGGTTTTTGGTTCTTGAAGGGAGTGGGAGGGTTCCGTTGGCATCATTCCAATCCGAAAGCTCCGGCGGGGGGGACTTCGATACCGGTCATAGTGGTCAATCGAAGCTTGGGAAGAAAACGTGGCTCGACCATGAAGTTTAGACCGACGTTATCTTTTCCAGAATCTACGTTGATGCCGACCGTGACAAGCAGCGACTCGCCTATTCGCGTCATGGAGAACGATTGTCCGATGTTGCCTGCGTCGCTCAAATCGACGGAAGTACCGGCGGTGGAAATCCACTTTGGGCTAAGCCGATAGCTGTAGGTGCCAAGCAGCACATTGCTTTCGATCGGCCCATTGATCGAACGGACGCCAAAGTAGGCGTTGCCTCGCGAGGGGCGGTTGAGTAGCACGCCTGCGGAAACCATTTTTAGGCCGCTGCCAAAGAAGTCGGCAGCACCGTCGGAAAGAATCGTAAAGCGGTCGCCCAGGTGCCAGCGGACGTCGTAGTCGAGGAGTCCAAAATCTTGGCCAAAGTTGTCGCGGTTTTCCTTGGGGAACCAAGTTGCGTTGGTATCGATGGTTAGCCAATCGATAACGTGCTGCCGCCCGGGGCCACCTCGTTTGGTCTGCCAGCGGTGGCGCATTCCCATGCGTAAGGTCATTAGGTCGTCGGCGATTTCGGTCGTCGGCGAAGTGACGGAACCTTGGATGCCGGTTCAGAAAGCGTAAAAACGCGGGTCGAACTTGAGGCTCGTGATTGTCGGAGCGAGTGTCCCGTTGAGCACGCGGCGTCGCATCTCGATAGTCGCGATGTCGTCTAGGGGGTCGTAAAGGGGCAGGTCGGTGAAATTTTGATTGGCATCGGCGTAGGAAAATTCGGCATCGAAAACCACTTTGTGTGCCAAGCCGTTGAGGTTAAATAGGGAATCACGTACTTCGGGAAAGACGGCCCAAACGGGGATGCTGGCGCGTACTCCGGTGTTCATATAAGCACGCTGCAGATCGTTGCCATCGAGGGCTTCGCCCCAATGGGCCAATTCGCCCAAGACATAGGGAACCACTTTTACCGCTCCCAGGCTAAACGGCATGTCGATCTCTTGTCGGGTGACAAGGCGCTCGCCGTTGCCTGAAATCGGGATTCCCGACCCGGGGGTTACTTCTTCCCAAGGCAGCAGCGTAAACTGGCCTGCGAGTGTGGCATTGGTTGGCGGATTGGCCACGTTGAGATTTGCGTAGCCTGCTTGTGAGTGTTCGAACCAGGTGAGTCGATCGCCGAAAAGCGACTCGCCTAGCCAATAGTGGTCGACGCGTGGCAGCCACTGGGTTTCGGTGAAGAAAGAGTTGAGTTGGGCGTTGGCTTCGATCGATAACGAACGGTTGTCGGCTAGGCGGTTGAGCCGTAGGCCCGACCTAGGGTCCTTTAGCTGGTCCCAATCGCTTTCGTAGAATTGTTCGAGAAAGGTTCGATCGCTGATCCAGCCGAGCTCGGCGGTCATCTCCCAGCCATTGCGAAATCGCTGGCGGTGCTGACCAAAGAGCCGATAGCGGTAATCTTCTTCGGGGGCGATTGCCCGTCGGCCCAGGCCGAGGTTGTCGAGTCCATCGTCGCTGATTCCCCAAAAATCCCACTGGCCACGTGCTGGCCCTTCAAACCCTAGCAGCTCGGGTCGGTCGTACTTGAAGGTTGTCCCGTGGCCAAGTCCCCGGTCGCTGAGGTAGTCGAGGTTCAACCCCCAGTCGGTCCCCTGGGGGGCGTTGCGAATGCCAAACAATTGGTAGGCATCGATCTCGGTTCTCAGTTGATTGCCAAAAATACGATCGCTACCGACGCTAATTCGATCGGTGATAAACGAAGGCTTACTGAGATCGGTGGCAAAGTTGGGCCAGTAGAAGACGGGGATTCCGCGGATGTAAACGGTGTTGCCGTGGCTCTCGGCTAGCTGCTGATGTTTGATTTGCGACTCGCCCGTGAGGGGGTCGAAGACTTGGCTTTGGACGTCTCGGAAAGAGATTTCATTGGAGCTGAAATGGTAAGTGGGCTCTTCGAGTCGGCTGGTCGTGAGCTGAGCGTTGGTTGCAGAAAAATGGGATTCGTCGAGCTGGCGAATGGCCGAGGCGCGTAGGCGGACCATGCCTTGATACTGAAAATTGTTGACCTGCGGCAAGGGAGTCAGCAGCTCGGCGTTGAGGATGACGCCGACCCGGCGACGGACATCGTAGAACATGCGATCGGCGTAAATGACGCGATCGCCTTGGCGGAATTCGATGTTGCCTTCCATGTAGATTTCTAGCGGCGTGTCTTGCGACTGCACCGCTTGTCCGCCGAATCCTAGGTCGTTTCCTGCGGTCCAGATGACGGCCCGATCGGTGCTGATATCGATCGTCCCAACGGGGCCAAAAGTCGAGAGGGCGTCGGCCGAGGCTAAGCCTTCGACCAAGACGCGAATACCGCCCGAGACGACGGTTATTCGTCCGCCCCCGGGCTGTTGTTTTGAATCAATTGCGGGCGAGGAATCGTTTCGCGGCGACATCTGGATGCTGCGCATTCCAGGCGAGATGGATTGGACCGCGGGCACTGGCGCGAATTCGGTAAACTGAGCGAGCATGAGCTGGCGCCGCCGCTTGGGATCGAATTGCGCTAAACCGCGATCATAAACGGCAGGGCGCGTTGCTCCCTTAGGGGCCGGTGCGGGTAGCTTGAACTGTAACGGTGCCGCAGTGTAGAGCCGTTGGAACCATGTCGAAGAGGTTTCGTGTCCCAAGGACCTCTCGGTTTGATTGCCGGAGGAATTTTTTCGGTAGTCGACAACGACGCGGTCTTTGTCTGTGGCTTCGAGGTAAACAAGAACCTTGGTCGGCATGGCGGATCGATCGATCCAGATGACTGCTTCAGGAGCACGGGCGTAGGTGAGCCCCTGATTGAGATAGCAATTCCCGCGTAGATGGTAGACTTCGTAGACGCCTTGCTGCCATCGCGAGCACCAATCGGCAGCTACGGTGATTGGCTGGGAAACGTCGTGTGCGGCGCTGATGTCGGCAGACCAAGATGGAGTCGCGAGCAGGGAGAGGGCAACCACGGTCCATGAGAAAATCAGCGCGCGAAACATCCACGTCTGCGAGAGGCAGAACGAGGGCGAGCAACGCGACGAGTTTCGCGAGGTGATCAGCGGTTCTTTTCCTGGTGCCACGTGGTTGCCGAACCAATCAAGTTCGAGCCGGCTCAGCCGTTGTCGCCGGATGCGCACAACAACAAGCAGGGCTGTGAGTTACGAAAAGTGAGCCCCCTGGATTTGGGCGGCGAATTATAGGTGCCGCTCGCCTCGGGGGTCAAGTCACCTTCGGGGTCGGGGTCTGAGCCATAACCTGTTTCCACAAAGGAAGTTACAGCGAGTCGCATTTAGCCAAATCGCTGCTAGCAAGCAACCGCAGAGCGAGGCCCTAAGATTTGACGAGCTTCGACCTAGCTTGCCCTTTTTTTCTCTAGCAGAAGCTAGCAGCAAGTTCCCGCCTAGGCACGGTTGAAGAGCTTGCGTTCAGGCACGATACTGCGCGTTGATTCATCTCACTGTTTTCTTCCGTTTCAGCTCCGATTTTCTAAGCCGTGTTGATGCCCGACCCACCTAGCTACCGATTTCTGGAATGGATGCTTCGACGGCGTAAGTGGCTGTTTTTTGTTGGGCTGCTGGTTTCTGTCGCGGGGGCGTTGATGGGTCGCCAGTTGGTGCTTGATCGTTCGATTGAAAATATGTTTTCGATAGACGATCCGATTCGGGCGTCTTACGTTGAGCTGCAAGAGTCGTTTGGTCGCCATGAGATTGTGTTGGCCGTTTATTCTGATCCAGAGCTTAAATCGCAGGCGGGGCTCGAACGGCTAGGAAAACTTGCAGGCGAAGTGCGGGAGATTCCTGGGGTGGTGGCTGCGGTTTCGTTGCTTGACCCTCCCAAAGCGTCGGACTTTGAGGATGAGCATCGAGGGGCCCTACTACGCAAAGTCTTCACCGGTTATACGCATAACGAATCGTTTGATGTTGCGGGGATTGTTTGCCTGCTCGCCCGGCCTGGGCCGGGTGATCTTCCTCGACGCGAGACGCTTCGGCAGCTTCGATTGCTGATGGCGTCCTACACAGACGGGACTTTAGTGGGCGAGCCCGTGGTTGTCGAAGAAGCATTCGACCTGCTTGAATCGGACGGACAGCAGCTCAATACTTGGTGTACGCTGCTTTTGATGCTAACGATTTTCGTCTGTTTTCGATCGCTGCGTTGGCTCGTGCTTCCGCTGGTGGTTGTTCAAATGGCGCTTGCCATGACGCGTGGCTTACTTGTCGCGTTGAACTTGCAGTTGAGTATCGTCAGCTCGATGTTGGCTGCGATTGTTACGGTGGTTGGCGTTGCGACCGTGGTGCATGTGATTGTTCGTTATCGGGATGCTCAGGCGCAAGGTCTCGCGCCACGCGAGGCATTGCTCGCGGCAGGGAAAAAAGTTGCGGCACCGGTTTTGTTCGCCTGTTTAACCGATGCTGCCGGTTTTGCTGCGCTAATGACTTCCCACGTAGGGCCTGTGGTCGACTTCGGGTTGATGATGGCGTTAGGCTCGTTGATGGTTCTGGCAAGTGTTGTTTTCGCGGTGCCTCTTGTTGTGCTCGCAGGCAGCAAATCGGGGGGGCATGTCGATGAAGTGGGACAACAATCGTTGCAACAAGCCTTACAGAAGATGCTTGACTGGTCGTCTCAACATTCTCGACCGTTGTTTCTCGGCGGCTCTGCGATTTTTCTCGCCATTGCGGCTGGCAGCACTCGATTGGTTCATGAAACCGAGTTTACTCGCAATTTCCGCCAGGACAGCCCGTTGATTGAAGGTTACCAGTTTGTCGAGAGCCGATTTGAAGGGGCAGGAGTTTGGGATATTTTCTTTACGGTGCCCAAGAGATTCGACAAGAAATTTGTCCTGAAGGTTTTGGAATTTGAAAAAAGACTCCTGGAGGAAGTACCCCATTTGAACAAGGCGATCTCGATAGCGGATATCCTAGACGCGGGGAGTGGCGGGCTGAAACAAATTGACCTTGGTGCGAAGCTTGCCGTCCGTGCTGGCCTGAGTCTCATGCGTGGACGTATGCCTGAGTTCGTCGCTGCGATTTACACGCCGAGAGGAAAAAACCGTGCGTCGAAACTTCGGATCATGCTGCGTGCTCCCGAGCAACTCGAAGCGGCTGAGAAAATGCAGATGATCGATCAGGTGCGCAGGATGTCGAGCGAAGCATTTCCTGACGCTCAAGTAACCGGCTACTACGTGCTATTGGCAAAGCTAGTCGAGAGCTTGCTACGCGACCAATGGGTTACTTTCAGTATCGCCGGCATCGCCATTTTCATGATGATGGCGATCGCATTTCGCAGTGTTTTGTTGGCGATGATCGCGCTCGTTCCTAACATTCTCCCTGTGCTATTTCTCTTCGGTGGGATGGGCTGGCTTGGCGTGCGAATCAACATGGGGGCGGCAATGATTGCCGCGGTTTCGTTGGGGCTGTCGGTTGATGGTTCGATCCACTATGTGATGTCGTACCAACGCGAGCGACGCGAAGGGGCAACTCTCACGGCAGCTCTTCACTCGGTGCAAGCCGCGGTAGGACGTGCCACGATTTTCGCTACGCTGGCACTGGTTGTCGGATTTTCGACTTTGTGTTTTAGCCAGTTTGTGCCGACGATCTATTTTGGTACGTTGGTAAGCCTTTCGATGATCGGCGGTTTGGTTGGCAACCTTGTTATGTTGCCGCTTTTGATTCGTTGGGTTGAGGGGGAAACGCAGTAGAGCGGTTGGCAATTCAAAACCCTCCCCCCAGTCTTCAAGAGAATGGGCTTCCCTAAAGAGGGAGAGGGAGTTTGGTTACGGGCGCGGTTCAGGCCCGGCGTCGGGGTTCAACGAATACATCAAGACGTTTAGGCCTAGTCGGGCGGCGTCTTTTCTTGTGTAGCCGCGGCATTCGAGCGATTCGTGCTGCTCTAGTGCGCAGCTAATATCGTAAGGCGAGAAGATCACTGCCCAGCGGCCCTCGATTGAGATGCCCTCGAGCTCGGGTTCTACTTTGCGTACTCTTGTTTGCATGGGCTGGTTGGCGCCCTGCTCAACCGGATCGCGGCGATCTACTTTTTTTAGGTCAAATCCTCCGGCGGCAGTGCTAAACAGAAGGTCGTTAGCCGGGATACGTTCTAAGCTGGAATCAGGCAAGACCGCCTGTAGCTCGCGTCGGAAGGCGAGGGCAAATTCTTTGCTTGCACAAATACTGTCGGCAAATAGAGTGCCGCCGTTTTCTAGGTAGCTGCGTAGCGATTTGCGTTCGTTCTCGGTAAATCGAAAGTCGTGCCGGCCGTGCATGAACGCGAGATGAAAGCGGGATAAGCTTTTGTCGTCGGCGCGAATAGGAAACTCGGTTGTGCTTACTCGCAGCTTGAGGTCGCCTTGGGCGGCTGATCGCAGGAGGTTGACGAGGGCGCCCGGTGCATCGTTGCAGCCGCCTCCATGCTGGAGTTTGGCAATCTGAATAATCCCTCGACTGCTGGCGACGTTAAGCTCTTCTAAGTTGATGGCATCGACAAAGGCGGTTTCCTTTCCTTTGGGGTCTCGGTTTGTGGCGTATGCCAAAATATTCATGCCGATTGCGTTGGCGTCGGCCAGCCGGTCTTTGATAGTTTTGGGCAAACCGCGTGGCCGTCCCTGACCGTAGAGCTCCCAGTAACAGGAGAGATCGATTTCAGAAAACACGACACAGGTCCGACAGCCATATTCGATGGTCCAGAGTCGACCGACGTAAGGGGACTCGGGGCGTACTACTTCTTCGACTCGCCACAGGGGATGTTCGGGGCCGACACGCCGCAAGCGATATTCTTTTTCTGGGAAAACGCGATCGAGAAATTTCCGGAAGCCGCTTTCAAAACGACTTCCGTCGACACAGCATGCCTCGGCGAACAAGAATCCGCCCCGGTCGAGATAGTCGCGTATTTTCTTTTCTTGCCCTTTGAGGTCGGGCGTCTTGCTGCCGGTGAGAAACAGCACGGGAGCCTGTAGCAGGTCGTCGACCGAGGCAGCTTGGAGGTCAAATATTTGCCAGGTGAGGTCGAGATTCCACAATTCTTCTGCGCGAGAGGTGAGATTCGCGATGTCGCTGCGATGGTTGTTCCAATCGTCCCCAGGGCCGTGCGAGAGCTTGGCCATGAGCACGGGTCGGCGGCCTTTGGAAAGAAAAAGCAGGGCCATTGAAGTTGCGACATGCGGATTGTTTTCAGCCGTGCTGGTGCCGGCCCAGTTATGGCTAAAGGCGTCTTGATGGCCGATAAGGAACTCGGCCCCTTCGCGATACCAATCGTGATCTCCGATCAAACGTCGTGCGGTAAGCCGGCCCACGCGTTCCAGGCCATAGAGGTAATAGAAGTGCCAAACATTTCCCATGCCGCGACGTCCTGGGTTTCGGCTCACCGAAAAATTTCGCCCTAGCCAAGTGAGCGCTCTTTCGAGGGAGTCGTCGTCTTGCTGGGGTTGGCAACATTGGACCAAGCCATTTTTAACTTCTGCATTGGGACGGCTCACATGGCCCGAGCAAATAACCGTGGCCGCGACACCTGCACAGGTCATGCTTCCCAAACCATCGGGCCATTTTGTCAAGTATCCCCAGGAGCCATCTGGGTTCTGGGCACCGGCCCAATACTCAGCAGCTTTTTCCCACGTTTCGGGCTGGACCTTTGCCCCAACTCGTTCGGCCTCGTGCAAAGCTAAAACAGCGAACTGGGAATTGCTGTTGTCGCCCGCGGCCCCGGGGTAGGACCAGAGTCCTTTTTCCAATTGAGTTTCTTCTAACCAGCGAACATTTCGTTGAATCAAGAATTGGTCTTTACGAGGCTCTGCTGCGCAGAAAACCATGGTCTGCAAAGCCACGCTGTAGGTTGCGCTCGGTTCGATGCTGCGGAGACGCGCCAGCGATTTTTGAATTTGAGAGTGTTTGGGATCGACGCCCGCATTGAGCAAGGCCAGAGTACACAACGAGGTGACGCCCCCCGGATATTTCCCGATATCGTTCCAAGTACCCCGATTGGCATTCTGCTCGTCCAGCAGATATTTTACGCCGCCCTCGATCGCGTCTCGGACCTGCTCGGCAGTGATAGGTCCTTGGCGGTTTGCAAGAGGCTGAGCTTGAAGAGACGAAGCGGCTGGGAGTAGTGCGAGAGGCAGCACTAGAGCGAGCAGCATACGAGGGTTCTTGTTTGTCAT
Source organism: Planctomycetota bacterium (assembly GCA_024278955.1). Classification (GTDB taxonomy): domain Bacteria; phylum Planctomycetota; class Planctomycetia; order Pirellulales; family Lacipirellulaceae; genus Bythopirellula. Next base: position 14,208 of record JAJRSE010000134.1, on the reverse strand, counting down.
AGGGAAATAGCTTGTTGGGGGGCGTTGTCCTGTTCGAGGGACTGCTGGCTTGGGGCGAGGGGGAATAGGTAGCTTATGGGTTCTCAGGAGTTTATCTGTGTGTTTCTGTCGCACTTTGCCCAAGTTCGCATTTTCTTTGGATTGTCTGCTAGGCCAACAGGCCATAAAATCGGTATTGGTTTTACAGCATCTCTTGGCATTCTACCCATCCGCCAGAAACGAAAGAAGACAACTTGAGCGCCAAAACTCGCAACCTCGGGGACATCCTGCAGGAATTTCGCCAGCATCGACAGATCATGCAGAAAGAGCTGCAAAAGGTCATTATTGGCCAGAGCGATGTGATCGAGCAAATTTTCGCCGCCATTTTTACTCGTGGACACTGTTTGCTCGAAGGGGTGCCTGGGCTTGCCAAGACCTTGATGGTGAGCACGTTATCGCGGATTCTTGATCTTGAGTTCAAGCGTATCCAGTTCACTCCCGACTTGATGCCATCGGACATCACGGGCACGAACGTCCTGGACGAGGACGAGCACGGCAGGCGGAGCTTTCGGTTTGTCGAAGGCCCGGTGTTCACGAACATTTTGCTTGCCGACGAAATTAACCGTACCCCGCCGAAAACCCAAGCCGCTCTTCTGCAAGCGATGCAAGAACGCGAAATCACGGTGGGGCAAACGACTTACTCGCTGCCCGACCCGTTCTTTACTATCGCGACGCAAAACCCGATTGAGCAGGAGGGAACTTACCCGCTGCCCGAGGCGCAGCTCGACCGGTTTATGTTCAACATTAAGGTCGAGTATCCGACGGCCAAAGAAGAAGAGCAGATTCTTGCCGCGACGACTCGACACGAGAAACCTGAGGTCTCGAAGATTCTTTCGACTCGCGCGATTCTTAATTTACAGAAGCTGGTAAGCTCGGTTGCCGTGAGCGAATATATTATTCAGTACGTCGCGAAGTTGGTTCGTGCCACGCGTCCGAAAGATCCTTCGGCGCCGAAGTTTGTTCGCGAGATGGTCGATTGGGGTGCCGGTCCTCGGGCGGGGCAGTTTCTGATTCATGGCGGCAAGGCGTTCGCGGCGATGGATGGGCGTTTTACGGTGGCGATCGAAGATGTGCAGCGGGTGGCCGAGCCGGTGTTGCGTCATCGGATCAGCACGAATTTTCAAGCTCAGGCTGAGGGGATGTCGACCGAAGATCTGATTGCCCAGCTGCTTGAGGAAATTCCTGTTCCGGAGATTCCGAAGTACGCGGGGCAGGAATAGGACGCGGGTGAGCACAGATTCAACGGATAGTCGCGGAGCAAGATGCCGATGTTTAGTGAAAGACCCCTAACTTTAACTGGGCGGATGATTGAATTCTTTTTCACCCTGCTACTCCCGCTCTTTCTATTGCTAGTGTTAGTTTGGCTGCTTTGCCGCTTTACTGTTCGATTAGTCGTGTTGGTGCTTTTGTGGCTAACGTGGTCAACGCGAGGTATTTCGATGCTTGTCGTCTATTCCAATAGTCCCCATTGGCAAGACTACTTTGAGAAGGGCTTTCTACCAATAGTTGGCCGCAAAGCAAAAGTTGTCAATTGGTCAGACCGTTCACGGTGGCCTCTAAGCTCTACTTTCAAAGTTAGTGTTTTCGGTCTTTTCAAGGGGGAAAAAGAATACAATCCGATGATCCTCTTTTTCCGTCCGCTCCATTGGCCAAAAATTTTCCGCTTCTACCGGCCATTCCACGATGCTCGCCATGGAAAGACCGCGTCACTCCAGAAACTAGAATCCGAGCTGTCTATTTTGATTGACGAAACGATCAGCTTGGAACATCTCTACCCGAAAAAATCCGCTTAATCGGCGATCATCCGCGAGCTATTCCTATGGCAGTCGAAAAATATTTGAAACCTGAAGTCATCAGGCATATTTCTCGGCTAGATTTGCGCGCCCAGTTTATTGTCAAAGGTTTTCTTCAGGGAATGCACGCTAGCCCATTTCATGGGTTTTCGGTTGAGTTCAGTGAGCATCGTCGTTATGCGCAGGGCGACAACCCGGACGACATCGATTGGTTGGTCTATGCGAAGACCGACAAGTATTACATCAAGAAGTTTGAAGCCGAGACCAATCTCACCGGCTACCTGGTCATGGATCTTAGCGCGTCGATGGGCTACACGCATGATCAAGAGTTGACGAAGTTTGAATACTCGATTTGCCTTGCTGCGGCGCTCTGTTATTTAATGATCCACCAAAACGATCCCGTGGGGCTGATTACCTTTGGAGAAAAGATCGTTGATTGCCTGCCGCCGAAGTCGAAACGGCAGCAGATTGGCAATATTCTTTCGATACTGGCGAAGCTTGAACCGCGCGACAAAACCGATATCGGACACAGCCTCACTCAGCTGGCGGCGATGCTTAAGCATAGTAGTTTGGTGATGATCTTTAGCGATCTTTTGACCGACCCGGACGAGGTGATTGCCGCGCTGCGCCGGCTACGGCATGGAGGGCACGATGTGATTCTGTTTCATGTGCTCGACCAAGCCGAGGTGGAGTTCCCGTTCGAGGGACTCGTGGAGTTGCGTGATCCTGAGTCGAACGAGACGCTTGAGATAAATGCGGACGCTTATCGGAGCGAGTACCTTGAGGAGATTCGCAACTTTCGTTCGTTGTATGAAGTGGAATGCCGTCAAAGTGGCATCGACTATGTGCCGCTCGATACGAGCATGCAGTTCGATCGGGCGCTGACGGAGTATTTGATCAACCGCCGGGGCCGAGGGTAAGCGATGGGTTTTTTGACGCCGGCATTGTTGGGAGGAATCGCGCTTATTGCAGTGCCGATAATTCTGCATTTGATTAAGCGTCGGCAGCCGAAAAAGCTGGATTTCCCTGCGTTGCAGTTTGTTAAGAATAGACAAGCGGCGAATCGACGGCGGCTGAATTTTCGGCACTTGCTGCTGCTTGCTTTGCGGTGTGCATTGATTGCTGGCTTTGCTATTGCACTGGCTCGCCCTATGCTCAAGGGGAGCGGCTTGCGAGGAAAGGAAGGGGCTCCGCTTGCGGTTGCTCTGGTGATCGACAATTCGGCGCGGATGCAATATGTGTTTCAGAACCGTACGAGGCAAGAAGAAGCAACCAAGATGGCTCAGGAGCTGTTGAAGAAGCTTCCCGAGAACACCGAGGTTGCCGTGGTGGATCTGAGCCGTTCGGCAGCCGGTTTCGCGGTTGATCTTGGTACGGCAGAATCGCGTGTTCAGAACCTTGCTGTCGAGAATAATCCCCGGCCATTTGAGGATGCTGTCCGGGAAGCCCTCCAGCTGGTCGCCGAGCGTGAAGACTCTCGCCAAGAAATTTTTCTTTTTACCGACCTCAACGCGGAATCGTTCACGGAATCGGCGCTCAGCAGCATCGACGAAGCACTGGCCGAAACGCCTGACGTGCGTATCTATTTGGTCGATGTGGGTGTCGAAGAAGTTCGGAATCTAGAGCTTCAGCCGCTGGAGTTACGATCGACCACGCTCCGGCTGGGCGAATCGCTTCCTATCGAAGTCCCTCTTCTCGCGACCGGAATTACCGAAGAGCCCTTGGTAGAACTCTATCTGCGTGATGCCACGGGCGAGACAATCAAACGGGGGCAACGTGTAGCAGAACTTTCCGCCGAGGGGGCGGGCCGGGTGACTTTTGAGCTGGGAGACTTGCCTTTGGGCGTGCATCAAGGCTCGGTGCGATTGGCGGCTTCCGATCCGTTGCAAGCCGACAACGTCCGGTATTTTTCGGTCGAAGTTCGTCCGGCGGCTCAAGTTTTGTTGTTAGCAGAAGGCGAAACCGGCGCTCTGTTTTTGCGTGAGGCATTAGATCCTTCGCTCATTGCCGACCGTGCGTCAGCTCAATTTGAATGTACGACTGCGCGTTATGCCAAGGCGCAGACGCTGGCATTAGAAAGTTTTGGCGCGGTTTGCCTCGTCGATCCGCCACCGCTTTCGGATGAGCTTTGGCAGAAGCTTGTCGACTATGCCGACCAAGGAGGAGGGGTGGGGATTTTTCTAGGACACCGGGCTCGTGCTAACGATTTCAACCGCAAACTGCCTCAACGGTTGTTGCCGGGTGCTCTCAAACGCAAATCGCGTCTTGCAACTTACTTTCGTCCGCAGCGATTGGATCATCCGGTGTTGCGAGGGTTTCGCGATTTTTCTGATGAGATTCCTTGGCCAATTTACCCGGTGTTTCAGTATTGGGACTTTGCCGACTTCTGGGGCGACTCTTATGTGGTTGCTCGTTTTGCGAATAACCGACCGGCACTTATCGAGCGACCGGTGGGACGCGGGCGAGCGCTTACCATGGCAACGGCGGTTTCTGATCCGCTCGAGCCCGTTGGACGCGAGCCGTGGAACCTTCTTCCGACAGGCCCCGAGCCTTGGCCGTTTGTCGTGCTCTCGAATCAAATCGTTGCTTACTTGGCGAAAAGCGAGGAGCGGTCGCTCGACTATTTGGCCGGAGAGACCGTTAGCATCCCGCTTCCTGCGCGGCAACGTGTTTCTAGTTTTGTCCTGCATCCGCCCACGGGGCAGTCGCTACGTCGCAGCCTGCCAGCGGGTGAAAACGCGATTCACCTCAGCACGACTGACGAGCTGGGGAACTACCGCATCGTCTCAGGGGGGAAACGGAGACTTCTCGATCGCGGTTTTAGCGTCAATCTTGCTCCGGAGTTAAGCCGACTCACTCGGGTCGATCCGAAAGCGTTGATTGACGCTTTACCGAGCGACCAAGTGAAAATCGCACGTTCGCTGGACGATGTCGAACGGTATGTCGACATTGGTCGTACCGGGCGAGGGCTTTTCCCTTGGATTATCTCTCTCGTTGCAATCGTTTGGGGAACTGAGAGCTTGCTGGCAAACCGTTTTTATCGGGAGACGCCATGAGCTCCTGGAGTGTCGATCCGGTTGGCGGACCTTGGTTCTTTTTCGCCGTCATGGGTTTGTCGGTGCTTGTGCTGCTCGTAGGCCCGAGTAAGCATAAGCTTTCGGTTCGCCAGCGTAGCGTGCTCGTGGGCTTGCGGGCTTTCTCGGCACTGCTGCTACTATTTGCCATGTTACGTCCAGCGATCGTCGCGACCGAAATTCGCAAGCTACCTGGCTCGCTCGTTCTGATGCTCGACAGCTCGCGAAGCATGCAGATCGCCGATTCGGTGGGGGGGGAATCGCGTTGGAATGCGCTGAAATCGTCGCTTGATTCGGCCCGTGGCCAATTGGCCGAACTGGCAGAGTCTTGGGATATCAAAACCTATCAGTTCAACGAAACCGCAATCTTAGCGCCGCTCGAAGATGGGCAGATTGCTTTGCCCGAACAGCCCGAGGGGCCGCAAACGGCGATCGGCTCGTCGATGGACGATATCCTGAGCCGTGAAGCTCAACAACGAGTTGTCGCGATGTTGCTACTGAGCGATGGGGCGCAGCGTAGCTATGCGCCACGCGATTTGCCTCCGCAGACAGTCGCTCGTCGGCTGGCGGTCGACGATATTCCTCTGTACACATTTACCTACGGCAAGCCGGCGCTTGGTTTGCAGTCGGACTTGCGAGTCGACAGCCTGTTGGCAAACGAAGTGGTGTTTTCTGAAACACCGATCACAATACAAGCCGAAATCGCTTCCGAAGGTTACCGTAACCAAACCGTGAAAGTGCACCTGCTGTGGGAAACGGCCGAGGGGCAGATGGAGGTTGTCGATACACAGCAGATTGTGATTGGCAACAATCGTCGACGCATCCCTGTCTCGCTTATGCACACGCCGCTCTTGCCCGGCGAATTCAAAGCGACGGTTCAAATCGAATCGCCGGAGGGTGAACTTGCTACGAATAACAATTCGCAAAGCACTTTTGTTACGGTCATGAAGGGAGGGATCAATGTCCTCTACTTGGCAGGCACCACGCGTGTTGGTGGCGGTCCGAGCGTCGAACCACGTTTTGTCCGCAGTGCTTTGGCCGCTCATGCCGATATTCATGTTCGTTACGAGTTGCTGAACTATCGCAAAAAACGAATCGATATTCGCGATCAGCTGAACGACGGAAACTACGACGTCTATCTACTCGGCGACCTGGATGTGCTTGCTCTCGATACCCGTAGTTGGAAGCAAATGGCCGACGAGATCGAGCAAGGTGCTGGTCTTGCGATGCTGGGCGGATTTCATAGTTTTGGGCCGGGAGGATTTCGTCGCTCGCCACTTGAGGGTGCGATTCCGATCAAAATGGGCCGTGCCGAACGACAGAACTTTGGCGAGCGGTCGCGAGAGGACATGCATGTGCTGAAGCCTCTGCAATTTGTCCCCGAGCAAACCGGCGAAAGAGTGCATCCGATCCTCGAACTCTCAGAGGGAGAAAAGAAACCGCTCGAATGGCAATCGCTTCCTCCGCTGGATGGGGCCAACCGGTTCGACCGCGCAAAGCTCAAACCCAACTCGCAAGTGATTGCCCGCTCGAACGACGCCCAGCGTTGGCCCTTGCTTATCACGGGAGCATGGGGCTCGGGGCGCACTCTTGCCCTGGCCGTTGATTCGACCTGGCGTTGGCAAATGGAAGGCTATGGCAAAGTACATCGTCGTTTTTGGCGGCAGCTTGTTTTGTGGCTGGCGCGTAAAGACAACCTTCGCGATCAGTCGGTATGGGTTCGGCTCGATGGTCGACGTTACCAACGCGGTAGTAAAATTGAATTTTCCTTCGGTGCCATGAAAGATAACGGAGAGCCGCTCGCTTCTGCTACGTACCACCTTGAAGTAGAAAAACCTGATGGAAGTCAAGTTACGCTGCGACCGAGTAGCCAGGGAGAAAAGTCTTTGGCGAATTTCTCAGAAACCGATTTGCCAGGCGATTACCGAATAAGCATCACGGCAAGCGAAGGAGGAGAGATTCGGGGCACCGCCCAGGCTCGCTTCCTTGTTCCGAACCAAGATATGGAGCTCGATCAACCGGCTGCTGAGCCCACGTTGCTTGCAGCCTTGGCCAACTTAACCGCCGATGCGGGGGGGCAAGGAATGGCCCCCGAGGAGTTGCCCAACCTTTTGGAAGAACTCCTCTCGCGCACGACCGAATTTGAGGAAACGATTTCAAAGCATCGGACGCTGTGGGATACTTGGCCGCTTTTTTTGACGTTGGTGGCAGTTCTGGGCGGGGAATGGTGGCTGCGTAAGCGGTGGGGGTTGGTTTAGGACGTCGCGAAACCTCGGCAATCTTTCAGGTCATTCAAGTGTCAGGGTTTTCGCCCCGTAGTCGATATGCAGCACTCGTTTTTCTAACAAACCCGTACCAAGCAACGGGAATTTTCCGTCATTCGCAATCACTTGGAGTGGAATCTGTTTGCCAAACCAATCGACGTAGCACACAAATGTATCAAGTGAGACTCTTGCTCCATCTGCCAGGATAGCTTCCGTTTTCACAAGCGAATCTAGGCACAGGTCTTCGATCAACGACCTTGGGAAAACCAAGTGGCCATCGAATGCGGTGTCAATCCATGCTGTCACGGTGGTTGACTTAGCATTCGGTGCCTGTCGAACCTCAATATCAATCAGCGCACGACCTTGTGAATCCACTTTTCCTATCACACCGCGTACGCTCCGATATGGAATGCGGCTTCATGGCCAATTCGTATCACAAAGGACTCACGATCTGGATGAGCATCCTTAGCGGCCAATGCCGCATCAATAAATCGCTCGCCCAAATAAAATGACTCTGAGATTGGCTCAATCGCCACGAACTGGTCTCGATGCTTGGCTTCTAATTGTGACTTGAGGCGTGACTCGTAAATTTGCTTCGCTTGCTCTGATATCGACATGACCATCCTCTCCAAAGTACTTCAGGAGAACTTCTTATCCGAGTAACCACTCTACCTCTGCATGATACCACCAACTTTTGGTAAAGGCAATTTCAGACCCTCTGATAACAATGAAGGAATTTTGGACGCGACCGCTAGCAGTAGCGCAAAAGTTATTTTCCGGCTGGTCCTTACCACTCACGAGAAAAAACCACATTCGGAAACTCAGCCTTCAACGTGGCTAAGTCAGCTTCTGAGAGACGCTCTTCACCCAAAAAAACTACCTTGCGAAGACAAGGGAAATACTTGAGTTGACTCATGAGGAATGGAATCTCGTCGGAATTAATAGCCTTAGCACTAAATCCAACCCCTATGATTTTCTGATACATAGAACTTCCCTCAATTGCGAGACCTTGATAGGGGAATCTCTCAAGCAAAACAACTATAGCCTGTCTCTCACCTCGGAGACGTGAATGCCCCAGAGAAAACCTTGCTGCACTCAACGAGAACAACGTAGTAATCAGCAGTAAAAGTAGAATGCTAAACTGCATTCGCCGCTCTTTGTGAAAATGCCAGGCAAGACTAAAAAGTCCCCCTGCCAACATCCAAGGTGCGAAGGACAGCACGTTTTCAGCATGCATTGGATAGCACAGAATTGGATCGATCAGGGAGGTTTTTTCTCTGGTAAGCCAGGCCAAGCCCCAAATGCCTATCAGTCCCAAGGCACCAGCCCAAACGCCTTGCAAGAAGGCACGCATCGTCTTGTTAGTTCCGGCCATACTCCAGACTTTCGGAATCGATTCTATGCAGCGGAAAGATGGCTTGTAGCGGTTGTCGCTATTGCCTATTTCATCACCTCTACATTAGACCGGCTTGCGTTCCCACTCCCTCGCTTGGTCTGTTAATGCATCAACATGCTGGGGCCAGTCATGGAGCGTCGCGGAATCGAAGTCGGCTCCATTAGGCCAAACGAGCGTGTGAACCTCTGTATCAATCCGGACCTGGTTGAAAAGTTTCAAGTCGCGCAATGGACCGAACAATTCGCCAGCCAGAACGGGCAGGAAATTAACGGTTGTTTTGGTTTCGTCATCAAACGCCACTTCCAATGTATAGGGCGATACCACTCTAAAATCGACAATACGAAAAATTGGATGGTTTATCATTCACTCCAAGGACCACCTGCCTCCATATACATCCGAATAATAATTCCAAAAAATCGGCTTAGCTCAGGCATTGTAGTATTATACCCGCCTCATTAACGAAAAGGGAACTTCTTCCTTCAATCTTACCCCTCGGCATTCGTCAAACAACTGGCAACGATGCGAATCTCGTCGTAGGAGACTTCGCCGTCTAAGTGTTCAAAAAACGGCTTGAGCGGGCCAGGGCCGACTTCTTCAATCGCTTCTCGAATACGTTTTGCAATTGATTCGTCAACCCAGGGTGTCGGGTCGGTGATTTGCTCATGCCGTAAAAATTGGCCGAGGTAGCCCCAGACGGTTGATTCGGCTCGGCCTAGGCTTTCGGCCACTTCAGCAATCGACTCGCCCGCTTTGAAGTTTGGGAATGCTCTTACGGCCGAGGCGGTGATTTCTACGGGCTTGCGTGATGGGGCCGCTGATTTGACTTCGACATCGGCGGCAACGCTTCCTTCAGCACAATAATCAGCAATATGTTTGAGAAACAGCGTGCCATAGTCTTTGCATTTTTTCTGGCCGACGCCTTGCACTTGCAAAAAGTTTTCTAGCGACGAGGGTCGACGTCGTGCTAGGTCGCGGAGCGTTGCGTCACCAAAAACGATGTACGCCGGCACGCCTTGTTCGCCGGAAATTTGGCGCCGCAAATCGCGAAGCGACTCGAATAGTCCGCGGTCGACACCTTCCCAAGAGGCAGGGTCGGCGGCACTTGCTTTTTTACTTTCCGATTTTGAAGCGGGCTTGAGTAGTCTTGGCGTGTGCTCGCCACGCATGACTTGGAAGCCAAGCTCGGTGACATGCAGTTGGTTGTACTCGCCAACTTTCTGGGCACACTCTTGACCGATGAGCTGTTCGATCCAATCGCGAATGACGGTTTTAGGAAAGTCTTTGAGAAGGCCGTAGGTGCTGAGTCGGTCGTGCCCTTTTTCTAAAATACGTTGATCCTGTGAACCGGCCAATACTTGGGCCGTGTAGTCGGCACCGTACATTTGTTCGAGCCGCACGATACAGGATAAAATTTTCTGAGCGACAATCAGCGGGTCGTCTACCTGTTCGAGTTGGTCGAGGCAAACATCACACGCACCACATTCCTGTTGGTCGAGCGACTGGCCGAAATACTGCACCAAGGCTTGATGTCGGCATGTGGTTGAGCTGCAGAAACGGCTAATGGCCTCTAAGGCCGTGTTGGCCGCTTCGTTTGACTCGCCCGACATGGCCATCAATCGCTTCCAGGTGCCAAAATCGTTGCCACCGAAAAACAGGCAGCAATCGGCTTCGAGCCCGTCGCGACCCGCTCGGCCACTTTCCTGCTGATAGGCTTCGAGCGATTTAGGCATGCCTGAGTGGATCACAAACCGCACATTCGATTTGTCGATGCCCATGCCGAAGGCGACGGTCGCGACCACGATATCGACTCGCTCTTCAAGAAATGCCTCTTGGTTGTGCATCCGGTCGGTGTCGGAGAGGCCGGCGTGGTATGCCAAGGCCGAATGTCCTATCGCGTTGAGCGCTTCGGCTGTTCTTTCGACTTCCTTGCGAGAAATACAATAGACGATGCCGGACTCATTTTTGTGTCGTTCAATCACTTCTAACATTTGATCCATGCCCCGCGAGCGGCGCTGGACGCGGTAATTCAGATTTGGCCGATCGAACGAGCCGACCAGCATCTCGGGATCTTGAAGCGAAAGCTGCGCGGCAATATCGTGCCTCACACGCTCGGTCGCCGTTGCCGTATAGGCATGAACTGCGACGCCCGGAAATCGCTCCTTGAGCGTGAGAAGGCCGCGATACTCGGGACGAAAATCATGGCCCCAGGAGCTGATACAATGTGCTTCGTCGATCGCAAACATCGAAAGCGTCACGCCGCTGAGTAGGCTGAGCATGTTTTGGTTGAGCAAACTTTCGGGGGCCAAGTAAAGCAGCTTTAGGGCATCGCAGCGAACTGCCTCAATGACGGTATTTCTTTCGGCCGACGAAAGCGAGCTGTTGTAGTAGGCTGCCGCGACGCCATTGGTTCGGAGGGCATCGACCTGATCTTTCATCAGCGAAATCAGCGGCGAAACCACGACCGCTAACCCCTCCATGCAGCAGGCGGGTGCCTGAAAGCAGAGCGACTTCCCTCCGCCGGTTGGCAAGACAACCACGGTGTCGCGATCGGCGATTACGGCTTCGATTGCTTCTTGTTGCAAGGGTCGAAAGCTATCGTAGCCCCAGTGGCGGCTGACGGTTTCGCGGACTTGATCGATCGTTGTAGCAGACACGTTTTCTCGAACCATTGCAGGAGACCCTCGGCGATGAAGCCCCTTATGGTCCAACTTATCGAGCCCTGCGCGAAGAACTGTACGTGCGTGCAGTGCCTCGGCTTAGTCAAGCTACTCCTGGGCTAGCTGCGAGAGTCGGGCTAGAGCGTTTTGCTTTGGTAACGTCCTGGGATATTGCGAACCTTTGATTGCGATGGCCCAAGATTGACGGATACCGGACGGGCGATTGCAAAGTCGATCAGCTTTTGGTAACGGAAAAATCCTGGCCAAACATTGTGCCCTTGGTCTGGGACAACGATGAGTTTTACGAGCAATTGGGCGTTTGCGGCTTGGTATTGTTTGACAAATCCGGCGGAATTTTCCTTCAATGGAACTACTTAAAACGCCCTAAACTAAAATTTCACTTACGACCCGCGATTTTTCCACGCCGGTGAGACGCGCATCGAGCCCGCGGTACTTGAAAGTAAGTCGCCGGTGATCGATTCCGAGACAATGCAAAATCGTCGCATTCAAATCGCGGATATGCACCGGATTCTCAACGATGTTGTAACAAAAATCGTCGGTTTGGCCGTACTCGAATCCTGGCTTCAGCCCGCCACCTGCCATCCATAACGAAAAACAGCGACCGTGGTGGTCTCGACCGGCAGCAGGGTTGCCAATCTTGCCTTGGCTATAGACGGTACGGCCGAACTCGCCGCCCCAGATGACGAGTGTCTCGTCTAAGAGGTCGCGATCTTTCAAATCTTTGACTAGCGCAGCCGATGCCTGGTCGACGTCTTTGCATTGCGCGGGCAACTGTTGTTTGAGGGCGATGTGCTGGTCCCAACCTCGATGGAACAACTGCACAAATCGGACATCTCGCTCTACCATGCGGCGCGCCAACAAACAGTTGGCCGTAAAACTACCCGGCTTCCGGACTTCGGGACCGTAACGCTCTAGCGTCGATTCCGATTCGTCGCTCAGGTCGGTAAGCCCTGGCACCGAAGTTTGCATGCGATAGGCCATCTCGTAGGCAGCAATACGTGCGTGAATTTCGGGATCGCCCAGCACGTCGGCTTGCAATTGATTGAGCTGAGCCAAATCGTCGAGTTGCTTTCTTCGGTGCGAGGGGGTGACTCCAGGCGGGTTTGCCAAATAGAGCACCGAATTGGCACCTGGGCGTAATTGCACCCCCTGGTGTTTCAACGGAAGATAGCCGTCACCCCAGAGTCGCGAGAAGAGTGGCTGCCCTGGGTTTTTGCCGGTCCCCTGGGAAAGCAAAACCATGTAGGCCGGGGAATTTTCGTTCGCGTTGCCCAGCCCATAGCTGAGCCATGCCCCCATGCTGGCATGTCCCATTTGCTGCGAACCGGTATTGATAAACGTAATCGCCGGATCGTGGTTGATCGCTTCGGTATGAACCGATTTGATGATTGTAATGTCGTCGGCGATTTTTTGTGTATAGGGCAGTAAATCGCTGATCCAAGTGCCGTGTTTGCCATACTGTCGCATCTTCCAAAACGGCTTGACGACAGGAAAACTGTTTTTCCCTGAGGTCATGCCCGTGACGCGTTGGTCGCCACGAATGCTTTCGGGCAGTTTGGTCCCATGCATTTTTTCTACGGTTGGCTTGTGATCGAAGAGATCGACATGTGACGGACCGCCGGATTGGAATAGGTAAATTACCCGTTTTGCGGTGGGGGCGAAATGGGGGAGACCGGGCAGACCAGACTGGCCCGCGATCGGGGAGGACCCGGCTCGCAGGGAGTTGTTGCCAAGGAGGAGCGATGCGAGGGCAGCGCGGCCAATCCCCAGCGAGCTATTGCCTAGAAAAGCCCGGCGGGTTACGTTTTGCTGATGTTGTTCGAGAGGGTTCATAATCGCACCTGTTCGTTATCCCTTGGTAATCGTTTCGCTCAAGTTCAGAATCATGCTTGCCACGCTGGTCCACGCCGCATGTTCGGCGGAGTCGATTTTGGGATCGCGATCCGATTCGCCCACTTGTAGATAAGCAATCGCCCGCTTTGGGTTGCTCCGAAATTCATCGAGCGCTCGCTGGTACGCACCTCGGAAAATGCTCAATTCCTCTGATGTAGGCAAACGGGCCGTCGCCAGCTCAAACGCGAAAGCGATTTTCAGTTCGGTGCCTTCAGGCCCTTCTTGGAGGATTCGCTGAGCTAGTGCTCGGCTCGCTTCTACGAATTGTGGGTCGTTCAACAGCACCAACGCCTGCAAGGGCGTGTTGGTAGCCGAGCGTTGCAACACGCACAGTTCGCGGCTTGGCGCATCGAAGCTGACCATCGAGGGGGGCGGTACGGTGCGTTTCCAGTAGGTATACATGCTCCGCCGGTAGAGTTTTTCTCCATGGTCTTGCACAAACACCTGGGCAGTAGCGGGGCTGCTGCCGTAGTGACTGATTTCTCGCCACAATCCGGCCGGTTGATATGGTTTGACGCTGGGGCCACCGATCCGGTTGACCAGCAAACCGCTGATTTGAAGCGCCCCATCTCGTACAAATTCTGCTTGCACTCGGAAGCGTGGGCCGCGTGCTAGCCATTGGTTGTTGGGGTCGGCTTCAAGCAATGCGGGCGACACATGCGACGACTGCTGATAGCTCGCCGACATGACGATCTTTTTGATCAAGCGTTTGACGTCCCAACCGTTTTCGACAAAATCAATCGCCAAGGTATCGAGCAATTCCGGGTGACTGGGCGGCACTCCTTGCGAGCCAAAGTCGGCTGAACTGGAGACGATTCCCGTACCGAAAAGCTGCTGCCAAATTCGATTGACGGCAACCCGTGCCGTCAACGGATGAGACGGGTCAACCAGCCAACGAGCGAAACCCAACCGATCGGCCGAGGCTTCTTCGGGCACACGCAGGCAAACTCGCGGACTAGCAACGGCTCGACGACCAATAACCATTTTTTCAGTGAGCTGGGGCAGCGAATCATTAAGCGGGCGAATCATTTTGGTCCCTATGGCCGACTCTACGAAGTCGATCCTCGGCTG
>JAJRSE010000133.1 GCA_024278955.1 Planctomycetota bacterium | reverse complement strand
TGTCAACAATTCAAAATGCGTGTGCAATCGCCACTTCACCATGCCGCTGCCCTTTTTCTCCTTCCGCCAAGAGGCTTCCATGATCGTGGGAAGAGCAGCGATTAACGTCCCGTCGACGAGCGTGATCGTCTGTTGGATGTCACTAAGCCGTTTGTCTTGGGCGAGCGGTTGCTGCGATGGCCCACGCAACATTCGAAGTACCATCGGTGCCATCGAGATGCAATTTCCGGGGTCTTCCCAGTCCGAATCTCTTCACTTGATCAATCGTCCCAGCAAAGCCATCCGTTAGTTGCAACGTAGCACTCGCCTCAATCGCAGCCCCTCGGCCAAGAAAGCTGATCCACAGCTCGGCTCCACCTGCCCCAATCCCACTAATGAAAGGATTAAAATCACCCACACGTAGCAAAGCCGGATCGACACCACTAAGATCCATGCCCCGAGAGACTGAGTTCCAGTTACTCTGAAAAAATGATTGCCCCGAGGTGGCGAGCCTGCTTCCCTGGCTATCGGTATAGCCCCAACTGGAGGGATTGGGCACAACCATGCTTCTGTTCAGATTGACGTCATCACGAGAAGGCATCCAACCCTGCTCTGACGTCCACCCCGTACCTCCGCCCAGTACACCAGCCCCCACTGTCGCCAAATCACCCAACGGGTAGTCAAATCCTTCGTAGGCAATCAACTGCGCATAAGAGGCTTGAGACGCGACGCAGGCTAACAGGATAGCGCAGGCCGCTACTCTGAGTGCCCGAGTGGATGAAGAAACTCGATTCATGACACAATCTCCAAGAGATAACGATAGGGATAAGAAACGAAAGCCCTTGCCCGTAAATGTCTCCTGAACGAACAAATCTGCGCGCTTTTCGTAATTTTCCCTGAGATACACGGATCCGAGCGATCTTATTTCGCGGCAAACAACGTGCGTCTCGACAGAACAACCATCGCCGCGGCTCCGGCAGGACGATTGCCAAGTCAAAAAAACCGCCAAGGACGCCAAAAACGCCAAGGTAGCTACCGGGAAAGACGGTAGCTACGGGGAAGCCTGCGGCTCTTGGTAGAGCTGGTGCTCGGCATTGCCGCCGGAACGGAGGTAAGTCATGAGATCAAGAATCTCGTCTGCCTCGAAGACATCGAGTAGGCCGGCCGGCATCAGCGAGACGTCCGAGGGGTACTGCTCCTCGATGTCTGCTCGCTTGATAGTCGTGAGATTCTTCGGGTCGAGCATGTTCTCGCTGATATGGAGATCGTCTTCGTCAAGGTTCAAAATACGTCCCACAATCACGCGTCCGTTCGTCTCGAAAACCTGCTGCTGATATTGATCCGAAATCTGATGGCTGGGCTCGATAATCGCACGAAGCAAATCCTTGAGGCTCAGGCGTCCGCCGGAAGCGGTCAGATCGGGTCCGACCGACGAGCCAGCGCCGGCGACTCGATGGCAATTGCGGCATAGGGCCGTCGCAAAAGCTCGGCGTCCACGCTGGAAATCTCGTGGTCCAGGTCCTTCGGAAGCCAAGCCAACCAATTCGTCGACCGTCCATTTTCTTACCAGGGGACGTGTTTCGATGGGAATTGGCATCCCGGTTTGCTCATATTTGGCGTTGATTTCTTCGGCCAGCGCGGCCTTCTCTTCCTCGGAGAATGACTCGATAAAGCGATCGCGAGCACGGTCGACATAGCCGAAAGAGGAATTGCCACCCCTGTTGGTGGCGATTTTTTGAAACCATCCGAAAAACTGCTTTCTGCGATCAAGGGTCCATCCGTTTTTCGCAACGCTCAGCGCAGTCGCAAGGTGGATTTGTTGCTCTGGAGTGATGGCCAACTGGAGTTGCTCCAAGATGCGAGGCACCGCGTCGGGTGCTTCGAGCTTAACGAGCAAGTGGCTCAATTCGCGGTGATGGCGATAATCCTCGTGGGGGAATTTTGGGCTAAGATATTCGGTCAGTGCCAGTTTGCCGCTCGGGCTGACGAGGTCGCAACGAATCAGCGTCAACTCGGCAATGCGGAGTAGTTCAAGTTGTTGCGATGCGTCGAGCGCATTCCAATCGAACGAAGTAAGCGAGGCAATCAAGTCAGACGCCGCGCCGTCGGGCGACGTGCGTACCAACGCCAATAGGGCCGCAAGACGTGTTCGGGCATCATTTTCTTGGAGCGTACGATTGTGAGGTCGGACGCGTTGTCGCCACAAATCGACCGGTTGGTGTTCAAGAGCGATCCGGGCCGCAGATCGAATAAAGCGGTCATTGCTTGCCAAATGGGGCCAAATGAGATCGATCGCTAGAGAGGCAGATAACGTATGTAAGGCTTCCAAGTCGTGGCGGATTTTGCGCAATCGCTTTGCTTCCGCCTTGTCCGCCTCGGAGACTGACGACTGCGGCACGGGGCGATCTTTGCCATCGTGGACGATGCGGTAGAGGGCCGACTCGGTTCGACGACCGCCGACGGTAAAGTACATTGCCCCGTCTTGGGGTCGCACGACGAGGTCGGTTACCGCCAACGGCATGGCCGAGGCAAACGGCTTGATGGTTGCTGTATACGAGGAGCCTTCCGGCTGGAGGTGGACCGTATAGATGTTGCCGTAGCTCCAATCGCCAACGAATAAGGCTTGCTGATAGTGCTCCGGAAAATTGGTTTTCCAAGCAAAAGCAATACCCGTTGGCGATCCGGGGCCGAGGTCGACGACCGAGGGCAGAGTCTCGGGGAAATAGGCAGGCCACTTGCCGTTTCCAGTGCGCCAGCCGTAGTCGCTTCCGCTTAGGACATGGCAAATGCGAGTGGGGCGATACCATGGTGCTCCGAAGTCGTATTCCATGTCGGAGTCAAATGTAAATAGCTCGCCCTCGGCGTTGAAAGCGATGTCGTATTCGTTTCGAAAACCGGTGCTAAAGAGTTCGAGATTCTTGCCCTCGAAATCCATCTTCATAACCCAGCCTCCCGGAGCGGTCACACTGGCCGCATGGCCACCCGGATCGAGGATACGTGGGAGCAATTGGTCTTCGCCCCAATGCAGGGGCACACGCGAGCGGTCGAACTTGGGGATTTCCGTATGGTTGCCTGCGCAAAGGTAGAGAGACTTGCCATCCGGTGCGAGAACAATCGCATGAGGGCCATGCTCGCCGCCTCCGGCCAAGTCGAGCAACTTTTCAACGTGATCAAAGCGACCGGTGTTGTCGGAGTCGGTCACCCGGTAGAGAGCAGGAGTGGGGCCGTCCTCGGGGTAACTCGTGACGACATAAAGCGCAGACTTGTGGACGAGTAATCCTTGGGCTGAACCAAGGTTGACCTCGATTTGCTCGACCTTGGTTTTCGATGGATCGGTGCCGATTGGCGAGGGTTCGATGCGATAAAGCGAGCCATATTGGTCAGAAACAATCAGCCGCCCGAGGTCGTCGATCGTCATACATACCCAGGAACCTTGCGTTTGCGTGGGGACCGAGTAAACCAATTCGGCATGAAAACCGGGCGGCAGGCTGATCTTTGGCGTTTCCTGGGCGGCTTGGGCCAGCGATGGCATGAGCAAAGCAAAGCACAGCCCTGCTCGGAAAATCTGCGGTAAGAGAGACGATTGGAAGTGCTGAGGTGGCTTGTTCATTCGAGGTCCCAGTAGAAGTGGTTCAAAAGCAAACAGTTTCACGCTGCAACCGATATTTTTTGCGGAAGCGCACAAGATGAGATTGCCGATTGTAACTGATGGATTGCCTCAGGGCCATCGCATCAAAAACCTACTCAACTACCACCCGCTGAAGCAGGTGGGTTTGAAAGTTTCGTGAGCTACGGACTGAAAGTCCTTCACTCACGAGGGTAGCACCGACAGTCGTTCGCAAAAGACATTGCCTGCGGGCACACTTACTCGAACGATTGTCGC
>JAJRSE010000132.1 GCA_024278955.1 Planctomycetota bacterium | reverse complement strand
TTAGAGCGTTTAACTTTTGTGTGTTCCGTACCCATCATGGGCAAACCAGCCCTGAGCATCTTGCGAGTTAACGGCATTTAGCGCCTTGCCGATAGCGGTGATCAGTGTCCGCTTGGTGCGAGCGGCAAAACCACGCAGGAGGTTTTTGACTTTGGACCACATCAATTCGATCGGATTAAAGTCGGGAGAGTAAGGAGGCAAGTACCACACCACGGCACCCACCGCTTCGATTGCCTCGGCCACACAACTTGCCTTGTGGCTGGAGAGGTTGTCCATTACGACGATGTCTCCTGGGCGAAGCTCCGGTGCAAGAAACTTTTCGACGAATCCATGAAACAGTAGCCCGTTCATGGCTCCTTCGGTCACCATCGCGGTGACGACTCCTTCGAGGCGAATTGCGGAAATCATGGTTGTCGTATTCCATTGGCTACCCGAAACCGAATCGAAGAGCCGTTTTCCTTTAGGAGCCCGTCCGTACTGTCGCGTCATGTTCGTCTTGGCACTGCTTTCGTCCAAGAAGACCAAGCGTTGGGGATCGATCTTGCGAAGCTTTCTTTTCCAGGCCCTGCGTTGTTTCTTTACCTCGGGACTATCTTGCTCGCTGGCACGGAGAGTCTTTTTTTACGCGTGTAGCCCAGTTGGTGTAGGGCACGTGACACGGTCATAATGCAACACGGAACACGGCTGCTTCTGCGAAGTTCATCGAGGGTGGCGGCAGGCTTTTTCTCCACCAGCTTTTTCAATCGCTCTAAACGTTCCGAAGTAAACTTGGACTGCCGACCGCCGCCGTGGGGCAACGGTTGGATCGAACCAATCTCGCGATATTGCTGGACGAGTTTGCGAATCCAGCGGGTGGTTACCCCAAAAGATTCGGCAATTTCTTTGCGGGTATCGACTCCTTCTTCGACCGCTACCATGATGCGTTCACGCAAATCCACAGAATAAGCTTCCATGACTATCTCACCTTAAAAAATCGCCCTCCCTGCTATACGACTCATAAGATAGACTGACGCTGGCGGAATAGACAATAGTGATTTGCTCTAAAGGCGCGAGCATGGATTGACTTGAGCGAACGGAAAAAAACTGGAGAGGCCGTCGACTCAAGGGCCATTAGGAAACACAAGAACGACGTGTTTCGGTTGTTCGCGATTGCGGATCCAGATTTTGCAGGGTTCCTTCCCGAACAGGTAAAGTTGGATCTTGCAATGTTTCTGGACAAAATAAAAGGCGAACCTGTTGATTTGAAGGTGCTCGGGATTGGCAGCCATACACTCGAAGATGTCGTTGCTGAGCTTCGAAGAATGTATCGGCTCGACTAAAGGTGGACGGACGGCTCTGAATGGCACTTGTTGTTGTAAGAAAAACAGGGCCGTATTTCTTTCACGAATAAGAAGGATGGACGAAATTCCATCGACTCCAATTCTCAATGGGAATGTCGAGTTTCACAGCAATAAAACTTGACACTAATACCCGTAAGTTCTCGTACTCCTGCAGAGTTTCTAGACCTGTTGAATCTGGATTCGAGAATACAGCCCATTCAGGCCGGCCAAACATTTCCCCAGGTGTTAAGCCAAGGTATCAGCTTGGTCCGTTCTTTATACCCGGGCGATTAGGCTAATTTCAACTTCAAGGTAGTGCCACTGGGAGTGTCTATTTCATCGAATTTCGAGACTTGTCTCGTACTCTACTCACGTGTCCAGAAATTTACACATAGTGGGAGAGTCACCAGTGGCCAATTGGTTCAACAAATCGCAAGAAGATGGGCAAGAGCAGGAAATTATCACACCAGAATCCCATGAGTTGGTGATTACTGATCCCCCCGATGAAGTTAGCAAAACGTTTTCCTTACTCTCTCAGGCTCAACATGCAATTGCCCAAGCTCAATCGCTGGATGAGATCAAGGACATCCGTGACAAGGCCGAGGCGGTGCGCAAGTACGCCCAAGCTGCTGGTATGGGGCTTGAAATCCAGAACTATGCCGCAGAGGTAAAACTTCGTGCTGAGCGCCGTGCTGGAAGTTTGCTTTTCAAACTAAAACTACATGGTGGAGATCGCAGTGAGAAAACGGCCGATGATCGCCTGACGCTTGGTGATATAGGAATCACCAAGGACCAATCTTCTCGATGCAGCTTACCGCCATTGTGCCGGAAAAAGAATTTGCCCACTAATTAGGGCTTGCTGATTTACTCTTTTGCTCAGTGCGAGCTCGAATTTGCCGGTGTCCTGCCCACCCGGTCCCGTGTCGGTAACACCTCCTCAGACGCTGGAATTCTTGTCAACCGGCGATGCGTCT
>JAJRSE010000131.1 GCA_024278955.1 Planctomycetota bacterium | reverse complement strand
GTGGACATGCTGATACCTTCCTGGAAGAAGTCGTTCAATCACTTCTTACTGGAACAGCATGTCCACCTTTTTGTAAGCCATGTACGCTTTAGTCGGATGAACCCAATTTTTTATCAGCTCTTCAGTTTCAAGCCAGACACTAGCTATATTTTACACACCCAATGGAATGCAAATTGCTTGCACATGCATCGAGCATGGCATGGCTGGTCAGGCGGACTCGATTTGGATGGACTTTCTGCCCGAGGTGGAGCGTCATCCGATGCATGAAACGATTGGCCGATCCTGCAGAGGTGAAAGCCACCTCGGCCAGAATGAGGAGTTGCAAACTCGCTCAGGTTTGTCCAACCTCAGCGGATTTGACTCGTCCGTTTTGCGGACGGGCGATTTCACCTCCAACAGTTGCGCTGTGGGCGGTAGGTTGTCTATTGTGGCATCACTTTGAGTGCAGTTGATCGGTACAATAACAACTGTTTCGATCGAGCATACGGATGATATCCGAGGCGAGTGGGAAGTTATGATTCCTTTCGCCAGAACGGATGCTGTCGCAAAGGCGCCATATAGAATCATTGCTTAACAGATTCTTGGCAGTTGCTCGCCGATGGGGATGGTGATGACGCGGGAAGCGCCGATTGAGGTCTTGGCAATAACCATGCTGGGATGATCCGAAACGATGGTGCCGATCTTTGCGGCGTTGGCCCCATGCGGAATTTTTTTCATTGCCTCTAAGACATTTGCTGCTGAAGCCTCTGGAACTATGCAGACAAGTTTTCCTTCGTTGGCGACGAGCAGTGGATCAAGCCCTAAAATTTCGCAGGCCGATTGAACGGTTGAGTTGATGGGGAGACTCTTTTCGTCAATGACGATGCCACAATTGGAAGAAGCAGCAATTTCATTGAGGCTGGCTGCTAGGCCGCCTCGTGTTGGGTCTCGCAAAACATGGATATCGCTGCATGCGTTGAGCATCGTAGCGACCATCTCGTTGAGTGGTGCAGAATCGCTTTCGATTTGGGCCTCGAACTCTAGGCCCTCGCGAACACTCATGACCGCCATTCCGTGGTCACCGAGGCTTCCGCTGACGAGTACGGCATCTCCTGGACGAGCCATTGTGGGGTTGATGTCTACGCCGGTGGGCACGACTCCAACTCCTGCGGTGTTGATGTAGCAGCCGTCGCCATGGCCGCGTTCGACCACCTTGGTGTCGCCGGTGATAATAGCTACGCCCGCTTTTTTAGCAGCGGCCCCCATGTCATCGGCGATACGTTTTAGTTTGGCAACAGGAAATCCTTCTTCGAGGATAAAGCCTGCACTCAAGTAGAGTGGCTTGGCACCGCTCATCGAAAGATCGTTGACCGTGCCATTGACGGCTAAATCGGCGATGGATCCGCCGGGAAAGAACAAGGGCTGGACGACATAGGAATCGGTGGAAAAAGCCATTCTTCCACTCTGGACATCGAAGACCGTCGAGTCACCGAGTCCTGCGAGATGTTTGTTTTCAAAGGCTGGCAGAAAAATGTGTTCGATGAGTTCGCTAGATAATTTTCCTCCGCCGCCGTGGCCAAGAATGATGTGCGGATAATCTTGCAAAGGCACAGGGCAGCTCAGGCTGTCGAAATCGATGCCTTGGGGAGCGTCTTGTTGAGCAACTTGTCGATTGGTGTCGGTGGTCACGTCTTCCTCAATGAAAATGCGGATTGCAACTTTGCTATAGAGCTGAACTCGATGTTTCCAACTGAACGAAGCGACCGTAATTGTAGTAGGCCGCGCAAGCTCCTTCGCTGGAAACCATGGTGGCTCCGAGCGGGTTTCGGGGCGTACATTCCTTGCCAAAAGCTTCGCATTCGTTTGGTTTGAGTGTGCCTTTCAGCACCTCCCCGGCGCGACATAGCTCAGATTCGCAGGTCGTGATATCTGAGACCGAGAATTTCAGTTCGGCATCGAAATCGCGGTACGCTTTGCTCAGTCGCCAACCGCTGCGGGGAATGACGCCGATGCCGCGCCACGCACGATCGGTCACTTCAAAGACTTCGTCAAGCACTGCTTGAGCGGCCAAGTTGCCGGCTTCAGAAACGACCCGTTGGTAAGCATTTTCAACAAACGCCTCTCCGTTCTCCAGTTGAATAACCGTGCGGCGAATGCCTTCGAGCAAATCGAGCGGCTCGAAACCGGTAATAACGATGGGAATGTCGTGTTGCTCGCACAGTTTCGGGTACTCCTCAAAGCCTGTCACGCAACAAACATGTCCAGCAGCCAGGAAGGCGTTCACTCGATTTCCGGGGGCCGTCATAATCGCTTCGATGGCTGGTGGAACTAGTACGTGCGAAACCAAAGCAGAAAAGTTATTGATGCCTTGGTCCTTGGCAACTTTTACCGCCATTGCGTTCGCAGGAGCCGTAGTTTCAAAGCCAATGGCTAAAAAGACAACTTCGCGATCGGGGTTTTTACGGGCAATCTGCACGGCATCGAGAGGCGAGTAAACCACTCGTACGTCGCCTCCTCTGCCCTTGATTTTGAACAAGTCATCCTTCGAACCTGGAACTCTGAGCATGTCGCCAAAGGAACAGAAAATAACCTCCGGGCGACTCGCGATAGCGAGCGCCTTGTCGATCATTTCCAGCGGAGTGACACAGACCGGACAGCCTGGGCCATGAATCATCTCGATTTTTTTGGGAAGGATTTGGTCAATGCCATTACGAATGATTGAGTGCGTTTGCCCTCCGCAAACCTCCATAATCGCCCAAGGCTTGGTGACGATTCTTCCGATCTCTTCGGCAAGGCGAATTGCCTTTTCGCCGTCTCGATATTCGGTAAGGTACTTCATCGGATTTTCTCAGCTTGGTTCGAGGCTGTTGACTGTGAGTTTTTCTCATAGTCTGTTTCGCGGAGTTCCTCTAGCTCGTCTTCTAGTAGCCCTAGTTCGTCAAAAGTGTTTAGCGTTTGTTGAGCCGACGCTTCGTCGATTCGACTGATCGCAAAACCGACGTGGACGATGGTGTAGTCGCCGACTTCAATGTCTGGGAGGTAGGCAAGGCAAACTTCTTTGACGACTCCGCCAAAGTTGACTTTGCCCATGCGAGTCCCTTTGTCTTCGAAGATTTCGTTGACTCGTCCTGGTACAGCTAGGCACATATTGGTTCCCCTAAATGGTTTTTGCTGATTCAATGATTTGCTGACAATCCCAAAGCATGACTCGATTGTTTCCCGAATCGGTGATTGCGAGCTTGCCTTTGTGGAAGCAGATGCCGTAAGGCCAACAAAGCGTGTTTTCGTTGACCGATTGCCAGCGATTTTCGCCGTTACTTGCGAAATCAATCTGACCGACGACATCGAAAGCACTGGCGTAACACGACTGGTCGAGCGGCACTTTCCAAAATAGTATCCGATTGTTCGCGGTGTCAGCAACTGCCAGAACGTTTTCGCATGCGTCAATTGCGTAAGGAAAACGCAAACGCTGAGTCCCTTGCGAGTCATACGGAAGCTCGTAGGAAGCCGAAAAGTCTTTCTGGCCAAGGAGTGCATCGGCGGGGCAATCTGCTATCGGAGGTTTGTTCCAGCTTAATACGCGATGGTCTCCAGCGTCTGTAACGAAGAGCCGACCATCTATGCCAGCGAAATCATGAGGCCAGCGGAATGAATCAGCGGCAACCTCTCCTCCGCGATTTTCTTCGGAGGCCGACTCGTTGGGTTGGCCGAGCAGTATCTCTGCAGGCTGTCCAGAATTGGGCAGGCCCTCCCACACAAGCACACGACGGTTGCCTGTATCGGCAACATAGAATCGATTGTCAATCCAGGCGATACCATAAGGCCAATAGAACGTTTGCAGAGAAGTTTTGCCATCTCGATTGGGCTGAACATCGTTTAAGGTTGCTTGGCCAATGGCATAATCTGGGGGCGTGTCCGATTGCTTGGGGATTTCATTCCACACCAAGATGCGATGATGCCAAGCGTCAGCAACTAGGAGTTTTCCTTTGGCAACAATTACGCCGGTCGGAAGATGCACGCCATTCGCTGGACCACGCCCACCGGCTGCGGGGCCTTCAGAAGAAAAATCAGGCTGGCATAAAACCACGTCAGCTGGCGATTGATCTTCCGTAGGAACGCGATTCCAAATCATAATTCGATGGTTGCCTGAGTCACAGACAATCAAACGCTGGTCATCCAGCCAGACGCCTCTGGGGGCATACATCGTAGAAGAGCTTGGCTGCGCATCAGGAAGCGCCAAGCCAAATGGCGACTTGGCACCAAGCCATACTTTGGGGCGACCAAGACAAGGGGCGGGCATCGAAGGCGCAACACCGTTCGGACGCAATCCCCCAGTGGAGATACTTACGGTTTGCACTGACGATTTTGATTTACTGACAGATGCCATTGTGTGTCTTAAATGGGCCTAACACAAACGTGTTCGTTTTCGATACGAAGAGGAAACGGTTCAAGCTGGCATTGAGGAGCGGAAAAGCATTCGCCCGACTCGCTATCAAACTGAAATCCATGCCAGGGGCAGGTGATGGTTCCTGCTTCTTGGTCGACCATGCCGCGATCCAGTGGTAAACCTTGATGGGCACAAGCATTTCGGAATGCGCGTATGCCTTGCTTGGTTCTAATCAGAAGAATCTCGTCTTCGCCGCTAGAGAAGGCAAAAGGTTTGCTCTCTTCCACATCCGAGACAAGGGGCCCTTCGATCCAACCGTGATTCTCATCGGTCACGGGAGACGCCCCAAGTTGCACTAAATTCGGCGGCTCGTCGTTGGCCGGCTCGGTGGGAAGCACTTCGACCTTGGTGATTTCAGGGACATGTTCTCGGAGCGACTCTTCCACCGTGTTTTGTAAAGTCACCGACGACATCGAACAACCATTGCAGTTGCCGGCCAGACGAACGTAAACGGTCTTTCCTTCTACATCGACAAGGCTGACGTCGCCGCCATGCGATTGTAGGTAGGGCCGAACCATTTCGATGACTCTGCCGACTTGTGTTTTTAGGTCGGCCCGCACCAAACCGTGCATAGCAAACAACGCATAAACCGTTGGTTCATCGACAATCTCGAAAAGTAGCTTTTTGCCATTGGCGTCATTCTTGAGTGTTTTGACGATGTGTGTCAGGCCAACTTTGTGAAACTCTTCGATCGCTGATTTCAGGTTCATCGCTTTGGCACGAGCGTCAGGTTCGAGTGTTTGCAACTCAGCAATTGCCTTGTCGACCCGATCGGCCAGTTGTTCGAGGTCGTCGACCGCGACCATGGGCAAGCTGGTGTTTGCCGGTGGGGTATCTGTTGACATGAAAATGCTCCGTATGAAGTTGCCCGCCGTCTTAAACGGACTGATAGCCTGAATGTTGTTCTAAAGACTCGATGGTTTTTTGTAGCAGCAATTCGGCAAAGAGTTTTTTTGCCATTTCGATCAAGGTTTCCTCGACGGTTCCTGGCACTACACCCTCAAGACTACGCTTAGGCAATGCTTGGAGTACAAAACACGCTCCTGCCGCGTTATTCAACAAAAAGTCCTCAAACACCGCTCCAGTAAAACCGTCAAGCCATACGCCCTCGGCATTGGGGTCCGCATGGAGGTTGGTCAAGGCACCGTCCGCGCCACGAAAACGCTCCTCAAGTCGGGCGACATAGCGTTCTGTCGCCGTTTGTAAGAAAAAACCGAATTGTTGTTGTTGGTGCAGGTCCATTTTACGTTAGTTCTTCGTTAATTCACCGAGGCTTCTAGGGGTTGATCTTGATCGCCTAGCCGTAAGTTGATTTGTTCGACTAAATCCTTGGAGGCGTTCGCTTGGTCGATTTGTTCGTACCAATGAAACAGCTTGTAAGCTTCGGCCAGTTTTTCCAGTGCGGGTTTGAACATGCCGAGATGCGAAAGGGCGTTGGCTTGGTTGTGGAGTACTGTTGCGTAAGCAACCGGGTCTTTTGCTCGGCTGCGAACTTTCAAAACGTCTTCGTAGGTTTCAACCGCCAGAATCAAGTTTTCTTCGGGGTGCGAGGTCGGGGCGTACTGAAGTGCATTGGCAAGGTTCATGCTCACGCTGGCCCACATGTCGGGGTGGGTTTCTGGCATGTAAATCTTCAGAGCGTGGCGAAAAGATTGAACTGCGATGCCGGTACGCAGCTGATTGCTGGCCTCCATCGTCGGTGTGGATAAAAAGGCAAGGCCAAGGTTATTCTGTATCTGGGCAAACATCTCGGGATGATCTTCTTCGGAAATCCCAAGTCGTAGCGCCGCTTGATAGGAATTGACAGCCTCTAGCACGGGGCCTCGTTGCCCGTTTGCCGAGTTCTGAAACAGCATGCCTATTTTGGTATAAAGTTCCGCCAGCAACATAGGCAGCTTGCAATCGCCTGCTAAGCGTATCGCTTCGCGGTAGACTTGGATAACCAAAGCGGGCGTTTCATTGAGTGGCGAAACCATCAGGTCGGCCTGTTGCGACAGGAGAATCGACGCTAACAGGGGAGAAACTTCTTGGACTTCTTCCGACGCCGCCTGAAGTTTTGCTTTGGCTTCGGAAGGGGCTTCGTTATCGATGTCTGAGGCGGCACGTGTTACCAGGGCCAGGGCGAGTAACTCGCCGTCAAGCGAAAAAGAGTCCGCGATCTCGTCAGTAATGCCAGAAGCATAGGCAGCCACTTCGAGCAGCTCTTTCAATTCACCAGAGAGACTTTGTTGGGCCGCTCGAAACGCGGCCTCCGTTGGCATCAGCACAAACCGGTTGTAGATTGCCAAAGGCGAATCCAAACCGGCAAGCAACGCCATCGCTTTTTCGACATCACCGCGAGCAGCCATGACGAAGAACTGCCATTCAGCGGGGACCGCGATATCTAAGTCGCCTGCTAGCAATGAGTGCAGCGCATTGTGCCCGTCACGGACGCTGGGCAAAAGCAGATTTGATGCCGGCGGGGCATAGATCCCAATCGGTTGTGGGCGAAGTTCAATCATTTCGTTTCGAGCATAATCCTTGATTTCTGTCTATCAAAAACCTGTCGGCGGGCGAATTGGTCGGTTGGCTGATTTTTCTATCCACGAGGCGGCCACCTTGGCCTCGGCTTCGGTCGAATAATCGTTGATTCGGTTCCAGTTGTTTGCTACGGGGTGCTCGTCCTGTTTGGGTTCCCACGACTGAACATTCAGCATCACAATCCACCGACCATCTTCTTGGATGACTTTTGTCACAGCGTCCAGTGGAATGAATTTTTCATCTTTTTCGTCTTCGTTAGATCCAGAGGAGTTATGTTGATCGTCCGTCATGGAAGTCCATTGCGCTCTAACGCAACCCGTAGTCCACCAATACTATCGTCCCAAATTGCGGTATACGAGCCTGCCGGTATTTCAAAACCGAAGACCTCGGAAACGAGCAGGCTTCGATCCCCGTCCAAATTCCTTTGCTTCAACATCAATCCACCTGCGGCGGCACCGCGAGTTGGCAACAGCACGAGCGTTTCTTCTCGCCAGAGAATCAACAGCGTATCTTCAGGAAAAAAATGCTCAGAATCATCACGAGAGATTCGCATGTAGCCATCCGAGGATAGGTCGAACCGTAGCGACGGTCGGGTCGGCCTATTAACTTGAGCATTCATTCCAACATTCTAAGGTTTCATCTTCACCACGTCAAAAAGCCTGTCGACTAGTTTGTCGACCGCAGCATCGACTACGGGAGAAAGCTGCGCACCAATTTCAAATTCAGCCCCCTCGATCATAAACACGGTCACTTTTTCGGGGTAATCGTCTTTTAAAAGCCAACGTCCGAAAGCAATGGCATGGTCCCAGCGAAAAGCGTGCAGGTTGATTCCTTCGATCGGCGGAAGCTCCTCGACCTCGTCGCCTGGGACTTCAAACATCGCCCCCGGTTCACTCCCTGATTGACACGAATCGACAAGAATGACGTGCCGAACGCCTCGCATCTGAAAGGCAACATCCATTCCGCCCGTACCACCGTCTGCGCAATGCACATGGTCTGGCAGCCCGCGTTTCCACATTCGCTGAATCAACACAGGCCCCGTCGCATCGTCACCACGAAGCAGATTTCCGCAGCCGATAATTAGCGTATCAATTCCGCTAGTGATTGGTTTTGACGGGTCGAAGTTCTCTAGAGTGTTATCGATATTGCAAGTCATTACAGTCGCCATTATTCATCAAAAGGACTCGGCAACCTACTGGTGGGCGACCGAGTCCTTTGCAAGTCGTTCTGATTTTGAAATCGAGGCACTAACACCACACTCGAATTGATTGAGAGCCCAGCAGTTTGATGACCTAAGCTCCTTCGCCAATGCGGAACTTCGCCAGCTCTTTTCCTGTTTTTCCGTCGTAGGTATGAACGGTGCAAACAAGACAAGAGTCGTAGGAACGCGCTACATGCCCCACTTCGACCGGGTCGGAAGCATCTTTGATCGGAGAACCGATGAAGGATTGTTCCATGGGGCCATGGACCTCATCCCCGTCTTGCGGGCCAATGTTCCAAGCCGTTGGAGTCACTACTTGATAGTTCTCGATCTGGCCATTCTCGATGATAATCCAATCGGAGAGGGAGCCGCGCGCAGCTTCGGTGGAACCAAAACCTTTGCCAGACTGCAATTCTTCAGGCTTGGTGTAAAATTTGTCGTGTAGATCGAGTTCGCTTAACCATTTTTGAGCAAGTTGGTAGTATTTGCATGTTTCGTGCATGCGAGCCATGACACGAACTAAGCAGTTCGCCCCCTGTTTCTGCACTGCGTCTAGGAACAGCGGATCAAAATCTTGATGCTTCGCAGCGTCGAGACGACCGGCGATAACTTGCCGTGCTATGGGGCCCGCTTCGAGCGGCATCGAACCCTTCCCCGGAACTTCGTAGCGAGGCGACTTGGCCCAACTGTATTTGCCTTGCTTTTGACCCTCTAGAGGATCAACGGGGTCGGTGACGCCATCCCACGGATGCAAGTACGAATCGCCTTTGTAGAACGAGTGAGCAATCGACTCGCGCACATTCAAGTGATCGAAGTCATGGAAGTCTTTACCATCGTAGACACCTGCTCGATTGATGAGAGCGTCATTGCGTCCGTCGATGGTCGGGTTTTCGTACAATTCTGGCTGAAAATAGGTGCCCGTTGCGAGGAATTTTCCGCAGCCGTGACCGTACTTGTCCAGGCCTGCCTTTAGGGCAAAGCGGAGGAACAGTCCGCAATCAGAATTCCGCTGGCTATCGTTCTCGTCAGCCCAGGCAAGAATGTCGTCCCAGCTTTTGTTCTCCATCCAGCGTTCGATCGAGCACCCTAGCCATGTTTTTTCAAGCCATTCACGTTTCCAGTAATCGAGAATTGCAATCGAGCGGGTAACATCCGAAAGGTTCGGGGCACACATCACTCCGCCTGGGACCATGAAACTCGAATGAGGCCACTGACCGCCGAAAATGGCATAGACTTCAACCGGCTTCCCCGAAAGAGTCACTCCCTTTTCGTAGCTGGTGCCAACGAATGGAGCAAAACGCTTGACCACTTCGTCGTATTCGGGAAGTTTCGCGTAGTTTTTGTTGGTCAGGTCGATGGCAAACAATGCGTAAAACCAACGCGGGATCGACTGCAACGTCTCGCAACACTGGGCGATGTTACGCACGAGCGTCGCGTTGCGAGGAACATGCGTATTCCAGGCCGTATCGAGTGCGTAGCACGCCTTGTAGAGATGGCTGCCGCCGCAAATACCGCAGATACGGGGCGTTACGATCAGACCAGCCTGAGGGTCTTTACCTTTGAGAATAATCTCAAAGCCGCGGAACATGCTGGCTTCGGTCCATGCGTCGGAAACAACGCCATCGGTCACTTCGAGCTTCAAGTCGAGGTCGCCTTCAACACGACCAAGAGGGCTAATCCTCATGGGGGTCGCAGTAGCCATATTAAAACTCCGGAAAAGTGTGGTGCGATAAACGCATGTAAGTTAGTGGGTAATTTTCTTTCCGCTTATTCCGATCAAACGACAAACATGTCTTCCTTCGACCACTGTGGAGCAGCCACTCGGGCGGCCGCCGCGTGGGCCATGTAGGTCACATGGTCGGTTCCCGTTGGGACATCCTTGGGAATCACGCCGCTGATTTTTTGCGTCTTAAAGACGGTCCCCGGTGCTAAGTCGTAGAAGGGAAACTCAGGCTCGGTGCAACCTGTACAAGGCATGCCTGCGCGGGTCTTGGAAGATTGACGGTTCCACAAGATACGGTTGCACGGCGAATGCGTCATGGGGCCACGGCAACCAAACTCATAAAACAGGCAGCCTGTCCGGGTTCCTTGTCCGAATTCCATCGTGGACTGTTTGTACTCGAAGAATTGATTTCGGGTACAACCAGTTTGTGTGAAGGTCTTGAAGAACGTCTGCGGTCGCTGGAGATCGTCGAGCGCGATGTCGGCGGTTCGACCACTGGCGATTGCCACAAGAATCTGGGTTACCCAGTCAGGATGGCACGGGCAGCCTGGAATGTTGATAACAGGCAACCCCCATTTCGACTTGAAATCAGCTCCCAGGAAACCGCCGTGATCACGTTTCAGGAACTGCAGGCCAACGCTGTCGGTGGGGTTCGGCGCGTTTGCGGGAATACCACCCCAGCAAGCACAGTCGCCAAGAGCAACCACCGCATTCGCCTGAGAGGCCAGCTCGATGACCCAATCCTTCATCGGTCGATCGGCAAACATGTTGAACCGGCCCGAACCATTGGGCCCTATAATCACCGTGCCTTCAAACACGAAGATATCGAGTTCTTTCTTTCCGGACGTAAGATCCCGCATCATACTCTGCACATTTTCGCCCATTTCCATGCCGAGCGATGGGTGCCACAAGACGTCGATTCCAAAGTCGGTCACCAAGTCGCACGCGCTTGGCTCTTCCGCATTAAGAAACGACATCGTGTTTCCACTACACGCACCACCTTGAAGCCAAAGTAAAGATGCCATGAATAGCTCCTCTCGGAATAGGTTAGGTCAAAGGCCAATTTTCATTAAGGTGCCACAAGCTAGGAGTGCAAACCCTGCCATTGCGTGGCTGAAACGGTGCATATCTGGAACTCGAACAAAATCCAAGCCAAATACGATCAGCATCACAGAGGCTACCATCGTGCCGACGGTTGCCAAAGAAAAAGCAGCAACCACCAAAACGATAGCAGTCAGATCGGCATTTGCAGCCGGGTACATCAATAGCGGAATCAAAACCTCGCAGGGGCCAAAAGCAAAAATCAGGAACAAAATCCAAGGGGTAAGCGAGCGAGTTCCTTTTGATTCCTCGGCCAGGACTCGATCGTGAACATGACGGTGCTGGAGATCGTGCTTATGTAAATGGGAGTGCAACGTCCCATCGGCGTGCGAGTGCATGTGGGTGTGTGGGATATCCCGAATAGCCTGGACAATCCCCCAAGTTAGGTAGGCCAAACCAAAGCCGATCAACAACCAAGCGGCAACGTCTCCGCGAAGCGACTCCAATGCCTCGATTCGCATCAAGACAGAGCCAAAAAACAAGCCGACAGCGCCGATGACAACAGAACCTGCGATGTGGCCAAAACCACAAAGCGTAGTAACACCAAGCGTCTTTTTCTTCGACCAGTTGTTACTCCGAGCCATGGCGACGAAAGGGATATAATGGTCAGGCCCGAGCAAAGTATGCAAACAACCTAGAGAAAGGGCAGTTGCTATCAGAATTCCGACTTCTGTATCCACTTTAGATGCTTCACTGCGAGAGGAGAGGAACTGCCGAATCGACCTAGAGATCCTATTGATACGATGTGTAGACGAGTTAAGGGAGTATCGTCATTTTCTAGCCTGTGCGAAATAGCACGTTCATGCCATTGCCTTGATTTTTTCTTCTGCGAAAATCGAGGGTCTAGTCTGTGGGATTTCGCCTACCAAACAGCCAGTTTCCCGGAAATCGGAGCCGTTGAATGTCCGCCCCTGCCGAAACATCCGCCGCTGAGCAATTGCAGAATCGGCTGAACGACCCAAAAATCGCCGACGGACTCAATCGACTTTTGGACCAGGTCGACTCGATTTCGTTCGCAGTCGAGCTGATCGATGGCTTTGTCCGACGTGGCGACGTGATTACGGAATCAATCGCCGAGACAGTTGGCGAGCTAAAGGGCATACAGAATGAAAAAACGGAGGAGTTTTTGGCAAAAGCTCCCCATCGCATCGAGACGGGCACCAAACTTGCCGATGCTGCGGACGCCTTAGATGTCGATGAACTTGCGAAATCCAATGTACTCGAACGGCTAACCGATCCCGAGACCTTAAAGTCCGTCAATAAGTTACTGGACGGATTGCCTCTTGCTGCTTTCATGCTTGAATCCCTCGAGGGCCTTATCAGCCGAGGCGATACCGTAACAGAAAACGTCTCTGACCTTGTTAAAGAGCTGCATCTAGAGAAAATACTGTTAGGGAGTTCGGAGTTTGCCGCCCTGCTAGATTCGTTGCCAAAAATCAAGGAAGCCGGCGAGAAACTGCTCGATTCTACCTTGATGGATGAAGGGTTGCCGAAAGTCATTGATGCGGGCGTAAGCATGGTAGAATCTGGTATGCTTGACCCCCAGTTGGTAAGCACGTTGGGCGATCTTGGCAAAAAAAGCGTAGAGACGTACCTCGAAGTTGCGAGCAAGCCGGTGGCACCTATCGGTGGTCTATTTGCAACGCTTAAGGCGACCAAAGACCCCGACGTGCAAAAAACGGTTGGTTTCGCTTTCGCTTTCGCCAAAGCATTTGCCAAGCATCTGAAATAGGCAAACCGTATGCACGAACTTTCTATTGCCAACAGCCTTGTTGAAATTGCAACAGAATACTTGGCGAAGGAACGCGTCAAGAATGACGAATCTTCCGTAGTGAAATCGATCACGTTGCGAATTGGCGCACTCTCTTGCGTTCACAAAAGTGCATTAAATTTTAGCTTTGAGCTAGTCACCAAAGACACGCTGCTCGAAGGCGCGGAACTGAAGGTCATTGATGTGCCGGTGACCATTTTTTGCAAACCTTGCGAACGCGAAGTCGAATTGCCAGGAATCCAGCGATTCCGTTGCCCCGTTTGCGATACCCCTAGTGCGGATATTCGCCAGGGAAAAGAGCTGGACATCGACACGATTGAAATCGCCGAAAATGCTTCAACACCTGCATGACACCACCTGAACCAGCCATGATTGAACCAAGAATACTAGAAGTTCGTACCAAGATACTCAAGAAGAACGATGAGCTTGCGCGCGACATGCGAGACCAATTCCAGTCTGCCGAGGTGCTGGTCACCAACATGGTTTCTAGCCCCGGCACCGGCAAGACCACTTTACTGCGCGAAATGCTAACTCGGTTTGTGGCGGCGGGCGACCGGGTTGCCGCGATCGTAGGTGACCTCGAAACCGACAACGATGCCCGGCGTCTGGCCGAGAGCGGAGCACCAGTGCGGCAAATCATGACGCATGGCTGTTGCCACCTCGAAGCGGACATGATCGAGGAGCACCTTGAGGGCTGGGAACTCTCGGAACTCGACTTCCTGTTTATCGAGAACGTGGGGAATCTTGTCTGCCCTACAAGTTGGGATCTTGGCGAATCAGTGCGAGTTGCCCTACTCTCTGTTACCGAGGGCGAAGATAAGCCGTTAAAATACCCTGGATTGTTCAATACTTCCGATGTTGCGGTGATTACGAAGATCGATTTGGCGATTCCGTGCGAATTTGATCGCAATTTGGCCCTGGAAAACATACAATCGGTTCGGCCTGGAATGCAGGTGTTTGAGACGTCCGCCAAGACCGGCGAGGGAATGGACCTTTGGATCGACTATCTACGACAGAAGCGAAATCAACTGATAGGTACGGTCGGTTCTATCGGCAAGTAGCGGCGAATGCTGCACCAAGCCCAACGGATAGCCATGTCTCGATTGCTGATCTTTTCATAGACGACGAGCAGCTCCAGCCAGATGAGGAGCGTGATCAGACGCGACTACGGAAGACGCGGCGAACACTGGAACAGATTTCCGCTGCTGCTCAGATTTTCTCCCAAGAGCTAGACGCACAAAATCTTCTTGAATTGATCGCTCGCCAAGGGTTCGAGATACTTGGCTCCGACCAAGCGGTCATCTATTCCAACGTCGACAACCAACTGCGAATAGAAACTCAGCATCCTCAATCGAGCGAGAAAGTAGAGGCCGACGGCAGCGACGCCGCTTGGTGTGTCCGTTACCTCAAGCCAAAAGTCTCTGTCAAAGGCAGTTTAGAGAGCCCGACTGAGCACCATTCACTGTGTGTGCCGCTTGTTGCTACCCAAAATCGAGTTCTAGCCGTTTTGGAATTCCGCAATGATCGCCCGCAACTTTCCTTCTCGGAAACCGACGTTCGAGTTGCCACTTGCTTGGCCCGCGTTGCAACGATTGCCCTCGATCGGGCTCGGCTTTTTTTTCGCATCGAAGAATGGAAGCAATCGATCGAAACGCTGCTGTCGTTCAACGCCACGGTCAACCAACAGCTAGCCCCCGAAGAGATGGTTCGCGAATTGGTCGCCAACGTGACCGGCTTCCTGAACGCCGATGGCGGCGCGGCAGGCATCGCTATTCGCGGTGAAACGGGAATGATGGTTCAGAGCAACGGTTTTTATTTTGCCAATCTTTGGTACTCGTACGATCGAACATGGAAACCTGGCGAAGGCATCCCTGGCGTCGTCCTAGAGACCGAGTTTCCTTATCTCTCCGAAGATTACAACGCCGACACACATGCTGATCCCGTGCTTACCAAAAAGTTCGATCTCGGCCCTTGCATTTCTGTTCCCATCAAAAATGCCCATGAAGGTGTGCTGGGGTTCTTTCAGCTTCATCGCCGTCCAGGCCAAGCGGCCTTCACTTGGCAAGACGCGGCATTTTTGGAATCGCTCGGAAATACTGCGGCTGTCGCCATCGAGAATGCTCGGCTAGTGAAATCGCTTGAGCTAAAGAACGTCCAGATCAAAAACCTTTCGCAAGATCACGTCCGCAGACTGGAAGAAGAAAGGCGGCATATCGCCCGAGAGTTACACGACGAAACAGGGCAAGTGCTGATCGGCCTAAAGCTACGACTTCAGATTCTCTCTGGCCTTTTGACAGATGACCAAGAAGACGCGAAATCGGAGCTTGATCAGCTTCGTCAACAAGTCAACTGTGCGACGGTACAACTAAAAGAGCTCGCTAAAAAATTGCGTCCGCCTACATTAGACGAGCTTGGCTTCGAAGCGGCCCTGCGACAGCTAGTCGCCGACTTTCGTCATCAAGTTGATTTTTCCATTCAGATAGAGGTCCAAGCCAAGCCCAAACTATCCGGCCTTGCAGAAACGGCTCTCTACCGCATCACTCAAGAGTGCCTCACCAACGTGGTCAAACATGCCAAGGCCTCGCAAGTTGAAATTCGTTTCAAAAAGAACGGTGAGCGTCAAGTTTTACGAATCGCAGATAACGGCGTTGGGTTCGATGTCGCCTCTTCGACAGACGGGCTGGGGCATATTGGAATCCATGAGCGAGTTAGAATGCTAGACGGAGAAGTCACCGTGAAATCAAAGCAAGGCAAGGGAACCACCATTGAAGTGCTACTTGCCGAAATGGATGATTGCTGAAATGGATGAGCAATGAAAACCAAAGGCAAACCACGCGTAATCCTTGTCGACGACCA
Source organism: Planctomycetota bacterium (assembly GCA_024278955.1). Taxonomy (GTDB): domain Bacteria; phylum Planctomycetota; class Planctomycetia; order Pirellulales; family Lacipirellulaceae; genus Bythopirellula. Next base: position 3,538 of record JAJRSE010000131.1, on the reverse strand, counting down.
TAACCTCGTTCGTTGTGGCATGGCAGCACTCCTGAGCCAGGATGGACGCTTCGAAGTGGTTGGGGAAGCTGCTAATGGAGTCGAAGCTCTCGAAGAAATTGCCGCAACCCCTTGCGATTTGCTCATTGTCGACTTGGCCATGCCTCAGATGGGGGGAATCGACGTGATCAAAGAGGTGCGTCGCGACAACTCCAGCGTAAAAATTCTTGTACTGTCGATGTACGACGATGCCCAGTTTGTCGCCCGTGCTATGTCTAACGGAGCCGACGGCTTTCTTTTGAAACATGCGATGGATGAAGACTTGTTTCGCGCGATTGACTGTGTGTTTGATGGCCAAAAGTTTATCAGCGAATCGATCGATCAAGAAGCCTTTCGCGAATTCACCTGCCATGACACCGACCTAACCACACGAGAAAAAGAAGTCCTGCAACTAATTGCCGAAGGAAAGACCAATACCGAAGTGGCCAAGTCGCTAATGATAAGCCCCCACACGGTCACCCGACATCGGGCGAATCTCATGAAAAAACTCAATGTTCACAATCGCATTGAACTCGTCAATGTTGCCAACAGTCGCGGCCTCATCATGCTTCCAAAGCATTAGTCGGAAGCCTCTCGCGTGATGCTATTCCTTGCCACCACGGCCTGCCCCAAGGCTAATCCGCCATCATTGGGCGGCACCGTCGTGTGAGCCAGCACCTCAAAACCACTCTCCAGGAGCCGACGCCGGACAAGCTGCAGCAAGAGCACATTTTGAAACACGCCACCGGTTAGGCCCACTTGGTTAATGCCAAGTTCTTTGCGAGAAGACTCGCAAACCACGGTTACCATGCTGGCAACAGCATGATGAAACTGGGCAGCGATCGTTTGTCTGGGAATTCCTCGGAAAATATCATCGCAGATGCTTTGCATTATCTTTCGAGTCTCAATCTTCATAAGTGAATGGTGCTGAATCTCAAAGGAATAGGCACTCGTATCCACCGTTTTGATAACTTTCGCAGCCATCGCTTCCATTTCCATTGCCGCTTGCGCTTCATAAGTCACTTCATGCCGAATGCCAATCAACGAAGCGACCGCATCGAACAAGCGGCCCATACTGCTGGAGGGCACACAGTTAATTTCTCTGGAAAGCTGTTGCTGCAATAGGGCAAGTTCGGCAGGCGGGCATGCGTCAACGCAAGGCAGATGCTCGTCCCAAACCAACTCGTTGGCCCACAAATGTGCGAGAGCAATGCGGTAGGGCTTCTGGATGCTGCTATCGCCCCCAGGCAACGGAGAGTATTTTAGTTGTGCAATTCGCTCGAATTCACGCCCACTCGCAACCAAAAACTCGCCCCCCCAAATCGCCTCGTCGATTCCATAGCCCGTGCCATCAAAGCAACACGCGATGATAGGACGATCTTCAGGCCAGTGGTTTTCAGCAAGCAAAGAAACGGCATGGGCATAATGATGCTGAACGGTCATGAACGGAACCCCTAAGGACTTCGCAAAATCAGCGGCCCACTGAGCAGATAAATACCCCGGATGCAAATCAGCCACGACCGCATGGATGTCAACGCGAAACAGCTTTATAAAATGCTCCACATTGTGCTGTAGGGCGCGAAGCGTTTCCAGGTTTCCCATGTCACCAATATGCTGGCTGAGATAAGCATAGTCGCCTTTCGTAACACAAAATGTCGTTTTGATCTCCCCACCCACGGCCAACACACTCGGGCCAGGTTCTCGCAATTTTACCGGCAAGGGGGCATATCCGCGTGAACGACGAATCGGAAGAACACCATCCTCCACGCAGCGCACCACAGAATCGTCACAAACGACGTGAATATCTCGGTCGTGAAACAAAAAACTATCGGCAAGAGAACTTAGGCGTTCTCTCGCCTCGCAATTGGTTTTTACAATCGGTTCATCAGCAACATTCCCAGACGTCATCAGCAAGGGACTCGACTCGCCGATGAGCAGGTAATGCAGCGGAGAATAAGGAAGCATCACTCCAATAAAGTCGTTGCCTGGAGCGACGTGGTTGAGCATTTCTTGCCGATCGCACTCGCTCTTTTTCTGCAAGAGGACAATCGGGCGTTCAGCGCTTTCAAGTAATTGACGTTCATGCTCGCCAATCATTGCAAACAACTCCGCCTGGGCCACGTTGGCTACCATCATTGCAAAGGGTTTGGCAATACGGCCTTTTCGCTCTCGCAGCTTTTCTATTGCTAAGCTATTTGTCGCATCGCAAACCAAATGAAATCCGCCAACACCTTTTACCGCGACGATTTGGCTCTGCTGAATGGCCTTTTTGAATTGCTCGATAGCCTCATGGCCAGCATCGCTAGAATTCTGATGAGGATCGTCCCCCCCAGGGTTCGATGCCCCTGACTCAAACCAAATCCTCGGTCCACACTCAGGACAAGCATTCGGTTGAGCATGAAACCGTCGATTCAACGGGTCGTCAAACTCTTGCTGACACTGCTCGCACATTACAAACGACTTCATCGTCGTCAGCGGTCGATCGTACGGAATATCTTTAATAATCGTAAACCGCGGCCCGCAGTTGGTGCAGTTGATAAACGGATACTGAAATCGTCGATTGTTACAGTCCGTGAGTTCTTGCAGGCAATCGTCGCAGACCGAAATGTCCGGAGTTATCGGAGTACTCGTTTCCTTGGACTTTGTACTTTGAAGAATTGAGAAAGTCTGTTCCGAGATGATGGGGATGCTTTTCGTCTCGAACGAATCAATAATCGCGAGCGGTGGCGTTGCCTGCTCAAACCCTTTCAGGAAATTTTCGATCTGTTGAACGGTCCCCTGAATCTCAATCGTGACACCAGAAGAGCCATTCAACACCCACCCAACTAAGCCAAGGGCCGTTGCATGGTTCCAGACGAAAGGCCGAAAGCCCACGCCTTGGACGCTCCCCTTTACGAGTATTCGGCGACGTAGCAGATCGGTACTCAACTCGATTGCTTCCTGGACTGTGGTTCAATGAAAACAGTTTTTTTGGGAAATCAGAGAATACTGCCTTTATACCTGAAAATGCGATTCGCTTCATTGATGAGCAAGCATTTCATGGTCGTTCGTATTCCTTGCTCAAAAGAAGAACAAAATGCCAAATCGATTTCGCCTGAGCTATTTGCGCTGGCCGAAAAAAGCTGCCAGACTCAGATTGCCAAGTATTCACTCGATCACGCGAAGGCCAGACTCCGAGTTAGGCAAGACACACCGAAATTAACTCAGTATAGCCAGAAGCACCGTTTAACCGGACAGTGAAAACCGTTGATTGTGTAGATCCAAAGCAGTGATTCGCGCAGTCAACATGACGACGCACAATGTCTGATTTGGTCATCTCACACTTAAAATCAACTGCTAATCCAAGTCCGCTATCTGCCGGAGGTGTGAATCACCGCCCTCAATTCGCCGGTTCACAAACTCGCTGCGGATGCATCAATCCTCAGCAGACTAGGCAGGACCGCTTCTGCCAGAGGTGATTTTCACCTCGGCGCCTAAGTCCATGGCCGTTCGTGCGTGAGAATGCCCCACCTCTTGCAGT
>JAJRSE010000130.1 GCA_024278955.1 Planctomycetota bacterium | reverse complement strand
GAACTTCGTCCTTCGTGATGATATACTCTCTGCGTGAACGCATGGCTCCCTCCTTGGAGATGACGTGGTTTGACTCAAGTCATGTACCAGAGGGAGCTTGCGTTCACCTAGAGGGATTTGTCCGTTTTTGGAACTACTGCAAGTAGGATACCCAATCGAAAAACCAAGTGAGCGTCAAAAAAACTGCCACCCAATGTCCTGGCTGACTCGGAAAAGTAATTCCCCGCCTTTGCCATGCAAAACCGAACGCAACGACAGCAATACAAACGCTGATCGAAAGAAACTGCACTATCATCAAAATGGAGATCCCGCCGCTTATCTCTGGCATCTCCATGTTTGGCTGCGAGAAACGAAGAAGTCGCATAAAAACCAGATACGTTGACATCACCACCGAGAACACCGTGGTCAGCCCAAGCAGATGAATAATCCGCAATCGGGGCAATTCAGCCGGGGCAGAATCGCTTTCGGCCGCTTCGCTCATTTCTTCGGCAACCGGCGATCGACTTCTTTCCAGAAGGCGGCAAGATCGATTTCGACTTCGGGTAAGAGCGACGATTGATATCGCTCGTCAACCGACTGCATGATGGTGTAGCGCCCCCGGTCGAGGATCAAGAACTCGAAATGCTGGGCCGCCGGGTCGACGATCCAATATTCAGGCACGTCGTATTTGGCGTAGAGATCGAGCTTTTCGGTCCGGTCGCGGCGGCTCGTCCCAGGCGACAAAATCTCGATTGCAAGATCAGGTGGTCCATTGATTCGCTCGCCAACAATACCGCATCGATCTTTTGAAATATAAAGCAGGTCGGGCTGAAGAATCGTGTCCTCCGAAAAAATGACATCCATGGGAGAAACAAACATAAAACCGCCAGTGGCATCTTCCGCACGCTGAAGTATTCGAATGAGGTAAGAGATGACGGTTTGATGCAGTGCGGATGGGCTGGGGGACATAATCAGTCTTCCTCGTACAAGCTCAACAGGCTCACCCTCGGGCAGAGCCCAGTAATCCGCGGCCCGATGCGGCCCTACCTCGCTAATAGGAGAGAAGCTTGTGAAGGTCTCGAAGTTACGGGGGGCCGTGCTCATGGTTTTCCCAACTCAGGATGCCTCACCAACATGTCGATCGACTTCCGACCAAAAGTCAGCGAGATTGATCGACAACTCTTTTAACTTTGGCGATTGGTAACGGTCATCACGTTGTGCCTGAATGACAAACTCCTTTTTCGTGTTACTGACGAAAAAATCGAAATGTCGTTCCTTGGGGTCGACGATCCAATACTCAGCAACACCAAACTCGGCGTAGAGGTTAAGCTTGTCGACTCGGTCGAGACGGGCGTTCGACTCCGACAAAATTTCAATCAGAAGGTCCGGGGAACCTTCGATTCTCTGTTTCACAATGCCCCGATGTTCTTGGGTAATGTAAACCAAGTCGGGCTGCACGATGGAGTCTTCGTTAAGTACAACATCCATTGGGGCGATAAAAGCCCGACCTCCCGACTGACTCGCTAGGTCCCAGAACATTTTTGAGAGACACATGAGTATCGTTTGATGAAACGAATTCGGGGACGGCGACACAATCAATCTCCCTTGGATAAGCTCAACCGGTTCACCCTCGGGCAATTCCCAATAGTCGGCTGCGCGCCTCGGCCCCAGCGTCGAAGGCGGCGAGAAGCCGGGAAGCGATTCGTAGGAGGAAGTGCCTGTGCTCATGGTTTTAGTATACCGAAAAATTCCGCAGTGACAAAACTAACCTGCCGACGTCGGTGCTGACTCCGCCAAACGCTTGATATGCCGCAAGACTCGGCCATGAATACGGTGTACTAGTTCGTCGCTCCAAAGCGTCCAATAGGCGTGAGGATAGATGTCGAGCTGATACCAAGTGCTGCCTTCAAGTCGTGTACCGCCATCAGAAAGAGGAATCAATCGAAACTCGCCACGGGTACTTCTGAATGCACCATCGAGGTGGGGAGGGTGAATGTGCCGGTATGGGGTCATTTCAAACATCGGATGGGGCTGTTCAGCGACGTCAAAAGCTAGCTGACGAGGGGCATCCCAGATCGTAATGGGTTCGACAAATTCGCCAGTCGTAAATTCGCAATAACGTATCGCTCCGACACCCGTACCTACAATGCGCGCAGCTTGCGGACAGGAAATGCCCCAACGGAAGAACCACTCTGGTGTCTCTTCAAGCTCGGGAAACTCAATCACGCACTGCCAGACTTGCTCGGGTGAGGCTTTGATTTCTACGGCAGACACTACCTCGAATTCTGATTGGGGAGCGACATAGGGTTCGATTCCCACCAAGAACGGAACGACGAGTAGACAACTGAGGAGGCCTTTGTCTTTTTTCTCGAATGCAACGCGTTGTTGACGTGCGATTCCATGGCCAACAAGGGCACCAAGGATTCCGATCGGAAAAGCAATTGGCGCTGCCATCGCGATACAAACCATCCCTTCTAAGCCAAACAGCAGTAAGCCTCCTGCGAAGCAGCAACAGGTCAGAACGGACAAACCAATCGTCGAACCAAGCGATCGTGGGCACCACCGATTGTAGACATACGCAGTGGCAGCCGCTGCAATGAGAGGGGTGCCGAAAAAAAGCGATGCTCCATAGCTCTCAAAAAGGTCAACCGAACAGACCAGAATCGCAAACATGTAAGCAAAGCCTATCCCTACTCCGACAAGTATAGAATTCACCCCTTGAACATTGCGAGCGTGTTCCTCATCCGAAAGATCGACTACTGGCATTTTTTCTCGCGTCTTGCCTTGGTGTTGCCGCTTCTCGCAACCTTTGGGAATCGCCGCCAAATAAACCATGGCAACAAGATTGATTATCGGCACTAAAACCAACAAACCGGCCCAGGGTGAGGCCCCTACGTCAACCGCCCGGCGGATACTCATTGCGACCGCGATCCAGAGAAAAGGCAGCGTCCACAACACCCATGCCAGTCCCAGCCAAGTTGGCGCCCCTACCGTAAACTGGCTTCGTGCCGAGAGCAGAGGATTGATAAAATCGAACGGCGTGTAAAAGAGGCAAGCGGTATACCCGATGACACAAGCCTCAACAACATACTTCAGCAACATGAGTCCAACGCCAACGAGCGCGTACTCTTTCCGAGAAACTGTGCCATCAATTTTGAACCAGCGAATAATTGCCTGTAGCTGTCGCATGTTCTTTCTTCCCCATCAACCTGAACGTACTAACGTGGGCAGGAGCCTTCGATTGTGCCTGAGAAGCCCCCGGCTTCCCCGTGCGGCTATTGCCAATTACCGCAAAACAGCCGCGGGCATTAACTGCATTAAATCAGATTTCGTTCGACCGCCGCAAACCGATCCTGCAATGCCTGCACGCCCATCTCTTCTTCTCGCAAGGCTTCCATGGCCATGACGGCGGCGGTTGCGGCTTCGAGGGTCGTGATGCAGGGGACGCCGGCTTGGACTGCGGCGGCTCGGATCTTGCCCTCGTCGGTACGCGCGCCTTTGCCGCGGGGGGTGTTCATCACGAGGGCGACTTCGCCGTCTTTTAAGAAATCGAGAAGGTTGGGGTGGCCTTCGCGGATTTTCTTGACCGGTTTTGAGGGGACGCCTGCGGCGGTAAGCACTTCGGCAGTTCCTTCGGTGGCGAGGAGCGTGTAGTTCATTTCGCTAAGCCGGCGCGCCAAGTCGACAATCGGCTCCTTCGCTTTGTCGGCCACGCTGACAAACACGTTTCCTTCGCTTGGCAAAGCCGAGCCGGCGGCCAATTGGCTCTTCGCAAACGCAATACTAAAACGAGGGCTGATGCCCATGACTTCGCCGGTCGAACGCATCTCGGGGCCAAGCACGATATCGACGCCGAGGAACTTGTTGAAAGGAAAAACGCTTTCCTTGACCGAAACATGGCTCGGGATCGGATCTTCGGTTACGCCCTGCTCGGCAAGCGTGACGCCGGCCATCACCTTGGCCGCGATTTTTGCGACCGGCATACCCGTCGCCTTCGCAACGAACGGGACCGTGCGGCTGGCGCGGGGATTCACTTCGAGGACATAGACCACGGGCCGACCCTCTTCTTCTTTCACCGCAAACTGGACGTTCATCAGCCCGATTACGCCCAGCTCGCGTGCCATCGCTTCGGTGGCGTCGCGCATTTCTCGGACGACGGGGCCCGGTAGGCTGTAAGGCGGAATCGCACAGGCCGAGTCGCCTGAGTGGACGCCGGCCTCTTCGATGTGTTCCATGATGCCGGGCACGATCACGTCGGTGCCGTCGCAGATCGCGTCGACATCAACTTCGGTGGCTCCTTCCAAGAAACGATCGATCAAGACCGGTTGTCCCTGAGCAACCACAAAGGCTGCGGCAACATACTTGTCGAGCTGCGATCGGTCGTAGCAAATTTCCATCGCACGGCCGCCGAGCACAAAGCTAGGTCTCACCAAAATCGGATAGCCGATTTTCTCGGCGATACGACGGGCTTGGTCCATCGTCCGCGCGATGCCGTTGGCCGGCTGTTTGAGATCGAGCCGTTCGAGCAGATGCTGGAATTTCTCACGATCTTCGGCACCTTCGATCGCATCAACGCTGGTACCAATAATCGGCACGCCTGCTTCTTGCAGCGCACGGGCCAAGTTGAGCGGCGTCTGGCCACCGAACTGTACGATGACGCCATCGGGATCGACCCGATCGCAAATGTTGAGCACGTCTTCCACGGTAAGCGGCTCGAAGAACAGCAAATCGCTGGTGTCGTAGTCGGTACTAACGGTCTCGGGATTGGAATTGACCATAATCGACTCGATGCCAAGTTCGCGAAGCGCAAAGCTGGCATGGCAACAGCAGTAGTCGAATTCGATGCCTTGGCCGATGCGGTTGGGTCCGCCGCCGAGAATCATGATGCGCTTCGCGGTTACGGGTTGGGTTGAGTCTTTGTCCCGTGGCTCGTGACTCGCGACTCGCAACTGCCCCTTCGGCGGCACCTCGTCCTCGTCTTCGTAGGTCGAATAAAAATAAGGCGTAAAAGCTTCAAATTCGGCGGCGCAGGTGTCGACCGACTTGAACGCGGCACGTACGCCTAGCTCTAGCCGATGGGCACGCATTTCGTTCTCGGTCGAGCTGAGCATGGTTGCCAGTTGGCGATCCGAAAAACCAAATCGCTTGGCCGTTCTGATAAGTGCGGGCGAAATACTGCCCAACGAGCCACATGCGCGAATCTTCTCTTCGGTTTCAACGATTTCGAGAAGATTGTCCAAAAACCAAGGATCGATCCGCGTCATCTCATGGATCTGTTCGATGCTCATACCACTCTTCATTGCATATCGCAGGTACCAAACTCGCTCGGGGCAGGGACGCGAGAGCTTTTCCTTGATCTCCGATTCCTCGGGCTGCGCGTCGGTTCCCCACAAATCCGAACCGTCCGAACCAAAGCCAAAGCTACCAACTTCCAAGCCTCGCAGGGCCTTTTGGAAAGACTCCTTAAACGTGCTCCCGATGGCCATCGTTTCGCCAACGCTTTTCATTTGCGTCATAAGCGTGTCGTCGGCCTCGGGGAATTTCTCGAACGCAAATCGCGGGATTTTGGTGACCACGTAATCGATCGAAGGCTCGAAACAAGCGGTCGTCTTGCGGGTAATGTCATTGGGCAACTCGTGCAAGCGGTAGCCAACGGCCAGCTTCGCGGCAATCTTCGCGATTGGGAAACCGGTCGCCTTGGAGGCCAGCGCGCTCGAGCGGCTCACCCGGGGATTCATTTCGATAACAATCATTCGGCCATTGTCGGGATCGATCGCAAACTGAATGTTCGACCCACCGGTCTCGACGCCGATTTCCCGAATCACGGCAAGGCTGGCGTCGCGCATCCGCTGGTATTCTTTATCCGAAAGCGTTTGGGCCGGAGCGACCGTAATCGAATCGCCGGTATGGATGCCCATCGGATCGAAGTTTTCGATCGAACAGATAATCACGACATTGTCGTCGACGTCGCGCATGACCTCCATCTCGTATTCTTTCCAACCAATGATCGACTCTTCGATCAGCACCTCGGTGGTTGGCGACTGATCGAGGCCCCGCAAAACAAGCTCGTCGAAATCTTGACGATTGTAAGCAATCGCCGAACCGCTACCGCCCATCGTAAAACTCGGCCGCACAACCGCGGGCAACCCAACCTCTTCGACGAGCTGGCGCGCTTCCTCAATCGTTTTGATCGTCTTGCCTCGGCAAACCTCCAGGCCGATCTTGCCCATGGCCTGCTTAAATCGTTCGCGACTTTCCGCTTTGTCGATCACATCGGCATCGGCCCCGAGCATCTCGACGCCATACTTTTCGAGCACTCCATTCGCTTCCAAATCCATCGCAATGTTCAACCCCGTCTGGCCGCCCAACGTGGGCAACAACGCATCGGGCCGCTCGGCTTCGATAACCTTGGCCACCATCTCCCAAGTGAGCGGTTCGATATAGGTCCGGTCGGCAGTCGCCGGATCGGTCATTATCGTGGCTGGATTAGAATTCACTAAAATGACTTCGTAGCCCTCCTCACGGAGCGCTTTGCAGGCCTGGGTGCCTGAGTAGTCAAATTCGCAAGCTTGGCCGATGACAATAGGGCCAGAGCCGATGAGCAAAATACGGTGAATATCGTCGCGACGCGGCATGGAGGGAACTGTGGGGCTAGGGGCAAAACGCAAAAACCGCCCTCTGACAGATCCGCCAAAGGAAAGCAGCTAAGCTCGATGTGAGTAAAATCGCTCCATCGTAGCCCGCGAGTGGCAGCGGCTCAAGTGCCGGCGTTTTTTTCGGCGCCGGGGGTCACTGCTGGCTTGCCCAGCAGTGCGAACTGCCAGCAAGGTTCGCCCCCCGGTTCGGCCATCGGCTACAATCCGAGTATGCCACTTCCCAAGCCTCATCGTAAACTCGTCAAACACTTCAACGACCGCGGAGAAATCCACGAGCTACGGATAAGTTGAAAAACGGAATCGGCAGGCCGATGTACTTAACATCATATTAGCTCAAAGGACTGGGGCTGGTATTCCGCTTGGCCCGCACGCACGCATTTTATCTCGGTTGCGGCGCAATTGTCAATAAACGGCAAAAATGCCTATGTCTTCCGCTCCCAACCAATTATCAATTATCCTTGCTGGTCCCATCAGGAAAACGACCCAAAGCAGTGTGGAAATCAAGTTCCCAGAGGTTGTTGATATGGCGTGCTGCGCCGTCCAAGTCGGGAAAGAGAGTCATCCGATTGATGTTCATCCTGTCGAGAAGTTTAAGACAGGCAATACGATCATCATCGGAACAGGGAATCGTAATCTTCGTTAGGATCGGGAATCCATACTGAGATGAATTGGCAAAGCGACTGTTGACACTCGATTCGAGATCCTTGCCAATGGGCATCTTCATTAAAACACCGCTTTGACTGCTCAGTCTGATACTGACTTCACGTCGCGGAGTGAACAATATCGGTGCCGGATTATTGCAGCTATCTTCTTCCGTGACTAAATAAGAGGCCACATAAACTATCCTCTGCTTTGGAACCTTGAATTGGCCGCTTGCCCTGTCGACATACCCTTTCTCCTCGAAGGCGAAAAACAAGGCTACAAAGGGTGAGTAGGCCCAATCAAGCAAGGGCGTCGCCAAACCATGATGCTGAGCCAACGCCCACCATTCATCCTCTCTCAATACAGGCGGATTCTGTCCTCGCTTTCCGCGGACGCATTCTTTGAATGCCTCAAGATGCAATTTCCGACTTGCCGGGTGAGCTTTGAAGTATTCCGGGATGCTACCGCTGTGATTTTTTTTTGTCGGGAATCGCGATTCCAAGCGGTCGAGAGTCGACTCAACCTTCCAGGTTGCATCCGCCTGACCACGGAAGATTAAACCGGGACCATAGTTAAAGTCCTTACCCTGCATCAGCAGAATAAAGTCATTCCACGACTCTAGAGCCCTTTCCTCAACGCATTCAGGATCACTGCTATTCATCTCTCATCTCGCGTGTGTTTGCCCTGGTTGTCACTGACGCCTGGGCTATGCTATTGAACGCCTTAGGCGTTGGCAAGAACCAAATTGGACCGAGGCTCATAACTTGTTATTAGATTGAAACTTACTTCAGTAAGACCTGCGTACTGAAGGAAATCTTCAGTATGCGGATTGTACCATTTTGGCACCACACTAGTACCGGTTCTTCTGAGGCGCAGGTTCCTCTGTCGGCGTGAAATACCTACATCGACCGCAGTATCAAAGAACCTATCACAAAATTCTTTGTCCCAGAAACATGATGGGCTTCTAGCTTTTGAGACCCCCTTCCCGCTACGCCCCCACCTGCCGCCAAGACCGCTCTTTGGCGCTCGTCAACACCGCGTCGCAAACCTTTTGCGTTTCCAACGCATCGCGAAATGTTGGCCCTGCCGGTTCGCCTTTCGCGATGCCTTCGAGGAAATCGGCAACCTGATGCACAAAGCTGTGCTCGTAGCCAATCTGCAGCCCAGGCACCCACCAATGGTCCATATACGGCTGGTCGGGGTCGGAGACGTGAATGCTGCGCCAGCCACGGACGGTCGGCTCGTCCGAGTGGTCAAAGAACTCAAGTCGGTGAAGATCGTGCAAGTCCCAACGGATCGAAGCATTCTCGCCGTTAATTTCAAACGTGTAGAGTGCCTTGTGGCCACGAGCGTAACGAGTCGACTCGAAGAGCCCCAGCGAACCGTTGTTGAAGTGGCACATAAAAGCACAAGCATCGTCGATGCTTACTTCCTCAACTTTGCCGGTAAGTTGGTGCTCGCGCTGCTTGATAAACGTCTCGGTCATGGCGGTAACGTCAACAATGCCGCCATTGATCCAAATAGCCGTATCGATGCAATGCGCCAGCAAGTCGCCCGTCACACCGCTGCCCGCAGCTTTTGCATCAAGGCGCCAAAGCGCCGCTCCGCCCTGTGGCAGATCTTCGGCGATGGTCCAGTCTTGCAAGAAGTTGGCCCGATAATGAAAAATGCGTCCCAGCTTGCCCGAGTCAACAATCTTTTTAGCAAGCGTGACGGCCGGCACACGGCGATAGTTGTACCAAACGATGTTCGCCACGCCTGCCTTCTCGACTGCCGCACACATCGCTTCGCCCTCGGCCACGTTCATCGCGATCGGCTTTTCGCAAAGAATCATCTTGCCTGCCTCAGCAGCGGCAATCGCCATTTCCTTGTGCAAGTTGTTCGGCACACAGATGTCGATGGCATCAATATCGTCTCGTGCGACAAGCTTCCGCCAGTCGGTCTCGACCGATTCATAGCCCCAAGTCTTTGCAAACTTCTGAACGGCATCGGCATTGCGACCACACGCAGCCTTGAGCACCGGATGATATTCCAAGTCGAAGAAATTCGAGACGCGATTATAGGCATTGGAATGGGTCCGGCCCATAAATCCGTAGCCAATCATTCCGATGTTTAGGGGTTTTGACATGTTAGGAGTTCTTTCGTGATGATGTTGTTAGCGAGTAATATGAAACAGCAGTCTTACCAAACTATTCGCCTACGTCGATATTGCCAGGTCGCGGATCGACGTAGTAGATGCCATATTTTTCGAGGATCCCGAGAACGCAGGCAACGTCTTCCCAGCGATGGTCAAACCGCTCTTCCCATTCCTGGTAAGCGTTGGCTCGTAGCTGCTTATCCTCCCAGTACGGAGGTGGAGCATCAATATAAACTTTGCCAAAGTCCAACAGATAAGGCGGTTGGACGATCGTCATTTCTACTATGAGTAGTTTGTCGTCAAACCCTTCCAATACGGGAATATCGAAACCATACAGGTGACTAACTGCCGCATCACGCAGACGCCGATAACATTCCAACTCGTTCGCATAGTTTGGCTGATTGGCAACCGCTTTGAGGGCCGAATTTCTCGAAGTTTTCCAAACCGATCCGTCACTTCCATGGCCAATCCTTGGTTCCTCTTGAAGAAGTATTCCCCTAGAATGTGCGTACTTACGAGCCCGTTCTAGCAATAGCGAATCGTCTATCATGAATACCTACGACAGCTACTCTGCAAAAATTGTCCTTACCCTGATCGTGGGTAGTACGAAACTCGCCTTATCTCATGTCGGACCCAGCGGTCTCATTGTACGCGACGACTGCAACGCGATTCCAGCATGTAGCGCCAAGCTGTTGATCCAAATTGATGATTCCATTGAGTCCACTGATATCTTTCTAACACACGGAATCGCTGGTCCGCGTAAACGCGCCGCCTATATCTGAAATCATTCTGCCCAGCCGTGCGCCTCGCGCACCGCGACCATCGCTCCCAAAATGTTGTTCCACGTCGACGGCTTCTCCATCACCTCGTTAGGAAACATGCAGCCGTCCCAGCAAATGTGTTGGAACTTTTTCGTCGGTTCGCCATCGATCCCGTCGCGGAGCCAGTAGCCGGCCTGCTTCGTAATGTCGAGTTTCCCATTCGGATCGTCGGCCAAACAGTGGCGACCCGTCTTGTCGTGGCTGCCGGTGCCGTGGACGGTCGCGTCGTTCTGAGCAACATGAAAATCAATCGTCCAGGGTCGTAACGCATCGGTGAGCTTAGCGTACGCCGCGTCGAATGTTGCCGTATCTGCCCAATCAAAATCCTCGGGCAGCAGGCGATCTTCCGGGGCATTGAAACCCAGCATATAAAGCAGCGTGTGAGCCATGTCGGCCTGAAATCCGAGCACACCCGGTCGATCAACCAGTTCAAGCAACTCCACCATCCGCCGGCAACTCTGCATTCCGCCCCAACAAATTTCGCCCTCCGCAGCAAGCTGCTCGCCGTGGTCGGCTGCGATGTCGCAGGCCTGGCGAAAGGTTTCGGCGATAACTTTTTGGTTGCCCTCGGGATCGGCAACCCAATCGGCTGGCCCCGCAGAAGAGTCAATGCGCACGACTCCATAAGGACGAACGCCCAATTCCCGCAACTGCTTTGCAATCGCACAACCTTTTTTCACCTGGGCGAGAAACCCTTGGCGCCCTTCGCCGGGGTCCATCGCGCTGCCCCCGCCTGTCGGCTCCCAAACCGGTGCCACGACCGATCCGATGACCAAATTGCGCGATTGTACTTTCTCAGCCAGCGTCTTGAGCTCATCAGGCGTCGCATCAATGCTCACATGCGGATCAAACAGAAAAAGGTCGACACCATCGAACTTCTGCCCCTCGAACTCAGCCGCCGCGGTGTAGTCGAGCATCGTATCAAGCGAGATCGGCGAATTCGGCGTATCGGGCTCTTTGCCCACGACTCCCGGCCAAGCGGCATTGTGAAGTTTAGGGAAATTCTTGGGCATGGTGGCCTCCTGGTTCTAAAAGGATCACCGCAGAGCTCACGGAGAGACGCAGAGAAGGGGAAGGAAATACAAGGATCTATTTTTCAGCCATTTGAAGTCACGCGGGTTCACGAAGCTTCCAAAGAAAGAATCACCACAGAGAACGCGGAGGTAAAATCTTTCTTCTTTGTGTTTTTTGTGGCGATCCTGCTTCAGATCGATGAATAGTTACTGCCTTTCAAAGGTTGTTTACGAGTCGTTGGATTCCATTTTTGAGCAACGTGACGTTGAAGTTAATTAACAGACCAAGTTGTTTGTTGCTCATTTTTAGGTAGGAAAGAATTTGTGCTTGATGAATGGGCATAAGGCTGTCGACCGATTTGATTTCGACCACGACTTGATTCTCGACAAGTAGATCAATTCGATATCCGACGTCAAGCTGCACCTCGCGATAAACTACGGGCAGGGGCACTTCTGTTTCGACGCACAAGCCACGATCTCGAAGTTCAAATGCCAAGCATGCCTGATACGCGGATTCCAACAATCCCGCCCAAGTACACGATGCACTGCAATTGCCGCGTCAACAACTTGGCCACTCCCATCATTCGGATTCATACTTTCTCTGCGTCTCCCTGCGAACTCTGCGGTGATTACTTCCGATAATCTCCCACATTAGGAACACTATCAAACGTATCAGGCCCGAAGTAACGCAAACCAACAAGCGGCTCGCTGCCGGTGTTTTCTATTTCCACACCGCTGGTCGCCGCTTCGTGCGAAATAAAGACCTCGTCTTCGGTCAGTGCTCCAAACCGCACCATCGCCGGCGTTTGCAGATCGAGCAAACCCATCCGACCGCGTCCCTGAACCGTAATCCAACTGCTCGCACCTGGATCGATCAACGTACACTTGGCCCCAGGCTCAAGTGTCAGTTCTTTGGCACTGAAAAGCTGCTTTCCGTCAACCAGGCCATAAACAATCCAACGGTCGACCCAGCCTTCCTCCTCCTCGGCGACGATCGGCTCAAGGTAGTTATTCTCCTTGAAATGAGTATCGACGTTCTTTTCCCAGTCAAGCTGGTCGATGATGAAATCAAGATCCTGGTGCTTTTCCTCAGGCATATCTTTCACCAACAACGCCCAAGGAACCTCGCGACCCTCGACCAACGATTGGTACATCCCAAAAACGTCGCTACCCCATTGAGGCTCGTACGTACAAAGCGACCCCGGAGCATGAAGCACGCCCGGCGGAATCAACCAACCCGTCCCCCGCTTCAACCGATGGGCAGCGCTCAGATCGAGAATACCGTTATCACCTCGACTCCAATTTTCTAAACACCGCTTCAGATCCGCCTTGGTCGTGCCCGGGTTCAGGCCCATGAAGGTATAGGAAAAATTGTTATCGACGTTGTTGTACTGCGGGCAAAAGTAATACGACTCCGGCTTGCCTTCTTGGCCTACTAACGCAGCATCCTCGAAACTCTGATGCATATGGTGAGGTATCGGTCCCATGTTGTCGAAAAACTTCGAGTAGATCGGCCATTTGCCATAGGTGTCCCAAAGCGAGCTGCCAATAATCCGCTTAGGCGCTTCGGATACCGCATCGCGGAGCATAAACTGCTGGCCATCGAAGACACAAAAACTCTGTCCCTCGTGCCAAACTCGGTTATCATTCGCTGCGTCGGTCGTGCTGCCGAACCAACGCTCGTCGATACCGCCACGGTGGGCACCGTAGGCATACCAGTCGTGCGGATGCAGCTTGATTCTCTTGCCAGGATGCAAAAAGCTACGTGGCACCCAGTTCGGAGCGAGACGCAGCAAGCCACCTCCAGCATCAAGCGCTTCGCCGAGTAGGCGGGTGAGGGCCTCGCCCTGAAGAACCGGTTGGCCTGTGAAAGTTGTCGCTTCAGACATGGGGCAATTGTTCCTTAGGTTTCTAATCACATATTTTAACTGCAGAACTACGACCGTAAGAAAGTAGCCCTAGGCCGAGCCGGGCTCCCATCATACCTATTTTCAAGAGGCTTGAGAATATGTCAGAGAAAACATTAGACGTTGAAATGCCCGTGTGGTAACCAGAACACGTCCGTGCGACGCGCACTAAAAGCCAGGCTCCGACGGCCCTAGTATTCCATCGCGGCTTGGCTTTCGGGTGCCACTGCTGGCTCGTCCAGCAGTGCGAAGCGGGGCCCCGGCGTCCACTGCTCGGCAAGCCAGCAGTGGCACCCAACTCGAAATTTGAGCTACGGCAGACTACTAGCTCCTACCACTCCTCTTCTTTGGCCGGATCTGGCAACTCAAACGCGGGTGCCGGCACACGAATCACCAAATCGCTTGCCCCGTAATCGACATTCTCGGGCTGCTCCTCGACCCACTCGCCATCAACAATCTCGCCCCCAAAATCGGTCCCCCCATCGTCAACGCCGTTTTCAAACACGCTATAGAGAACGTATCCGCCATCGCTCTTGCGCTCGTAAATGAAAGGCTGATCTGAGTACATGTCGAGTGGCATCTTGGGGAGAATTCCAGGAACCATGTCCGTCAATTTTTCTGGGTACTCGTCATGCTCGGCACGGTAAACGGCCAGGGCAGCTGCGACGCGGGTCATCTCTAAAAGCGTGTTGCCACGGTCTTCGGCATTCTTGACTGCCTCAACATTGGGTAGCAACAGACTAATAAGAATGTTCGACACTAGTTTACTACGATGTTTTCGGTTGAACATACTACTTAATGCCGCCCTCGGGCTCTTGGTTGCTGTTGTAAGCTGCACTAAGTCGTTTTGAATCTCTTGGAATCCAACTTTCCGCTGTTCGCGTGTCGTCTTACCTAGTGTTTCAGCGAGTCGATCATACCAGCGGTTACCTTCGCGAAGAATAAAATTCCAATCGAAGGCAACGAACGACATTGCCATCAGCGGATCTGTGCCAGCGCTACCAATCTCTTGCTCGTCCATTTTGCCTTTTGACATACGGATTACGGCATCGATAAACATTAGTCGATTGCTTTCTATGGACGACCGCTCCAGGGAAGAGACACGAGACATCTCGTTTAGTGCCACAAATATCTGCCGAACTTCCTTTGGCGGTAACTCTCCACGATGCAATAATGTAACTGTCCCGCGACATGCCATACTATCAATAGCAATTGCAACAAGCTGACTAACCATGAAATCTCCTTGGGCCACCAATCGGGGCAAACGGTGACAAGCCAATAAGTCTTGCCAACACGCGGCGTTACGGCCCTCTCCCAAATGCCACATTGCACGTGCCAAAAGTGCTCGCACCCCTGAACGCATACCCTGTACACCGGGCAGCAACATCGCGACTATGCTAGAGTCTTGGCCCTCAAAACTCGAAGGCGAAGGAGAAAAATAGTGGGGTCGCTTAGAAGCCTCGACCAACATATCTAAAGGCCGCTGATTGTTCTTCACCCAATCCGCAAGCGGGGGGCACTGCTCCGTGCGCCAAGGGCGATCTAGCGATTGATCAATCAATTCCTCGGCAGCCACATCACACCACTCTTGGAATTCATCTTCGCTCGAAAACTTGTCCGTACCTTCAGTCGACTCCGAATTCTGTTCTACAAGCCATGAGGCAATGGTTTCTCGAACAGAAGAATGATGGACGTTCACAAGCGAATCTTGCGCCGAAGGGATCGACTTCAGCCCCAACGCCTCGGCCATCGGCAACCAATGTTTTTGCGCCAACTCGCCGGGCCACATCGCCTGCCAAGTTAGCACCGCAGCGTTGTTCTCGGGCGTAACGCCCTCGCTAGCACGGTTTTGCAAGTAGGCAGAAAAGTCGGGCAGGCCGTCGGTGCCAAGGGGTTCGAGAATGAATGTCGTTTCCTTGGAAACTACAATGCTACTGGTCATACCGAAAAGCTGGAAGAAAAACCAGACGATTCCCAACAATACCAGCGCAGCAAAAATCCACCAGACTCGGAACTTGTCGCGACTCCTCCGTGAATCAGTAAAATCGGGTTCCGAAGTAGCCGTGGGAGAAATTCGCATTGGTTACCTGAAAGCAAAGTTTAGATAAGTTACAAATCTTTGACCGAAAGTTCTTGCTTGGCCAGATGTCGAATCGCATAGACCATAACCTTATTGTCAGGCCGAACAGCAAAAACCATGCGATGAGTCCGACGACCGCTTACACCAAAATTTAATTCTCAGAGCACCACGGGAAACTCTCCAGGGTCTCTTGCACGCTGGAATCGATCAGGATCACGTTCGAGAGAATCGAGTGACTTTTCGACAGCCGCTACCCATTTTTTTGCTGCCTCTAGGGAGTGCTGCTCGTTCCAGTCACGTGTGCTGTCAAAATCTTCGACTGCTCGTCGAGAAAACAGAACCGAAAAGGTGGTCATGCCGGCTTGTGTCCGTATTTCTTCATTGCACCCTCAACCACGGTACGAGCTGGAGTTACGCGACCGGCAGCTTCATCGGCGATTCCCTCCTGAATCGCGACAATATCTTCATGCTCATCGCGCCGTTTGAGTGCGGCCAGCGCTTCACGAAGTACGTCCGCTTCGTTCTCAAAACGACCACCGACCAAGAAGGATTTGAGCGCAGCATCAATATCCGTAGGTAGTTGCATGTTCATAACTCCTCTGGGCTTTCTACCTACCAAGATACCATGGGATGGTGAACCGACACAAATCCGTTCGTTTACGCCTTGTCGTCAGTCGTTTCTTCCGGCGTTTCTCCCCCGTTTTCCTCTTCCTCATCTTGCGGTACACGCACCACAGCCGCCAATGCGTCTTCTTTGCCGAGCGACATAATCCGAACTCCCTGCGTGTTGCGACCAATGGCGTTGATGTCGCTTACCTTGACGCGCTGGATCTTGCCGCGGGAGGTCATCATCATCAGCTCGTCGGTTTCGTCGACCTGGACGATGCCAATAACCGGGCCGTTGCGGTCGGTCGTTTTGATATCCCGCAGCCCCTTGCCTCCACGGTTTTGAGTGCGGTAACGGAAGGAAGAATTGGTGTCGTCTTCGCCCCCCTCATTGAGGTCTGCCGCGTTAGGACCAAACGGAGTCCGCTTGCCGTAGCCCAAGGCACAGGCCGTGAGCAAAGTTGCCTCGGGATCGGCGACCACCATGCCGACCAGCTCGTCGCCCTTGCTAAGGTTGATGCCCTTCACGCCGCTCGTGTTGCGACCCATCGGACGTGCGTCGGATTCGCAGAACCGAATCGCCATGCCGTCGGCCGTCGCCAAAACAACTTCATCGCCCGGCTTCGTCACCACAACATCGACCAGCTCGTCGTCTTCCTTCAGTTTGATCGCAATGATGCCGCTCTTCATCGGTCGGCTGTAAGCCTTCAGCAGCGTCTTCTTGACCAATCCCTTGCGTGTGGCCATCATCAGCGAATGGTCGGGCAGATCGAAATCGCGCACCGCCCGGCAATCAGCAATTTGCTCGCCTTCCGACAGATTTAACAAGTTCACAACCGCCCGGCCTTTCGCATCACGCGAAAGTTGCGGCAAGTTGTAAACCTTATGCCAGTAGACTTTGCCCTTGGTCGTGAAGAACAGTAGATAGTCGTGCGTGCTGGTGACGAACAAGTGTTCGACCGGATCGTCCGAATCGGTTTTTGCGCCCTTCACGCCTTTGCCGCCCCGTCGCTGAGCACGATACGTGCTCGCCGGCGTTCGCTTGATGTAGCCATTATGCGAAATCGAGACGACCATCGTTTCTTCTTCGATGAGATCTTCAATGTCGACATCGCCAACTTCTTCGGTACTAATCTCGGTTCGTCGAGGATTGGCATGTTTGGCGATTAGCATCTCGCAATCTTCGCGAACAATCGCGTAGATATTGGCCTGATCGCTAAGAATCGTGTTGTAGTCGGCAATCTCTTCGAGCAAGCCCGCGTGTTCGTTCGTGAGCTTTTCTTGTTCGAGGTTGACCAACTGGCCAAGCGTCATTTTCAGAATCGCATCGGCCTGCACCGGCGTCAGCGAGTATTCCTCGGCAACTCCCCGCTCGTCCTGAAACTGCGAATAGCCCACGTCGCCCAAGGCGCGTTTCAAAAGTGCCCCGGGCGTTTTGATCTCGATCAGTGCCCGCTTGGCCTCGGCTTGGGTTTTTGAAGCACGAATCACGCGGATCACTTCGTCAATATTCGCATGAGCCAGCAATAAACCCTGGACCGTATGTTTTCGCTTCCGCGCCTTGGTGAGCAGGAACAAAGTTCGACGCCGGATGACCGTCACACGATGGCGAAGAAACTCTTCGAGCATCTCCTTGAGCGTCAGCACTCGTGGCTTGCCGTCGACCAAAGCCAACAGAATAATCGAGAACGACTCTTGCAGCGACGAATACTTGTACAGCTGATTGAGCACCACATCGGGATCGGCATCACGCTTGAGCTCGAGAATCAGGCGAACAGGCTCTTTAAGATCGCTCTCGTTACGCGTCGCCGCGATACCTGGAATCTTGCCGTCGCTCGCAAGCTGAGCGATTCGCTCTTCCACCCGATCGCGAGCCTGTTGAAACGGAATCTCGTGGATAATAATCCGTGTTTTTTTGCCCGAATCGTCAATGCTGGTCCGAGCGCGAACCGTAATCGTGCTGCGCCCGGTCGAATAACCTTTCCAGATCGACGACCGTCCACAAATAATACCGCCGGTCGGGAAATCGGGTCCAGGAATAATCCGCATCAGGTCCTGAATCGTTGCTTCCGGGTTGTCGATTAACTCGATAACTCCCTGACAAATCTCGCCCAGGTTATGCGGCGGAATCGAAGTCGCCATCCCGACCGCGATTCCGTTGGCACCGTTGACCAAAAGACTCGGAAACTTCGCCGGCAAAACCGTCGGCTCGGTATGTCGTTCGTCATAGGTCGGCACAAAGTCAACCGTGTCGAGCTTCAAGTCTTCCAGCATCAGTCCGGCGAAAGGAGACATCCTCGCTTCGGTATATCGCATCGCAGCCGGAGGCAAACCCGCGATCGAACCGAAGTTCCCCTGCTTGTCGACCAGCACATGCCGCATGTTCCACTCTTGGGCCATGCGCACGAGCGTGGGATAAATGACACTCTCGCCATGCGGATGGTAGTTACCGCTGGTGTCACCAGAAATTTTGGCGCATTTCACCCGCGCCGCCCCGGGCGTGAGATTCAAATCGTTCATCGCAACCAAAATTCGACGCTGCGAAGGCTTCAAACCATCGCGCGCGTCGGGCAGCGCACGGCTGACGATCACACTCATCGCATAGGTCAGATAGCTCTCTTTGAGCTCATCTTCAATTGGCAAATCAATCAACCGGGCGGCAATCGCTCGGGTTGGGTCATCCTCAGAAGGACCTTGGGGATCGCTCGAGTCAGTCGACACAGACAGCGTCCTTTCGCAAAAGCATTGGGGGTAGTTGAAAGCCAGGAAATAGCCGCAATCAGACAGATCGCCGCAGAGCCCTCGAAGCCCTAATTTACCAGGGTTCTTGGCCACTCACAACGGCCCAAAAATCGGTCCTTATACCTGGGATCAAAACGTGACAAGAAAGCTCGCTTCGAGACGAATACCAAGCAGAGAACAGGAGCCAAACCGGGCGCAACCAGTCTCCCGATTCCCCCTTTTCTCAACCGCCCTGGGTTTCTCGATGGAAACCCCCTAAAATGAAAACTCCCTAAAATACAACCGCATTATCCCCCTGCCCGATCCTTCCAATCAAGTGCTGCCCGTCATGGTCACAACATTTATCCCCGCCAATAACTCGCCTGATTCCGACGAGGTCATCGAAATCGAGCTCAAAGAACCCTGGATCGCCGCACTACTCGCATGGGCATTGCCCGGCTTAGGCCACATCTACCAAGGCCGCACCGGCAAGGGAATTCTGTTCTTTATTTGCATCCTCGGCACTTTCTTCTACGGCTTGTATCTGGGCGGAGGCAAGGTCGTCTATGCTGCGGTTCCTTGGGAACAACAGTATCGCTGGCAATACCTTTGCCAGCTCGGCGTCGGCCTCCCCAGCACGCCGATGCTTGTCCAGCGCAGCAAGGCGCTCAAAGACCCAAATTTCACCGGTTTCATGGCACCTCCGAGGCGTAACCCGGTCCAGTGGAAAGACGACTCCGGCAACATGACGACCCAGCCCAACGAGCTTGCAATGTGGACCCTCAAATACCACCCAAATTTCGAGCTGGGCACCGTCTACACGGTCGTCGCCGGGTTGCTCAACGTGCTCGTCATCTGCGACGCAGCCGCGGGCCCGCTGGTAATCAGCGAACCGACAAAAAAGAAAAAAGACCCCAACAACAGCTCACCTAGCTAGTGCGCGGTGCTGCTTAAAATTGCTTAGGAATTACACATATGACCCCAACAATCCTACCTATCTTCGCGGTAATGAATCTGTGGTATGCCCTGCCGCTAATCGTCAGCGTCAGCCTGGTCTGCGCAGCCACACGTCACGAAGATTATAGTCCTATCCTACAGCACGCCATGCGATTCGGCCTCTGGATCGTCGCCTTCATGGTCGTCGTCATGGGCGGACTCGCATTGCTAGGGATGATGACGTAGAAAATGCAATGTGGATTGCGGAATGCGGAAAAATAGTCTCCAATCCGAGTTCCGCAATCCACATTCGTTTGCGTCCGTAGCTCAATTGGATAGAGCACTGGTCTTCGAAACCAGGGGTTGGAAGTTCGAGTCTTCCCGGGCGCACTTGCTAAAACCCCGTGAAACAGCTTTTTTTTCGTGGTTTTCTTCTGCTGGGGCTCTTTGAGGATTGCTTGGCAAATTGTCAGCAATTGCCCCCGACATGCACCCTTTGCCAGAATTTGGTGCAACCATTGGTGCAACCGACTTGTCCACGTTTGTACAGGTGCGGTTGAGCGGGTTGGTGTCGCGGGCGTCGGTGCCGGTGGCTCGCTGGTAGTGGTCGATTTGTGGCGATGAGTCGAGCGGCAGTTGTGGTAGCGCATCTAAGGCACCATGCACGTCGAGAACCCGCGGGTCGGTGTAGACGTTCATCATTAAATCGATCGAGCTATGTCGCTATGTCGCATTGCCGCTTGGGCGGTTCGTGGCGCAACGCCACCAGCAGAAAGCAGCGAACCGTAGGTATGCCTTCGATCACTGGGGCTGTTTGCCGCTGCGGGTTTTCCAGCGGGCTAGCTGTTCGCCCTTGCGAGTGAAGAGTTCAGCATTAGCAGGCAGTTTGCGGATGATAGTTTTTCGGTAGACTGTGGCCATTTTCCTATCTCTTAACGGGTAACACCGACGCTTACCCGCATTCAACACCCCAAACCTAACAAACTCTAGCCCGGGCACGTGTCGGTGTCGCTTGCGACAAGAGGCCCCACCGCAGCACAACAAAACCTCTGCGCCTCTGCGTGAAACCTAATCGCCAAATAGCAACGCATCACCCCGCCGCTACTTCCGAAGCACCGCCGCGCACCGCCTCCAAGTGTTCCTCAAGAAAATCCGTCAGATCGCCCAATTCTAAATCCTCAGGCGCGACAAATCGAAACTTCACCTGGTCGCGATCGTCCTCGACGCTAATCGCTCGTTGCGATGCCAAGCTCGCGATTCGTCCCGTCGCAAACGCGCCTGCCGGACCGTTGAGCACCACGTCGACCCCCGCAAGACGCTTCGTGTAAACCGAAGCCCACGGAGCCCGCTGTTCCGGCACCATCAAGTGAACCACCTGCTGGTTATTCCAAAGCAACTGCCCGCCGCTCGCGTCGCTCAATCGCTCGAGCAATTCTTCTAACACTTCGCCGCGCCATTCGGGTTTCTTCCCTGGTGGAAAACCTTTGCGCGCCAAATGCCACTTGCGCCCCAACACCTTCCACGGCATCACGTCTTCGGGATTCTGCTCCACTCGCTCGGTAAACTTCCGGAAACCGGCAACCGCCTTTTCGACAAACGACCAAAACTGGGGCGTGTCGATCTCTTCCCAACTATGGGCCGCAATCTGAACTTCCTGCCAAGGCCCTCGCAAATTCTTACACTTCACCCGCGAAGTTCGCCCGTAGGCTTCGATCTCGGGAATATCATTCAACGACTTTAGCCCCAGCTCAACCATCAGCTCATCCCGCTGAAACGTCTTCTTCGACGTGCGGAATTTCAACTTCAGCAACCAAGGCTCGCCCGTGATCGCATGAAAAAACCAACCATCGGTTTTCTTCTCGGCCGACACCTCGACCACGCTGCGCGAATTCCAATTCGTCGCGCTAAAATCGCCCAACTCCTGAATACGCCGCTCGACTTCGTCCAAAATCTGCCCATCCCAACGGCACGGCTCGCCCGATCGGCTCACCCGATCGTGCGTATGCCACTTATGCCCGTCAATTTCCCAAGGCATCTTCACGCTCTCGCCCAGTTCCGAGATCTCCAAATCGCCCGCCTGAGGAGCCGCAGCCGCAGCAAAATCATAAAGCTTCCGCTTCTTATAAGGCCCCGCCTCAAGCACCTTCGCCAACGCAGCCGCCGTATGAGAATACAAAGCCGCCCCTTTCCCCTTTGCATCAGCCACCACTTCCTCCGGCGTCCCGATCGCAACCACTTGTCCGCCGCTGCTCCCTGCCTCGGGGCCAATATCAATAATCCAGTCGGCCTGCTTAATCACGTCCAGGTTATGCTCGATTACCAACACCGTATTGCCCAAGTCAACCAACCGGTGCAACACGTCGAGCAGCTTCACAATATCGTCAAAATGCAAACCGGTCGTCGGTTCGTCGAGCACATAAAGCGTCTTGCCCGTGTCGGGCCGGGCCAATTCCGAAGCCAGCTTCACGCGCTGCGCCTCGCCACCCGAAAGCGTTGCCGCGCTCTGCCCCAAGGCCACGTAGTCGAGCCCAACATCACACAACGTTTGCAAAATGCGCCGAATCTTGGGGATGTCTTCAAACAACTGCAATGCTTCGCCGCACGACATTTCGAGCACATCGGCAACCGACCGACCCCGATAACAAACGTCCAGCGTCTCGATATTGTACCGCTTGCCATGACACGTATCACACTCAACCCACACATCCGGTAAAAAGTGCATCTCGATACAACGTTGCCCTGCACCATCGCATTCGTCGCACCGCCCGCCCGCCACATTGAAGCTGAACCGACGTGCCGTATAGCCTCGCAATTTCGCCTCGGGGAGCTGAGCAAACAACTGTCGCACCAGCTCAAAAAGCCCCGTGTAAGTCGCCGGGTTCGACGTCGGAGTGTTCCCCAGCGGACGCTGGTCTACTCGAATCACCTTATCAATCTGCTCAACCCCAGCCAGCCGATCATGCGCCCCGGGATTCGTCCCCGCCCGATGCAACATTCTCGCTAGCTGGTTGTAAAGCACATCCTGAACCAACGAACTTTTGCCACTCCCAGACACTCCCGTCACCGCCGTAAGCGTCCCCAGCGGAATCTGAACGTTGATATTCTTCAAGTTGTTGTGACGAGCCCCAATCACACGAAGCATCGGAAAACTCGACGCCCGATGTTTAATCGTTGAAGTCTTATTGCGACTCGACTTCTTCTCTTTCCCTTCTCCAATAATCGCTTTCCCATCCTCGATCCGCCGGTTCTTAGGAATCGGAATCGCCTTCTTGCCCGAAAGGTACGGCCCCGTCACGCTCGCCCGCCGCTTCGCCACCTCGGCCGGCGTCCCGCGTGCGACCACCTCGCCACCCAGCTTGCCTGCCGCTGGACCAAAGTCGAGCAACTGGTCGGCACTCTCAACCACCTCGCGATCGTGCTCCACCACGAGGAGCGTATTGCCCAAATCGCGAAGCCGGTGCAGCGCCGCGATCAGCCGCGTATTATCCCGCGGGTGCAACCCAATCGTCGGCTCATCGAGCACATAAAGCACCCCACAAAGCCCGCTGCCCACTTGGCTTGCTAGCCGAATCCGCTGCGACTCGCCTCCCGAAAGCGTCGGTGCCGCCCGACCTACCGTTAAATACTCCAGCCCCACTTCCACCAGGAATGTTAGCCGATTCGTGATCTCTCGCACCAAATCGCCCGCCACCTTCTTGTGCCCCGCGTCAAGCTTCCACTTCTCTACCACTCCCAACAGCTCACTCAACGGCAGCCGGCAGTACTCCTCAATCGTCCGCCCCTCAAATCGAACCGCCGAAGCATCATCGCGCAAACGGCTCCCACCACACTCGCTACATTCAATCTCTCCCACCAAATGTTCAAGCCGAGTACGCAACCGAGGCGAAACCCGAGAAGCCTCCTCCAGCGCCGGATAAAGACCCTTGTACTGAAAGCGGAAAGTGGAAAGCGGAAAGCCGGAAGACGCAGCACTAGCCTTCTTCCGCTTTCCACTTTCCGCTTTCCCTTTTATTTTTACTTCCACCCACTCCTCACCCGTTCCATACAACACCAAACGTCGCTGACGAGGTGTCAATCGATCGAACGGCACATCCACCGGCAAACTCGCATGGGTAGAAAGTGCCTCAAGCATCGCCGCAAACATCGGCTGCTCAACATTCGGCCATGCAAGCACCGCCCCCTCGGCCAGAGTCAACTCCGTGCTACGCATCAGCGCACCCGGGTCGGCCCCCACCTCGGTTCCCAGCCCTTCACACGCATGGCACCAGCCTAGCGTGCTGTTGAACGAAAAATGATGAGGCGAAAGCGGCTCGAAACTTCGACCACAATCGCTACACACCAAATGCTGGCTGTGGACCTTCGACTCCCACCGCTCCTCCGGCACCTCGTCTTCGACAATCACTGTATGCATCACGCCCTTGCCCAGCGCCAAAGCATTCTCCACGCTATCCGCCAATCGCCCACGCGCGTCTTTGCGAATCTTCACGCGGTCGACAATCACTTCGATCTTATGAACTCGCCGCCGATCGATCGTCGGCATTGCCCCCAGTTCCTCGGTCTTGTCGTCCACTCGCACACGCACATAGCCGGCCGCTCGCAGCGTTTGCCACAAATCGGCATAGCCTTGCCCGGCCGCCAATTCTGCCGGGGCCATCAAGTACAACTTCGTCCCCTCCGGCAAACCAAGCACCGCATCGATCACCTCGTCCGCCGATTGGGTCCCGACCGTCACATCGCACTCGGGGCAATGCATTTGCCCTAATCGCGAAAGCAAAATCCGGAAATAATCGTAAATTTCCGTAACCG
This sequence comes from Planctomycetota bacterium, assembly GCA_024278955.1. GTDB lineage: Bacteria > Planctomycetota > Planctomycetia > Pirellulales > Lacipirellulaceae > Bythopirellula. Next base: position 9,861 of record JAJRSE010000130.1, on the reverse strand, counting down.
TCCCCACCGTCGATCGCGGCGAATGCCCGGTCGTCCGCTGCTCAATCGCAATCGCTGGCGAAAGCCCTTCGATCGATTCCACCCGCGGCTTCTGCATCTGTCCCACAAACTGCCGCGCATAAGAACTCAAACTCTCGACATACCGCCGCTGCCCCTCCGCATAAATCGTATCCATCGCAAGCGAACTCTTGCCGCTACCGCTCGGACCGCAAAATACGGTAAACTCATCACGCGGAATCTTCACACTCACGCTACGCAAGTTATGCTGCTCTGCATGCTCCACCACAATATGCGTCGCCTGCTTCACCGCTTGTCTCTTCGCCCGTTTCTCATCCTGCGAAGCCTGCTGCCTCTTCCCATATTCCCCATCCAAATGCGGAGCCAAAGCAACCGCCGTATGAGAAACAAAAGCCGAAAGCGGAGAGTCGGAAGCGGATTCCTTCTCCTCAGCCCCACGCTTGCGCCGCTTTCCACTTTCCACTTTCCACTTTGCAACCACGTCCCCCGGCGTCCCCGTCGCCACCACTTGCCCACCAAACTTACCGCCCCCAGGGCCAACATCAATAATCCAGTCCGCCGTGTTAATCACATCCAGGTTATGCTCGACCACCAACACCGTGTTCCCGGTGTCGACAAAACCATGCAGCACCTTCAGCAGCAACTCGATATCCGCAAAGTGCAAACCGGTGGTCGGCTCATCAAGCATGTACAGCGTCTTACCGGTCGGCTTCTTCACCAACTCGCGTGCCAGCTTGATCCGCTGCGCCTCGCCCCCCGAAAGCGTCGGCGACGGCTGACCCAGCTTCATGTAGTCGAGCCCAACGGCTTGCAGCGTCTTCAGCTTGTCGCTGATCTTCGGAATGTTCTCAAAATGCTCGAGCGCTTGCTGAATATCCATCTCAAGCACGTCGGCAATCGACTTGCCCTTATACTCCACCTGCAACGACTCGTGATTGAATCGATGCCCCTGACAAACATTGCAGGCAATCCAAACATCGGCCAGGAAATCCATCTCCAGCTTGTTCGACCCGTTGCCGCTACAAGCCTCGCACCGTCCGCCTGCCACATTAAAACTAAACCGCCCCGGCTTATAGCCTCGCCGTTTCGACTCAGGAATCTGTGCATATAAGTTGCGGATGTCGTCAAACACCTTGATGTAAGTTGCCGGATTCGACCGCGGCGTCCGCCCGATCGGCGATTGATCGATCGCAATCATCTTGTCCAGGTGCTCAAGCCCTTCGATCCGATCATGCTCGCCCGGCGCCCCTTTTCCCCCATTCAAATCCCGACGCAACGCCTCGACCAAAATATCCGAAAACAGCGAACTCTTCCCGCTCCCACTCGCCCCCGTCAAACAAACAAACGCGCCCAACGGTATTTCAAAGTCGACATCCTTCAAATTATTATGCTTCGCACCAAAAACGCGAAGCGCAGGAATCTCAGAAGGCACCGGTCTCCTCGAAGACGCCGCCTCTCCTTCCTTCACATCAACATTCAAACATCCCACATCACCGATCCGCCGCTTCTCGGGAACAGCAATCATCTTTTTCCCCGACAAATAAGCACCCGTCACGCTACGTTTCGACTTCGCCAAATCGGCAACCGTCCCCTGGGCAACCACTTCGCCGCCCCGAACTCCAGGCCCCGGGCCAAAGTCGATAATCTCGTCCGCCGCTCGCATCGTGTCTTCGTCATGCTCGACCACCACCACCGTATTGCCCTGATCTCGCAGTCGCTCAAGCGTCGACAAGAGCCGCTCGTTATCTCGCGGATGCAAACCAATCGACGGTTCGTCGAGAATATAAAGCACCCCGACCAACCCGCAGCCAATCTGCCCCGCCAAACGAATACGCTGCGTCTCCCCACCCGAAAGCGTCGGAGCCGTTCGCTCAAGCGAAAGATAATCGAGCCCCACATTCGACAAAAATCCCAAACGCCCGCGAATTTCCTTCAGTACCTCCGACGCAACCTTTTGCCCCGTCTTGTCGAGCACAAGCCCCGAGAAAAAAGTCTCGGCCTCGTCAATCGGCAGCGCACTCACCTCCGGCAAAGTCCGCTGCGGCTGCTCTGAAAAATCAGCATGGGACGAAGTCAAAGTCGTCTTGCGTGCCTGAGGATTCAGCCGCTCGCCATCGCAATCGGGGCAGCGAATCACATTCATAAATTTCTCAAGCTTCGCAATCACCGACTTACTCTTCGCCCCGCGATACTTCTCCAGCAGCTCGGGAATCATCCCGTCGAATGTGCCGCCATATTTCTGCGAGTTCTTCCCACCGCGCCAAGTAAACGTAATATGCTCGTCGCCCGTGCCCCAAAGCCACAGATACTGCTCTTCCTCAGTCAACTCCTGCCAAGGCGTCTCGATCAATTGCCCAACAGCAAGCTTCTGCTTCCGCTCGATCGTATCCGCCACGCCCTTGTAAATATGACGTTTCCACCGGCTCAAATCTTTCCATTTCCCCAGCAGCTCAATACAACCCTGCGCAAGCGACTTCTCGGGAGACGTTATCAGCTTTCCCGGATCGAAGCTAAACATTTGCCCCAAACCGTCGCACTCATAACACATCCCCTGCGGACTATTAAAACTAAACAGTTGCGGCGTCGGCGGCAAAAAACTCAACCCGCAGTGATTGCACGCATAGTCGGCCGACAAAACAATATCGCCCGCGATCGTCCGCTTCTTCCGGCGAGGCTTTGCACTCGTTTCTTCCGCCAACTCCGGTGCATCAGGCATATCAAGCTTTACCCCCTTCGCCTGATCCACCGCCACAACAAGATTTCCCTGCCCTAGCTTCAACCCCAACTCCACCGCCTCCGACAACCGGCCGCGAATCCCTGCCCCGTTCGCCAACCGATCGACCACCACTTCGATATCATGCCGCATCTGGCGATCCAGACCCAGATTCTCCGAAAGCTCCACCACCTCGCCATCCACTCGCGCACGCACAAAACCTTGCTTCAGCAAATCAACAAACAAATCGCGAAACTCGCCCTTTTGCTGCCGCACGATCGGCGCAAGCACCGAAAACTTCGCTTTCGCCGGCTGAGCAAGAATCCTCGCAATAATCTGATCGCGCGTCTGAGCCGTAATCGCCCGATCGCATTGCGGGCAATGCCCCTGGCCCACCCGCGCGTAAAGGACCCGCAAAAAATCGTAAATCTCGGTAATCGTCCCCACCGTCGAACGCGGATTGCTGCCCGCCGATTTCTGGGCTATCGAGATCGAAGGACTCAACCCGCTAATATGGTCGACATCCGGTTTGGGCATCTGGCCCAAAAATTGCCGCGCAAAGGTCGACAAACTCTCGACATATCGCCGCTGACCTTCGGCATAAAGCGTATCAAACGCCAACGAGCTCTTCCCGCTCCCCGAAACGCCCGTCAGGCAAATCAGCTTATTTCGCGGTAATACAAGATCAATGTCTAAGAGATTGTGCTCGCGGGCACCTTTGATGATGATATCTGAGGCAGGCATACGTCCGTGCTGTCAATCGAATGAAGGGGCAACCAATCGCGATTCGTGTACCGTTCGGCAAAATCGCGCAAACCGCACATTGTACGCCGAAACGCCCAACTACCCAAGACAACAAACGGCAAACCTATCGTGCCCGACCAACCGACGTACCAGTTGCTAGATTTCGGCAATGGCCGCAAACTGGAGCGTTTCGGCCCCTGGCTCCTCGACCGCCCCTGCCCAGCAGCCGATTCGGCCCCTTCAACTCCAAAACAATGGTCAGACGCCACCGCTCGCTACCAGGCCGACCGAGCCGCCGCCGGCACCTGGTCTCCTAATTCCAAAAGGTGGCAACCCGAAACCTACGATTTCACCACCGACGCCGACCCGCCCATCACCTTGCAGCTCGCCCCCCTCCCCTCGGGCCAAGTAGGCGTATTCCCCGAACAGGCCGAAAACTGGGATTGGATCGCCAAGAAAACGGCTCGCGCCAATTCGCCAAAAGTCCTCAACCTCTTCGCCTACACCGGCGCCAGCACCCTCGCAGCCGCTTCCGCCGGTGCCGAAGTCACCCATGTCGATGCCGCCAAAAGCATGGTCAACCGGGCCCGCGAAAACGCCAAACTCTCGGGCCTTGCCGACGCCCCAATCCGTTGGATTGTCGAAGACGCACTCAAATTCTGTGAGCGCGAAGTCCGCCGCGGCAACCACTACGACGCCATCATCCTCGACCCGCCTACTTACGGACACGGCCCCAAAGGCCAGGCATGGTCGATCAAGCGTGACCTGCTCCCCCTACTCAAGCTCTGCGGCAAGCTCACCTCCGCCCACCGCGATTTCATCCTCTGTACCTGCCACACCCCCGGCATCGGCCCTGCCGAACTAACCGCCTACCTCTCCGAAGGCCTCTTCGGCCATTGCGGCCAGCCCCCCCAAGTCGGAAGCCTCTACCTAAAAACCACCGATCACCGAAAACTAGAAAGCGGAATCTTCGCCCGCTGGCCCAGTTGAATTTAAGACTCCTGCTGAAACAAAACGTAACCGTTTACGGTTCAAAGAAGAAAAATTACCACCGAGACACGGAGAACACTGAGGAAGAAGCAATTTCATCCGTTTCGATTAAGAAAGGCACCAGGGATTTCTCGACAAAACCAATTAAAAAACTTGGTATTCTCCGCGCCTCGGTGGTTCTATCTCCTTTCCTGCTTGCTTTATTCGTGGTATTCGTCTAATTCGTGGTTCCCTCTTTTTAGTTTGGGTTAATATGTCCCACCGTGAGCGTCGACTGCCACAGCGAAAAAACAAGAACTGACCCAAGTAGAAAAACAAAATGCCCGAACCAATCACAAGCCGACAAAACGCTCGCGTAAAAGAAGCCGTCAAACTTCGCTCTGCCCGACAACGCACCAAGCAAGGTCGATTCCTCATCGACGGCGCCCGCGAAATCCTACGCGCCCTAGCCGCCAACATCAGGCCGCTCGAAGCCTTCGTCTGCACCACGCTCTGCACCACCGACGAAGCACAGCAGGCCGCTGAAAAAGTACGAGAGTCCACCGCACTAGTCGCCGACGTCACGACCGAGGTCTTTGAAAAACTCTGCTTCGGCCAGCGTACCGAGGGCATGGTCGTCGTCGCAGAAACCCCGACTCGCAATCTCGACCAACTCCACCTGCCGCCCCACGCGCTAGTCGCCGTACTCCAAGGCCTCGAAAAACCAGGCAACGTCGGCGCCATCCTCCGCACGGCAGACGGCGCCGGATTCGATGCCATCCTCCTCGCCGACTCCAATACCGACCTTTTCAACCCCAACACCATACGCGCCAGCCTCGGCACCGTCTTCGCGCCCAACGTCTGCACCGCCACCACCGCCGAAACCATCCAAAAACTCACCCAGTGGCAACTTCCGATTTTTGCCGCCCGCCCCGACGCCACCCGCCTCTATACTCAAGCCGACTACCGCACTGGCGCAGCGATCGTCTTAGGAAACGAAGCAACCGGAGTCACCGAAGCATTCCAGAAAGAACCCACCCAGGGAATCCACCTCCCCATGCACGGAATCGCCGACAGCCTCAACGTCTCCGCCACCGCCGCCATCCTCTTCTACGAAGCCGAGCGGCAACGCACCACAAGCCCAGGGGTTGCACCCCCTGGGTATTGAAGAGCTTTACCCCGTAGCCTCCCGCGCCGCCGTCAACGTATTCACCAGCAACATCACCCGCGTCAACGGCCCCACACCCCCCGGCACCGGCGTTATCCAGCTCGCCACTTCGCTCACCCCAGCAAAGTCCACATCGCCCACTAAGCCGTCGTCCGTCCGGTTGATCCCAACATCCACCACCACGGCCCCCGGCTTCACCATCTCAGCCGTCACAAAATTCGCTCGCCCAATCGCAACCACCAAAATATCCGCCAGCCGAGTCACCGACGGCAAATCTCGCGTCCGGCTATGGCAAACCGTCACCGTCGCATCGGCCCCACGCTGAATCAACATATTCGCCAGCGGCTTGCCGACGATATCGCTCCGCCCCACGATCACCACATGCTGCCCCACGGTCGACAAACCATTCCGCTTCAGTAGCTCCATTACCCCATTCGGAGTACAAGGCAAAAACCGCGGCCGCCCCTGCACAATCTTCCCGACGTTTTCTGCATGAAACGCATCCACATCCTTCGACGGATCGACCGACGCCAAAACCACCTCCGTCGAAATCTGCTCTGGTACCGGCAACTGCACCAAGATCCCATGCACCCTGTCGTCGGCATTGAGCCTTGCAATCAGCGTCAGCAACTCCTCCTGCGAAGTCTCCACAGGCAGCGCATGCAACTGACTCTCAATGCCAACCTCTTTGCAATCACGCCGCTTATTCCGAACATAAACCTCACTCGCCGGATCGCTCCCCACAAGCACCGCCGCAAGCGTCGGCACCACCCCCCGACTCGCAACAAACGCAGCCACCTCCTCGGCCAACTCACCACGAATCTGACGAGCAAGCAACTTTCCATCAAGAATTTCAGCAGACATAACAGTAGGGACTGGGGGCTAGAGAACGGGGGGGGCTAGTATCAAACCAAAAAGTCAGCGCCGTCGGCAACGGCGAAACCACACCGGCCCATTATCGCGTCACCACAACTCCCCGCAAGGCGCGGGTAGTGCTTTGTGCGTAGCACTTGCCGCATTCGATCTAATAACCGAGGCGGCTTGGCAGGATTTGCCCCCTCTCCCAGGTTGCGGTATACTGCCGACATCTTCACCCCCTCGGTAAGACAATGTAAATATCCCCTGTTTTATTTGGGAAATCCCCAAGTAACAACAAGTTCTGCGACAAGATACACAGCCCATATTTGATGGCATCAAGGAATCGGCGATGAATTTGGTAGCGTGTCCGGATTGTGATCATCAAGTCTCGCGAATAGCTGAGGCATGCCCAAAGTGCGGCAGGCCGCTCAAACACAGGCAAACTACCACAGGGATTTTAGCAGCTTTGGTGATCGGACTTCTACTGTGCTGGCTACTTGTCACCTTCATTCTTCCACGACTCGGCATTTGGTATCCCGTGTAAAAGGAAGCTGCTTTCAGTCGGTAGGATGAGTTGGTTCTGTCGGCAATCGATCCTTTTTTGCGACAAGCTTTTCACCGACAGGTTCACCCATCGCTTCGGTTTGTGGAAAAGATGGGTGCAAGCACACCACCCTACTGTACTCCGTCGGGTGCCACTGTCTGGCTTGCCCAGCAGTGCGAATCACCAGCAAGGTTTGCCACTTGATTAGCCATCGGTTGCCCTTTTGGTATGCCACCCGCGTCACATAGTCGGGTTTCACTCCGTGAAACCAAATTCGATTCACGGAGTGAATCGCGACATTGTTTGATGACTCCCACCACCAACTCTGCGCCCCTGCGAGAGCACTTTTCCTGAACATCGTCGCAGCTCAAAAAAACTCGTCGTGCCCGCCGTGCCGTCGTGGTTCCCTCTTCCTCTATTCCGCCCCGGCCAAAAATAACCTTCGCATTGGCCATCCCAAAATGCGATAATCCCCAAAGCAAACATTCTGAAAATAACAAACCCCAGCAGAAAGGGTTTTACCGCAGAGATCGCTGAGCAGCGCAGAGAAACTACCCAACATCAACTCTGCCGTCCTCTCCGAACTCTGCGTTAAAAATTCCCTGGAAGCATCACCAATAATATTGTCCCAAGAGGAGGCACCAAAAATCCTAAATCGGGCCCATTTTGTCCCCGTCACTTTGCAGCAAACCCTACGTTTCTCGATCCAAACAAAAACCCAAAGGGACAAAAACACCGAATAATGTCCCAAAACATGGGACCCCCACCAATAGGACAAAACCCATTCGGGGGGGGCGAGTCAAGAAAATCAGCACCCCGAGAACCACCTTCTGAGGCGTACCCGAGCAATTCAGTATTTGGTTGAAAGAAGTCGCAAATGTCATCGACCCACTTAAAGTTCCTCGTTACCTAATTGGTCGCGTACTAATTCGTCGAATAGTGTGTCGTCTAAAGTGAATGGGGAATCGCTCTCGCCATCAGACGAGCCGGCGGCGGAGAAGACTGAGTCGGTCACGTCGGGACTGCTATAAGGTAAGCTCATGTTGGATAGGTCGGTAGAAAACTCTGGGAACAACGTCTCGGTGGCAACGAGCCGAGTGGTGTCCAGTCGGTTGAGAGTCGCTGAGGATGCCCCAGCGTCGAGTTTCGTCGTTATGTAATTCGCCACACCCTGCAAGTCGGCCGCCGAAGGGATCTCGACGAGTGCCGTTAGTTCAACCAGTCCTATTTCTGAGCCAACCTGCAATTGCAGGCGATCTAATTGATTGATCGATCCTGTGATGTCGTACGAGGAAATCTCACCTGCCGAGAAAGCAAGCAGCGACTCGCCGATCCGTAGCGATCGGAGAATGGGCGTATCGTGTTCGATAATCGCTAACGATTCAAAGCCGGTCTCCGTGTCGACAGAAAATACCTGTAGGCCACCTTCGCCGGGTTCAAAAATCGGCGTGCTGTCAACGCCCGCGAAACGTCCTCTCCATCCACTCCAGCTACCTTCACTCTGAATGGGAATAGCAAGTATCTGTTCCGAAGGGAAATAACTGACCGCGAGAGCGTCGATATCACCTTGAGTCCAACGTTCCCCGGTGGCAATCGAGGTCGTGCTTCTGCCTCCGTCTAAAGAAAAGCGATGCGCCAGTTGGGGGTCGTTCAAATCAGAGACATCAAAGATAGAAATTTGCATTTCCTGGAACAAACCATTCGACTCATTTGCACCGCGACCGATCCCTAACAGGTAGTTCTCATCGATCGGCTGTAAATAGTCTGAGTAACCTGGGATCTTCAACTCACCAGCAACCGTTGGGTTGGTCGGATCGCTCAAGTCGATTGCAAACAACGGATCGACTCTCAGAAACGTGACGACAAAGGCCTTGCTCCCCAAGAATCGAACCGAATGCAGATTTTCTCCCGGTGCCAGACCCTCGACGCCGCCAACGACCTTGAGCTTATCTCCTGCTTGCTCCAGCACGAATAACGATGCGCCGGAATGCCACGATTTCCCCTTGGTCACGACTCGCAAAAAGCCGTCGTACTCGTCGGCAGAAAATTGATTGAGCAAGGCCCCTTCAACCTCGCCTTCGGCTGCAAGGTTGATCGAATGGTCATCGGAATTGAAATCGAACTTCCAGATGGTCGTCTTCGTATTACGGTAACCGCCTGATTCCTCGAAGACATAGAGACTGTCTTGCGTAGAATAGACCTCGGTTGCTCCGCCGGTCCGTAGTATTTCGACATCGGCGGGGCTAGCCTCGTTGCCGAGCACATCGAAGGTTGCAATGATTGTTCTCGATGACTGAGACCCTCCCAATTCGTTGGGTTGTACCAGCCACGCCTGATCGAGCACTTCGCCATCCACTGAAAAAGTGCGGTAAGTCGATAGAAACGAGTCAACCGTGTTGTCCAGCACTCGATCGAGATACTCGTCACGAGTTTCGTAGGTGCCCTCGTTTAGGCCCGTTTCTTCATTGAGAACGTAATCTATTTTTTGTCGAGGGAGATTGGGTCTTTGAAAACCCGTCTGGTTCAAGACCAGTCGCAACTGGCCGTCTACCATTCGCGATGAAACCAAACGGCCTCGAAGCTCGGTTTTCTGCACTTGGCTAGGCGATGTTCGATCGGTCAGGTCGAGAACGGTAACCGTCGTCGTCGCATTGCGAGAGTAGCGACGATTCCACGACGTGTCGCCCCTATTTGTTTCCGAAAAAATAAGGTTCATCCGACTAAAGCGTACATGGCTTACAAAAAGGTGGACATGCTGTTCCAGTAAGAAGTGATTGAACGACTTCTTCCAGGAAGGTATCAGCATGTCCACACGTTTGTTGTACCACGCATTCGGCTTGCGTGGCT
>JAJRSE010000129.1 GCA_024278955.1 Planctomycetota bacterium | reverse complement strand
TCGGCGAACAACTGAGGCACGTTCGCCCGAAAAGAGGTGTTTAGCCCCGTAAGTCCGCGTTGTCCACGGCCCGTCTGGACAAGGTCTTCGGCAGTCGCCTGCAACTGCTCGTAACCCGCTCCGCCCTGATCGAGTACCTCCATCTGAAAACCACCAGAAGCTCCAAGCCCATCGATCGGCGGCGGGACAAAGGCAAAGACGATCGCTTCCTGCACCGAATGAAACCGTTTCTGGAGCGTGGCCACAATCTCCTGCAAGCTCTCCTCGCGCGAAGTTCGTTCATCCCAAGGCTTCAAAATGACGACCGAGAAACCGAGGTTGGAACCAGCATGGCCCCCCAACAATGAAAATCCTGCGATCGACAATGTGTCTGCAACGCCTGGAACTTCTCGATAAATCGCGTCGAGATCGTCCATCACCTCGACTGTCCGCTGCGACGAAGCCGCGTCGGGCAACTGTACGTTGACAAACAGATACCCCTGGTCTTCGGCCGGCACAAACCCCGTTGGCAATTGACTAAGTGTCACGCCCGTAACCGCGACGAGCCCCACATAGACCAACAAGACAACAAACACCATACGCACCAAGCGTCGAATCACGGCGGTGTACCCGCGGGTGACGCCATCGAAGCCTCGGTTGAACAGTCGAAAACCAACGAACGAGGCTTCTTTCGGCGGCCGCAAGACGATGCCACACAGCGCGGGGCTGAGCGTCAGGGCGTTAATGGTGCTAATCAACACTGCCGCCGAGATGGTCAGCGCGAATTGCCGAAATAACTCGCCGGTGATTCCTCCCATAAACGCACTGGGCACAAACACTGCGAGCAAGACGAGCGTCGTAGCAATTACCGGTCCGGTGATCTCCGACATCGCTTTGACGGCTGCCTCTTTCGGACTCAAGCCGCCCGCCAGATGTCGCGTCGTGTTTTCGACGACCACGATCGCATCGTCCACGACGATACCGATCGCCAAGATCACACCAAATAACGAAAGCATATTGATCGAAAAACCGATGCCACTCATCACGGCAAACGTACCGATCAGCGACACCGGGATCGCCACCACCGGCACGATCGTGGCGCGCCAATCTTGCAAGAAAAGAAAGATCACCAAGATGACCAGCCCTGCCGCAATGAACAGTGTATTGTAGACTTCGCTGATCGAGGCTTCGACGAAAAGCGTCGTGTCAAACGGGATCGCATAGAGCAAGCCCTCTGGCCAACTGCTAGCCTCGCTCAATGCTTTCAACTTCTCTCGCACCCGTGCGGCAGTGGCCAAAGCGTTGGCTTCGGGCAGTTGATAAATACTGAGCGACGCCGAAGGATCGCCATTAAATTTCGAGTCGAGCGTGTAGTTTTTCCCGCCCAGCTCCACCCTTGCGACGTCCTTCACACGCAGCACGCTGCCTCCCTCGCCGGTCGCTACGATGATATTCTCGAACTCTTCTTTCTCGACAAGCCTGCCTTGCGTGTTGATCGATAGCTCGAACGCGGTCCCTGCCGGGGCAGGCGCAGCGCCGATCTGACCGGCGGCAACCTGGACATTCTGCTCTTGCACAGCCTGAACGACATCTTGCGTGGTTAGTCCACGCTGTTTCAATTTGTCGGGATCAAGCCACAGCCTCATGCTGTAATCGCCTGCGCCAAACAATTGCACTTCGCCCACACCCGCCAGACGGCTCAGTTCGTCTTTGAGAACCAGCGAATAGTTGCTCAAAAAGAG
>JAJRSE010000128.1 GCA_024278955.1 Planctomycetota bacterium | reverse complement strand
CTCCTGCGTAGTTTTGCCGCTCGAACCAAGCGGACACTGATTACTGCTATTGGCAAAGCGTTAAACACCGTCACCTCGAAAGACGCCCAAGGCTGGTTCGCCCATGACGGGTACGGAACACGCAATTGTTAAACGCTCTAAATCGAAAAACAATTTTTTGACCTGTGACGGGTGTCAATTCGTAGCGGACTTGATAAATCGCTCCTGCTTTAGCAAACGCTTCGTTTAGCGAAACATCTAATTCGTGGCGAAAATTGTAGCCGATGGAATCCACGGTCCATGCACCATCAAGCTGGAGCGTGTCAAATACCACATTCGAAATGCCTAGGGCCACGTTCTGATGGCCAGCGACGGGCGTGAGTGTGTTGGGATCGCCCTTCACAAGCTCATAAACTGTATAGGTGATCGACACCACCGACGCTTGGTTAATCACCTGTCCAGAAGCATTTTCAACCCTCGTCATAAACACAGCCGTAGCATTGCTAAATACCGCGGCATGAATATCCTTCGCTATTGCCATTAGATGGTTACCTCACCTGAAAGGATTGAGTCATTGCTAGAAACGCCGGAAATTGAGAGTTGGCCTTGAGCGGCCGGCAGCGAACGAATGAGTGTTTGCTCTGCGTGCCATGGGCCCCGAAATCGACTTGGCATCGCAATCGAGTGCCCACCAACCGTATGCAATACCCGAGGGTGGTCGGTAGCCGCTGGCGATCCTACCACGATGAATTTCGGGCCTAAGCCGGGATGATTGGTTTGCCGGATACAATCGTGATAGGTAACCGTGTTGCGAGAGTATGGTGAAGCAAGCACAGGGCTACCGTTTGCAAAAGCCGCTGCCTGCTCTGCACTCACCGCGGCTTGAATCACCGAGACCTCTGCCACATCGACTAACACAGAGCCATAGAGGTTCCCGAAGTAAAAAAAACTCATCGCCGAAATCGGAAAGTTATCATTGTTAACACCAAAATTCCCACCATCGATATATATTTTCCTCTCGCTGTCCGAAGAAAAAACGGCAGCCAAGTGATGCCATTTTCCTGGAGTCATTGGAAGAGTAGTTGACGCAGCACCAAAACTACTGCCGATTTTTGTTTTCGCAATTGCTTCTTTGGTGCCATCACCCGCAAAATACACATCGCACCTTGCCCCTGTCGAAACACTTGCAATACCCATAAGGAGAGTAGACGACGTCACGTCTGGTACGCGAAACCAACCGATCAGGGAAAACGGATAACCGGATACAGATACGAGAGTGCTAAGGATTACGTTAGCGTTATTGAGTGAAAGTGCCACGTTAAACCTCACGTAGTTCTAACGAGACAACTTCAACATCCCCAACAAGCGTGTCGGCGCCTGTCGATGCCAAGCGGACAAGGCTAACTAGCAGTAGCTCGCCGGCCGTTGCTCCTCCAACACTCAAAGGAGAAGACTCCGTGACCACAAGCTGACCGCTTGTTGCCGGTGCGGTTGCAGTTGCGTCTGCACTTCCGTCAGCTGCCGGCAACGCATCAAGATTCTCACCACTATTCAAACGCGTCGTTTCTACACGAAACACGACGTCTCCGGTGGTCGCGGTGCTTGATGTCCACGTGAGGGAGGCCAGCAACGATCCTCCCCCGTAATGGCTGGGAATAACTCCGTGGAACTGAGCCTTTTCGTTGGTTGCATCGTCAAAATCCAGTACAACAAAACCGTTTCGTAAATCTACCGAAGCGTAATCGGCTATAGGCGGACGATTTGACAACGGGTTGAACAACAGCAAGGAATCGCCTGATGCCATGGAATAGTTACTCCTCAGAGAGGGGGCTGGGAAATTGTTTCTGGCCGTTAAAACCGGAAACCAGGGTTCAGTGGTTGGAAAAACATTCGTCCCACTGTCCCCCGTTTCCGGCTTCAAACTCTTGAATTACTTAACCGAGAGCAGATCCGACACGCACTAGCCAGTACACTTCACGACATAACGTGGATTCAACACAGCCGCCGCACCCCGCTCGCTCGCCTTGAACCGAAGTACGATGTCATTGTTGAAATCAGCTTCGCTATTGATCGGAGCCTGCGTGACCGTAATCGGCCAGTTTTCCATGTAAGCAAAGGCTTTGTAGAAATCGCCAATAAACCACCATTTCTTGGCATCCACGGCAGCTGCCCCTGATGCAAGAATACGACGGTACGCTAGTCGACTTTCTTCAACTCGATAGTTCCCCAGCGGATTCGCAGCCGTGGTTTCGGTCTGCGAACCTACCCCGGAGTACGAGATCTCTGACGAATTGAAAACACGATGCGCTGCATGCCGATAAGCTGGCATGACAAGCACCGTGGTGCCCCTTACAAGCACGGGCTCTCCGGTGTGTGGGTCGAGAATCTCGGCAAAAACCTGCTCTGCCGCATCGACATTCGTCCAGTCGACTAACTCGTTGCCCGCCAACTCGTTACTCCAAGGGCCTGAGGAGTAGTACGTATTGTAGTCGGTGCCGTTTGACTTGAAGTTGTTGGTAGCCCCTACCACCACGTCAAGAATCCGTTTTTCTTTGTTCAGCCCTAGCACCTCGCCAACTTCTGCTGCACGGCTAAGAACTAAGTGCGTACGATCGAAAAAGATCGCTTCCTTGGTCACGGGTACAATGAAACCCCGTTTCGACGTCGAAGGGGTTTCGATGTAGTCTTCGCCGAACCCAAGGTTTGGATAGGGCATACCGGGCGCTACTTCGTCGGTGTTTTCTGCAATGCGCGTGATGCCTGGGATTTTCTCCCCGTCGAGGCGAGTAGGAATGCTCTGCACAAGCTTGGAAGCGACAAAAGAGTCCTGTTGGTAGGCGTCTAAGATTTTTGAGTAGACAACTTGCCCTGTGATATTGAGGAATGCCGTCACATCGACGCCATCTGTAGCTTCGACTACGCTGACACTTCCTCCTGAACGAGGGTCAAGCATGCGCACCCACTCGCGCCCGTCCGGCACAAGAGACTCCGCCAAGTCGCGAATGCTAAATTCCTCGGGAGCCAGATGCCCTTCTTGAAGAGCTTCAGAAAGATGCTGAACCGTTTTATCAGCCCCGTCCAATTCGTAACGTCGTTTAAGTTCGCGGTAGTTGAGTGACACAGAAGTATTCTCCATTGGTCTTTGTTTGTTGTTTTTCTTCGCCCTGCTGGTGAAAGACGCCTCCACGCAGGGACTCCTGTTGGCGGTAAACGCCTAACAAGAAACTTGTCTGAAGCACTAAGCTGCTGCTTCTGGCCCACCTCGCACGATCGTGCTCACCACCTCCATGAGTACCGCGTTACTTGGACTAGGCACGCGACTCACACATCGGCCTATCGAAAGGTTTGCTGCTGCCACGCCCGTCACCATCTGCTGGTCTAGCTGAGTGCCAGTACCTTCCTCGTTCCCGCCAATCAAGTCCCCCATCTCAAACGCCTCCGCGTTGCAGGCGAACTCAAAAACGCCACTTGTAGCAATACGAATCGGAGTGGTTTCCCCTGCCTTTGAAGCCTGCATGGCTACCCCAAGAAAGTTGTCATGAAACAGCTCTTGGTTTGCTGTCAAAGTACCCTGGTCTGCTTGGCTCGAAGCGGGCTTTGCCACATTCACATCCAAGTAAACTAGGTCGCCAATTTCAACGACATGGCCAGAATTTGTGGGTTGCATCACCGGGTTTGTCTCTCCGTATCTCCAACGCATCGTGTTTGACATCAGCATTTTCCTCCTACGAGTAACAAAACTTGAATCTCAAAAAACTATTTGCTTGGTAACTTTAATAAGTGTGCCGTCGGATTAGCATTAATTCCTGCTAGTTAAGCGACGATCTAAGGCATCTCGAAAAATCCTGCGCGGTATGAGTAGCAACTGTTTGCAACGCGAACGGGGATATCTGGTCTCGCGATTTCGGGAGGCTTCGTCTCACCTCTTGCGATTCTCTCTCGACCGTCGATCGAATCAATTTGGCACGCTCTGCAATCAGCTCTTCGACTTGGTCACTTGCCTCAATAGTCGTCAGCATTTCAAAAAACGCTTGACTAACCGTTGCACTCGAATTGTTTTGACCTTGAGCACTTTCCTTCCCCGTAGGGGCCGACAAATGGTGCTTGCTAAGAAGTTCGAGGATGCGGTGGCTTCGCTGGAAATTTCCAGACTGCCGCTCTGCTTCTTCTAGCTTTGACTGTAAACACTCAAGTTCTTCCGACTCGACCTCCTCAAGGAGATCTGGCCGATGAAGACGGAGAGTTTCCACGGTCAACGCATCCCAACATCTCGGCATGTTGCTCGCACTTTTTCTTTCCCCAGTAGCTTGTTCAAACAAGCCTTGCGTAGTTGCAGGATCAGCCACGAGATCGACACTTCGTACTTGAGTAATCTCTTCGACTACCGTGTCTCCCTCTTTACGCGAAAGACGAGCAAGGACATTATGCGAAAACCCTACATTTTTTGGATTGTTCTCTGCGTCCCACACAAGCTGTTCGGCTAATGCGTGCTTAGGATTGAAATGCAAATCGCCATAGAGCCCTTCACCAGCCAGCATCCGAACACCCCGAATCACTCCAAGCCGATCTTCATAATCACGCGGCGCTAAGGGGCCAGCCTTAGGATGGTTTACGTTGACTTTTGCTCCTTCATACAACGACACTGCTTGACTTAGGGTTGACTCTCGGTACCGGCGTCCGTTGCGAGACTCCAAACCAATTAGCTTCACACCCTCCAACATTCCCTTTGCTTTGTCGACTCGCACAGAGACTCCATACGAATTGACATACTCTTGCAATACTTCGCCTTGTTGTGCTTCTGTCATATTCTCTTTTCCTCATTAGGAGAGAAACAAATAGATGCCATAAAAAACCCCCGTTTCAAACTCAGACCGGTCTGAAACGGGGCTTGCCTTGATACTCGCGTCCAAGGGACGCGGGCTAGGTTCAATACCCTGGAATGCCTGCCAGCGATTGGCTAGCAGCCAAACACTGATCTCACCTCTCTACACCCAAACAGCAAACAGCTCTCCCTAGCGAATCATTCGGTCTACTGCGACGCGAGTAGTTTGAATGTGGCCATCTTGCACATTGACTGCAATACTTGCTGTGCCGTAGAAGCCGGTGCTACTGACGCTCTCCAATAGCTTCTTGAATTCGATTTCTGCCTGACGGCATTTGTCTCGCTCAGCGTTTCGCATGTTTGTTCTCATGATGCATTGAAATTAGCAGATCTGGGCGACCATTTCATCAACGATTTTTGGCCACCCTCATGTTGAGTCAAAGAGAAATCACTGAGGGTTTTCTACCTGTGCAGAGCTTTTATGCATTGCGATATTTTTCTGTTCCTGGTCATAGTCTAAACCAAGACGCAAACTCCAAGTTTGTGCCGACAACAGTCCTTGCTCATGGGCAATCTGTTCTACCTGGCACTCCTTCACTTGATCTCGCACTCTTAACGAAGGTGGAGTTATTTGAGGTTCATCCGACTAAAGCGTACATGGCTTACAAAAAGGTGGACATGCTGTTCCAGTAAGAAGTGATTGAACGACTTCTTCCAGGAAGGTATCAGCATGTCCACACGTTTGTTGTACCACGCATTCGGCTTGCGTGGCTAT
>JAJRSE010000127.1 GCA_024278955.1 Planctomycetota bacterium | reverse complement strand
TAGCCACGCAAGCCGAATGCGTGGTACAACAAACGTGTGGACATGCTGATACCTTCCTGGAAGAAGTCGTTCAATCACTTCTTACTGGAACAGCATGTCCACCTTTTTGTAAGCCATGTACGCTTTAGTCGGATGAACCTTTTTTATTCTCTAGGCAGCAGAAGTAATAGCTACAACTAGGTAAAGGATTCCTGCAGAAGCAAACAAGGCCGTACAAGCAGACAGTAGGAATATTGCTACTGGTTTACGAAACCTCCTACGCAAAAAACATCTAATAATAGCAGCAGGAACCATGCCGCAAATAAGACCGCTGATTACTGCGAACTTGCGATTCGCCGGTGTCAATTCGATGATGGTTTGCTGCAAGCCGCTGGCGACGCCAAGCAGCCCACCAAATATAGCAAGTGCCACAAGTACAAAACAGAGTAAGAGGGCGGAGAGCGAGAAAGACCATGGATGCAGTGTAGTCTTCATGGGAGTGGCCTGACATGAGTTCATATAGCAAACCATCACAAAGCCTGATCAGCCCTGTTTTCTGGCTAAATAATTGCAAACCAAAACCACCATGTAGCATGTGCTACATCAAAAAGCATATGCATTCCATCCTCGTATTTAGTTCCACTCAGTCCACCCACCATAGTCATCATGGGATGAATGCGGCCAAACATCATCCCAGAAATGACCCCATTGACTTTCATCCGGTGGAGTTTTGTCATAGGTTCCTTGGCAGTTGCCCTTTACAACAGGCGAACCCTTGTCATTGTAGCAACATTGGAAGTTGCCCCTCCTATAGCACCTGTTGCCACAATGAAAGAGGCTTTCTCCTAGCCAATTATCACGCTTCCAATCAGGGTCTCCACTCGGTTCGTTCTTAGGACACTTATTGTTTTTATTTCGACTTAAATGTGGTTCCCTACGCCGGCAGTTTATTTCACAAGCGGTTTGTAATCTTTTGCCACGTCCACGCTGTCGATCCTGGCAATTGTACTTTCCCTTACAGTCTCGATAACAATCCTCTAGGAAACTCTCTTCTCCAGTTGGATCGACAAACCGTGTCGGCATCCCCCCGACATACTCATACAGATTCCACGTCCCCCCGTCATACCCAATCGGATCCCGATTCACCCACCGCCCAAGGCCCGCCGCATAAAACCGATTCCGATTCAACTGCAAGCCGGTCTCCGGGTCGAGCCTGCGTCCAGTATACAGAAGCTCGTTGAAAATGTCACTTTTATTGTCGGCATCGGCTGAAAAATCGGGATTGAGCACGGTCACCGCCATACGGGGTGTAGGCGTAGCGTTCGATGATGCTGCCCGTGTTATCGGTGATGGCCGTGACATTGAAATTGGCATCTTGCAGGTAGTAGTGTTCGACGCCGGCGGAATCGTAGCTGAGCGCGATCGCGTCGACGTAGTGCGGATGGTAAACGTATTGCTTGTCGGCTGTGGTGGCAGTGCCTACCCGCTCTTCCAAGACTTGCCACTGCTGGTTGTAATAAAAATGCCGCAAGTTGCCGGTGCCGCCGGTTTCGTCCCGGACGATGCGGCGGTTGAGGCCGTCGTATTGGTTCGTCTGCACCACGGTGCCCGCGTCGTCCTTCGCCTCAACCATCCGGTTCCAAGCATCGTAGGTGAGTGAGAGAGGGAGCAGATAAATTTCGCAAGTACTTGGCTTCTCTGTTAGACTGCTGGGGCATTGCTCACCTGTTGGAGTTATTCGTATGGCAGTCTCGCGTGATCAGCGACCGGAGTTTATGGTGCGGCTTGGGATTTCGCCGCCCTATACGATCGAAGATGTGAAGGTTGCTTATCGCGATCAGGCGAAGCGGGTGCATCCCGACCATGGTGGGTCGGCAAAGGAATTTCGCATGCTGCAAGAGGCCTTTGAACAGGCTCAGCAGTATCTGTCTTTTCGTGGCGATCGGCGGCAGTGGATTGCAAAGCAGATGGATGGCTACTTGGGCTTTCGAGATTTGATGGAGCAACTGGAAGAGCTGGGAGCCGAGGCCACGAGCAATGCGAAAGATTGGCTTGAAAAATCGTTTGGCGATTTTGCGCAGCTGACCGAAGCAATCGTTGGCATTCGACTGGAGAACTCGGCTTCGGCAGACGAGTTGATTGGTTTGCTCGTCGACCAGCAGTCGCACTTAGGCGAGTTGACTCGGCTTGAGCTGCCGGGATGCCAGGTTTCGGACGAAGCGGTTCTGAAGCTTGAGGCGTTTGAGCAATTGCGGCATCTTGATCTGACGGGCACTTCGGTGACTTCCGAGGCGTTGTGGATTGTTGATCAGATTTTGGGATTGGATTCTTTAGAGATCCAGGGCACGCAGGTGGGCTGGTGGATGCGTCGCAAGGTAGGGAAAGTGATGCGGCAGCGTCGGGAAGCGAAGCCTGCGGAGATTTACCCGGAGATGGATGGCCCAATTTGCGACTGATAGCGTCGGATTTTCGGCTCGCCTACGGGGGGGCTGGGCGTGTATGATGGGAGGCTCGTTAGCACACATGGAGGTGATAGCATGGATCGTTGGGACGTAATTATCTTGTTGGTCGCTGGGTACTTGGCTGTGATGTCGTTGGTGCGGCTGATGGCGCGGCGGCGGAATCAGGTGGTCGATCACGTACGGGAGAAGATTGCTGAGAACCAAGGGAAGGGGCCGGCAGCTAATCCGTCGGGGGGAGAATCGGACCGTGAAGCGGCGTGAGAATTTTTGATTTTGGATTAGGTGAACCACGGCGGGAACAGCGAAACGACAAGAAGAATTAGTTTCCAAGGTAAGAAAAAGGGGAGCCGTTCACTAAAAAGGTCGGGAATTTTCAACCACAAAGAGCACGAAGCACACAAAGCCTAGAGTTTGCGAGTCTGTCGGACAGTAGGAAAGAAAGTTTTTTTGGTTCGTGTTTGCTTGAGCTAGGACACCGAAAAACGTGTTTCCCTTCGTGTACTTTGTGCTCTTTGTGGTTCTGTTTTTTAATGCGTGAACGGTTACGAAAAAGGCCGGATCGGGTTAGGATTTTCTTTTCGTCTTGAAGTTGCATTAGGTGGTGGTTCAACTTGGCGAAGCAGTCATAGTGAAAAATGAAAAAACTTTATATTGAGACGGTTGGATGTCAGATGAACGTGCTCGACAGCGAGCTGGTGGTGGCCAGTTTGCGCAAGGAGGGCTATGAGCTGACCGACAACACGGGCGACGCGGATACGATTTTGTTTAATACTTGTAGCGTACGGCAACATGCCGAGGACAAGATTTACAGTGCGCTGGGGCGGCTCAAGCACGCGAAGCGGGAGAATCCGAAGAAGATTATCGGCGTGTTGGGGTGTATGGCTCAGAAGGACCAGCGGTTGATTTTTGAGCGGGCGCCTTATGTGGATCTTATTGTGGGTCCCGGCCAGTTGCACCAAGTTCCGCAGTTGATCGCCGATATTGCCGAAGGGGCTGGGCGGCAGCTTGAAGTAAGCCTTGGACGCAAGGAGGGAACTCGCGCGACGGTCGAGCGAAGCCACGAGAGCTTTGATCCGCTACGTGATGCGACCATGCGGCCGACTCCTTATCAGGCGTATGTGCGGATTCAGATTGGTTGTGATAAATTTTGCACTTATTGCATCGTGCCGAGTGTTCGGGGGCCCGAGCAGAGTCGTCCTCCGGTGGAGATTGTAGCCGAAGCGAAGCAGTTGGCCGACGAAGGTTGCAAAGAGATTGTCCTGCTGGGGCAGACGGTCAACAGCTATTGTTATCGCGAAGGGGACCGTAAAACGCGGCTCAGCGACTTGTTGCATCAACTGCATGAGATCGAAGGGATCAAGCGGATCAAGTTTGTGACAAACTATCCGAAGGATATGACGGTTGACCTTTTGGAGACGGTTCGCGATTTACCGAAGTGCTCGGAGTATCTGCATGTGCCGGTACAGAGTGGCTCGAACCGGGTGCTTGAGCAGATGAAACGTGGGTACACGGTCGAAGATTATCGCGAGATGATGGAGCGGATTCGCAAGTGGCTGCCTGACGGGTCGGTGACAAGCGATTTTATCGTTGGTTTCTGCGGCGAAACCGAAGAGGAGTTTCAGCTTACTTGCGACTTGGTTCGCGAGCAACGGTTCAAAAACAGTTTTATTTTTAAGTACAGCGAACGTCCCGGCACGAAGGGGGCAGAGAACTACCCTGACGACGTGCCTGACGACGTCAAGCGGCGTCGGAATAACGAGCTGCTTGCGATTCAGAACGAAATTAGCGAAGAGGACAATCAGGCATTTTTGGGCCGCGGTGTCGAGGTGTTGGTCGAGGGGTTGAGCAAAGCGGCGGTGAAGAAGAATGAGACCGATTCGGAGCAGGTTCAGCTTACTGGCCGGACGATGTGTGACCGGATTGTGGTATTCGACGGGAACCGTCGGCAAATTGGCGAGATATTGCCGCTGACGGTCTACGATGCGAACGTGCATACGCTGTTTGGCTCGGTCGTGACCCAGCATGTGGGACCGGAGTTGTTCTCGCTGCCGGTAAGTTCTTAGAGCAGCAGCGCAGGTTTGAACCACAACGACACGACGAAAACAGGCCCGCAACGCAAGTATTTCAGCCACCTTTGAAATGCACTCTCTCTGGGTCTCCGAAAGGACTTGCCTCGTCCGCCAGCCGATTATTGCTGCTCGTCATGTCGTTGCGGTTAAATAGAGGGTTGCTCTGTAGAACGAGCGTGCCTGGGAGAAGCAAGCGATAGTTTGTGGCTTTCGAATGACAACTGGGCGGGCAATTCGTTAGAATCTGAGGATGCAGATAGAAAGTCTCCACGAGTTGCTCGATTCGGAAGCGGAAGCCGAGGCTTGGCTTGCGCCGCTGGGGATAGCCAATGTGCGTGCTGCGCACCGGAATCTGCTCCGTCTGGCGACTGATGGGTTGCCGCTGGATTTGCTGGCCACGATTTGCGACCAGTTTGCGGAAGCGGCTCCAGACTTGGCCGATCCGGATATGGCGCTCAATAGCCTGGAGCGTTTTTTGCTTGCCGCTCGGAGTCCGCTGGCGATGGCCGCTTTTTTTGAGCGGGACCCGCAGGCGCTTTCCAACTTGCTGGTGCTTCTTAATAGCAGTCAGCACTTAAGCGACCAGCTGTGCAGCGACCCGGAGAGCTACGACCTGTTGCGCATGACCGACGGCAGGCCTGTGGCGCGGGAAGTGTTGGTCGACGAGTTGCTGAGCACGGTACGTTCGCTGTCGAACGAGGAAGATGTGTTAGGTACACTTCGGCAATTCAAGCGGCGCGAGACTTTGCGAATTGCCTATGGCGATCTGGTCCAAGGGCTTCCCGTTTCGCAGGTAACGCGACAGATTTCGTATGTTGCTGATGCCGTGGTCGAGGCGGCCCTTGATTTTGCGATGCGCACGGTTCAGAGCAAGCGTCAACGGGCGGGCGGATATGAGGCGAAGTTGCCTCGGTTTGTTGTTCTGGCACTAGGGAAGCTTGGCGGCCTGGAACTCAACTATTCTAGCGATATTGATCTCGTGTTTCTTTATCAACCCCCGGAGGTGCAAGGCTCAGATTCGGTGACCGAGGCTCAGGATTTTGCGTCGCGAGTTTCTCAGCGACTGATTCGGTTGCTCTCGGAGACGACTGAGCTTGGGTTTGCTTATCGAGTAGATATGCGTCTGCGTCCCGAGGGACGCCAGGGGCCGGTCTGTAGCTCGATAGATCATGCGGCGGCGTACTACGACAATCGGGGGCGGACGTGGGAACGTCAGGCGTACGTCAAGGCGAGGCCGGTTGCGGGTGATTTGGATTTAGGTCGCGACTATCTCGGACGGTTGGAGCCTTGGATCTATCGCCGCTACCTTAGCTTGGCAGATATTAGCGGAATCAAGGCGTTGAAACGCCGTATTGAAGATCGTGCTACTGACGAGGGGGTATCGCAAAATAACGTAAAGACGGGCCACGGGGGGATTCGCGATGTCGAGTTTGTGATTCAGTTTTTACAGCTGCTCAACGGTGGTGCCGTGCCGAGCGTGCGTACCGGAAACACGTTGGAGGCGATTGTTCGGCTGGAGAAGGCGGGTAGCTTGACCAGCGAAGAAAGCTCTTACTTGGAGGCGAATTACTCGTACTTGCGCAAATTGGAACACCGCCTGCAAATTATGTACGACTTGCAAACTCATACGATGCCGACCGACGCGAAGGAGTTGCTCAAGCTGGCGCGGCGAATGGGGTATGTTGGAACACGGCACATTTCGGCTCTGCATGCATTTCAATCGGACTATCAGCAGCGGACGGAGGTGAATCGTAGCATTCTCGATCACCTGCTACACGAAGCCTTCGGCGACGATCCCGAGAACGAGCCGGAAGTCGATTTGGTGAACGATCCTGATCCTCTACCGGAGGCAATCGAACAGGTATTGGGTCGTTATCCTTTTAAGGACCCTCATGCGGCCTATGTGAATTTGATGTCGTTGGCGGAGGAGCGAATCCCGTTTCTTTCGACTCGAAGGTGCCGCTTGTTTCTGGCCTCGATTTCTCCACGGCTGCTTGCTGAGGTGGCCAAGACTCCCGACCCCGACGGCACGCTGGTGACGTTGAGCCGGGTGAGCGATTCGTTGGGCGGCAAGGCAGCCTTGTGGGAGCTGCTGAGCGGTAACCATGCAACGCTGAATCTTTATGTGACACTTTGCGCGGCCTGTCCTTATCTGTCGAGTATTTTGACCAGCAACCCCGGCATGGTTGACGACTTGCTCGATAGCTTGCTGATTGCCAAGCTTCCAGATTTAGAGACTTTGGAAACGTCGCTTCAAGAGTTGGCTCATGGCGCCGAAGACATGGAGCCGATTCTACATAGCTTCAAGCATGCGCAGCATTTGCGGGTGGGTATCCGAGACATCCTTGGCAAGGATGAAGTGGAAGCCACTCATGCGACGCTTTCGGATATAGCGGAGGTTTGTCTCGGTCAGATTATCGGAGACGAGATCGCCCGGCTGACCGAAAGGAAGGGCCAGCCGCTGATCGGCGAGGTGCCAGAGACATCTGCCTGGCATCCTGGAGCGGAACGGGTGGGCGATCGGTGCGAGTTTATTGTGCTCGCGTTAGGCAAGCTGGGAGGTCGCGAGCCTAATTATCATAGCGATCTCGACCTGGTGTTTCTTTACGAGGCCGAGGGGCACACGCAGGCAAACTCGCGGACTAGCAACGGCTCGACGACCAATAACCATTTTTTCAGTGAGCTGGGGCAGCGAATCATTAAGCGGGCGAATCATTTTGGTCCCTATGGCCGACTCTACGAAGTCGATCCTCGGCTG
>JAJRSE010000126.1 GCA_024278955.1 Planctomycetota bacterium | reverse complement strand
TTTCCACCGGTCCGCTCGAAGGGACCAACAACAAAATAAAAACCATGAAACGACAAGCCTACGGATTTCGCGATCATGAATTCTTCAAACTCAAAATCCTCGCACTCCATCAAACTAAGTACGCTTTAGTCGGATGAACCTTATTTCAGAACCTACGCAGCACACGACAGACGGAACTGACTGAAAGCTTCCCTTCGCATGTCGTCTGCCAGTGGATCGGAAATAGCAAAAACGTGGCTGACAAGCATTATCTTCAGGTTACCGAATCGCATTTCTCGCGTGCGACGGCTGACAATTCAAAAGCGCTGCAAAATCCGGTGCAGCAATCGGCCGTTGGAGGCTGCAATGAGCCGCAAGGGCAAACCAAGGGGTTGCCCGAAACTCCTATATTGCAACTGTTTGCGAATGATTGCGACTGGTTGCAGCTTTCTAAAGTAGCCGAGACCGGACTTGAACCGGTACGGGAGTTCCCTCCCACTGGATTTTAAGTCCAGAGCGTCTGCCAATTCCGCCACTCGGCCATACATAAAATATAGTTGTTTTTCGACATTCTGTCAATTAGGCTGAATCTTACGACACCCGTTACGACACCAGTACACGATAACGTAAGATTTGGTATGAGCAAGAAACCCAAGAAACCACGTCCAGACTTCCCACTGTTTGCACATGATAATGGCCAATGGGCAAAAAAGATACTTGGCCGCTTTCAATACTTCGGCGTGTGGAATGGCCCACAAGCTGCTTTGGAGAAGTACCAAAAGGAACGTGACTATCTCTACACCGGCCAACAGCCCCCAGCCGACACCTATAAGATATCGGATTTACTAGACGCATTCTTAGGCCGCAAGCATCGGGCTCACCAGTCTGGTGAGTTATCTGAAGAGACCTACTCAGATTACGAGAATACTTGTGATGTGATTGCAGCATGGGGTAAGCATCGAGCAATCAAGTCTCTGACGTTTGGTGATCTTGACAAGTTACGGACAGCCCTTGGTCAAGGAAAAACTAAAAAGTTAGGGGTAGTCACCCTGAAACGTCGTTTAACGGTTGCCCGCATGGTATTCAAACATGCTGGCAAACTGGGCGAATCGGTTGACTACGCCGATGCTCTTGCGGCACCTTCCGCCAAGTTGCTGCGGAAAATTGAGAACCAGCGGGATGAAAGACTATTTACCGCAGAGCAAATCCGCCAAGTCGTAAAAAATGCCAAGGGCGAAATGAAAGCAATGATATTGCTTGGCATAAACTGCGGTTTCTACCCGATTGATTGTTGTGCATTGCCGACGAATCGGGTTGATTTGAATAATGGTTGGCATACGTTCCCGAGAACAAAAACCGAAATGAAACGCCGTTGCCCTCTCTGGCCTGAGACTGTTACCGCTTTGAAGAAAGCGACCAATAACGGCAAGGTGTTTGATGCGAATTGGAACCGTCACAAGATGGCGGATGAATTCCGCAAGCTGGTCGACTCTTTCTATGTGAAGCACGTCACCGTTTTCAAGCACCTCAGACATACATTTGAGACGATTGCAACAACAGCCGATGTATCCCAAGCTGTGATTGATTCAATCATGGGCTGGACTCGACAGG
Organism: Planctomycetota bacterium; assembly: GCA_024278955.1. Taxonomy (GTDB): domain Bacteria; phylum Planctomycetota; class Planctomycetia; order Pirellulales; family Lacipirellulaceae; genus Bythopirellula. Next base: position 15,128 of record JAJRSE010000126.1, on the reverse strand, counting down.
ATATGGCCAGCATCTACAGACAAAAAGTTTTCGATACCCAACTGATGACCTGCACTAATCACGTAAGACTCTGGTATCTCGGTAAGGTCAATCTCGATACTTTTTGAATTCGTTATCGTCGTTGTTCTTACGTCGTTTTGGTGTTTGCGGGTCTGGCTGTCGTGATTTTAGAAAACGATTCAAGTCGTCGCGTTGAATCAGATAACGGGGCCGTTGGGTTCCTGCGTTGCTTGCCTTCAACTGCTTACTATTTATCCAGTCCCTGATTGTGTCCTCACTCGTTTGAATTTCCTTGGCGACTTCCTCCACTGTCAGTATTTCTTTGACGTTTGGCTGCACAAAAGCGTAGGGGCAGTATCTGACGTTCTGCTTGACTTCATGGAGCCAGTCTAGGAAGGAATTATCGCTCATAATGAAAGTGTAGGTCACTACGGTCCGGTTATAAGTCGAACAGTGGGTTAGTGTACCGTTAGTTCTGTAAATAGCATTGAAGTACACAGCCCGGCTTGCTTGAAAGAGTGGGCCACAGTCGGTCTCCGCGTGCTTTGTCACATACCTGAAAGTCAGAGGTTGTCAAAGCACGAGATCGTTTGTTACCAAGCAAGCGGAAGGAGACCCACGCATGACCCACTCCCAAGAATCTACCCCGTACGACCTGATGATCCAAGTCCTCGACCAACACGGCTTTGAAGGCATGGCCCGTGCCATCGAGATTCTCGTCAACGAGGCGATGAAGATCGAACGCAACGAAGCACTCGGGGCTCAGCCTTATGAGCGGACCGACGAACGACGCGGCTATGCCAACGGTTTTAAGCCCAAAACGCTCCAGACTCGCGTCGGCAAGGTCGAACTGCAAGTGCCGCAGACACGGGGCGTTCGCAGTGAACGGGCTCTCAAATTAGCCGTCGCAGAAATGTACGTGCAAGGTGTTTCCACGCGAAAAGTTACCAAGATCACCAGCGAACTTTGCGGACTCGACGTCTCCAGCAGCCAAGTGAGCCGAGCCGCCAAGCTCCTCGATGCGGAACTCCAATCGTGGCGAGATCGACCTCTGGGAAAGCTCACCTATTTGACTCTCGATGCGCGTTACGAAAAAGTGCGTCATGGCGGAACGGTTATTGACTGTGCCGTGCTGGTCGCCGTCGGTGTTTTGCCCAACGGAAAACGAACTGTCCTGGGCGTCAGTGTGAAATTGAGCGAGGCCGAAGTCCACTGGCGTGAGTTTTTGCAGTCGCTTGTCGAGCGTGGCCTGCACGGCGTTGAGATGATCACCAGCGACGCTCACGAAGGACTCAAGGCGGCTCGCAAGAGCGTTTTTCCTGGCGTGCCTTGGCAACGGTGTCAATTTCATCTTCAGCAGAATGCGACGGCCTACGTTCCCAAGCTCGACATGCGGAGCGAAGTCGCCGCCGATATTCGAGGTGTCTTCAACGCTCCCGATGCGAACGAAGCCGAGCGGTTGCTCAAAATCGCCATCGAAAAATACCGCACGACCGCACCCAACCTGGCCGACTGGATGGAGCAGAACGTGCCAGAAGGGCTCACCGTCTTCACCCGACCCACGGCTCATCGCCGGAGACTGCGAACCTCGAACATGATTGAACGACTCAACAAAGAGATTCTCCGGCGAACCCGAGTCGCTACGCTCTTTCCTAACGAAGCATCTCTCCTACGGCTCGTGAGCGCTGTGCTAGCCGAAGTCGACGAAGAATGGCAAACCGGAAAAACTTACATCAACATCAACAACGAGACCAACTGATTTACGTACCGAAATTATTTACAGAAGCAATCTTGCTTTATCTGCTTTCGCGGTCGATGACGATTTTGGATGTGGCCAAGCACTTGAATATCAGTTGGGACGTTGTGAAAGACATTCAGAAACGGAATTTGAACAAGCATTTTGCCAAACCGAAGCTCAAGCATTTGACGCGACTCGCCATTGATGAGATTACGGACCGATGAAAAAGTCGATCAAAGGAACGCGTTGGCTGTTGCTAAAAAAACCAAGAGAATCTTGACCCCACAAGGAACGAACAACAACGGCTTGCTGGAATTCTGAAACTCAACGAGCCGTTGGCCCTGGCATACTATCTGAAAGCCAGTTTTACAGAAAGGGCTCTCCGTGAAGTTTGGGAGCAGGTGGACGAAGAGGCGGCTCAGGCTCACTTGATGGATTGGATTCTGCGAGCCGAGATTAGTGGTGTCGCGATGCTAGTGAAGTTCGCCAAAACGTTACGACTTCACGCCCAAGGCATCCTCGCCTGGTACGATTACCCAATCTCCACAGGCCCTCTCGAAGGGACCAACAACAAAATCAAAACCATGAAACGACAAGCTTATGGATTCCGTGATCAAGAATTCTTCAAACTCAAAATCCTCGCTCTCCATCGAACAAAGTACGCTTTAGTCGGATGAACCAAAATCCCCTACCTGTGCCAACAATTTATCGCCAAATTAGATTCGCCGCAATCGCTGAGGATTTTTAGAAGTGCCAAGAAAAGACAACTCGATGCCCGAAGCGGTTGATGCAACCTCCGCCATCGCATTATCCGCCCTCTTGAAAACCTGGATAAAGCGTCATTCCTCCGTCGACGTATAACGTGGTGCCGATGATATAGTCGGAAGCATCGGACGCCAACCAAACGGCCGTACGACCGATATCGATAGGATCGCCGACCCGCCCATAAGGAATCAACGTAAGAAGTTCCGCCTCCGCTTCTGGCGTGTCCCAAGCAACACGGTTAATCGGCGTACGAATGGCTCCAGGAGAAATCCCGTTGACTCGGATTTTCTCGCTGGCAACTTCTTGAGCCAAGCTCTTCATGAACATCAACAAGCCCCCTTTGGAAGCGGCATAGTTCACATGCCCCGCCCAGGGGATGATATCATGCACGGAAGAAATACAAATGATTTTTCCTGCGGCACACGACAATTCGGGCGTCACTCCGCGGCGCACAAACTCACGCACTGCTTCTCTCGCACAAAGAAATTGGCCGGTGAGATTGACTGCCAAGACTTGGTTCCACTGGGCCAAACTCATCTCGGGTAACGGAGCATCTTGTTGGACGCCTGCGTTCGCCACCAAGATATCGAGACTCCCCCAGGTCTGAATCACCGACTGAAACATCTCTTGCACCGCTTGCTCTTGGCTGACATCGGCTTGAACCGCCAGCGCTTCTCCTCCCGCTGTTTTGATTTTTTGAACCAAGCTCTCTGCGGAGCTACGATCCGATAAGTAGTTGATCGCCACTTTGGCACCCGCCATGGCCAGGGTGTGCGCAACGGCTGCACCGATTCCAGAATTCCCTCCGGTCACCAAGGCACGTTGTCCCTGCAATACTTTTTCTGTGGGTAGTGGCATGCTCCAAACTTTCTTTGTAACAATTTATTAAAACCGGCTTATGAAAACTGAATTGAGGGCAACCTTATTCTTGACGATCGTTCCACTGAAACACACAAAAACCCCATGCTGGCAAATCAAAAAACAGCCCGTCTGTGGCTGAAAGGTCGAGGGAAATCGTCTCTTCTCTCATGTCCCCTTTTTCCATGTCAAAGAGGTCGATGCAATTGATCGATTTAGCAGTCGTCTTCACCTCGGGTAATCTTACTCGGCATTGCCCTTGATGGGCCGCATAATTAACGACGACCAAGACTTTGACGCCATCAGTCGCTTGCCATTGGTAAGCAATGTAATGATCGCAACTCGGATTGCCCTCCCAAGCCGCCGCGCACTCGAGTAACTGCCATTGTCCGTTGCGCAGCACCTCTTTTTTCAAAAGTTGAAGCAACTGTTGATAAAATTTGCTCAGACTGGGATCCGTCGGCTCCTTCGGGCTTCGGGACAAATGAATCGACGTGTGAATGCGATTTCCTTCCAGTTGCCCCTCATGAAAAAAACGCATCCCCGGCGCAAGAAAGCTGATGAGGGCTGCGGCCAGATGGGCCGCTTGGGGCACAAAGGTCGCTGCGGCACGTCGTTCGTCATGATTTTCCAAAAAGCGAGTCAATCGATTTTGATACGACAAATCGGCAAGCAAATGTTCACGCACCGCAGGAGCGTTTTGATCACGCAGCCGGTCGTAGAGTCTTTTATCATAGGCGTAATCAAACCCTTGCTGTTGCATCGTCCATTCCAAATCCCAGTAGACTTCCGCTAAAAATAAGAAATCGGGAAACTGGCTACGCACCGACGCAAGCGCGGCGGGCCAAAAAGGGTCGATCGTTTGCCCCCAGGTTTTCTGGAAGATTTCGGGGAGAACCAGCATCGCCATGTCACAACGTAAACCGTCACATAACTTCGCGATCTCTTGTAGCTCTGCTTGCATGGCCGCCTGTACTGCCGGATTGGAATAATCGAGCTGCAAGGTATCGGGCCAACCACTAAAATGGGGATCTCGGCCAAAAGCAAAGACTTGCTCGCCTTGGCTCGCATCGAGCGCAATATAATTCTGCGGTTCGCTCGCCAATTCAGCAGCCGTACGGCGCATGTAAAATTCCGGGTTTGTCTTGACCCAAGGGTGGTCTAAAGCGGTGTGATTAGGGACAAAATCGAGCATTAAACGCAAGCCGCGCGCATGGAATCGGCGGCGCAATGCTTGCAATGCCGCATTGCCACCCAATCGAGTGTCAACGCGGTAGTGAGTAATCGCAAAGCAGGAACCGCCGACATCTTCTGCCACAAAATCGGGCAAACTCTCACGGAAACTTTTTTGCCAACTTGCCTCGGTTCGAGAAACGTGTTGGCCAGCGGGGCCTGTTTGCCAAACACCGAGCAGCCATACCCACTCAAACCCTTGCTCGGCAAGCTGGTCGATTTCTGCATCACTAAAATCGTTGAGGTGCGCTAATTCCCCCGACGCATTGGAGCGAATCCTGGTGTTGATTTGATAAATGGCCGGATAGAGACTAGGCGGACAGGTATTGGGTATTATCATTTTTCTTTTGATCGGCTAGAGAGAGATTGCATCAATCCGTACATGCCGGATTCCAAGAGATCTTCTTTTTGCAACGATCCGAATAAGGCGAGGACGGTCGCCAGCGCCCCTGTCCATCCCGTCTGATGGCTGGCGCCAATTCCTGATCCGTCCTCTCCATGGAAATATTCGTAGAACAGCAAGTGGTCGCGCCAATGCGGATCGTGTTGGAATTTTTCCGCCCCTCCAAAGACCGGCCTTTTTCCGTTTTCATCGGGCAGGAAAATCCGCAACAAACGTCGAGATATTTCTTCTGCAATTTCATAGAGAGTGCATTCCTGGCCCGATCGTGTTGGGCAAGCGACCTTGAAATCGTCTCCATAATAACTGTACAGATAAAGTAACGATCTCAAAATAAGAATGTTGGCGGGCATCCAGATCGGTCCACGCCAATTGGAATTGCCGCCAAACATACGGTTGTCCGATTCTCCGGGCAGATAAGCGACGGTATGCGTTTGCCCTGCCCAATGGAAGTGGTACGGATTTTCCGCGTGAAATTTCGACAACGAGCGAATACCATAGGGGCTCAAAAATTCGTCCTCGTCAAGGAGCCGAGCTAACACTCGCCGCAACTTTTTTTCGTCCATGATTGCCAATAGACGACGGCCTTGAACTCCCGGTTGGGAGGGACAAGCAATATTTTGCGTTTGATCTTCTTTTCCATCGACCAACGATTGATAGTGGGCGGCCACTTCGGGTAATTGCTCTAAGGTGCTTGCTTCGAGAACCGTCGCCGCGCACAAGGGCAATAGCCCTACCAAGGAACGGACTTTCAAGCGTGTCGCAGTGCCATCTGGAAATCGCAATACATCATAAAAAAAGCCATCTTCTTCATCCCACATTTCGTGATGATGATGGCCAATCTTGTCCATGGCTGTCGCGATAGACAAAAACTCATCTAGATATTTGATGACCTTGGATTGATAGCTTTTGTCGTGCTTGGCCAATTCTAGAGACAGTTGAATCATATTTTGAGCATACAAAGCCATCCAGGCGGTGCCGTCAGCCTGTTCTAAATGGCCACCCGTGGGCAATTCGGCGCTCCGATCAAACACGCCGATGTTATCTAGTCCTAAAAACCCACCTTGATACACATTGCCTTCCGGCCCTTTGCGTGATGCCCACCACTGGAAATTTTTTTCCAGTTTTGCAAAAGTGGTTTGCAGAAAGTCGACATCCCCCGGAGCCTTGTTCTGTTCTTGATCGATGCCCCTTTCACGGTCAACGATGTGCCTTTCACGGTCAATGTGATAGACGGCACGTACTGCCCAGGCATGCACGGGGGGATTGACGTCGCTGAAATTCCATTCATAAGCGGGGATTTGTCCATTGGGATGCTGGTAGCGATCTTTCAGAAAGAGTTGCAGTTGGTGCTTGGCAAAATCAGGGTCTACTATGACCAGCGCTAAGGCATGAAACGCAGTATCCCAGACGGCGTACCAAGGATATTCCCACTTGTCTGGCATCGAGATGACATCGTGGTTTTTCATGTGCTGCCAGTCGGTGTTGCGTGTTGCGGTTCCCGGCTGTTCCTGCAACCAACGTGCGACATCATATTCGTAATACTGTTTGCTCCAGAGCATTCCTGCAAGCGATTGACGCATCACACGCTGCTCCTCTTCGGGTAATTTCCCGTCGTAGAGTTGCGCATAGAATTGGTCTGCTTCTTCTCGCCGCTTTTGAAAAATCGTATCGAAAGTATCAAACGCGGTACCGGTCTTCGTCGGATCGCCCTTGGTAGGACTGCTTTGGCGCAGGCGTAAACGTATCACTTGGCTTTCTCCAGGTGCCAAGGTTAAGCAATAGTCGGCGGAGGCCTTGGTGCCGATGCGTTGGGGATTGACGGTTACCCCTTGGCCACCTGAAATTACGTAGTCATTGATGCCATCTTTGACATAATCACTCGTGTTGGTGCTGCCAAATAATCGCTGCGCATTGGTTTCATTGTCTACAAACAACAAGGGGACTGGACTTTCACCCGTGCGAGGTTCACAAAGGAGATGATAGTCACCCAAACGCGGATGACGAGCCAACAGAGTGCTGCAATCATCACCTATCTGCAAAGCCGATATCGATGGTTTTGTCTGACCGGGCATCCACGACCAGGTATTTCGAAACCAAAAAGTTGGCAAGACGCGCAGAGTCGCCGTTTCGGGCCCTCGATTAAAAACCTCGATTTTAATAAGTAAATCTTCGGGCGTCTCTTTCGCGTATTCCACAAAGAGATCGAAGTAACGATCTTCATGGAAAAGACCGGTATCTAAGAGTTCATATTCCGACTCGTGTTTGGAACGTCTGCTATTGGTCGAGACTAAATCGTCGTAGGGAAATGCGGCTTGCGGGTACTTGTAGAGGTACTTCATGTAGGAGTGGGTAGGTGTATTATCGAGATAAAAATAGTACTCCTTCACATCCTCAGCATGATTGCCCTGAGGCCCCGTCAAACCAAACAATCGCTCTTTGAGCACGGAGTCTTTTCCATTCCAAAGTGCCACAGAAAAGCACAAGTGTTGCTGATCATCGCTGATCCCTGCCAAACCATCTTCCCCCCAACGGTAGGCGCGAGACCCTGAATGGGAATGCGGAAAATGGCCCCATGCGTTTCCATCGGAGCTATGATCTTCGCGAACGGTCCCCCATTGCCTCTCACTCAAATAAGGCCCCCATTTTTTCCAGAGAACCCCGTTTTGAGCTTCCTGAAGTCGCTTGTTTTCTTTGTTCATCATTCGTAGGCCATCAAGCAAAGGTGTCCGTTCTGTCCTTCAACGTATTCTTTCGCAACAAGCGTGTAGCCCGCTTTGCAACGCATGGATCTTCGTCACACACGGCCAACTCGCGGATTAGCAGGTTCAGGTCTGCTAAACTCATCGTGGCAAAGCGGTAAGGGCGCGGAGCCGTACCTCGCCACAGCGGTCTTCCAGTAGACTGCGTAGTAAGCGTCGCGCCAATGCCGCTGGCAATTGCGATATCTCTTCGACAAGCTGCAATCTCAGATTGCAAAACCTCCAGCTCACCAATACGGCAGCCTCGTAGGCATTGGCTTGCCATACAACTGAGTTCGCACTCGGCAATGTTTAACCAACTGCCATGCTTGGGCGTGATGAGGTTTCCGAATTGGGTAGGTGCGATTCTAACCGCTACAGCATCGTCTGCATGATCGTAATCGTGTCGTTGCTGTCAAAGTGGTGGCCTTGAAGCATCACTAGCGACCAAATTTCGAGCGATCGACAGAAGAAGTGTCCTCCGCTTTTTCTAAGAGTTGCTCAAGCCGATTGATTTGCTGTTGGCTGTCGGAGATGAGTTGTTCGAGAATAATGATTTTTGAACTAAGCTGGCCATTCAAATCGCGAGCCATTTCGTGCATCTCTACTTTCTGGCGTTCGACCTGAGCTAAGGTGTCTCGTTGGACACCATCCCATGCGGTCCTAGGCCGGGGTAATCGTTCAATGTGAGGGATAACGCGGTTCCGTCGCGAACGACCTAATCGCTTATACGATCGTTTCATCAAAACCCACGTCAGCAGCGCGATCCCTGCCAGGAACGGCACAACGGCAAACGTGCTGGCGAGCAGAGGCGTCATCGGGCAGTTGTCCTGTGGTTCCGGAACCGTTATTTATCGCGTTGTGCCGTAAACGACTGGCGGGCTGCAATGTAAACCTGCAACAGTGGCACACTTTGTTTATCGGCAATTTTCTGGCAGGAAGCGAATTCGGGGCTAAATCTCTCGGTTTCGTCGGGAAGTAGGGCTACGATGCCCTCAATGTCACCCCAGTCGGTCGAAACCGACTCGGTTTTACGAGGAAGCGTCATTCGCTGGACAGTTGAACGACGCAGTCCGAGGGTCGTCGTCTCGCGGAAAATAATTTGAGCCAGTCGTTCGGCATCTGCGGGACGACATTGGGTCGAGAGCAAAATGCCCGGGCGACCTTTCTTCATTTGCAACGAAGAAGTCGCAACGTCGAGAGCCCCGGCTTGCCAAAGCTGCTCGGTACAGTGGCCAACAATTTCGCCTGGGATGTCATCGAGATTGGTTTCTAAGAGGACGATCGTATCAGACGCTCCGGCGTTATCATGGGTTTCGCCGATCAGCAGGCGCAGAAGGTTGGGATGCTCGAAATCGGTTTGCCCTGCGCCGTAACCAATCGTGGCAACGGTCATCGCAGGAAGCGAACCAAACTCGTCGACCAAGGTGGCAACGATCGCTGCCCCGGTTGGCGTGGTGAGCTCGCCTTGGACATCGCTGGCAGCGATCGGCACGCCACGGAGCAACTCGCCGGTAGCGGGTGCGGGAATGGCACAACGACCGTGGGCGATATTTACAATGCCTGTCCCGGTTGGCACCGGAGAGCAAACCACACGGTCAACGCCGAGCAGATCCCAGCCGATCGCTGAACCAACGATATCGGCAATCGAATCAACGGCACCGACTTCGTGAAAGTGAACTTTTTCGATCGTTGTGCCATGGACCTTCGCTTCGGCCTCGGCCACTTTTTGAAAGATTCGCAGCGCGAGGTCACGCTGCGTCTTGGAGAGAGAGCTTTGCTCGATAAGCTCAACAATATGGTGCAGATGGCGATGGGCGTGCTCGGGTTCGTGCTCGACGGTAAGTTGCACAGCACGGAAGCCACACTTTTTGACTTCTTCGACGGCGAACCGACAGCTTGGCAAGCCAAGAGAATCGATGCCTGCCTGGAGGGTGGCCAGGTCGATGCCAGCATCGACTAATGCGCCGAGCATCATATCGCCACTAATCCCACTCGCACAATCAAGATAGGCAATTCGCATTGGTCGCGTAAACTCCCGGGTCGGTATGGTTCACAGTTTATCAGACAAAGCAAACGCTAGCATCGGCTCTGCCGGTTTCTTTGAAATACCATTCTACAGCAGCTTTAGCTAAGTCGTTAGTCCCCTCGGATCGATTCGATCAATTCAAAAATGAATATTGCCCTTGTGCTGATTCTGGTTTGGCTGTTATAAGCACCCCGCTTATCAAAAAACGATTCTTCTCTTCTACCAAATCACGATTTCTTTTCTGAGCCACTTCGTCGGCAAATTGTCGGTGGGAGTGCGCGAGTAAGGACATGTATCTATGACAATGTCACGTATGCGGTTCGTTGTGGCGTTTGGCGCCGCAGGTCTGTTTTTCTGTCTCTTGAGTCATGGCGTGAGCCGTGCAGCCGATGGGCCGAATCAGTTATCTAACTCCGACGTAGCGGCAGGCAGCTTTGTCGACTCGCTTTTTGATCCCGAGCTGGCGCATAAATCGCGATCGAAAGCGAAAAGAAAGCCTTCGCGAAGAATTTCGCGTGAACGTATTGCCCGACGCCGAGCCGAATTGCGTGCGAGTGATCCACAGTTTGCCGCATTCCACGAACCTACGCTGGCGGAGGGTGCAGAGCCGCCTGAGGCAGGCGGAGCCGCAGAAGATGACGTGCTACTCACGCCCGAGGCGCAAAGCGACGGAGAATATTTTGACAGTGGGTTTGTCGACGAAGGCTATGTCGATGGTGGCTATGTTGACGTAGGAATCGACTTCGGCGGTTGTGCCGACTGCGGTCGTGGAGTTGCTGATTGCCGAGGCGGCGGCTGTGGCTTTGGCGCCCGTGGAGTGATGTATGTCCATGGCGAGTACTTGCTCGGGTGGCTTGAGGGGATGAATACCCCACCACTGGTGACTCAGTTCACTGGTATCGATGCTCAAACCGACGCAGCCATAGGCCCTTTTACAACTCTTTACGGAGGCAATCGGATTCTAGAGGGTGAGCGGCACGGGGCTCGAATTAAGATGGGACTATGGCTTGATGACTATGGCCAATGGGGTGTGGAAGGTGAGTACCTGCGTTTAGGAACGCTAGAAGAAAGTTTTACGGCCGGGGCAAAAGATGGATTGGTGCCGGCAGCCGGAATGTTTATTGGTAGGCCGTTTTTCAACACAGGTATCATCGATGGAGATCTTTCGACCCGTGGGCCTTCGATCGAAGATGTCGACACGAGTGCGCTGGATGGTACGGTAAGGGTCGATGTTCGGAGTGAATTTCAATCGGCCGGAATCCGGTTGCGTCATAATTTGTGTTGTCGCGAAGGGAGCAAGAAAACTTGCTGCGGCGACACGGTCGGTTGTGGTTCGGATGTCGGGTGTGGTAGCCGTGTAAGTGGCGTCGGTTTCCCAGGCGGTCCTCTTGGCCGCCTCTGCAATCTCCTAGGAAAAGGGGTGCGGCGCACCGATGTGCTCTACGGAGTTCGCTGGACGAGTCTCGACGAAAGCCTTCAGGTGACCGAAGACCTACAAGAATTCACGAGCATCACGGCCACGCCTCCGACGCTGGGCGACGACCTTGACGTTTTCGATCGATTTGCCACCGAAAATACTTTTCTCGGCGGTGAGATCGGTTACGAAACCGAGTGGGAGTATCGTCGTTGGTCGCTGAATTTGCTCTCGAAAGTTGCGATCGGTAACACTCGCCAGCGAGTTGATATCAACGGAGAGACGGTCCTCGATAACGGCGCGCCCCAGACCGGCGGATTGCTGGCTCAACGCTACGTTCACCCCGGCGACGACGGAATTCCCGGCAATGCCGATGATTTTGTCGTTGGCAACATCGGAACGTACGAGCGAGACGAGTTTAGCATGATTCCCGAGCTTGGCCTTACGATGGGTTACAACCTGACCGAGCGACTGAAGCTCACGGCTGGGTATACGCTAATCTATTGGAGTAACGTCGTACGGCCAGGAGATCAAATCGATATCGACGTGAATGCAAACCTAATACCTCGCGATGGTGGCACCGATTCAACCACGGTTGTGCCCCGCGATCATCCTCGGTTTGAATTTCGCCAGACCGATCTCTGGGCGCAGTTTCTAAGACTGGGTGCCGAGTACACTTGGTAGAGCCGGTTTTGGCTAAGAAATTAGAGTTGAGATCGGTAGCCGGAGGCAGGTGCGCCTCCGGCTATTTTGCCTTCCCTCCTAAAATGCAAGCGGTAACGCTGCACTCGTTTGTGAGGCACAAGTTAAATCGAATGCGGTGTGGCAACTCACATCTTGGGTCTCTCGGCTTGCGTCTCTAATGCGTGAACCCCTCGCTAGCCGATACCTTTCTTAATTGAGCTGTATCACAGCCTCGTTATTTTGTGCTAGCAATGCATTCGTGAGGGTTCCGCCATGGGTCCGTTTGGTTCCAAATTGCCTAAAAACACACCATCTATCGCTCTGAAGCGAAAAAAGCTCGCGTTTGAAACTCTGGAACGGCGTGAGATGCTCGCTGCCGATATGGCCGAGATCATCGGCGTGGTGCAGACGGATTTGCAAGGCGATGGCATTGCTAGCAATGATGTTGTAGTGGCAGGTGCGATTGCAACGCTCTATCGAGATGGTGGCAACGGCACTTTTGGCGTGGATGATACGGCGATCGGCTCGCCGGTGACGACTGATGCGAACGGCCAGTATCGGTTTGACCAGGTAGGTGCAGGCAAATATTTTGTGCAGATCACCCTGCCCTCGGATTTGCAGTTTCGCACGGGCCAAGATGTGAAAGAAGTGAACATCTCGGCAGACGAGGGAGATGGAATTGTTGGCCCGACGATCGACGGGTTCACGACCCTCCAAGTGGTTGAGGCTTCGCCTCCCCTGCCCTCCAGCGCTCCTTCGCAACTTCTGGACCCAGCGGTTCTTGGTGGCCAGCGGGATATCTGGGTCGAGCTTACGGAGAGTACGAATCCAATTTCATCGGTAGCGCTCGCCAGTAGCGGAGGCAACTTGTATCTCGCAAGTGGCCCTGGCACGAGCGGCAATGCGAAGGTGGTTTGGGACGGTGTTGATTCGAGTGCGCTGATCGTGAATCCGACCGGCCTCGGCGGCATCGACCTGACGCAAAGCGAAGGCAACACGATGACCGGCATCGCGTTGACCTCGGGTGCCGATCATCCGGACGCGAAGATCACCATGCGAATTTATACCGACGCGAACAATTGGTCGGAGTTTACAACCACCGTTCCTGAATCGCCGGGCGGCTTGGCTACGGGGCAGGCGGTTTTTAATTTTGACGATACACCGACCGACAAAGCGGGGCAGGGTGCCGATTTCACGAATGTCGGAGCTTTGGAACTTACCTTTGAAGGGGTTTCGGCGGTCGATGGCCAAGTTGCGCTAGTAGGCCTTGTGGGACGTGCCACAAAGCGGCTCGATTTTACGGCCTCGCCACGGCTAAGTTTGGGCGACCGCGTATGGGCTGACAGCGAGGACGATGGTATTCGTCAAGCGACCGAGCCTGGCATCGGCGGTGTGAAGCTCAACTTGTTTGAAGACACCAACGGCGACAACCAGTACACCCAGGGTGTCGATGCGTTGTTGGGCATGACGACGACAAACGCAAACGGCGATTATCTGTTTACCGATTTATTTCCGGGCAAGTATCTGGTGCAGGTCGATCCGGTGAACTTTTTGCCCACGGGAACACTTGCCGGGCTACGGTCGAGCACAGGGAACGACCCGGCTTCGGATCCTGACGATAACGTCAACGACGATGACAACGGAACGGCGCTAGCGGGTGCCGGCGTGGTGAGCCAGTCGGTGATGCTCGTTGGCAATAGCGAACCGACCAACGACGGCGACTCGAATAGCAACTCAAATTTGACGATTGATTTTGGGTTCTTCGGTTTCGATTTGGTGCTCGACAAAGCCGTTCAGCAGATGACCGTGGTGCCGGGAGAAACGCTCGACTACACGATCAAAATCGACAACGCCGGCCCCTCGGCAGCAGCAAATACGACTTTCGAGGATACGTTGCCCGACGCGGTGACGTTTGTTTCTGCTTCGGCGACTCTTAACGGTAGCCCACTCGACGCCAACTTGGTGCACTCGGGCGGCGTGGTGACGGCAGATCTAGGGACAATGAATAGCGGCGATGTGGTGATCATCACGATCATGGCCTCGGTTAAAGCGGATGCGACCGGGACTCTTGTGAATACGGCTACCGTGAGTGCCCCGAAAGAAATCGACTTGTCGAATAACACGGACACGGTCTCGAATCCGATTTCACCGCGTATTGATTTGGCCATCACCAAGACCGATAGCCGCGATCCGGTCGAGCCGGGCAGTACGTTTAGTTATACGCTCGATATTGTGAACAACGGCCCTTCGGACGCGACCGGAGTGGTGGTGACCGACAATTTGCCGGGCACAGGCATTACGTACGTCGGGGCCTCGCAGACGCCCGACTCGGTGGCGGGGGATCAGCTACGGTTTGATATAGGCAATCTGGCCAGCGGAGATTCGACGAGCATTACGATCGAAGTTCGGGTGGACGACGATTTCGTAGGCGAGTTGCTCAACCAGACCGAAGTACGCGGCAACGAGACGGAAACCACGCTTGCGAATAACGAAGATACCGAGCCTACGCTCGTGAAGGCCGATCCGGCAAGCCTCGCGGGATCGGTTTTTGTGGATCGCGATGATGACGGGGTGTTTGATCCGGGCGAAACGCCGCTTGCTAATGTCGTGATCTCGCTAAAAGGGATCGATTTCACCGGAGCGACGATCGTTCGAACGACGGTAACCGGGAGCGATGGCTCTTATCTGTTTGAGAACCTGAATGCAGGAACGTATCGGCTGGTAGAAACCCAGCCCGATCGCTTCCGAGATGGGAAGGATAATCTTGGCACGAACGGTGGCGTTCACGGCGAGAACCCGGGGCTTTTTCTGATCCCGAACGACATCGCCCCGTCGCAGGTCCAAGACTTGTTCATGGAGATCCAGCTTTCTAGCGGCGATGCTGGCGTCGATTACGACTTTGGCGAGCTAGCCAACCATGTCAGCAAGATCGATTTTATTCGACGTGCGAATTGGTAATGAGTAGCGGCTGATTGCTGGGCACTAGTTGCTAGTAGTCTGCCGCAGCTCGACATTCGAGTTGGGTGCCACTGCTGGCTTGCCCAGCAGTGGACGCCGGGTACTCGCTTCGCACTGCTGGACGAGCCAGCAGTGGCACCCGAAACCAAGCAGCGATGGAATACTAGTGCTAGAGCAGTCGTCCCTTAACTATAGCGGTACCCGCAGTGTTTGAGATAGTTTCGGCATTCGTGCTCGGTGAACAGATCAAGGACTTCTCCGCAGAGTTGCCAAAGCTTGTCATTGGTTCGTTCAGCGCCATCTCGCAG
>JAJRSE010000125.1 GCA_024278955.1 Planctomycetota bacterium | reverse complement strand
CGACCATGATCTATACGCACGTCTTGCAGCGCGGAGCTTGCGGTGTGCAGAGCCCGCTTGATCGACTGAAAATGACGCCGTAACTTCCAGCGCGCCGGCCAAAAATAACCTTCGCATCGCCATCCCAAAAATGTGATAATCTCCGCAGCAAACCAGTTGCTCACCAATCACAACCCGACACGTAAGTGAGGAATGCCCCGGGTACCCGCTTCTTCCTTGCTCACGCATCGGGTTGTGATTCACGGAGTGAATCTCGACATGGTGCAGAGAAATTCCCAACACCACCTCTGCGGTCCTCTCCGAACTCTGCGTTAAATATTCCCTTGAAGCATCGCCAATAATATTGTCCCAAAAGGAGGCACCAAAAATCCTAAATCGGGCCTATTTTGTCCCTAGCCCATGCAGCAAACCCTACAATTTACGAACCAATCGAAAACCAGAAGGGACAAAAACACCGAATTTTGTCCCAAAACATGGGACCCCTATCGATGGGACAAAACCCCAATCGGGGGGGGCGAGACGCGGAGCCAGAGTCGAGAGGCAAGAGAGCCCCCTCAGAAACAAGAGGTTTGTTCCCAAATTCGCTAGTCGTGTAACGTGCGCACTAGCGTGGAGATAGCCATCGAGGTGCCGGCGGCTTGGTGGTAATCGTAGAGTAGGTAATCCCACCAGCTGCCGTCTTTTTCTTGGAGTGGGACGATGATGTTTGCAAGGTGATCTTGAAAGAACGGTTGCTCGGGCTTGGGCAATTCTTCGATACACTTGGCAGCGTAGTAATGGCCGTAGTAGAAAAAATAGCCAGCGACGCTGAAATCGGCAAAATGGGGCGATTGCCCTGGGATGTGTCTTTTGCGACTCATGCTAAGCCAGCCATTGCGGGCGACGAGGCGGTTGAGCCAAGTTTTTAGGACTTCGTCGGTGACTTGGGTGTCGCCGTAGATTCGCATTGCGAGGTTGCAAACTTGCGATCGGCCAAGACTGCCGGCGGGGCGATTGATGCCTTTCCGGGGGTAGAAACGGAGGTATTCGCCGTAGGCATAGGTGAAGTCGGGCGAGCGTTGTCGGAGAATCGAGTCGAGGGCTTTTTGAGTGAGCTCTTGCGGAAACTCGACTTCTAGCTCGGCCGCTTCTTGCAGGGCAATTAGTACGGTGGCGGTCGTGAAACTGATCGGGCTGCCAGTAGGAGTTTTAGTTCGGGCGACCATGTCGTAGTAGCCCCAACCGCCATTGAGGAAGGCACAGCGGCGGAGTCGATCGACTTGGTATTCGAGGGCCAAGATGAGTTGGGTTTGCAGTTCGGGTTTGCCTTCGGCCCGGTGGTGGAGTGCGGCGATCGCTTGAATGGCGTAGGCGTGGCCCCAGACGTTGTAAAGGGTGAAGGTGCGGCGATGGGTTTCGGAATCTCGACGTTGGCCGTAGAGGTCGGGTGCGGCGCGGCGAAGTTTTTTTCCGTGTTCGAGTAGCCAGGCTTGGGATTTTTCGAGGGCCGCTTGGGCAGACCGTAGGCGATCGCCTTCGAGGGTTTCAGAAGCTTCGACCAGGGCAACAATTGCCAACGAAGTGACGGCAGTGCGAAAGGCGTTGTGGGCACCGGGTAGCGGAGCGGTGATACCGTAGTATCGCTTGCTTTCGGCGCTGCCCCAGGCACCGTTTTTTCGCTGCGACCCGATGAGGTAATCGATGCCGCGATGAATCGAAGCGACGATTTCTTCGGTTGGTAGCGGCGTGGTTGCGGCAGGCTTGGGGCCTTGGGTGGCGATCGCGGGAGGCGTTTCGGAAGTTTGATTTTGCTGAGCGTGTGCGACAGCAGGAATGCCTACTAGCATTGCGAAGATCCATGTTCGTTTGGAGGTAGGCATTTTTTTGAAGGGGGGGTCTGGTTGGCGTTCTGCCGGATCGCGGCTAACTGGACTCTCGACTCGCACTTCTACTTCTCTTTTTCCTCTTTAACAATTTCGTCGCCTTCTTTGAGGCCCTTGAGTACTTCGACGAGTTTCTCTTTTTCGCGACCTAGCTTAACGTCGCGGCGGACGGGCTTGTCTTGTTCGGGGTCGACGAGCATGACATATTTTTTCTTCTTATCGTCTTCGTCGGTTTGAACCAGTTTGATGGGAATCACAAGAGCCGACGGGTTTTCGTAGATCGTGACGTTGGCCTTGCAGGTCATGCCGGCGACGAGCCAATCGGGGGCCGAGACGGTATCGACTTCGACGATCGCAGTAAATTTTTTGTCACTGCCGGGGATGCTGGAAACTTTGGTTACCTCGCCAGGAAGTTCGAGATCGGTATCGCCGGCGGGGACCAAGGTGACGGACTGGCCGACGGCGAAATCGGGGAGTTCTTTTTCGGTGATCGCGGCACGCACGTAGAGCGGGCGTTGGTTGACGAGGGTCATCAAGACTTTGTTGGCTGTGATGTTGCCGAAGGGTTTGAGTTTGGCAGTGTACGAGGCGACCTCCGACCATTTTCCGTTAACGCATCGACCGTAGTAGACGGTGCCGTCGGTAGGGGCTCGGAGCACCATGAGGGCTCGGTCGCTGACGAGTTTGGAATGTCGATCGACGCTACGTGCTCGGGCGTCCCGTTTTTTCTCTAACTCGTATCGGCTGCGGGTTAGGCCCGATTCTTTAGCCGTCTTGGATTGTTGGAGTGCCAATTCCGCTTCTTCGAGCAGGGTGTCGTACGACTGGTCGCGGCGGGGCAACTGGACTTTCAGGGCGTAGTCGCGATCGGCGGTTTGGAGCTTCATGATCAGCTCGGCGGTCTCGACCTCGAATCGTTGACGACGGAGGACGATCGCTTCGGTTTCTTCGGTTAGCTCGTCGGCATCGTACATTTTTTCGAGTTGATCGAGTTCTTCTTTCTGCGAAGCGAGACTTTCCTTGGCTTCTTGAAAGCGATAGTTTGTGACCTCGACGAAGAAGGGACGATCGATGTTTTTGTAGTGTTCGTAGTCTTCGAGGAGTTGCTCGTGGCGGCGGCGAGCGTTTTCGTAGCGAAGCTCCATGAGCCGTTTATCGCGTGGGAACTCTTCTTCAAGCCGCATCATGGCGAGCTCGCCCAGTTGTTGGTCGAGCATTTCGTCGGCGAGTTTAAGTTCGATTTTTTCGTCGTCAAAACGAACCAAGACGTCGCCTTTGTTGACATGGGTGCCGTGCTCGACGGCTTCGACCACTTTGAAGGTAGACCAAGCTTCGGGCCGCAGGGCGACTTCTTGGGTGTCGCTGGCGACGAAGAGGGCGCTGAGCTTGGTTTCGATTTTCAGCGGCTTGCGTTCGACCTTGTGAGGCTCAGAGGCCTTGTCATCTTTTTCGTCAGCCTTTTTCTCGTCCGCCTTTTCTTTGGAGTCGTCTTCGGAATCGGAATCAGGCTTGCTCTCCTCCTCAGGTTTGTCGTCAGGAGCTGGCTGGCTCTCGTCGGAGGAGGGTTCGGGCTCCTCTGTCGGTTTCTGCTCGTCGGTTTTTTCCGCGTCTTTTTCTTCGCTGGCAGCCTCTTCAGTATCGGCTGGCAGACTATCGCCGGGGGCAGCTACGGCGACGGCTTGCCATGGGGAGAGCCCGTGGAAAAGCAGGCAAAGGGTCAGGAAAGTAAAAAATCTCGACATGGGAAGCTCCTTGAGGAATCCCTCCTGCGGGTCCACGAGAATGCGTCTGAAGACAGAAAGCATCTGTGGCAGCACCGCCCTGAGGGCCGCTTGGTGGGCAAATCGGCAGGTTGGGGAATCTTTGCGGTCGATAGATTCTAGCTGCGCCTGCTGTGAAATCCTACATTTGAGTTGTTGATTTTATGCTCGAAGGATGAAATAGGCTCGCAACCTGGGATCGCTGCTATAACCGCTATAATGAGTCGTTAGTTTTTAGTCGTGAGTCGTTAGTTTGAGGGGGGACGCTCCTTTGAAATCGGAGGCAGGTGTGCCTCCGGCTATTCGGTGACTCAGCGTTTGAAGACAAAGGTTCCAACATCTCACCCCTCACCCCCAAACTTTCACCTCTACTCCATCCATGAAAATCTATACTCGCTCTGGCGATCAAGGGTCGACTTCGTTGTTTGGTGGGGGTCGGGTGTCGAAGTGCGATCTGCGGATTGGCGCTTACGGGACGCTCGACGAGCTGAATGCGACGCTGGGCGTTGCCCGTTCGGTGGGTGTGCCGGCGCAGATCGACGAGATTCTTTATCTGCTGCAAAACCGGATCTTCGATTTGGGTGCGGAACTTGCGAACCCCAAGGCGGGCGATCGAGAGGCCGGTCTATTGCAAGATTCTGATGTGGGGGAGCTGGAGTTGTTGATCGATTCGTTGGAAGAGACTCTGCCCGGCTTGAAGAATTTTATTTTGCCAGGCGGGACGCCGGGGGCTGCGGCGTTGCACCTTGCGCGGTGTGTTTGCCGGCGTGCCGAACGTGAGATTGTCGCGCTCTCGCAGGCCTCTGCTGTGCGCGACACGGTGATCAAATATGTGAACCGGACGAGCGATTTGCTGTTTGTGCTTGCCCGGGTAGCCAACGCCGCCGAAGAGGTGGCAGACGTCGCTTGGAAGCCGCGATAGGCGTCCTTGGCAGTTCTCTGTGGGCATACGCTCGCCTGGCAGGTTTGCGCGTGCTACTTTACGGACGCCCCGCGATTTCTTATGCTAGCAGTCTTATCAATCTAGCGTAGCTAGATGTTCATGCAGGCGCGTGTCAGGTGACTCTAGGCGGAGTGCCTCCTCGTCACGAATTCTAAAAAAATGGCGGAGGATAATATGTGCGCACTTTCTCGTTTACTAGCGATTACGCTCGTGCTTGTCGGAATTACGGTTCAAGCAAATTTGGCTTACGGTGCCGAGGCACCTGATCTTGCTTCGGTGGCTGCGAAAGCAGACGAAGCGGCCCTTGCCGGACACAACGCTTGGATGCTTACTTGTTGTGCCTTGGTGCTTTTTATGACCGCACCGGGCTTGGCACTGTTCTACGGCGGCTTGGTTCGTCGTAAAAATGTGCTCGGCGTGATGATGCAATGCCTGTTTCTGATGGGGCTGATGACGGTGCTTTGGGCCCTTTACGGTTACTCGCTTGCCTTTGGTGGCGATGGGGCATGGATAGGTAATTGTGACTATCTGTTTATGCAAGGAGTTGAACGGATATGGGATGTTGAGGCGGGTGCCCCGTATACTCCGATGGCCGGTGCGATTCCGCGACTTACTCACATGCTGTTTCAAGGCATGTTCTTTATCATTACGCCCGCGCTGATTTGCGGTGCGTTTGCCGAGCGCATGAAGTTCAGCACGATGGTAGTGTTCAGCATTCTATGGGGAACCCTGGTTTATTGTCCTCTTTGCCATTGGGTTTGGGGCGGTGGGATTCTCGCGTTTGGATCGGATCATGCCTGGATGGGCGGCGGGCTTGATTTTGCCGGCGGTACGGTGGTGCATATTAGCTCGGGCGTTTCGGCGCTTGTGTGTGCTTTGGTGATTGGCAAGCGAGGCGGGTTTGGCAGTGCCGACTTGCGGCCCCATAATCTTACTTACACGACCCTTGGGGCTGCGATGCTTTGGGTCGGCTGGTTTGGATTCAACGCGGGAAGCGAGTTGGCTTCTGACAATCTTGCTTCGAGCGCGTTTGCAGCGACCCATTTTTCTGCCGCGGCAGGGCTGCTTGGCTGGTGCTTGTACGAATGGCTGACGCTCGGGAAGCCAAGTGTCTTGGGGGCCGCCTCGGGGGCGGTCGCGGGGTTGGTTTGCATCACGCCTGCGGCGGGGTTTGTGAACTTGATGCCTGCTCTGGCTATTGGCCTAGCCGGTGGCCTTGTTTGTGCATTTGCCTGTAGCGTGGTGAAAGGAAAGTTTGGTTACGACGACTCGCTGGATGCTTTCGGCGTGCATGGCGTAGGCGGGACGCTCGGGGCGGTGTTGACGGGCGTCTTCGCGACGCGGGCCTGCTGGGATATTGCCGAGGGTGAGCCGCTAGGTATGCTCGAAGGGGGTAGCGTGATGCCGGGGCAGTTGGTGGCCATTTTGGTTACTTGGGTTTTCAGTATCGTAGCTACTTTTGTCATTCTCAAGGTACTCGACGTCCTGATGGGCCTCCGGGTTAGCGAAAACAAGGAGATTTTGGGATTGGACCTCAGCGAGCATGGCGAAGAAGGTTATATTTTTAATTAGCCGTTGGGTGCTATAATTCGTTGGTAGACAATCAATTTTTGTACACAAAAATTAGGCTTCATCCTATGGAAATTTGGCAACGACCTCTTCGGAAATCGTTGCTGAATTTCTGATCCGAAAACGTAAAGGAAGAAACAAGATGAAGAAAATCGAAGCAATCATTCGCCATTTTAAGCTTGAAGATGTAAAGAATGCTTTAAGCGAGCAAGGCGTCGCTGGCATGACCATCACCGAAGTGCGGGGATTTGGTCGTCAGAAAGGTCATACCGAAACCTATCGCGGCACGGAGTATGCGGTCGACTTTGTTCCGAAGGTGAAGCTAGAAATCGTGATCGACGACGATCGGGTCCAAGCGGTCATCGATTCGATCATCAAGACGGCACAGACGGGCCAGATCGGCGATGGCAAGATCTTTGTTTCGGAGCTGAGCAATACGATTCGTATTCGCACGGGCGAGTCTGGGCACGAAGCGCTCTAGGAAAAAGGAATTCACACACTACGAATCGCAACTGGCCGAATGACCACTGGTAAGTGACGAATGCCTGGCAGTTCTTCTATTGGTGATACGGTCCAGGCTTTGCGTATTGAGTTGCGCGAAAAGCAAGACGCCATTCGCGAGCTGCACAATCGCGGGCTGGATGGGCTGCGAGTTTCTGCCAAGTTGGCGACTCTTGTCGATGGGATCGTCGCGCGACTTTTTGAGGCCGCCTTGGCTGAGTTAGATACCTCGGCGGCCGACGAGCTGCGCGGGCAAGTGGCGCTTGTCGGGCTAGGAAGCTACGGACGCCGGCAGTGTGCCCCTGGCTCGGACGTCGACTTGATGATTTTGCACTCAAGCCGAAACCAAGAAGAAATCGCGATGCAGCTGCGCCCGATGACTCAGGGCATTTTTGATGTGGGCTTGCAGCTGGGGCACAGTGTTCGCACGGCAGCAGAGGCGGTTCAGCTGGCCGGTAGCGATGTCGTGATTTGTACGTCGTTGATCGATGCGCGTCCGCTGCTTGGCAACCAAACGATTTTTGAGACGTTTCGCACGAGTTTCGAGAAGATGGCCCTTCGGAACTCGAAGACTCTGTGCCGCAAGTTTCTCGACACACGTGCCAGCGAACGGAATCAGTACGGCGAGACGGTCTACTTGTTGGAGCCTCACGTCAAGCGATCTCGTGGTGGCCTACGGGACATGAATTTGCTGCGTTGGCTGGGGTTTGTGCAGCATGGGATTTCGGATCCCGATCAATTGCATCTCAAGGGCGCGATTTCAAAACTTGATTATCGCCGCTGGCTCTCGGTGCGAAAGTTTTTGTTGCGTCTGCGCAACGAGATGCACTTTCACGCAGGCACGTCTCGCGACATGCTCGATCGGGCCGAGCAGCTTCGCGTGGCCGATTGGTTTGGACATAGCCAGCGTCCGGGGTTGCTGCCAGTCGAGCAGTTTATGCGAGACTACTTTCGCCATACCAATCATCTGTGGCAAATGGTACGTCGGCGCGATGCCAGTTTGCAGGTTGCGTCGCGTGTGTCGCGAGTGCTCGACCCCGTGCTTGGCAAGAACATCGATGGCGACTACCGGCTCGGTTTGAGCCACTTGAGTGCAACCTCGAAAGGACTTGCAAAACTTCAGAAAGACATTCGCGAAGTTTTGAAGCTGGTGGAGCTGTCTGCCCGAGAGGATAAGCACCTGGACCATCGCACGTTCTCGGCCTTGGTGCTAGCCGCCCCTGAGTATCCTGAGCAGGTCACCGCCGAGGCGGCAGAACCTTTTTACGAGATACTCGCCAACCCGAAGACGGTTGGCGAAGTGGTTCGGCTGTTGCACGAGCTTGGTTTTTTGGAAAAGATCATTCCCGCATTCCGCCACGTTCGCTGCTTGTTGCAGTTCAACCAATACCATAAGTATACGGTCGACGAGCATAGTCTTCGAGCGGTTCGCCGAGCCGCCGAATTTGTCGACCGGGATGACGCCTTGGGCGAGGCGTATCGAGAGATCGAGGACAAGCGAGTGCTCCACTTGGCGCTGCTGCTCCATGATTTGGGCAAGGGATTTGAAGAAGACCACAGCGTGGTCGGCAAACGAATTGCTGAAGAGACCACAGCGTTGCTGGGGATCGACGATATCTCGGCAGAGGACGTCGTTTTTCTTGTTCACAAGCATCTCTCGATGGCGCATCTGACCTTTCGCCGCGACACGAGCGACTTAAAGCTGTTGGGAGACTTTGCAAAAGAGGCGGGGAGCGTCGAACGGTTGCGGATGTTGTTTGTGCTGACGTGTGCCGACTTGGCAGCAGTCGGTCCTGGGGTGCTCAACGATTGGAAAATCGAGGTTTTGGCGGATGTCTTTGCGCGTTCCGCCAAGTTGCTTCATGAAAAAGGAAGTTCGGTTCACGACTCGTCGCTTGAGGCCCATCGGCGCACGATTGCCGAGCGATTGACTGCCGAAGAACGAGCCGAGGGTTGGTTTGCCAGTCAGATCGCGGTCTTGTCGGCAAGTTACTTGGCCAATCGAGATGTCGAGGACGTGGTCGATTTGCTGAGGCGATTTCGCCAGCTGGACGAAGGAGCTGCCGACGTTACGTGCGAGGCTTTAGCTGAGACAATGACCCTAGAGTTTACCGCCGGGGTAAACCGTGGGGTTGGCCGAGGAGTGTTTTCGAGTATGGCGGGGGCCCTTTCGAGTAAAGGGATGCAAATTCTTGCTGCCTCGACCGACGTATTGGCCGACGACCTGCTGATGCTTCGTTACAAAGTGACGGACTCGATGTCCCGCGAGGAGACTTCGCTTGATCGGCAGCAGCAAATTTGCCGTGATCTTGTCGCCTCGATCGACTCGGCAGAACCGCCACGATTTCAGCAAGTTTGGGGGGAAGAAGAAGCGGCAGCAAAGATCCAGCTTTCGGCCCTGCCTGACGAAGTGCGGATCGACAACGGGCTGTCAGCCGACTTTACGATCGTCGAAGTCTTTACGTTCGACCGTAAAGGGTTGCTTTTTCGGCTTGCGCGCAAGCTCCACGATCTGTCAATGATCATCCGGCACGCCAAGATCGCGACCTCGCTCGACCAGGTGGTCGACGTGTTTTATCTGACCGACCGCGAGGGGCAAAAGCTGAGCGACGACGCAAAGCTTGATGAGCTGCGTGGTGAGCTGATGGAGTTGATCAAGCGGGAATAGAAACCGAGTTGCAACCACCAGGGTGCCCATTGGTACGTCTCGGACGGTCAAGAAGTCGACCCGTTGCTTCCCAAGCTGTCAGCCGTACTGTCCGAGTGGTTCGGCGGCAATGCCGACGTAAGTTAGCGACTGATGAGCTGGAAAACACAATTGGCAATCAGGCCGAGTATTGTGATAGAAAACGGATACAGGGTTCGCACTGCTGGACAAGCAGTAGTGGCACTACTTTTGCATCTCTCACCCGATCAGGTTTTGGACGACGTTGCCGTGGACATCGGTCAGACGGAAATGGCGGCCTTGGTACTTGAAGGTCAGACGCTTGTGATCAATTCCCATTAGGTGCAGGAGAGTTGCGTTGAAGTCGTGGACGTGAACGCCATCGCGGACGATGTTGTAGCTGAAGTCGTCGGTTTCGCCATACGTGATGCCCGGCTTGATTCCGCCGCCGGCCATCCAAGTGGTGAAGCAGCGTGGATGATGATCGCGTCCGTGGGTTTCCTTGGTGAGAGCCCCCTGCGAATACGAGGTGCGACCAAACTCACCGCCCCAGATAACCAGCGTGTCCTGCAAGAGGCCCCGCTGCTTGAGGTCTTTTACTAAGGCCGCAGATGCCTGATCGGTCTCCTTGGCCTGGCTGCGAATACCACTTGGCAAGTTTGCATGTTGGTCCCAACCCTGATGGTATAGCTGGATGAAACGGACATCTCGCTCGGCGAGCCTGCGAGCTAGTAGGCAGTTTGCGGCGAAGGTGCCCGGAGTACGCGCGTCTTCGCCGTACAGCTTAAACGTCGCTTCGGTTTCGTCGGACAAATCGGTGGCAGAAGGGACGCTGGTTTGCATACGAAACGCCATTTCGTATTGGGCGATGCGAGACTCAATTTCCGGATCGAGCTCTTTTTCGTATTGATGCTGATTGAGCGCGTTGACATGATCGAGCAGCGCTCGACGGCGTTCAGGACGGACCCCCTCGGGATTGGTCAGATAGAGCACGGGCTCTTTGCCGCTCCGAAAGCGAACGCCTTGATACTTCGAATCAAGAAAGCCGGAGCCCCACAGACGCGAGTACAGCGGCTGACCTCCCTGTCCGGCAGAGGCGAGCACAATAAACCCGGGCAAGTCTGCGTTCTCGCTGCCAAGCCCATACGACAACCATGCCCCAAGCGATGGTCGGCCTGCGATCTGCGAGCCGGTTTGAAACATCGTGATTGCCGGATCGTGGTTGATCGCTTCGGTGTGCATCGATTTGATGAAGCAGATATCGTCCGCAATTTCGCGGTGATGCGGCAGTAAGTCGCTCAACCACGCGCCCGATTGCCCGTGCTGAGAAAACTTGAAATGCGAGCCGGCGAGCGGAAGCGAGGTTTGGTGGGCAGACATTCCCGTCAGCCGTTGACTGCCCCGCACCTCTGGCGGCAGTTGTTCGCCATTCATTTTATTGAGTAGCGGCTTATAATCGAACAAGTCTTGTTGCGCGGGGCCACCCGACTGGAAGAGGTAGATAACCCGCTTCGCCTTGGCAGGAAAATGGAGCCCTGCCTCCGCAGAATCGGACAAGAGATGAGACAAAGCCAGCGAGCCAATTCCGGCAGCGCTCGTTTTGAAAAAATGGCGGCGGTTGATCGCCAAAGGGTCGGTTGGAGGATTGCTATTCATGAAATTCACCGTTTCCAGATCGTGGCGTCAAGATTCAAAACTGCCTGGCAGACCATAGTCATCGCTGCCAGGAGGTCGTCGGAAAAATCTGTTTTGGAAGGAGTTTCGCCAAGAGCCAGCAACTTGGCAGCATCGTCGGGGTGGCTTCCAAAGTACTCGCGTTCTTCGGCAAGCAGTTTTAGTAGCGTGTCTCGTTCGAGGTCGTCGGCAGCTCGTCCCGTCAGAGCGAGGAAGGCGGCGGTCACTCGGGCCGAGTCTTCCTGCTCGGTTGCCAGCACGCGAAACGCCAGATTGCGGCACGCTTCGAGGAATTGTATATCGTTGAGCAAGACGAGCGCTTGCAATGGCGTGTTGGTGCGGGATCGTTTTACTGAGCAAACTTCGCGGGTCGTTGAATCAAAAGCCATCATGTTCGGCAGCGGAGCGGTCCGTTTCCAAACGGAGTAGAGCGATCGACGATACAGAGCTTTGCCGACTGATTGCTGATAGGGGGGGGACATGCCGTTGGATTCACGCCAGAGATCGCCCCCGGGTTGGTAGGGCGAGACGGGTGGGCCGCCACGCTCCGGATTGAAGAGGCCCGAGGCGGCCAAGGCCAGATCGCGAATTTGCTCGGCAGACAATCGATACGCCGGGCCACGCGCCAGCCATAAGTTCCTCGGATCGACTTTCAGCAGCTCAGGCGTCGTGGCAGAAGTCTGACGATAAGTTGCCGAAAGAACGATGTTTCGACAAAGCCGTTTGACGTTCCAGTCATGCTCGATAAAGTCTTGGGAAAGCCAGTCGAGAAGTTCCAGATGGGTCGGGGGATCTCCTTGCAGGCCGAAATTTTCGGGCGTTCCAACAAGACCTTTCCCGAAGAAATTCGCCCACAACCGATTGACCACGACACGCGAGGTCAGTGGGTGATCGGGGCGAGTCACCCATTGAGCTAAGCCTAATCGGTCTCGTGGGAGATCGTCTGGAAATGCTGGTTGGATGCCTTCAAAGGTGCCTCGAAGAACACGCGTTTCATCGCTGGTTGGTGCGTCGTATTGGCCGCGAGCCAAAAGGTGTGCAGGGCGCGGCTGGTCGAGTTCCTTCATAATCGGGATCTCGTCCATCTTTTCCTCTGCCATAACGACTGCTTCGTGTGCCGCTTGCAAGGTTTTGACAGCAGCACGGCATTTTTTGTCGATGGCCGAAAGGAAGTACGGTTTGGTCCTTTCGAGCGGGGTACCCGTTGCAAGGTGTCGTAGTTCGGTTTCAGAAAGATCGCGGGTGTAAATCCGCAGATCGTCGATGAGCCCACCGGCAAGCCCTCGATCGCGAAATCGCTGACCGAGCACAAATTCACCGCCACCGTGACTCTTTTTTCCGTTGGCTCTTTTTAGCAGAGTTTGGTCGCGAAGGATCTCGGTTACTAGCAGCTTGCCGTCGAGAAACAGTTTGAGTCCTGAGGCTCTGGACGAACCATCGTAGGTCGCCGCAAGTTGATGCCACTCGTCCACCGGAATTGGCTCGACCGTACGCACACCAATCGCATTCCCGGGCCAGACGCGATAGAGCCGTGACTCGACATGGCCGTCAACGAGGGTCAAATCCCAGCCGTTATATCCGACGTCGGTCCCTGCCGTGTGGTGAGCAATCACGGCCCGATGCGAAACGTGTTCTATTTCTCGCAGCGTGATGACCACGCTGAAGGGAGTCCATCGGTCAAACCGTTCGATGCCAAGCGTCGTGACACCTCGATCGCCATCGAGCGAGAGCGCCTTGCGAGCCTCTGGACTTGTAGCCTTTGCATTTATGAAAAGTCGCGGGATATCACAATCTTTCACCTCGACCAGTGGCCAGGAGGCAACCCGATCCTTGCCATTCGTCGACAGATAGTAGCTCTCTTTTTCCGAGCCCTCTTTCGGGGCATCGAAAGGAGTATCAAAATCGAGGGCCAGTTGTCGATCGGGAATCGACAGCTCCGCAGAGGGCGGGGCGTCTTGCCATGCCTTGAGACGCGGCTTTGCAGCTTCCCGTGCCAATTCAAAAATATTTTCGGCTTCCCTCAACTGGCGGCGAGCCGTGGCGAGGGCGGCCTCTTGCTCGGGAGTTGGCAACAGCATCGTCGGCGAGGGGACTTTTTCGGTATTGTCATAAAGCCCGTTTTCATCAATCGAATTGAAAAACGCAGAGAGCGAATAGTAATCTCGCTGCGTGATGGGGTCGTACTTGTGATCGTGGCACCGCGAACACTCGAGAGTCAAACCCAATACGGCAGTGCCAAACGTGTGAACCCGATCTGCGACATTTTCGATTCGCCATTCTTCAAAAACGGCCCCCCCTTCGTTGTTGAGACGGTGAAGGCGGTTGAAAGCGGTTGCCAACCGCTGGTCGTGCGTTGGATTGGGTAAGAGGTCGCCCGCCAACTGCCAGGTAAGAAACTGGTCGTAGGGCAGGTTTTGGTTGAAGGCGCGAATTACCCAGTCGCGGTAGGGCCATTGTGTGTTGAGCATGTCAGATTGATAGCCGTAAGAATCGGCGTAGCGGGCCGCGTCGAGCCAAGCGACCGCCATCTGTTCCCCAAAATGTTTTGAATTGAGAAGCCGATCGACCACCGTCTCGAAGGCGGTCGCCGAAGAATCGTGATCCAGGGCTTCTATCTCTTCATGCGTAGGGGGCAGTCCGGTCAAATCGAACGTCACGCGGCGTAACCACCGCCATCGCTCGGCCTCGGGCGACGGCTGGAGTGATTTTTTTTCGAGCCGCGCCAACACGAACGCATCCATCGGACTTCTCGGCCAGCTAGCGTCTGCTACCTTGGGAACAGGGACCACGGCAGGCAGCGGCTCGAACGCCCAGTGTGTCTTGTACTCTGCTCCCTGCTGAATCCACTCTCTCAGCAACTGCCTCTCTGCTTCGCTGACCTTTAAGTTCTTGCCAGGGGGCGGCATCACGAGCGACTCGTCGTCGGAAAGAATCCTTTGCAGAGCGACACTCGCCTCTGGGTCGCCCGGGACGATAGCATTTCCCTCGCCGCTAGGCAATTCACCAATCACCGCAGACAGACTATCAAGGCGTAGACCAGAGTCATTCGATTCCTCGCTGGGGCCATGGCACAGAAAGCACCGGTCCGAGAGAATTGGCCGGATGTCGCGATTGAAATCGATCTCGCTAGCCGTTACGTTTGCCAGTCGCAAGAGGACAAGGGCGAAACATTGAAGGATGATTTTCCACTTGGTCGTCATGTTTTTACCCGCATTCGATCGCCCTGGTTTAACTGGAATTTCATATTTGGATCGCCAGAAACTACCTCAAACTCTATGATATCAGTGCTTTGATCACATGCGACTCGCGTGTGATATTTGTCAACCGAAAGTCCACCCCCTGGTATGGGTAGGTAAGCTTGAGATGGTTGATACCAAATTGGTGCAACATCGTGGCTTGCAGATCGTTGATATGAACTGGGTCGCGAACCGGGCCCCAGCCGATCTCGTCGGTTTCGCCATGAGTATATCCGCCGCGTACTCCGCCGCCTGCCATGAAGAGCGAAAAGGCATTTGGATGATGATCGCGACCGGTCACCTCCTTGAAGCCGGGGCGATTTTCGCCCAGAGGCGTACGGCCAAATTCGCCGCCGCAGACGACCAACGTTTCGTCCAAGAGCCCCCGCTGCTTCAAGTCTTTGATCAAAGCTGCAATCGGCTGGTCGATCATCGTGGCGTTGTACTTGAGATCGCGATCCAACATGCTGTGGTGATCCCAAGAGGCAAAGACAATGTTGACGAATCGCACACCACTTTCGACCATGCGTCTGGCAAGCAGGCAATTCGTTGCGAACGAGCTAAACTGATCGCCACCGCCAATGTTGCCGGGCCGCTCTTTCGGCTCAGGACGATTCATGCCGTAGTCTTCGAGCGTTTGTTTTGTTTCGCTAGAGAGGTCGGTCAGTTCAGGGGCCTCGGTCTGCATACGAAACGCTAATTCGTAGTTGGCAATGCGGCTGGCGATTTCGGGGTCTCGCATCTTCTGGTAATGCTGCTGGTTAAGCTCGCGTAGTACGTCGAGCCCCTTCCGCTGTAAAGAGGTGGGCAATCCCTGCGGATTTTCTAAATCGAGAATCGGCGGTCCCTGGCTGCGCAATAGCACGCCCCCATGGACCGACGGTAAGTAGCCGTTGTTCCACAGCGTCGTTCCCCCGCTCGAACCGCGGCCTGAAGTTAACACGACGTAGCTGGGCAAATTTTGATTTTCAGTTCCCAGCCCGTACGAAAGCCACGACCCCATCGCCGGCAGGCCAAACCGTGGCAGACCACACTGCAACATCAATTGGCCCGGGTGGTGATTGAACTGATCGGTCTGCATCGTGTTGATCATGCAGATGTCATCAGCGCAGGTTCCAATGCGTGGCAATAGATCCGAAAACCACATGCCGCTTTTGCCATGTTGCGTGAACTTGCGTTTGGGGGCTACTAGCCTTGCGGTGTCTTTTTGGATGAAAGCGAAACGCACGCCCTCGGAGAGCGACTCTGGCATCTTCTGGCCATCGAGCTTTTGCAGTGTTGGCTTGTGCTCAAACAGATCAAGTTGCGATGGCGCACCAGCCAAGAAGATAAAAATACAGCTCTTTGCCTTGGCTGGAAAATGGCCCGGCTTGCTGGCTAATGGGTTGGCGGCTGCTCCGACCGGGTCGTGAGCGGCAAAGGCTCCCGTCTGGTCTAGCAGGGAAGTCAGAGCGACTCCGCCCAGTCCACTGGCGGCGGTCGTGAAAAATTCGCGGCGTGTAGGATTCATGATTTAAGTCTCAAGGCTAACCGATGCGTTGCCAAAGCTGCAATTCGTTTGCTCTACTCTCCGTCGAACAAATGGCAACCGCATTATTCCCGTGTAATAAACTCATCCAGATTCAAAAGGACTCGTGTTGTGGCGACCCAAGAGGCATTCTCGGCCAGGTCGATGCTGGCGACCGCATGCTTTCCGACAAGTTCGGCAGACTCTTGAGGATGATCGTGGTAGAAAGATCGCGCCTCTTGAAGCAAACTCTCCAGGCCGGCAATCTCGGTATCGTTCGGCTCCCGACCTAGAGCAATAAGATATCCCTGTTCGAGCCGAGTGCGATCCGAGAGACCGCCTGCCAGACTCAGTTTCAGCAATCGATTTGCGAAACTTTGAGCCGCTTCGTGGAAGACCTCATTTTGAAGCAGCGCTAGCGCCTGCAAGGCATTGTTCGAGCTATCACGTTGCGGCTTCGCCGCGCTGGAGTCGGGGCAGTCAAACGTCACCAAGTTCGGATCGATCGCTGTGCGGCGGAAAAACGTATACAGACCACGGCGGTAACGATCTTCGCCCTCAGAAACTTGGTACTTGTTGCTACTGGCATAGGTTTGCTGAGTGACAATCGCAGGTAACGGTGGGAAAACGCACGGCCCGCCTACCTTGCGGCTGAGCAGTCCCGACGCTTGCAAAGCAATGTCGCGTAGGATTTCTGCTTCCACGCGAAAGCGATTCTGGCGAGCAAGCAACTCGTTATCCGGATCAATCTCGATCAACTCAGGCCGGGTTGCCGAAGACTGCTTGTACGTCTCTGAATTGACAATTTTACGAATGAGCGCCTTGCGACTCCACTCTGCCTCGTGGAGGTACCAGTGTGCAAGCCAATCCAAAAGCTCGGGGTAGCTTGCCACGGTTCCGCGCGAGCCATAATCTCCCGGGCTTCTTATCAATGCTTTTCCGAATAGGTGCATCCACACTTTATTGACGGCAACCCGCGCGACGAGCGGATTCTCTGGGCTTACTAGCCAGTGTGCCAGGTCGAGTCGATCAGGCACGTCGCCACGCGACTTGAGCGGTGGTAGCGTCGCTGGCGTATTCGGAAGCAGTGCGCCCTCCTCAACGAGCGGTTGCAGAAAATCACCTCGGCGGAATGTGTACGTCACCCGGCGGTCCTCAGTACGATCGCGTAAGAACCGTACAAAGCCGTGCTTGTTGTCAAAGTTGCGTAAGTCCATCCATTTATTTTGTAGCGCATTGCTAAGATTTTTGTCGTCAAGCTGTTTCTTGAGCATCTCAGTTAGCGTCTTCGCCTTGGCCTGCCGTTCTTCGCGGAGCTCCTTGGCTTTTTCAGGTTCGTCGCCCATAAAATCCGCAGTGAAGTCGGCGTTATTAAAAAAGGCGATCATCGTATAGAATTCGCGTTGGGCGAACGGGTCGTACGGATGATCGTGGCATTGACAGCAACCAATGGTCGACGCCAACCAAACGGTTCCGACAGTACTCACGCGATCGATGACACGCTTGGTGCGATCCTCTTCCGAATCGACGCCACCTTCCAGGTTAAACTGGGTTTGTAGATGAAATTTCGTTGCGATCAAATCGTCGTCAGTCGGATCGGGCAAGAGGTCGCCGGCGATCTGCTTGATGGTAAATTGGTCAAACGGGACATCTTCGTTCAACGACCGAACAACCCAATCTCGAAAGCGATAGGCATCGTTTTTAGGCGAATCTTTTTCATAACCTTCCGAGTCGGCATACCGCGATTCGTCGAGCCAATGACGGGCCCAGCGTTCGCCAAAGTGGGGCGAAGCCAACAGGCGGTCGACCAACTGCGGATACGCGTCTGGCGACTCGTCCGCGACAAACGCTTCCACTTCGAGCATGGTTGGCAATAGGCCTGTCAAGTCGAGCGACAAGCGGCGTATGAGCGTGCGACGGCTGGCTGCCTTGGCTGGAGCAACCCCTTCTTTCTCAAGCCGACGGCGCACCAAGGTGTCAATGGAATAGCTAGCGATTCCCTGAGAATCATCTTCCTGAGGCCTGCGAATCGCTTCGTAGGCCCAGTGGGCGGGCCAAATCGCGCCTTGATCGATCCAGGCTCGCAAGGCCTCGATTTCACTCGGCTCGAGTGGCTGCTTGGGAGGCATCCGCTCGTCAGGATCCTCGGTAGTTACACGGTCGATGAGAGTACTCGCCAACGAATCGCCCACGACGACGACCGGTTCGCCATATTCGGTCGGAGAAAGCAGCAACTCACGGCTCAACACGCTGAGTCCAGCATTTTTCTTGACGCCACCGTGGCATCCAACACACTTGTTCAGAATGGGTTGGATATCACGGGTGTAATCGATCTGACGCTCGCCGTCAGGAGACGCTGCGTGGGCATGGCAAGAAAGTAGCCCGAAGACAATAAACCCGGTTGCAAGTAACCTCCTTGCTACGAGTAGCCCGGGGTCGCACATCCACTTGCCTAGCGTATGCTTTCGTTGAGTCATTGATACGGTTGCCTTATTAGGGGTCAACGCGGAGATATGCGGCAATCGCGGCACACTCAATCCTAGACGCCCGGCTGAGAGTAATCGTGTCTCATGCTAATGACGCTTCGGTAGCTTTTTCTCGTGCAAGCTGCGGATCGAGCACAGTACCCACAGCTTCCGTCTTGATGAACGCTTTACGAAAATCAGAGACGTTTGTGGGAGGTACCCGTCAGACAGGCAGAACTATTTGAAAACAATTCTGCGTCCGCTTCTTGCTACGTGGCCATTGTACTCTAAAAATTGTTACGTAGCTATTGTGCTCCAAAAAGCTGCTCCAGAGCCGCTTCAAATGCCCGTTTTTCTTGGTTGGCATCCAGTTCTTCCGACCAATCTGAAGCCCAGGTTGTGGCTCGATCTCGGAATGAGGATACGTCTGTGGTAATTCTATCTCGAAGGACTCCTAAGTCTTGGGATAGCTCCAAGAAACGATCGTGCGCCAAAGCAGTGCGCCTCACAGGATTCACTTCTTCCAGCTTGGCCCGGCCCGCACCAATCAAGTCGGAAACCGATTTGTGGTTGAGTACCAAGATCGCAGCGTCCAGTCGTTCTGTTGCGGCAACAGAAAATTCGGTGGTAACTACCGAAACTACAGGGGCCGGAGCGGCCGCCGTCGCAACCGTTGCTGCGGCAACAGGAACTTCAACTTCTGCGGTAGCCACGGAAACCAACGATGCCAGAGCGGGTTCCGCTGGAGTTACAATCGCTGCTGCTGCCGGTGCCTGGGCAGCGGCCAGCGGTGCGGGGTCTCCGTACTGTGTTTCCCAGATGCTTAGGTCAGTCGCGTCGACATCGGCATCGTTGTCTGCATCGCCATCGGACTTGGCGGCGCCGGTCGTGGTGCCAAAGCCGCGTTGCCAAGAGAGGAAATCAAAACCGTCGATGTCGTTATCGGCATCAAAATCGGCCGACCCAACGGCTGCTCCCCCGTCGATTTCAAATTGGGTGAAATCAAAACCATCACCGCCAAATTGAATTCGGACAACCTGCAAACCTGCGTCAAGAGAGGTCCCCAACAGAGCATAGTTGTTCCCAGAAATCAGATCGGCGGTGGTAACTTCTCCCAGCGCGGTCCAGTTCCCCGAGGTATCCCGAATCGAAGCGGTTACGGAATCTCCCGCACCAAAGGTTCCGAGAGTGAAGGTCCAATCGTAAGTGCCCGCGGTTTGGACATCGAGAGTGTACTCTAACCATTCCCCTTCCTCGATCTCGCCAACGACGCCCGAGGCGTTTGCATCGACCGCATCGTTCGGTCGAATGGGACTCGCGGCACTGTTCACGTTATCCGAATCGTAGTAAGAGGCCCCTTCTCTGAGATCAATTTCGCTGAGGGCAGGGGGAGCTGGTATGTTTGCACTGAATTGCACCTCAGCCAAACCAGTACGGTCGGCACCAAAATTGGACGTAATGTCGAGACGCACCAAACGGGCACTACTCGCGAGCGCAAAACTGCTCAAGTCGAAAAACTCGCCGGTGTACAAACCAGATCCAGAAGGCTGCGCTAAAGTGATGCTCGTCACATACACCAAATTGGCCAGGTTCTCATCCGGGGAAATGTAGATATCGACATCCTGCGAAGCACGATTCGAGAGAAAAAAGTTATTGAGATTCCAGACCTGAACTCCATCAAGATCGTAGACACCCTCTAGGTCGAAGGTTATGTCTGGCGCGGCATCTCCGGCGGCGCTCGTCCACTGAGTCTGAGCCTCGAACGCATCATGCACTCCGGCTCCGAATACCGTCCCTGCTCCCGCCCCTGTTAATCCTTGAGGAGCAGAGGCATTGGGATCTTCGAGTTCAAAGACCGTGTTGACGGCCCCGCGGTCAGGGTTATTTTCTGAGGAAAAGTCTTCGAGGGTAATCCCTGTGACGTTCTCTATGGAGAAGGGAGCAGGCTCCGCTGCACTGAACTGCACCTCGGATAGGCCAGTACGGTCGGCACCGTAATTGGACGTAATGTCGAGACGCACCAAACGGGCACTATCCGCGAGCGCGAAACTGCTCAAGTCGAAAAACTCACCGGCGTACGCAAACGGATCAGCCACTGGGGCTAAAGTGATGCTCGTTACAAGCACCAAATTGTTCACGTCATTATCCGGAGAAATATAGATGTCGATATCCTGGGTAGCGCGGCCAGTGAGAGTTGGTGAATTAAAATTCCACACCTGGAGTCCATCAAGATCGTAGACACCCCGTAGGTCGAAGGTTATCTCTGGCGCGGTATCTCCGGCGGCACTCGTCCAGGAAGTATACGCTTCAAGGGTGCTATGGACTCCGGCTCCGAACACCGTCCCTGATCCCACTCCGGTTAATCCTTGAGCGGCAGAGTCCGTATAGTCCTCGAGTTCAAAGATCGTGTTTTCGGCCCCGCGAAGCGAGTTGTTTACCGAGGAAACGTCCTTGATGGCCACTCCTCTAACGATGCTCCGGTCAGCGGGTGCTGCGGTCGGGCCGAGGGTATCGTAATAACCTGCGTTGATGGCGGTTGTGCCCGAGCCGACAGCGATCGCGTTGCCATTCAAATCTCGATTTGAACCGACACCTGCGGTAAACGCGGGCGTATTGAATTCAATGGCTCCCGCATCGGGAGCTGCTCCAAGAGCGCCCCGCGTGTAAGGAGGGGATGCGGTCCCAAAATCGATCGCCGGGGAGCCAGCGCCTAGTCGGAAATCACCATTCCCCGGATCCACGAACTGAACGGTGTTGATGCTCCCCGTGACGTAGTTGCTGCCATTGGCGTTCCAGCCGGCATTAAAAAAGTCCACGGTTCCGACCATGAGGTTGTTCCAAAACTCCGAGCCGGTAGTGTTTTGTTGGCCAGCCACTGCATGAGAGTCTAATGCGTAGACGTCTCCAACAAGCGTGTTGTTGTAGAATTTGTGATCCAGATCGACGGAGCTGGTGCCCACTTGGAGGGCCCTTTGCGTATTCCAGACGATATTGTCGTTGACGGTGTACCCGTTACTTCCGCTGTCAAGATAGATACCCACCGAAACTCGAGAGTCACCTGCATCATCAAATGCATAGATGTCGTAAATGCGGTTGTAGGCGATGACGGTTCCTTTGGCATCGTTGAAATCGGGCCCATCCAGGATTCCAAACGTATAGATTCCGCCGCCATCGGACGACTGCAGCATGGCGTTGTAAATTTCGTTGTTAAGGATGTTGCTCGATTGCAAGTAGCGGACATTAATTCCGCTTCGCCCCGTGTCGTAGATCGTGTTGTACGCAATCTCGATATTCCTCGTCGGAGAGGAGGAAGGGCTTCCGAGAGTGCTTGCGGTGTAAATTGCCGCGGCATCTGTGCCAAGATAATTTGTGTCACGAATCGTATTGTTGATCACTCGCTGGCCAGTTCCCGAGATCGTTACCCCGTTGCCTGAGCTATAAGCGATCGTACTATCACGAAGCGTGTTGTTGCTGCCCGCTAGAATAATCCCGTCATTGAGTGTCCCGTAGTTCCAAGGCGAGCCTGAAACTATTTCCGAGTGACTGAGATATCTAGCATCCATGTTCTGGATCGTGTTGTAGTCGCTGTTCTCATCCGTACGAATGGTCGAAGCGAAGATGTCGACCCCATCGAGCGTGGTGTAGTCGATTCCCCCGAGTTCAAAGGCGTAATCACGCGCTTTGTATTCCACAGTGGAGGTATCTGGATCTCCGCCGCCCGGCTGCCAGAGAGAGAGCGTTCCGCCGCTGTCCCGGAACCATTCCCCGGCAGAATCGAGGGCGTTGAATGTCCCAGAGATAAAGTATTCGTCATTGTTTACGGGTTGATAGACACTGGCGGTCGTTGGCTGATTGAGGAGATCGAAATCTAGCGTGTTACCACTACTTGATGCCTTAATCAAACCCGTATCACGAACCCATCCCGATCCAGCAGAAATATTGACATATCCCCCTGCGTAGTCCGACGCATCTCCTGGGAAACTCGCATCGGTCAGTGCGACCTCCCAATCATCGCTGACATTGACGCTTGAGGTGATCGCGCTGTTCGTATCAAAAACCGGACGCGACACATCGAGCGTGAGCGTATTAGGCCAGCGAGCCCAGAGTTGCATCTGTCCGTTGACAAAGATTTGATCACTTCCAATGCCCAAACTTGTAGGCATATTGGCTTGGTAGATATCTCCGGTGAGCTGAGTAAACCCGGAAATCTCTTCGGCTCCGCTGACCGTTACCTGCTCGCCGTTGTAAGCCTGATAGACAATGGGGTTGGCTACCGTCCCGCTATTGGCCGGCGTGACCGTCTCGCGATAGAGCCCGGCCCGAATGTTAATCGTATCTCCGGCCTCGGCAACCGCGGCCGCTTCCTGAATCGTCTGAAAGGGATTGGTGATAGCAGTACCGTAGTCTGGATTTCCCGAATTAGAACCGAGATCGTTGTCATCAACCCAGTAGGTCACGGCAAGCATTTGTCGTTCTTCAAGACGTTCGAGAGATAATCGTCGGTGCTCAACGGAAGTGAGTTTTTTCGGATTTTTCATGTCGGTACCCTATCTATTCTTCGTTCAAACAAAATCTAAAAACGGAAGGAGTGAAAAACAGAAATATTTCTCGTGGTTAATCAAGATTAAAATCGTGGGTGTTGTCACCCGAAACAACCTCGGCTTCAAGTTTCGAGGTTTTTCGATTCGAGTACTCTTGGGGCACAAGCCAAACGACTTTGGCAACGCCTGACGACGCCGTCTTGCCTGCTTGTTTTATCTCTTCTTCAAAACTGGCGGGAGGCGGTTGCCCCCCAACCGTTTCGTTGACGGTAATTGTTACCCGATGCTTGCCAAGCAGCGCGCCATCGCCTTGATCGAACGTGGTCAACGAATAAGTTCCGTCACTTTGGATTGCTCCCATCGCCGGTCGCCCCTTCGGTGGATAAAAGGCGATACGTCCTTTCGTCACCGGCGCCCCCTGGAATGTAATCTTGCCGGTCACCGGAG
This sequence comes from Planctomycetota bacterium, assembly GCA_024278955.1. GTDB lineage: Bacteria > Planctomycetota > Planctomycetia > Pirellulales > Lacipirellulaceae > Bythopirellula. The sequence goes on along the minus strand of JAJRSE010000125.1, from coordinate 34,174 downwards.
CCGTTTGTTCATGATCCGAACCACCACACCCGACCAGCAGACCAGCCATAAGAACTATCAGGTCATAGCGTGCTTGAATCATCATCGATTTTCCTTTCGAGTGGGGCCTCTTGCTACTGTGATTAGTACAAAAACACGACCGCATGACAGGCACGACAAAAAACATCCTGGCAAGCAATTTCAATCAATAAGCGTGGATCGTCTAGCTACCGTGTCGCATGGTTCCAGTAACTAGCGTTATAAATTGTCAACAACTTCCTCACCGGCGCGGCTCGAGAGCCATTGGTAAACATTGATATCGACACCATCTTGGATAAAGCCGACATGTCCGTCGCAGTAGACGAAATGGGCTCCTCCCGGGTGGTCGCTTCCGAACGGCGTCACGTTAGCATCTGTTGCCATGAGGGGGAGAGAAAGCTGGCTATTGACGGGGTTATGCGTACTCAGCAGCGATCGGCTATAGCTTTGCGAGTCGGTGTTTGAGCGATTGACGTGAGCTCCTATCCACCAATTTGTTGGCCCGCCTGTGGTGCCATAGCCTGGTCCCATGCCATACTGAAGGGCGTGAACCACTTCGCCTACGGCGAATGTGCTACTGGTACCGTCGGTGATTTCCCCAATCCGCGTAAAGCTGTTGGGATACATGACCCCATCGTTGTAGACGAGTCCGAAAGAGCTTGGCGTTGCGACCACGGGAACAGAACCGCCGACCACTCCAAAATAATCCTTGCGCTGAGGGTATTCTCCCCATCGAGTATTGCTTGGGCAGATATAGGTGGAAACCGGAAGGAATTGCTCAGTTCTTCCGTTATTTGTTTGGTCCCTCATCCAGGCGATCCACCCTCCCTCTTTGTCGTAGAAGCCATCAAAGGATTGTTCGATGACTCCTTGCTCAAAATAGGGCATCAGGAGGACATGCATCGGGAAACCGCGACAATCCGTACCGCCAAAAAGGCAGCCCTCCGGTATTTTGACGGCAACGCCGGCGGGAAAACTCCCATGGGCACTATGGTAGTTTTGCATCGCCAAGCCGATTTGCTTGAGATTATTGACGCACTGCGAGCGACGAGCCGCCTCGCGAGCCGCCTGCACCGCCGGCAGTAGCAGGGCTACCAGAACTCCGATGATGGCAATCACGACCAAAAGCTCGACGAGTGTAAAGCCGATCCGTGGTTTTTCCTTCATTACGGGCCTCTCTCCTCTATGGGGACACGAATAGTTTGGAACCATCTCGAATTTCGGAAAGAGGCGTTTTCTGAAAAAACCTGCTTCCGAAATACGCCATGCCCCGCCTCTCAGCGGGGCATGGCGAAACATTTCTTACGACACAAGCAAGGACAAACCGCCATCAGTTCACCCAAAGCAAGTCGGTGATTAACACTCCCTTTTTCGGAAGCCAAACAGCATCGAAACACTAGCCAGCGCAAGCAGCGCCAAGCTGCTTGGCTCGGGCACCGTCGCAACTCCAATGACGTCGATTTCTCGATAGATGGCTGCTATGGGTGCAGAATCGTTAGCAAAGACGAATCGCACCGCGTCGACGCCCGAGGCAATGACCCCCGTGTCATCAGTCCATTTGACCTGCACGGAATGGTCTTGGCCGGCGTGCAGCGCGATGAAGGTCGTGTCGACCATGCCTATGCTAGCGAATGAGGGATCCCCTACGACCGAGACGAAGAGCTCATATTCCTGAAAGACGTTCGCGTTTGTCCAGCCAGCGAGCGTGTTGATTTCGTTAATGTCATAACCGAGCGTGTTGGTGGAGGTGTCAAGGTTGAAGGTGGTCGACCAGACGTTCGAGTGATCCCAGTAACCAGTGGCGGAGACGCCTGTCGTTCCAATGGATCCATTGTTCAGATTGCTGGGGACACCCGCATTAGCGGAACCTGTGGTGTCTTGGCTAAGGAACGTCGCTTGGCCAGTGTTGATCAGATCATCGGTGCTGATCGGAAAAAAAGAGCCTTGGGACGTATGATCATACGTGGTGACTTGAACAATCGCGGCCGCGGATATCGCCGGTAGCAAGCAGACTGCGAGCAAGGCAGCAAGCCCTCGCACGATCTTAGGCTGGTGAAAAAGAGAAGCGTTCATGATTTCATTTTCCCTTCGAGTTGAGTGAGAAGAATTCATTAGTTCGGTTTTCCTTTCAATTTGAGAGTGACAACAGCTTGGAGCAAAAAACAACAACGCCTCTCTTCAATATTCCCGCGTGCCAAAAACTTGAAGCGTCCTATCTTCACATAATTCCCTTTGATTCCACGGAACCCGTGGTGAACTCCTGTCGATTTCATTCCATTGCCTGCCGGAGAGAAATTGAGATGGTCGATGGCAAACCCGCCTTTCACGGAATAGTCGATTAGATATGACCGCAACATTTCGAAGCCTCTGCATTCCGCTTGCTCGTGCTTTCGATGAAAAGATCCTGCTAGTTGAAACAATACATATAAACATACGTGTATTGAAAATCAGGAATACCCTTCTATTGCTTATAAATGTAGATCTTATCAAGGTTTTCTAGCCAGTCAAGTATTTTTTTCATTATAATTAGAATCTCAAAAGATACATGTATCGTACTGTTTCACCAAAGGGCTGAAGCGTCGAATAGGATTAGCATGACCGGAGTGAAAAGCCGGTATCTACTATGTAGAGTGACGTAGCCTGAGTGCTTGTTATTTATTTCTACCCACCCTCGTTGCAACATAAATAAATACATGTCTCTTGCGTCTTGCAGATTTCGGATATCAAAAATGCTTGACAAGTCGAATAATATTGATAATCTCTAAGAAATACCCGGTACTTTTCAATTTCAATACACATACCTTTACCTGTCTCTTTTGGTCTTATGACGTTCCCTATTGTAAAACACGATCTGCCGAAATACGGGGTCGCTGAAGCGCTGCGACCGCTTTTGATCAAGCACCTTGTCGAAGGCAAGTTTGCCGTTGGCGATCCGTTTCTTTCCGACCGGCAACTAATGGAGGCGACCGGCAAAAGCCGCACGGCCGTACGCCGCGCGTTGATGCAATTGCAGAAAGACGGCTGGATCGAACGTCAAGGAGGTGTTGGTACATTCGCCGGGCCTCGGGTAGGGATGGTCCATCGTGGATCCGTTGTGGATGCGTCTGACGGTCAATCGACAGACCAATCGACCAGCAATGAAGGGATCGCCCAAGCTTCAAAGCCTGAGGCATCCTCTTCGCATGGCATAGTACGTCTGGCTGCTGTGGTTGCTGGCTTGGGCCACCTGAAGTATGGATGGTGGATGTCGCCATGGTTACGCGGTATTGATGCCGCTAGCGAAGAGCATGGAGTCGCTCTCGAACTGCTGGGCGACCATCTGGCCAAACCTGGCGCCCTCTCGCGGCGTCTCGAACAACACCGCCCCAGCGTGCTGACGTGCTTAGGGCCGCCCATCAACCACGCGGCTGTTATTGGCGAGGCAAAACGGCATCGTATTCCGTGTGTACTTACTGGTGTGCGCACGCCCGAGTTGCAAATGCCCAACATTTACGAAGATATTGTAACCGCCTTTGCCAATGCGGTCCGCCATTTGTACAGCCGAGGGCACCAGCGCATCGCATTCGTGCAAGTACGAAACAGCGGATGGTGGGTCTTCGACCGACTCGAAGGCTACGAAAAAGGGCTGGCCGATTGCGGTCTCGAACCGGGCGGGCGGTTGGTCCATTGGGTACCGACCGAAGCCAACGAACAATCGGCGAAGACTTTGTCGCAGTTTCTCCAACGCGAGCAGCCCACTGCCGTTTTGTTTGGCTGCTGTTGGGCTGCGGCCAACATGCGCTGGCTTACCGGCCACGGCGGCTTGTCGGTGCCCGACGATCTATCGGTTATTGTCTCCGATCAACATGGAGAACTCGACAACTGGCTCGGCGGTGTTCGCACGACGACTGTCAAACTGCCATTGTACGAAACGGGGAAATCCCTCGTCGCTATGGCCCGACGATTGGCCGACGGACGTGACGTACCGGAAGTGACCATGCTGCCCTGTACGCTGGTCGAAGGCGACTCGGTACGAACTCTCAAGTAAGAAAAAGAAGCGTGAATACTGCTGTCAATGTTCCAGCGGGGTCGTTGACTGACACACAAATACGCAAAATGAAAAAGGAGACACCGATCATGAGCAACCCGACTTCCCGACGCATGTTCCTCAAGACTACCGGTCTTGGCCTGACTGCTCTTGGTGTCGCCGGTACCGCCCAAGGCGAAGGAGAATCGATTCCAGGCCTGGAAGATGTCGCGGAAACCGCTGGCAGCGGAAAAGTGTGGCATCCTGTTTCCGACCGCAAGATTCGTGTCGGGATTGCAGGGTACGGTCTCTGCCGTTTTGGGGCGGCCTTTGGTTTTCAGGATCACCCCAATGTCGAAGTCGTTGCAGTGACCGACCTTCTTCCTGATCGTTGTGCTGCACTAGCCAAGGCCTGTGGTTGCAAGAAGACCTATCCCTCGTTTGAAGAGATGGTCAAAGACGAGAACATCGAGGCCGTCTTCGTGGCGACCGATGCGCCGAGCCATGCAAACCACTGCATCTTAGCACTGGAGCATGGGAAGCACATCGCTACGGCGGTGCCCGTCTCGTTTGGTTCCATCGAAGATGCCGAGAGGGTGCTTGAGGCGGTCAAGAAAGCCGCGGGCTTAAACTACATGATGTTCGAGACCAGTGCGTATCATCCTGATTTGTACGCAATGCGACAGTTGTTTGAATCGGACCGATTCGGCAAGGTGATTTATAGCGAAGGCCGGTATTTCCACGACAAGTGTGCGAGGCTCGGTTCCTACAAAGATTGGCGAATTGGTATGCCGCCGCAGTGGTATCCGACCCATTCAAACGCTTACTACAATGTCGTCACTAGCGGCAGTTTCACCGAAGTGTGCTGCATGGGGATGCCCAGTATCTATTCCGAACTGCAACCGAAGAACAATCGGTACGAGAACCCGTTCGGCACCGAGATCGCCTTGTTCCGCACCAGTGAAGGCGGGATGTCTCGGATGGGGGTCAGTTGGGACACCCCCGGTGGCCAGCACTATGGCGGTTTGATTCGCGGCCAGAAGGCTACGTTCACAAACCGTTTTGCAGCGGATACGCAGGGGTTCACCGGCAACACCCAGGGAGTCGACCTGGAGAGACCGGCGCTGCCGCCCGGAGTGGCTTCCGGTGGGCATGGTGGCTCGCATGGCCAACTGACCAATGAGTTTATCTTGTCGATTCTCGAAAATCGCAAGCCCCTAGTCGGCGACATCATCATGTCATTGAATATGACCGTATCGGGTATTGTCGCCCATCAGTCGGCTATGCGCGGGGGAGAACTACTGAAGATTCCCCAGTACGAAATATAACCGCGTCAGCTTGCATGCTGCGAATTTTTTCCTGTGGAAACGGCAGACAAACCGTGCCGAAGACGAAATAGAGGAAGCACACGCGATGAACGATTCAAACTCTCGACGCACGTTTCTCAAGGCGGCTGGCCTCGGTCTGACCGCTCTTGGTTCTGCTGACGCTGCCCAAGGCGAAGAGCCTGCAGCGGTAAAGAAGTGGGAGCCCCTTTCTGACCGCAAAGTGCGGGTCGGCATTGTCGGCTACGGGCGCTGCCGGTTTGGCGCGTTGTTTGGATTTCAAGATCACCCGAACGTGGAAGTCGTTGCCGTCAGCGATTTGTTTCCAGACCGATGTGCCAAATTGGCGAAGGCATGCCGTTGCGAAAAGACCTATCCGTCGCTGGAAGCAATGGTGAAGGACGATTCGATCGAGGCGATTTTCTGTGCGACCGACGGTCCGAGTCACGCCCGACATTGTTCGCTCGTGCTCGACAGCGGCAAGCACGCGGCATCGGCTGTGCCTGCTTGTTTCGAGACGATCGAAGACGGCGAACGTCTTCTCGAATCGGTCAAGGCTTCGGGTAAAAAATACATGATGTTCGAGACCAGCAGTTTTCACGCCGACCTCTACGCCATGCGTCAAGCCTACAAGGCTGGCGCGTTTGGGCGTCTGGTCTATAGCGAAGGGGACTACTATCACTATGGGGTCATGGCTCTCGCGTCGTACAAGGATTGGCGTAAGGGGATGCCGCCGATGTGGTATCCGACCCATTCGACGGCGTACTACATCAGTGTGACCGACGGCAGTTTTACCGAGGTCTCTTGCCAAGGGTTCCGGGGCGACTTGCCCGAGGCGCAGCCTGGCGCAAACGTCTATGAGAATCCAATGGATAGTGAGATCGGCCTATTCAAAACGTCTGAAGGAGGCATGTGCCGCATTGCCATTACTTGGGGAGTGCGAGGGATGAGCGGCGAGAAGGGCCGCGTCGGTGGCGAGTTCGGCAGCATGGCCGGCACGCAATATCAAGGGACAAAAGGCAACTTGTTGCCAAATCTTCAGCGTCCCTCGCTTCCGCCCGGCATGCAAGGCGGCGACCACGGCGGCTCCCATGGCTATCTGACCGACGAGTTCATATCAGCCATTCTCTCCGACCGCAAACCCATGGTTGATATTTACGCCGCGCTGAATATGACTATTCCCGGCATCATTGCCCATCGGTCGGCAATGCGAGGTGGGGAACTACTGAAAATACCCCAGTATGGTCCGTAGAGTGCTTAGTACGTTACAACGAGTCGATTTCTAGATGTTTTGGCGAGGTTTCAGATGCAGTTACGAGGTGCAACGGCGATCATTACAGGTGGTGCGTCAGGACTTGGTGAAGCGACAGTACGCTTTTTCTTTGAACATGGTGCGCGTGTTGTGCTGCTGGACATCAATGAACGGCGGGGCAAAGAGATCGCTGAGGAATTGGGCGATCAGGTAATTTTCGCAAAAGCCGATGTGACAAGCGAATCCGACATTCAGCGTGCTATTGACTTGGCTCTGGAAACGTTCGGGGCCGTGCATGTGCTGGTGAACTGTGGTGCTTCAGCGCCCGGGGCGTTGCGGCGTACGGTGAGCCGAGATGGCCCTTACCCACTGAAAGAATTTGAAGAGTACGTGCATAGCTATTTGGTGGGCACCTTTAACATCAATCGTTTGGTGGCAGTTGCCATGGGGCGTAATGATCCCACAGAAGAGGGCGAACGTGGTGTCATCATCAACACAACTTCGATATCTGCTTTTGAAGGGCAAATTGGCCAGGTGGCTTATGCTGCGGCCAAGGCGGGGGTTGCGGGCATGATCTTACCGATTGCACGTGATCTCGCAGTGATGGGTATCCGTGTCACGGCGATTTCGCCCGGAGTCATTGCAAGCCAACGAGCGTTAGATCTTCCAGAAAAAGTGAAAAAGTCGCTCATAAGTCAAACGCCTTTTCCTAACCGCATGGGCAAGCCAAGAGAGTACGCCCATTTGGCCCACGCGATCGTGGAGAACCCCATGATCAATGGCGAGATAATCCGCTTGGATGGCGCCATGCGTCTGGGATCCAAATAACCCCGGTTTGGCAAAGGAATTGACTATTTTGAATCAACCCATCTCCTACGGGCAACGAATTGCGGCGCATGCAAAGCAAGCACCGGACCAGACGTGTCTAGTGTTCGTTCCCCAAAGCGGAGAGCCGCTAAGCATCTCTTGGCGCGAGTTAGACAATCGATCCAATCAGATTGCGAGACTGTTTGCTAAGCGTGGCATGGGTGAGCATTCTCGCTTGGTACTGGGATTTGGAAATTGTCTGGAGCACTATTTGGTCGCCATCGCGTCGTGGAAGTTAGGCGCGATGGTCTTGCCGCTTCGGGCTGCGATGTCGCAAGTTGAACGCCAGCAGGTGCTCGATCTTTTTGAGCCCAAATTAGTGATTGCTGATTGGACCGACTGTAGCTATCCCAGGATGTCGCTCGCAGACCTACAAGACACCGAGCGTTTCTCAGACGATACCTTGGTGGATATTGTCTCTCATCCGGGCAAAGCGATTGGCTCTGGCGGTTCGACCGGACGACCGAAGATCATTGTCGATACGAAGCCCTGGGCATTTATTCCCGGACAGATCGCGTTTTTTGACCATCTCGGCTGGCAACCAAACAGGACACAGCTAGTTGCAGGCCCTCTCTATCACAACGCGCCTTTTTTGGCTAGCTATTGGGGACTTTTTGAAGGTCACACGCTTGTGGTGATGGAGCGGTTTGATGCGAAGCGATGTGTTGACCTGATTGAGCAATATCAGATTCACTGCGGGTTTTTGGCGCCCACGATGATGCAACGCATTGCCGACTTGCCTGACCTCCAATCACGCGACTTCAAGAGTATAGAAAGCATTTACCATACGGCGTCACCTTGTCCTGAATGGGTGAAGCGTCGGTGGATTGAATTGATTGGCGCTGAGCATTTGTATGAGGCCTATGGTGCAACCGAAGACATCGGCATTCTCTCGATTCGTGGCGACCAATGGCTTGAGCAACCAGGCAGCGTGGGCAGGGGTGCGTCGTGCGGTGTGGAAGTGAAGATTCTCACAGACCGTGGCGAGGAAGCAGCAATTGACGAAGTCGGTGAGTTGTACTTGCGGAAGACAGACGGTTCAAAACCGGGCTATCGCTACCTAGGTGCCGATCCACTACGCACCTTAACTGGCGGCTTTACCACTGCGGGCGACATGGCTTGGCGTAACGAGCAAGGCTATGTGTTTCTTGCCGATCGTCGCGTCGACTTGATCATCACAGGCGGCGAAAACGTTTACCCTGCCGAAGTGGAGTCGGCCCTCAGTGCGCACGAAGAGGTTGCGGATGTGGTGGTGCTAGGTATTCCCGATCCGAAATGGGGGAAACGTGTACATGCGATAGTTCAGTTGCAAGACGCGTCGCTGCAGCTCGAGGTCGAGCAACTACGCGATTACTGTCGCCAACATTTGACCGCATACAAAGTGCCTAAAACCATCTCGTTTGTGGATCAACTCCCACGCGAACCTTCGGGGAAAATCCGCAGGTGTGCGTTGGTAGCCCAGTGCATGCAAATCGAGTCGATTGAAGCCCATGAATAAGCAGAGCATGTTAGATCTTGATAAGAATCCAATCTTTATCACCGGCGCGGTGGAAACTGCGCTGGGTGAAGTAAAAGATCAGACCGAGTTGTCCATGTTGGCGCTGGCCGCACGGCAAGCATTACATGATTCAGGTATGACGCTCAAGGATGTTGATGGCATTTTTGTGAATTACATGGGCGAACAAGGATCTGTGCAGGTAGGCGAATATTTGGGAATTCAACCACGTTACGCCGATTCGTCCGATTTGGGAGGGGCGGCTTTTGAAGCCTTTGTTCACCATGCCATGCTGGCAGTGTCTGCGGGGCGGTGCGAAGTTGCCCTGATCGGTTATGCGTCGCGTCAACGCTCACTGCGTTCTCGGACACGTAGTTCTGCCACAAACAACATGAGTTTGACAGCACAATTTGAAACACCCTATGGCTTACCCATGCCGTTGGGGCATTTTGCCTTGATGGCATCGCGTCACATGCACCAATACGGGACCACCTCGGAGCAGTTGGCCAGCATCGCTGTTGCAGCAAGGAAATGGGCTTGCTTGAACCCCAAGGCGTGGCACCGCGACCCGCTGTCGATTGAAGACGTATTGTCCTCACGCATGATTAGTTCGCCTCTTCGCCGGCTCGACTGCTGCCTCATTACGGATGGTGGCGGTGTAGTAATCGTTACGAATCAACAACGAGCGCGCGACGCGTTGAAAAAACCCATCCGAGTTATTGGAGCTGGTGAAAGCCACACGCACTGGCACATCTCGCAGATGTCTGACTTGACCGTGACGGCCGGTACGGTCTCGGGGCGAGAAGCGTTTTCTATGGCCGGTATTAAGCCGTCTGATGTTGACTTTGTTGAGCCCTATGACGCGAGCACCCTGACCGTTTTGTTGGCGATCGAAGATCTAGGGTTTTGCGAAAAAGGCGAGGGCGGTGACTTTGTGATGGATGACCGGCTGGCGCCGGGAGGTGCGTTGCCCATGATGACGTCCGGTGGTGGATTGTCCTACAATCACCCCGGCGCTTTGGGTGTTTTACTCTTAATCGCAGCAGTATCCCAGCTACGTGGTGAAGCGGGCGAACGACAGATCGACCATCCCAAACTTGGTGTTGTCCACGGCATCGGAGGCATGCTTTCTACTGCAGCAACGGTGGTGTTAACCAATGACTGATCAAGATCCAACGATATATGGCGACTCTCTCACGCAGCCTTTCTGGCGTGCCGCGGAGCGTCACGTCTTAATGATCCAACATTGCTCAAACTGTGGGCATTATCAGTTCTATCCACGCCCTTTTTGTTTGCAGTGTGAGTCAGACCACGTTGAATGGATCGAATCGAAAGGGCAGGGCGTTGTGTATTCGAGCACGACCGTTCACCTGAGCGTATCCACCGAAGTAGAGCCGCCCTATCAGGTCGTGCTGGTGGAACTCGACGAGGGGGTGCGATTGTTGGCGAATATCGTTGAAGGAGACTGCGATATAGCAGATCGCGTTGAAGTGATTTGGAGGCAAAGAGAGGGGATTCCACCTTTACCTGTATTTAGGCGAGCAGCAGATAAAAACTTACCAGAATCCATAAGGGGGGCTAGGAGCTAGGATTTGGGGACTAGGAAGCGAGCGAAGAAGTCTCTGTGATCCAACTCCTGAACCTAGTACCAATACCCTAGTTCCTCGAAAGTTTGGCATATTCTCATCTGCCGCTCGCCTTAGAGTATGTCCTCGCTGTTCTTGATATAAGAACTTTTGTAGAAGTAGTTTTTCCATGGATCAATCCAGATGAATATAGCAGGAGACTTATAGTGACTGTACTTGCCGGACAAGTGGCGATCCTTAGCGGCGGACTAGGCGATATTGGCCAAGCCTGTGCGGTGGAACTTGCGCGTCGGGGTGCCGACGTCGCAGTCGGCGATCTATGGTTCGACGATCGAGTCAAGCGACTGCGCGACGAGGTAGAAGGGCTGGGGCGTCGGTTTCGTTTCGACGAGGCAGATGTCACCGATGAGAAGCAAGTTGCCGATTGGCTGGACTCCGTCAATGAGACGCTGGGAACCGTCACGCTAGGCATTTGCAACGCGGCGATTGTCGAGCCGCTCGATTTCACGCGACTTACGGCAGACGTCTGGCGCCGACATTTGGACGTCAACCTAACGGGCGCTTTTCTCTTGGCCAACGGCGTAGCCCGTCGTCTAGTCGAACAGAAGAAACCTGGACGCATTGTTTTCCTGGGAAGCTGGGCCGCGGAACACGTACACAAACATATTCCCGCGTATTGTGTCAGCAAAGCAGGAGTGCGAATGCTCTGCCGCTCGATGGCGTTAGAGTATTCTCGAAACGACATTTTAGTGAATGAAGTTGCACCAGGCATCGTGAATGCCGGTCTTTCACGACAACTCCTCGAAGAGGATGTCGAATTACAAAGTGAAATGATCCGAAACATTCCAACGGGACGAATCATGACGGCCAGTGATGTTGCCCGACTCGTGGCGTGGCTCTGTGGGCCTGAGAATAACCACATGACCGGTGCGGTGCTTCAAGGGGATGGCGGGATCTCGCTTGTTTCAGCCGCCGAGAGACATACGCCTGAACTAAACGCTGGAATAGTGAAGAACACGCCGACCTTGTAAGCCGCTTTGGCGTTAGCCGCGGTTGATGGAAAAAGCCTGGGCTAGCGCCCAATCGGCTAATTCAGTGAATCCTAATTCTTAGCTGGATACTCGATGAGCACACAACCTTTTCTACTTGAGTTCTGGGACTATTTGGCGATCGTCGTGTTCTTTGGCGTACTAGCCGTTGTCGGGTATCGGTCTGGGCGAGGAGAACAAGTCAGCAGCGTAGAGTACTTTCTGGCCGGAAAAAAGCTTCCTTGGTACGTCGTCGGCGGATCGTTTATCGCTTCATGCGTGAGTAGCGAACATTTTATCGGGATGGTCGGTTCCGCGGTTGTCTTTGGCGTTTGCGTATCGATGCTGGACTGGATGAACGTCGCCGCGTTTTCGCTATTAATTTGGGTTTTCATCCCTTTTCTCTTGGCGGCGAAAGTTTTCACAACCCCCGAGTACCTTGAGCTACGCTTTAACAGCCTCTTGCGTCAAATTTTCGCTATTGTCACCGTCATCAGCAACGTCGTCGCTTTTCTAGCGGCGGTTCTTTACGGTGGTGCGTTGGCGCTGCAAAACTTGTTTGGCTGGAATCTTTGGTTTGCCATTATTGCTTTGGGAATTATCTCTGGCATGTGGGCCATCTATGGGGGATTGTCGAGTGTTGCCTGGACCGATTTGTTTACGGTCGCTGTGATGATTCTGGGCGGTCTGGCCGTGACCGTTTTTGGGCTTTACGCGTTGGCTGGAGAAGAGGGCACGTTGCTTGATGGCTTTCGCACGATGATCGAGCGAAACCAAGCAACCACAGGCGTTTGGGCTGAAGCAGTGCAGAGCAACTCGCAAAACCTTGCTGGCCAAGACACCTACAACCGACTTTCCGTCTTTCAGCCTGCCACGCATCCGATTGTCCCGACAATCAGCCTCGCCACATTCATCTTCTCGGTCAGCATTTGGTTCAACGTCTTGAACCAATTCATGATTCAGCGAGTGCTAGGAGCAAAGAACGACTACCACGCCCGGATGGGCATCGTCTTTGCCGGTTGGATCAAAGTTTTCTTGCCGCTGATTACCGTATTGCCGGGGATGATTCTGTTCGCGTTGCACCCGGAGATCCTGCTTGGACCGTGGGAAGAAGTCAAACCGGCGGCCGATACAGGCTATGTGCAAATGATCCAATCGCTCGTGCCGGTTGGCTTACGCGGGCTGCTGCTGGCTGCGCTCTTCGGAGCGATTCAGTCGACCGTCAACTCGGTCCTCAACTCGACTTCCACGATCGTGACTCTTGATATCTACAAGCGGATGTTCCGGCCAGCCTCTTCCGATCGGCATTTGGTCCAAGTTGGGGTAATTTCCTCGATCGTAATTCTTGCGTTTTCGATTTTCCTCGGTGGACTTGTCGGCAAGCTCGGAGGTAGCCTGTTTGAGTATATCCAATCGCTCTATGCCTTTTTTGCGCCTCCTTTTGCCGCGGTCTTTGTGCTCGGCATACTCTGGCGACGTATCAACGGCGTGGGTGCTTTGACGGCGGTTGTCTCGGGATTTTCCTTGGGCATTGCGATCAAACTCTACATGGTCTTCGCCACAGAGACTCCGCCATGGCTGGCGCCCTACGCCAACCAAGCGTCGATCAACTGGTTGTTTTGCATGGTAGTTTGCATCGGCGTGAGCTTATTGACTTCACCTCCCAAGGCTGAGCAGGTTACCGATCAACTCATTTTCAACTGGCGTAAGATGAATATCTTAGGCGATCTTGGCGACCGATGGTATACAAGCGTTCTCACCTGGTGGGGGCTTTTTGTTGCTATGATTCTAGCATTGCTTGTTCTGTTTTCCGGATTCGTCCTATAACTCCAACTGAAAACACGAGCAAAAAAAGGCCTGCGAAACACGCGAAAAGACACAAAAAACAAAGAGCTTTTTATCAACATATTCCTCTGGCGGGCTACCAAAATATTCTCGTAGAATGCCCCCGCAAAACACTCTTTCCGCGCCCTTTCGCGTGTTTCGCGGATACATCTATTTTCACTTTGAGCTATAAGAGGGTGTTCATAGAATCGAATACCAGTACGCTTTGTTCACTAGGATTAAACGGAAATGAAGGCGCTCGTTAAAAAAAAGGCGGAACCAGGGATTTGGCTCGAGGACGTGCCTGAGCCGGAGATGGGAATCAACGATGCCTTGATCCAAGTCGACCGAACCGGTATCTGCGGCACCGATCTGCACATTTTTCAGTGGGATGCCTGGGCACAGAGAACGATCCCCGTGCCGATGGTTATTGGCCACGAGTTCGTTGGCAAAATCGTCGATATCGGGTCCAACGTCGTCGACTTCCAGGTAGGAGACATCGTCAGCGGTGAAGGACATGTGGTTTGTGGTCGATGTCGCAATTGCATGGCTGGCCGACGGCACCTGTGCGCCCATACCCAAGGAGTTGGTGTCAATCGGCCCGGGGCGTTTGCCGAACGGATAGCGCTGCCGATCACCAATGTTTGGCATCACGATCCTAATTTACCGCGAGACATCCAGTCGATTTTCGATCCGCTGGGGAATGCCGTCCACTCGGCCCTGTCATTCGACCTTTTGGGCGAAGATGTGTTGATCACCGGGGCCGGGCCGATCGGTCTGATGGCCGCTGCGGTGGCGCGGCACGCGGGAGCCCGCTTTGTGGTCGTCACCGATTTGAATCCGTATCGATTGCAGCTTGCTGAGAAGTTGGGCGTCACGAGGGCAATCAATCCCAAGAAAGAAAAACTTTCGGACGTGGTCCAGCAACTGTGCATGACCGAAGGTTTTGATGTGGGGCTTGAAATGTCTGGCAGCCGGCACGCCTTTGGAGACATGCTTAGCCAAATGTGTCACGGCGGTCGAATTGCTATGCTCGGAATCCCGGAAGAAGATATGACGATCGACTGGAATCGAGTCGTTTTCAATATGTTGACGATCAAGGGAATCTACGGTCGAGAAATGTACGAAACGTGGTACAAAATGACCGCGATGCTTCAGAGCGGGTTAAACATCGAATCGGTCATCACCCACCGATACCACTATTCGGAATTTGCAAAAGGATTTGAAGTGATGAGTACGGGCAATTGCGGCAAGGTCATTTTGAGCTGGTAAGGACTTCCTGATTTTATGAAAACACCTATTCCAAAAAGCGTGATAGAAACATTGGACGAAATTCGCGTCCGGGGCCTCACCAAAAGCGAGCGCCAAATCAAAACCGCTCAAAAGGCGAGAATCGAAGTTGTCCAGGGAGGCACCGTTCTGAACCTGTGTGCCAACAATTATCTGGGACTGGCTGATCATCCCGAGGTGATTGCCGCAGCACACGAAGCGCTCGACCGTTGGGGGTTTGGCCTTGCTTCGGTACGGTTTATTTGCGGCACGCAGTCGATTCACAAGGAACTGGAATCCCAGATTAGTCATTTCCTGAGCACCGAAGAGACAATTCTCTATTCGTCATGCTTTGATGCCAACGGGGGGCTGTTCGAAACACTGCTATCTTCTGAAGACGCGATTCTAAGTGATGAGCTCAATCATGCTTCGATCATCGACGGAATCCGATTGTGCAAAGCCAAACGCTTCCGATACAAAAACAACGACATGAGCGATCTTGAAGCAAAACTCCAAGAGGCCGATGCGGCGGGAGCACGCACAAAGCTAATATCCACCGACGGAGTCTTTTCGATGGATGGAACGATCGCCGACTTGAAGGGAATTTGTGATTTAGCCGAGCAATATGGTGCGATAGTTCATTTCGACGACTGTCACGCAACGGGGTTTCTTGGCAAGACGGGACGTGGCACGCACGAACATTGCGGTGTGGTCGATCGCATCGATTTGACCACCGGCACGCTTGGCAAAGCACTCGGCGGTGCCAGCGGTGGCTATACGAGCGGCCGCAAAGAATTCATCGAGTTACTCAGGCAGCGATCGCGTCCCTATTTGTTTTCCAACACCTTGCCACCCGCCATTGTCGGAGGTGCGATGAAGGCGATTGAGCTTGCCTCGACTAGTACGGTGTTACGCAACAAGCTTGAGTCCAACACACTCTGGTTCCGTGAGGCAATGACCTCGGCCCAATTTGAGATTCCACCAGGCACCCACCCCATCACGCCGATCATGCTAGGCGACGCGAAACTCGCCAGTCGTATGGCGGATCGATTACTTGAGCTGGGAGTTTACGTGATCGGATTCTCGTTCCCCGTCGTGCCAGTAGGCAAAGCTCGTATTCGCGCACAAGTCTCGGCAGCTCATACTCGGGAAGACCTTGAATTTGCAGTCAAGCAATTCAGGCAGGCAAAACAAGAGCTTTTGTGAAGGCCTCTTTGCCACTTCTGCCTCCAATTACACTCGAATCGTCAAGTTCCACGATCCTGAAACCCCTTTTACAGGTTCCAATTTCGTCTCGCCTGCGCATAATGGGCGCAGCGGCCTAGTGCTTTGTCTCAGCTAAAAAGTGGGGTGCTGGCTGTCAGAACAACCTACTGGATAACAACTTCTGTCAGCCAGCACCCCAATTCTAAGAGTTGTCAAAGCACTAGAGCAGCTCTTGCCGTACGAAAAATCGGCAATTCCAGGAGGCTCAGGCAGATCGTGAAGAGAGGTCGCCGCCCCCTACTGTGAAATTTGTGGTGTTCAAACGCCCCCCCGCTATGGGGATGACGTCTGGACACAGCAAGCGAGGCTGGTTGCTGCTCACCCGACAAGTTAATCCACGCACAATTGTAGGCTAAGAGGTTGGTGCCATGCGAGAATTCAAACAAGTGGCTGTGATTATCGAAACTTCCTCGGCCTTTGGCCGAGGGCTGTTGGGGGGAGTGTCGCGATTTTATCGTGAAGGGAAAGCTTGGTCGGTCTACTTCAAGCCCTACAATTTAAGTGAAGCTCTTCCAACTTGGCTGCGTGGTTGGGAAGGGGATGGGATTTTAGCTCGTATTCCCAACCCAAGGACTGCCGAGGCCTTGATCGCGACGGGTCTACCGTTGATCGATTTGCGAGGAGGCGGCTTGCCCGCGGGATTACCGATCTTTGGAGTTGACAATCGCCTAATCGCGGAGAAGGCCTATCTCCATTTGCGAGAATGCAGGTTCGAGCACTTTGCTTTTGTCGGTGCGCCCAGTGGCCACTACTACTATGATGACGAGCGACGCGAAGGGTTTTGCGAAAGTGTCATGAAAGATGGCGGTGATTGTCATGTTTTCAAAAACCAAAGGGCTCGGGGCGAGAGTGGATGGGAGTCTCACCAAAGTGACCTTATCAAGTGGTTGGAAGATCTCCCTAAGCCGGTCGGTCTGATGTGTTGTCACGATGGTCGCGGCCAACAAGTTTTAGACGCTTGCCAACGAGCCGGCATTGGCGTGCCCGATGAGATTGCCGTGCTGGGAGTTGATAACGATGAGGTGTTGTGTCGATTTACCATCCCCTCACTCTCCAGCGTTTCTATCGATTCCGATCGAATTGGCTATGAAGCGGCGCGACTGCTCGACAACATGATGCACAATCGTAAGCAGGTCGATCCGCAGATGACCTTCGAGCCGGGCGAAGTGATTGTACGACAAAGTACGGATGTCGTGGCCTGCGACGACCTTGAAGTTGCTGCGGCAATCCGATTCATTCGCCAGCATGTCTGCCACCGAGTGACCGTGGATGACGTGCTAAAACATGTTCATGTTTCTCGCGCTTCGCTCTACAAAAGATTCAAACGAATTATTGGGAGATCGCCGAAGCAAGAGATTTTGTTTATGCAAATCAAGCACGCCAAAATGCTTCTGAGCACAACGGATAAGCCGGTCTACGAGATCGCGGAGCAACTCGGTTTTGATGAGGCAAAGTACTTCATTACTGTGTTTCGTCAGCATGCTGGTACAACGCCGATGAAGTACCGTTTGGCCCAGTTGGAATGACGGAGATGCAGCCGGCAGCGAATGGGCTGAGAGGTAGTAAATAAAGCGTTTTCTCCCCGGCTCTATTTATTGTCCTTACAAATGGGTCTAAAACCCTCGTCTTTAGACGAATCCTTTAGCTTTTTTAGTTTGGCCGAAGGCCTGTTTTTCACCGTAGCCTAGGGCAAGCGTAGCGCCGTCCTAGGAAATAGAAACATCCTACCCCGTTGGCCGAAGGTCAAATTCACCCCATCGCACTGCTTCAGCGGGTGGTAATTGAGTCGTGAAATGTTCTAACATCGGTCGCGTCGGACAACTTCGGCGAAGTCCGAGCACTCGTGGCAACGTCGCTTTTGGCTGATCGCCCGCCGAAACCTGCGTCTCGCAGACGCGACCTGCAAGACAAAATTGGAGTCTCAGAAAGCGATAACTGGATTGCAGAGTCTGTAGCACTGGAATAATGTGGATAGAAGAAGTGGTATTTCTCTTTAATCCCACATGTCTGTTCAGTTTTATTCGCGCGAGTCGGCCATCGAGGAGGGAATTAAGAATAACGAGCCGACGGCGGACGTCGCAGGACACAGCAAAGAGAGCAAAAATCGTATTGTAAGTTTTCTGTTTCATTTTTCAACCTTGGAGAAGTCTAATGCTTGTCAAGTATTCAAATCGCTTTTTATTATGCATAGCCTTGCTAAGCGTCATGAGCCTGGTGGCTAGAGTCGCCAGCGCTGCACACATTCCTGTTACTCTCGAAGCCGCAAGCCTCGGAACTAGTTTTGCCGGCGAATCACCGGTGAAAGCTATCGATGGTACAGGGCTAGACGGATCTGAGCCTCCGAAGCATCAGGGAGACCTCAATTTGGGCGATTACGTCCAGTTTTGGAATGATGTTGACGGCGATATGGCCAAAAATTTTATCATCATGAATTTGAATGGCGTCTATGATGTCGATTCACTCCGATTCTGGAATATGAACGCTCAGCCCACGCGAGTAGGTCGCGGAGTCACCCGGTTCAACATTGCCTTCTCGACCACGGGCGCTGCCCTCGTCGATTTTGGTGCTGCACAGAGTTTTTTCCCGAGCATTGCTCCAGGAACAGATGGTTACGAAGGAGAGCTTTTCGCGATCACGCCAGCGATTGGGTCCACCTATGCTTTGCTCACTTTTGGTGACGGTACCGAGCTTGCCTTTGAGGGGACTTTTGGCGGCGATGCCTGGTCCGGTTTTTCTGAAATCCAGCTTTACGCAAACGCAATCCCAGAGCCAGCGACATTCAGCTTGTTGGCCTTGTCGGGCTTGGCTTTAGTCGGTTTGCGTCGCAAGCGAGTTAGTGCTTAAAGCGAGCGTTTGACTTTGAAGGCCCGCCATCGCGGCGGGCCTTCGTTTTATCTTCAGATTTTTCCGATATCTATCAATTACCGCAGCCAGGTCGAGGTGCTGCATTAGCTGATTTTCTTTATTGATTTGTAATGTGAACATGAGAGCGAGGAGTTTCTAATGACCCAACGATTGCCATTGCTACAAACATCTCTGTTACTACTTTCCTTAACGCTCATCGTTGTTTCGCCGGCTGGTGCTCAAACGACCTATTGGGTCTCAAAGACCGGCAGCGACACCAATGGCGGCACCAATGGCGGTGCCGATTCTTTCCTGACGATCCAGCGCGGTGTGAGTGCATTAGGGCCAGGCGACACTCTCAATGTCCGATCTGGCACGTATACCGACGATGGCGGTGCGAGCGCCTATAAGCCCGCGGGTGCCTTTTGCGGCTGGATTGATTCACTGCCTTCTTCCAGCAATGTCTGTGTCAACGCGAATGGAACTCTCGAGAATCCGATTACGATCCAGGCCGCCCCAGGCGAAGAAGGCCAGGTGACGATTGATGGACAAAACAATAAAATTGCCATTCATTTGCAAAACAGCGATTACATCCGTATTCGAGGCTTTAATATTGTCAATAGCCAGGTCATAGGGATCGCTTCTTGGGGCCAACCGCAAAATGCGGTTGCCGATCCCACGAAGTTGAGCATTGGGGTAACGATTGAAAATAATTATATCTATAATACGACGGGTCCAACGGGAAAAAATGTAGCAGGAATTGGCATGTGGGGTTCCAAAGATTGGATCGTCAGAAACAATAAAATTGAAAAAGTAATAACAGGCTCACAAAATTCTTCAGGCATTCAAGCCTATGGTGTAATCAATGCACTCATCGAAAATAACGATATTTCAGATGTGAAAAACGGAGTTTTTTGGAAAGACCATTTTGTAGAAGACTTGGCAACGCGAGGCTCGGTTTTTGAATCGGAGATTCGATACAATAGGATTCAAGCGTCAGAGAGACCGATATTTATTGGCATCCGTGCCAGCGGTTCGGTTGAGGCCGGGATAAATGTGATTCGCAATAATATCTTGTCTGGGCAAGGAAGTGAGTACGCTGGGGTGCATGTAGCGATGGCCGGAGCTTTTGGCCAGAGTGCCGGAGTGCGTATCGAAAACAACCTCATCGATGGTGAAGGGAACACCGGTGCCCAAGGGATTAACATCGATGCCTCGAAGGATGTTTCGGTAACAGGAAACATTATCACTCGAACGGCTAGCGATGCCGTGTACACTGCTTTTAATTCGTCCGCGCTGGCCGGGAAATTCCCCGTTCTGAATGAATCGGATTACAATATCTATGATTCCAGCTTTAGGATTATTGCGGATCAATTTAATAGCTCTGAGCAAACCTTCAACACTTTGTTTTTCTGGAACCTTCAGCAAGCCGCAAATATCAAGTCGCTGAATGTTGACAATCCTGATGGGAACAGTATCAACCAGGATATGACGGGCTTTTTTGTCGACTTGGCAAACGGAGATTTCCGGAACGCCCCTGGCTCGCCGGCGATTGGGTTTATGCCTGACGGCAGCAATGCAGGCCCCTACCAAACGGGCCACGAGGTCATTGGCCTGCTGCCCAACTGGCCTCTGTACACGCAGATCCCAGAGCCGACCTCCGCAGCCCTTTCCGTCCTTGCTGCAATCGGCCTGTTTGCCAGGAGAGGACGCTCGCGTCGCTAGCACTCTTCTTTTCTTAGATTTCATGTCGAAATTTCCAGAAAGGTTTCTAATGACTAAACGATTGCCATTGCTACAAACATCCCTGTTACTGCTTTCCTTAACGCTCATCGTTGTTTCGCCGGCTGGTGCTCAAACGACCTATTGGGTCTCAAAGACAGGCAGCGACACCAATGGCGGCACCAATGGCGGTGCCAATGGCGGTGCCGATTCTTTCCTGACGATCCAGCGAGGCGTGAGTGCATTAGGGCCAGGCGACACCCTGAATGTCCGATCTGGCACGTATACCGACGATGGCGGTGCGAGCCCCTATAAGCCCGCCGGCACGTTTTGTGGCTGGATTGATTCAGCCCCTGCTTCCAGCAATGTCTGTGTCAACGCGAACGGAACTCTCGATATCCGATTACGATTCAGGCCGCCCCGGGAGAAGAAGGGCAGGTGACAATTGATGGACAGAATGATAAAGTTGCCATACATTTGCAAAACAGCGATTACCTCCGTATCCGAGGTTTCAATCTCGTCAATAGCCGGAGCCGACAGGGCCAGCGCTAACTCTGGGTAAGACAGGCAATCGCCCTGTTTGCCCATTTGAAATTGACCCGCGACAAGAATACGACTACGTGATTCTGTTCGACTGCCTGACTAGAGCCCTATCCATTTTTGTCAACACTATTTCGCCAAAGTGGCATCCCAGTTTGCCCGAATATCCTCCTGCCTATACTGCCTAGATCGTCCGAAGTTAGCGCTGGCCCTGCCGGAGCCGAGCTATCAATTCCTGGGGCCAACCGCAAAATACGGTTGCCGATCCCACAAAGCTGAGTATCGGAGTCGTGATTGAAAACAACAGCATCCAAAATACCAAAGGAGCATTTGGAACCAATACGAATGGCATCGCCATGTGGGGCACTCAAGATTGGGTCGTAAGAAACAATTATATCAACAGTGTTGAAGAACTAAATCCAGACGGAACTTTCAATCGATTGGGAACGGGCATCCAGTCGTATGGTGTAATCAATGCCTTAATCGAGAATAATGTTATTAAAAACGTAGAGCATGGCGTTTTCTGGAAAGACCATTTTGTCGAAGACCTTGCTACGCGAGGCTCGGTTTTTGAATCGGAGATTCGGTACAATCGGATTCAAGCAGAAGGGAGGCCGATATATATTGGCATCCGTGCCAGCGGTTCACCTGAGGCGGGGATAAATGTTATCCGCAATAATATCTTATCGGGGCAAAGAGGTGGGAACGCTGGGGTATTTGTTGGGATGGCCGGCGGAGTGTCTCTTCTTTACGAATGTCTCCCGCCAGCAGCACCTTCTCGATCTCAGGCGACAAGGCTCGCGCCACGGGAAGCCGAAGCTGGTGCGACGTTAGCATCGCCTCTTTCCGCAACTCAAACCGTCGTTTCAGGGCAACACATCTTAAACAGTTCCTTAGTTCAGAAAGTCGAATTACCATAATCACTTACGTACCGCTATGCGGCTTTGGTTAGTAAAACTGAGAAATTATCTAACGGCTCGTAGAAAATATCAGCTAAGCTCTCGAACTTTCAGGGGATGTTCTCCTCTCGCTTGGATGGTACTGGTTTTTTCCTCGGTGCGGGCCTGCACGATATATTTCTTCCCACTAACAATGAAACCAACAGAACACTGATTAACATCAAAAGAGAATGCGAACCAACCTCCGGAGTATTCATGGCGATGACTTTATTGCGTCTGGCACTTTGCATCGGTGTTGCGCTGGCGCCGACGGTCTTGGCAGAAACAGTCTCGGCAGAAGAAGAAATCACGAGGGATACAGTTTGGAGCAAGGACCGTAGCATTACGACGCATATCAAAGTTCAAGGGAGTACTTTGCGCATCGATCCTGGCGTTATTCTGTCCTTCGCAAAAGGAGGCAGAATCACACTGGGAAGTGGAGCAGCGCTGCTGGCCCAAGGCACGAAAGAAAGGCCCATCGTGTTGAGAGGAACTCAGACAGGTCTGATTGACGGCTATGACGCGAGCCTTCTGCTGCAGCATTGTCGACTTGAGGGCCTGGGAACGGTCAGTGATAATGACAGGCAGCGCAGCATTAACCTTTCGACTGCCCATGATCGCAGTATTAAAATCCTAGACACAAAGATTCATGCCTCTGCCAGCCTCTACCTGAAACCCGCCGGCGGTGCCGTTGAGGTATCTCGCTGCAATTTCACTGCCAACGAGAAGGCCGCTCCGTCCATAACCACATACGGCGAGGGATCGGTTTTGTTTGCCGACAACACCATGCAAGGTATCAACGTAGGGATCAGCGGCAAGTCTGTTGCTGTTATTCGAAATAACGTCGTTATCCGTGGTCATCTCGGAGGCTGGGAAACCAAATCGATGCTGATCGAAGGTAACTACGTGCATCAACCGGAACCCAAAGGGACTTACTGTGTGCCGGGCGCAACGGGAATTCTTCGCAACAATGTGTTTCGTGGCGGCTCGTGGACAACGGGCAGAATCACGGGGGAAATGACAGGCAACGTTTTGATCAGTCTGCCCCATAAAGGGCATGAGAATGCGTTTGATAAGAATTGCACCCATGAGCATATCTGCGGAATGGGGCCGGATTCTGTGGTGCGGCGTAATATCTTTATCGGCGCATCGTATGGAGGAGTGATGGGGCTGGGAACGGCGACCTGCTCTCGCCTAGAGTTCAGTAATAACACTCTGGATATGAAAAACCACGGTCGTGCGGTAATGACGAACCACTTGCCGGAAGCTCCGTCCGAAAAGATCAGGATACGCAATAATCTATTTATGCGCTGCACAGGGTGCCTTGATGAGGCGGGTGTCAAAAATGCGATGTCGTTTGTGGACTACAACCTTTGGGCCGAGGCGCCGACTCGTGATGAGCAGCGTTATAGCAAGATTTTCATCGACGGCCTGAAACCGGGAATGACGGGGTTTGGAAAGAATGATGTACCCGCAACGGGATCGATTCCCTCGTCAAGAGTGGTCGTCAATGCAGAAATGCAGTTCCCGTTCAGCGATAAAGAACTCTTGAACCGTAAGCACATCGTCAAAGAGGTCCTGGATCATTACCGTAAGGCTTATGCTCTGGTTCCTGAATCGAAGGCGATTGATGCTGGTGATCCGAATATCGCAGATGATCAGGTGACCGATGCAAAGCCTGATATTGGTGCAATTGAATATAACGATGCAGCGAAATGAGTTATTACTAGACTTTTGCAAACTTGAATATCAACCCCAATGGAATCTGAAAAACAAGCTGTTTTCGAGATTTTTGAAGGCTATGGCACATGGCTCATTGAAGCATGCTTTGCACGGCAAAAAATGAAAGACCTCGTAAAACACGGGGAATACCGACATTATTGAACCAAGCGAAGCATTGCCGCATATGCCCCAGCCATGCTGTAACGCTCCTATCAAAATCCCATTTTTTCGTAGTTTGACAACAAGCCACCATGCCTCGTATTGCATGCAATGAAAGCAGCCCCACACCTTGTGGTTGATAGCACATTCTAAAAATCAACTGGTCTTGAAATGTCAAAATGCAAAAGTCCAGTTATTACTATCAAATCAGGACCAGGAATGATGAACCGCGCCAAGTCAATCTTTGTCCTACGTGCTGTAACCGTTCCTTTTTCGTGGATGATCGTTTCATTGAACGTCACGGTAGCCAGCAGCGTCGAGATATTTATTGTTGCCGGACAGTCCAACGCCCAGGGCGCGCCGTCCTCCGCAGGTCTACCAAGCAGTCTAACGAATCAGCCAGAGGTGCCCTATTGGTATCGGTCTGGGAACTCTAGTTCGGGGAACGCATTTTCCACGCTACAACCGCTGCACGATACATTTTTTCCCACTAATAAATAAAGATCTAAATATGATGCAATCTGTATGGCAAACTTCTGTCCGCCTAGCTACGGCTTTGGTCGTTATGCTCTCTCTGGCATTGCTTCACGCGGAACCTTCCGTCGAAGGCGAATGGTCCAATACGATTCCGTACAACAATCTCGAAGCGATCCACTCGACTTTGCTGCCGACCGGCAAAGTGCTGTCCTGGGGCTTCGGGGGGAGAAATACATCGTTGTGGGATCCCGTAGATGGTGAGTTTACCGCCGCGCCAAGACCGGCGGTCGATATTTTCTGCGCAGGCCACGCCTGGCTGCCGGATGGAAGACTGTTGGTCGTCGGCGGGACCTTGCCGGGAGGAGGACAAAACGGTGAGCCAGTAGCCGATATTTACGATCCATTCACGAACACATGGGCCAACGGCGATAGCGACCCAAACAACGATGTGCCAGCCATGAACGCTGGCCGCTGGTATCCTAGCGCAACCACGTTGGGCAACGGCGACGTGCTGGTCATGTCGGGCGATATTACCGAGGGCAATGTCAACAGACTTCCGCAGGTCTACGAAGTAGCGACCAACTCCTGGCGAGACCTAACAACCGCCAGGAAAGGTATGCCGCTCTATCCACGTACCTTCCTTGCCCCCGATGGAGGCGTCGTATCACTGACAAACTGGGACAAAAAGTCCGAGAAGATCGATGTCACGGGTACCGGAAGCTGGAGCTTCCTGGACTACACGCTCGATACGGACCTTGCCAACTATGGATCGGCCGTGATGTACGACACCGGCAAAGTCGCTTACATTGGCGGTGGCTATGATCCAACGGCGAATATCGCGCTCATGGATATCGGCAGCGATGCTCCCAAGTGGACCTACGCTACGGCGACGATGGCCCAGCCCCGGCGGCAGAACGATGCCACGATTCTTGCCGATGGAACGATACTGATTACCGGAGGTACTTCATCGGGGGCCTCTTTTAATGACCCAAGCGGTGCGATCTCCCAAGGCGAACTTTGGAATCCGATCACGGGGCAAATATCGCAAGTGGCCGATTCCGACCAGAGCATCTACCGAGGATACCACTCTACTGCGACGCTCTTGCCAGATGGCCGCGTGCTCATCACCGGTGGAGATAAATCCGAAGGCGGGTGGGTTTCGAACACAAACGCCCAGATATACTCGCCAGCTTACCTTTTCCAGGGAGATCGTCCCATCGTCACTTCGGCACCGTCGGTAGTCGAATATGGCGAATCGTTTCTTGTTGAGACGCTCGACGCGGCAAGCATCGTCGATGTACTCTGGATCGTACCCGGCTCGGCAACGCACGCGCAGGACTGGACGCAGCGCGCCAACCGCCTTGATTTCACCGAGGTTGCCGGCGGGCTGGAAATCACCGTGCCGAGTAACCCCAACGAAGCTCCGCCTGGCTATTACATGCTGTTCTTGGTGAATGACAATGGCGTTCCGTCGATGGCCGAGTGGGTCCGAGCCACGGTGGTCCCCGAGCCCGCAGCATGGGGACTGTTTTTACTGGGCTCCATCGGCATGGCCAGATTCCGACGAATCCGCTAGTTCGTACACTTTCCTGCAAATCCCGCGCATTACGCATTGCCTTGGAAACACCGTCGAATCACCGCTGTGTTAGGCAGCGTGTGCGGTTGCAAGAGGCAACACACCGAGCCTGAAATGGTTCCAAGTCCACTCAAATGAAAATTTCCCGATTGCGAGAAACGAATTCCATGAACTACAAAAACTTAACCAACGATTCTAATGGCAACTATCGCGCTCAGCACGCATGCAGCAGCCTGCAACGCAGTGGCTAGTAATGTAGGAAGAGAAATCCTGACATCTTTCGACAAAAAGACTTCTGCCTGAGAGGTCACTTCTGCTGCCAGCGCTGGACATTCCACGTTAGCGTTCGGCGAAGTACATCTTGACGGGTTCTTTAAGTTGGAGTGATTCAGGCATTTTAACTTTCTCAGAGGAGCCAAGCATGTCGAATTCCAAGCAGTCTGATGTCGAAAAGGAGCAGTAGCAGGAATAGTCTTAGCGATCTTGGCGAGCGGGAATTTTGATTCGGTCGAATCATAAGGCGAGCGGCGGATGAGAATATACCAACCCGAGAGTGGGACTAGAGGACGATGGGACTATAGGACTGCACGAGTCCCATCGTCCTATGGTCCCATCGTCCTGAACTCAGGTAAGTTCTCATCTGCCGCTCGCCTAAGAACTTATTTTGTTGCCTTGCAGGGAAGTCGATGGGCAAGACGAAATTGGAGTCGCAGGTAGCGTTAATTGGATTGAGCAGGTCGCCTTAGGAGACGACAATGGGTGTGTAGATACGTTTGCTGTTTTTTCCCGAATGTACAAAGAAGAGGCGATCGCAGATGAGATTTCGGGTAGATTTTGGATGCCGATTGGGGATTTTCTTGATCTGGACATTCGGGTTGACGGTCGCGGCTCCGGCTGCGGAGCCACAATCTCCTCGTATCGCCAATGTGGAAATCCTTGCCGACCAGGGCTGGGCGACCAACCCCGACACGATCTGGTACGACGACTTCGATAGTTCGGAGCCGCTTGCTGGTCGCTATCTTGAGTATCACAGTAATGGTGGTGAATTTGTCCCGATCACCAGTGAATCGCTGGGGGGTTCAGGCCAGTCGATGCAGGTCCGCTGGCAAGTGGGCGAAGTCGACGCTGGAGGCTTGAAGAAAACATTCGGTCGGAATCCGATGGAATGGGGAAATACTGGTGTGCGTAGCGCCGAAAATTTCCGAGAAATTTACTGGCGTCATTATGTCAAAATGCAGGAGGGTTGGACCGGCCAGCCCTCTAAGCTTAGCCGGGCGACTTCCTTCTCTTCATCCAATTGGTCGCAGGCGATGATTGCACACATCTGGAATGGCAGCCCGACCGGCCTCAAGACCGATCCGGCTCGTGGAGTTAACTCGGATTCGCAAGTTGTGACTACTCAATACAACGACTTTGATAACCTTCAATGGCTGGGAGGCAAAGGAGCTGGTAGTAGCACTGCCCAGGTATTTGACACGGCAGAATGTGGACGCTGGGCCTGTGTCGAAGGGCACGTCAAGCTGAACACGTTTGGCCAGTCTGACGGCGTTTTTGAACTCTTCATTGACGGACGGCTAGAAGTGGGCCGCAATGACATCAACTGGGTTTATTCATGGGACGACTACGGGATCAATGCGGTTTTCCTTGAGAACCACTGGAATAGCGGAAGTCCTGTCGAACAGGAGCGTTACTTTGACGATTTCGTTATTAGCATGTCGTACATCGGTCTAGCAGCGTCGCCGCTAAACCCAATAGTGACGAAGACCGTTTTTCGCGATCCTGATTCAGGGGACGTGCAAGCGGCGTGGCAGCTTCAGATTGCGTCGAACCTTCGTGGCGACGACTTGGTTTGGGATTCGGGCGTCGTTGCCGGAGCAAGCCTTCGCGTCGGGGTAAGCGCCGACACCGGGAAATTTCAAGGAAGCTTAACTGGGACAGATAAGCTTCTGGAAAATCATCTCTATGCTTTGCGCGTTAGACAGCAAGACAAAAGTGGCCAGTGGTCGAGTTGGTCAGACTGGAATACTTCGCTCCAAACAGGTTTTGCAGAGAAGTAAGTTGATGCCGACAAATAAGTTCAAATTGACGCCAATGGGGCTGAGTGAACCATGGAGAAAATACCGATGAAGTTAGTAACCGCTTTTCTTTTCGTAATTTGCACATTGGAATTGGCCGCGGTGGCTTGGGCCGCCGTGCCGCAATCGCCCCGTGTTGGCAACGTGGAAATCCTTGCCGACCAAGGTTGGGCAAGCAACCCCGACACGATTTGGTACGACGATTTCGAGTCGACTGCCACCCTCAATACGAACTACGTCGAGTACGTTACCGATAGCGGTGATTTTGCCCCGATCGCCAGTGAATCGCTGGGCGGGTCGGGCCAGTCGATGCGGGTCCGCTGGCAGGCGGGCGAAGTGGGCGCTGGGAATTTGAAAAAAACATTCGGTCGGGCTCCGGGAGGCTATCTCCAAGGCTCCGCCTCGCGGCCTACCGAAGATTTCACTGAAGTCTATTGGCGTCAGTACGTCAAGATGCAAGAGGGTTGGACTGGCAATCCGAAGAAGTTAAGTCGAGCGATCTCCTTCTCTTCGTCCAATTGGTCGCAGGCGATGATAGCGCATATTTGGGAAGGAAATGGGAACAGCTTGGGGCTTGATCCGGTTCGCGGAGTCAATTCGGCGTCCCAGGTCGTTACCAATGGGTACAATAATTTCCCTAATTTTTCCTGGCTGGGAAAAAGCGACGCCTCTTCTCAGATATTTGACACGGCCGAAAGTGGACGTTGGGTCAGCGTCGAAGGACGTGTCAAACTGAATACGCCAGGTCAGTCCGATGGTGTCTTTCAGGTTTGGATCGACGGGCAACTCGAGTCAAGCCGCACCGACCTGAACTGGGTCTACTCGTGGGACGACTACGGGATCAATGCGATTTTTCTTGAAAACTACTGGAATGAGGGAAGCCCGGTCGAGCAGGAACGCTATTTTGACGATTTTGTCATTAGTACCGCACCGATTGGCCTGGCAACGTCGCCGCTCAATCCACTGGTGACGAAAACTTCCTTTATCGATCCTGATGGAGGAGATACACAAGCCGCTTGGCAACTTCAGATTGCCTCAGACCTGAGTGGCAGCGATCTAGTTTGGGATTCGGGCGATATTCTTGGTGCAGGGCTGAGCATTGAAGTGAACAACTCGAACGGAGCATTCACGGGAAGCCTATCGGGGGCAGATAGGCTTCTCGGGGAGCAGCTCTATGCCGTGCGCGCCAGACAGCAAGACTCCAGCGGCCAATGGTCGAATTGGTCTCCTTGGAATACTTCGCTCCAAACCGGCTTGGCGGTAGGGTTGCCTGGCGATTTTGATGGCGATGACGATGTCGATGGGGCTGACTTCCTGCTTTGGCAGCGCGACATGAGTGTCGGTAGTTGGTCCGATTGGGAAGCCAATTTTGGCGTCTCCTCGGCCCTGGAAGCAGCGACATCTGTGCCCGAGCCATCGAGCCTTGTTCTGATTTGCTTCGGCCTATTCGCTACCATTTTATTTCCAACGAAGGAGGAGTAGTCTGATGATCACCTGTATTTCAAAGTTCCGTCTACCATGCGTGGCTTTATTAATCGCATTCTGCCTGTTACCGGGAATCGCCAGCGCGGATCACATTACTGGTGTTACCGCCACAGGGAGCGCCGCGACTGCCTTTCCTCACCAATTTGTGGAACACATTGTCGACGGAGTGGGGTTAGACGGATCGGAACCACCGCAGCATTTGGCAGATGATTCAGATAACTACTTCCAGTTTTGGAACGATTATGATGGTGCGATGGATGATGCATTTGCCATCCTCGATTTGAATGGCACGTACGATGTGGGGTCGCTCCGATTCTGGAATCTAAACTCCGTCGGAGCCGCCAGCCGCGTGGGACGCGGACTCACGCAGGTCAATATCGCCTTCTCGACCGCGAGCACTATTGACCCCCTTGCCCCCTTTGCTGCTTTTGGTCTCGCACAGAGCTTTTTCCCGAGCATTGCTCCAGGAACGAATGGTTACGAAGGAGAGCTTTTCTCGCTCACGACAGCCGTAGGAGCCAAATTTGCTCTGCTCACTTTTGGTGACGGCAGTTCTCTTGCCTTTGAAGGGACCTATAATTTCGTCAATGGTGTCGCCGACAACTTTGCCGGTTTTTCTGAGATCCAACTTTACGCTGCTTCAATTGGTTCTGGTGGCGATTTTGACCAAGATGGTGACACCGACGGGGCCGATTTCTTGCTTTGGCAGCGCGACACGAGTGTCGGCAGTCTCTCCGATTGGGAAAATGATTTTGGTGCCTCTACGGCCCTGCAAGCAGCCAGCGCTGTGCCGGAACCAACATCCCTAGTCCTTTTCGGCCTTGCCGCGATCAGCCTTCTCGCCAGGAGAGGTCGTTCGCACCACTGACACCTTTGTTTCCTATCGAGGCTACTTTTACTCCAACGCAAAATCTGAAAAAAACAATGAGACTTCTTCGAATTCGTCTACCGCTGTTGGTCTTACTGTTGCCGATGGAGGAGAAACAATAATGGCAAATCGTATTTGGTCGGCCTTTACCCTTTGTGTCGCAAGCGTCGTTTTTTTATCGGCGATTGTTTCATTGGGCGTCAAGGTAGCATGCGGAGTCGAGATATTTATTGTTGCCGGACAGTCCAACGCCCAAGGCGTTCCGCCCTCCGCAGGTTTACCAAGCAGCTTGACGAATCAGACCGATGTGCCTTATTGGTATCGGTCTGGCGACTCTAGTTCTGGGAACGCTTTTTCAACGCTACAACCGCTTCTCGGAACTTTTGGCCCCGAACTTTCGATTGGCCGGACTCTAGCAGATGCGTTGCCCGAGGAGATTGTCATCGTGAAAGTGACCGTCGGAGGTGTGCCTTTGGTAGAAAGGCCTTCGTGGCCAGATTGGAGTTCAAATTCTTCGAGCGAAGGATACGACCTGCTTATCGATAATGTACTAGCCGCCCAATCGAACCTACTGGCCGCCGGCAAAACCCCTCGTATCGCGGGCCTGTTTTGGATGCAAGGTGAATCGGACGGGAAAAGCAGTGGTAATGGAGGCTACTACGGGCCGCCGCCCCAGCCCGCCTCGGCAAATGCGTACGAGACAAATCTCACCGATTTCATCGCCAGCGTTCGCACCGACCTGAATGCGGCTGAGATGCCCTTTTTTATCGGAGAGATTAATATCGGTGATGATCCGTCGATTACAACTCCGGTGAGCGACTATAACACAAGTTTTGGTGAATGGGACTACACGCCGACGATTCAAGCGGCTCAAGCTGCGGTTGCGGATGCCGACCCACTCTCGTATTTGATCGAGACCGATTCGTTTGGCCTCCTGAGCGATTACCTTCACTTCAATCAGTCGGGACAAGTCGGCCTGGGCGAAGCATTTGCAGCGTCCTACTTGGCCACTGTGCCAGCCGACGGCGATTTCGACCAAGATGGCGACACCGACGGGGCCGATTTCTTGCTTTGGCAGCAGGATACGAATATCGGTAGCCTGTCCGATTGGGAAGACAATTTTGGCGTCTCATCGGCCCTGGAAGGAGCCAGCGCTGTGCCTGAGCCGACAACTGCAGCCCTTGCCACTCTCGCCGTAGTAAGTCTCCTCGCAAAGAAACGTTACCGCGTCGCATTCGATAAATAATTTCCAGTACACAAGCTATCGCCTTGCTAATTGACTCATGAAAAAACATTTCTAGAACAGGAAACCATTATGAAAACCAATCTGATGAGACCGTTAACGGCTGTTGCTGCTTTATTCTTAATAGGAGTCACCCATGCCTCTGCGGCAACCGATGCTTGGGTAATTTCCGCCGACTTTGAAGGGGGCGTGCTAGGAACTCAGGCGCAGTCTCCTAACCCCGATGCGTTTTGGGATGCCGCAGGAGATTCTAAGTATGTCGACTCCCCCGTATTCACAGGGAGCCAAGCTGGCAGCGTCTCGATCAATCAAGGAGAAACGGCTTTTGGCAACTGGGGGGGGGCGGCTTCACTTTTCCAACACCTCTTGGTGAAGGCGAGGAGCTGTGGTATCGGGTCAGTGTCTATTACCCCGAGGGTTGGGACTTTACTTCTCATCCAGAAGTAGGCATGAAATTCATGCGTGTCCATACCAGATCAGCAGTGGTGCGAATGAAGGTTACCAAGATACGTATCTGTTCGGCGGTGCGACGGGTGGACTCCTCGGCGTTGAAACGGAAGTGAACACCTCTGCGTTCTACGGCAATAACGGACCCTGGCCCTACATAGGTACATCACGAGGCCTCGGTGATCCCATAGAAAGAGACCGCTGGTACACCTATGAGATGTACCTGAAATTTTCCTCCGTCGAGAACGAGGGCATTTACCGCGTCTGGCAAGATGAAGACCTTATCTTCGAGGACTTGCAAACTCCCACTTTACGGAGTGCGACTTCGGTGGCTGACTTAGTTTGGCTTTATACCTTTTGGAACGAGGGTGCGCCCCAGACACAGACGTCTTACGTCGACGATATCCTCATCACCAATGAGACACCCAGCAGAGTCGATGCGTTTGGGAATCCGATGCTTGGGATACCGGTCCCCGAGCCGACCTCCGCAGTCCTTTCCGTTCTTGCTGCGATGGGCTTGTTTGCCAGGAGGCATAGGGCGCGTCGCTAGCAGCTCTGTTTCTTATTTAGTATCCAATGCCAAGGTTCACAAGAGAGAGGTTTTCAATGACTAAAAAATTAGCATTACTACAAACATCGCTGTTACTACTTTTCTTAACGCTAATCGTTGTTTCGCCAGCCGGTGCCCAGTCTACCTATTGGGTCTCGAAGACCGGCAGCGACACCAACGGCGGCACCAGCGCTGCAGATTCATTTTTGACGATCCAGCGAGGCGTTAGCGAACTGGCGGCTGGCGATACTTTGAATGTCCGGGCCGGTATTTATACCGACGATGGCGGCGCGAGCCCCTATGCCCCACCGGTCTTCAATGGCTGGATTGATTCGCAGCCTGCTTCCAGCAATGTTAGCGTCTACGCGAACGGGACTCCCGGCAACTTGATTACGATTCAAGCCGCACCAGGAGAGGAAGGCCAAGTGACGATTGACGGGGAGAACAACAGGGTGGGCATTCATTTGCAAAACAGCGATTACATCCGTATCCGAGGCTTTAATATCGTCAATAGCCGGACGCAGGGCATTGCTTCTTGGGGCCAGGCGGAAAATGAAGTTGCCGACCCCACGAGGTTGAGTGTGGGGGTCGTGATTGAAAATAACAGCATTCAAGATACGAGAGGTAGGTTTGGAGACAACATCTCCGCCCTCGCCATGTGGGGCAGCCAAGATTGGGTGGTGAGAAACAATTACATTAACTACGCCGAGGAACAAAATACCGATGGAACCTTCAATCGCTTAGGAAATGGCATCCAGTCGTATGGAGTGATCAATGCCTTGGTCGAGAATAACTACATCGAAAACGTAAACAGCGGGGTATTTTGGAAAGCCCACTTTATTACCGATCTGGCGACGCGAGGCTTGGTTTTTGAATCGGAAATTAGATACAACAAGATCCAAGCGACGGGGAGGCCGATACAGCTTCTCGGTGTTACGGAAGCAGGGGAAAACATTATCCGCAATAACATCCTGTATGGACAGGGAGGATTAAATGACGAGGCGGGTGTGCATGTAGCCATGTCTCAAGCTCCTGAAAACAGTGGCCCGGTACGTATTGAAAACAACCTCATCGACGGCGAAGGGAACAGTTTTTCTGAAGGTGTTTCCATCGATGCCTCTCGATATGTTTCTCTTTCAGGAAATATCATTATGCGTACGAAACGCGATGCCGTGTACTATGCTTGGTCTTCGGCAGCAGCGGACGGAAAATTGCCCGTTTTGAATGAATCGGATTACAACATCTATGATTCCAGCTTTCAGATCGATGCGGACCGATATAGTGGGGCGGACCAGCCTTTCTTCACCTTGAGTGCCTGGCAGGCAAAGCTTGCCTCGGAGGTCATGGCGCTGAATGTTGACAATCCTGATGGGAATAGCATCAGTCAAGATATGACGGGCTTTTTTGTCGATCTTGCGAACAAGGATTACCGGAACGTGCCAGGCTCGCCTGCCCTTGGGTTTATGCCAGACGGATCGAATGCAGGCCCCTACCAGACGGGCCATGAAGTCATCGGCCTGCTACCCAACTGGCCCATGTACACGCAGATCCCCGAGCCGACCTCCGCAGCCCTTTCCGTTCTTGCTGCGATG
>JAJRSE010000010.1 GCA_024278955.1 Planctomycetota bacterium | reverse complement strand
CACCGGTCCGCTCGAAGGGACCAACAACAAAATAAAAACCATGAAACGACAAGCCTACGGATTTCGCGATCATGAATTCTTCAAACTCAAAATCCTCGCCCTCCATCAAACTAAGTACGCTTTAGTCGGATGAACCAAAATATTGAGCGATTCATATCGCTAACAGCCTACGAGTTTAGTAGCCTAGCCATTAGGTGTCTGTGTAATGGCTAACGAAAAAAAATGAAAACAGAATCGGAATGGCAAACGGTTTCAGGAAATCGTCTTTTCGACAATTGGCCGTAAAGTTTCTTGAAAGCGTTCGAGTGCCTGGGGAGGTTCGAGGTTGAAAATGACTCGCCCCTCGGTGGTCCATTTTCCTTGCCGATAGACAAAAATTGCCGTTGCAAAACGCAAGTTGCCCACCGCCTCGACGTCTTCCATATCGCCGCCTTCGATTGCCTCGAAGCTTATCGTTGCACCAAGCAACGCGACCAATTCTCGACTTGCGAGGTCTTCGGCAAAGCACCGAGAATCGCTAAGATCGCATTGCTTCCAGCGAAGTCCACGGGGCTTGCCGGTTGCTGCGGCGGCTTTGAGAAAGTCTTTTTGCAGATCGTCTCGCAACTCCTCGAACTGCAAAATAGCTAGTTGCTGATGTGCAGAGAGCTGGTCACGGCGCCAACGCCGCCACAGCCAACCTGCAACGATTGCCAACACGACACCTAGAACGGTGATCATTAACACATGCGGCATAGTGAAGAC
Organism: Planctomycetota bacterium; assembly: GCA_024278955.1. Taxonomy (GTDB): domain Bacteria; phylum Planctomycetota; class Planctomycetia; order Pirellulales; family Lacipirellulaceae; genus Bythopirellula. The sequence goes on along the minus strand of JAJRSE010000010.1, from coordinate 12,411 downwards.
GAACCTTGGGAGCAATTACCGGACATCTTGTGAAGCCAGGAGGAGCGACTCCTAGGCGGTGACCTGGAATCTACGCTCGTTTCTGTCCGATTACAACCGCTGCTATTGCGAAGCGCCAGGAGTTGGCAAAATTTCTTCAGCTGTTTTTGGAGAAGTGTGCTCAGACGCCGCAGGAACGTCCGAAAAATAGAACCTTGGTGCCGGCGAGTAAGTGCTACCTGTGCCCGCTGTTGGGAAGAAACCGTTGACACAACCTACGGAGTAGCCTCCTGGTTGACATGATTGGCAGCCGGGAGAAGCGAACTCTAGTCGCTGGACCGTCATGGGTTGGCAATCTGGCATGCGGATCATGGGAGCGTGGTGTCCCGGCCCATAACCGTAGCCAAAGAATTGGGCGGGAGTGCTTGGCATTCGCCACCGACCCAATGATTGCCCAAACGACTGTCCAAACGATTGTGCTCCGGTGGCGGTGAGGCCGCCTAAGAAGACCGCAATGCAAAAAAGTCGGCTAAGGTGCATCGTGACGATTCCTGATTGGATGGGTTGGATGGGCCTGATGAATGAAATAGGCAGAGCAGCGCTCAAGATAACTGCCTGCATTCTCTAGCATCGATCTTCTTCCTATCAAAGCATCAGCGTCAGGCTGCTTTTTGCCACAGTCGTTAGGCTCTGCCTAGCTCGAAAAGTCTCACAACACGATTGACCGGTGCTGCCACCCGTAATCCGAAAAGTCTTCCAGGCTTCGCTACCTTGAAACAATGTAAGAACAATTGCGTATCGTTTCAAAAATTCTGATTTTGGGTGGCAGCACTAGGATGCCGATAAAAAAAGGACGTACGGTTTTGCGAACCTCTTCGGACGGTTGGCTGCCGCCTCGCCTTCAACAGGCAGTCACGCAATCCATGCATCTTTGACCTACCCGCCATGCACTTGCCTCGAATGACCTTGCCAAAGAGCCTTGGCGCGATGCTTGCCCTGCTGATTTTCCAGCAGCTGGCAGGGGCCTCGCGTGGTTCGAGCGACAATGGACTGCAAGGAGACATTCAGGGCAAAGGCTCGCAAGTAGTTCGCACCGAATTATTTGAGTCCATACCGCTAGGGCCTATTCCCCAAAAAGATCAAAGCTACCAGGCCTTCGAGAATTACAATCAGCCAATTTGCCAGCCCTCACAAGCAGGCTCCTCGAACGAATGGACGATCTTGCCCGACGGGCTCATCTATCATTCCTATCTGGCAGGCGCCAAAGAATCTCGCTTTCGTTCAGTTTGGAGCAACGAAAAAGATGAGGGCAATATTTGGGACATCACACTTGGCGGTCGGGTTGGTCTGCTACGTTACGGTCGACTAATTAACGGGAGACCAACCGGCTGGCAGCTTGACATGGAAGGTGCGGGCCAACTGCGGCTTGATCGGGATGAAAATATCGACCTCATGGCTTCCGACTTTCGGTTTGGAGTGCCATTAACCTGGGGCGATGAATTCTATCAGGTAAAATTTGGCTACTATCACCTCAGCTCTCACGTAGGCGATGAGTTTCTACTGAAGAACCCTGGCTTCCCCCGTCTGAACTTTAGCCGCGACGTGCTACTTTGGGGGATTTCAATTTACCCGCGAGCGAATTGGCGTGTTTACGCTGAATCGGGCTATGCGTTTTACTCCGACGTAACAGAGCAGTGGGAATTTCAGTTTGGTCTGGAATATGCTCCTGGGGGCGCGACGGGCTTTCGGGGAGAACCGTTTGTTGCGGTCAACGGGCATCTGCGTGAAGAGGTCGACTTTGGCGGAAACTTCGTCATCCAAACCGGCTGGGCATGGCGGCGTGATGCTGCGAGTGGGATGTTCCGCCTGGGAGTCGAGTATTTCAACGGGAAGAGCGACCAATTTTCGTTCTTCGACCAAAGCGAACAAAAGCTTGGCTTCGGTGTTTGGTACGACTATTAAGCCGCTGCCTGCAATCGAGCAGGCTGTTCAATGGTAAATGCTGCCAAAAAATACGGACCTGCAAATGGCGTGAAATGGCATTGTTGGATTAGCCTAGTTTTCCTACGATGCGATTCGTTTTTCTCAGACGCAAAAAATCCAACTAGGTTTGTCGCATGAAGGTCTCTGGCTTCAGTATCATCCGCGACGGGGTACGGTTCGGCTATCCGTTTCTTCAGAGCATTCGGTCGATCTTGCCGTTGGTTGATGAATTTGTTCTCGCGGTCGGTAAAAGCAGAGACCAAACTCTTGAGCTTGCCCGGTCGCTCGACTCGCCGAAGTTGCGGATTATCGAGACCGTGTGGGATGAGTCGCTCCGTCGCGGTGGTCAGGTCATGGCCCAGCAGACGAATTTGGCGCTCGATCAATGTACAGGAGACTGGTGTTTTTACATCCAAGGCGACGAAATAATACACGAGCAGGACTACGACCGCATTTCAGAATCAATGCAACGCCATTTACTCCATAAGAGGGTCGAGGGACTCAGCTTTCGATATCGGCATTTCTACGGCAGTTACCGTTTGATCAATCCATTACCTTACCGTCGGCAGATTCGCATTGTGCGTCGCAGCACGGCAGTACGCTCGGTAGGAGATGCTTGTGGTTTTGGTATCGACGGGCGCAAGCTTCGCTCGAAACCTACTGGGGCTGAGGTGTATCACTATGGCTGGGTTCGAGAGCCGGTCACGATGGCTAAGAAACAGGCTCAGTTTACGAGCTTCTACTGGGATGGTTTGCAAAATAAGCCAGCCGGGGCAAAGCTTCCCGATGTTGAAACAGCGGTTGCACACAATTTTCAAACCAAAACGTGCATTCCGTTTCGAGGCACTCACCCGGAAATCATGCGCGACGTGATCGCTGCTCAAGATTGGCCTGAGCCTTCGTATCAGTTCACACCCCTTTGGCGAAATCGCAGCTGGTGGAACGGATTTATGCACAAGAATTTTGCGACCCTGTATCGCAAAATCGAAAAACGCCGGCTAGAACGGCTTGCCGCGGTCGAGCAGCAACAGGAAAAACGAGCTGCCTAGTCGGTGGCCTTCAAATTCTGATGGTCGAGAGTCAGCTGCTTCTGTAACTTTCGGGCAAGGTGGGCGTTATGTGTAACCACAACGAGCACCGCCTTGGTTTCTTGCTGTAGCTCTAGTAGCAATTCGACAATGGCGTCAGCGTTGGCGCTGTCGAGATTGCCGGTTGGCTCGTCGGCTAGCAAGAGCTGGGGACTACGGACCAGGGCTCGAGCCAATGCTGCGCGTTGCCGTTCGCCGCCAGAGAGTTGGGCAGGGCGATGCAGGGTGCGATCGGCTAAACCAACTCGTTCAAGCAAATGCTTGGCCTGGGCGACTTCTTCTTGCCCGGCTCGGCCACCAGCAAGAAACGGGACCAGCACATTCTCGAGCACGGTACACTGCGGCAACAAATGGTGATCTTGAAATACGAAGCCGATTTTCTGACTCCGAAACGCAGCCAGTTCGGGCTCAGGGAGTTCCAAAGGATTGACGTCGGCGATCGTGATTTGACCTGAGGTCGGGCGTTCCAGCGTTCCGAGAATGGAAAGCAGAGTGCTCTTGCCCGAGCCGCTAGGACCCATGATCGCAACGTTCTCGCCAGCGGCGAGCGAAAGCGAAACGTCGGTCAGAATGTTGAGTGGGACCTCGGTAGCGGAAGGATACGATTTCGAGATACTTTGGGCTGTTAGAAGAGGCATGAGAGGAGGATGGAGGTTAGTTGTTAGTCGTTAGTAGCAGTCCTTGAGAGGCGATTCCGTAGAAGGAGTATTCTACGTCGGTTTCTTCATCCCAAGCTGCGGCACGGAACCCGCCGGCCGGGTCTTGCAAAGATTCTATCCAACGCTCTACCGCCTGGGAATCGACTCGGCTCCAATATCCCAAGTCGCAGAGTGTCTGCAATGCGGTGTAAGTGCTGAGAAGATCGGCGAATGGGATTTGGGTATTGGCGCGATAGCCGCCTTCGTCGCTGACGATTCCGGCCAGAAAACGGGCTACGCTTTCCTTGATCGCTGGCGAGAGCAACTCTTGGCCGACCTGAGGTTCAAGAACGCGAAGTACGCCAATGGCTGCGGCAGTCGGATTGGTGCCGCTGCGTCGCATGGCTCCAATTTCGACGAAACCTCCTTCGTCTCGCTGTTGTCGCAAAATAAATTCGCTAGCCGTCCTCGGGTCGGGTAGCGGTTTCTCTAAAAGTTCATGGGCCAGGGCAATCAGAAAAGTCTGGTAAGTGCTGCTGGCATGGCCTTCGTCAGTTTTTGCATAACCGCCATCGGGACGTTTTAACCGACCGAAAGACTTGAGCGTTGCAGAGATCCAATCCTCAGAGAAAGTCAAAAAGACTGGGATGCCCGACCACGTTTCTAACAAACTGGCCGCAAAGATCAGCGATATCGTATCGATTACCCCGACGCTCCTCTTGGTTTGCTCGAGCAAGTAGCTCGCAACCCGTTCAGAAAATTTGGAATCAGGTTCGCCAAGCAGTGCGATAGCGCGCAGTGCAAACGCGGTGTAGTAGGGGTCGCTCCCCCCCTGGCGACCAGCAAAGCCGCCGTCGGGTTGCTGCTGCGAGAGAAAAAAACCGCAATATCGTTCTCGCTCAATCACTTTAAGGTGTTCTAGACCTGTAGCAAGCTTGAGATTGAGTTCGATCAGGTAAGGGATAGGTGATTCGATAAGGCCAGTCCATCAAGGATTTGATCACTGCGAGTGAAAACGATGCTAGCCCAATCACTCTAGCGATTTCTAGTACGAACTTGTGTGACCAAAGCGAATGCGGCAAAACATGCGAGGATCATGCTGCTTGGTTCGGGAACCGCCGCCTGTGTGTCGGGAAATTGCCCAGACTTTGGAATTGCCAACAAAGAGTAGCTAGTCGGAATTCATTGTCGGGAAGTCCCCAAGCTTCTATAGTTAACCACAAAATGAACGTCGGACAAATCTCCTTCGTCAAAAAGAGAGTAATATCCATTTGGGTTTGGCAGCAAGGCATCCTCATCAATCTCAAACACGTCGGTCCCCAACTCGGGCCTTAAGAGGCTTAAAAATCTACGTCCACGCCAGAAAGGCGATAGGACGAGGAGAATTGTACGTTTATCTTTCCTGGCGTAATAGATAACGCTAAATACTGATTCGATTCGTCAAGAACAAAAGAAGGATCGCTATCATCTAACGGAACCAGCGCACCAGTCGTTGGCGAATACTGGGGTTGGTTCAAAACATATTGGTCGACCTTTGGGATCGAAGGCGCATCGGAAAAAAAGTTGGGGGCAAATACTCTTATCGATTGCGGTGAATACTGCGGTCGTATTCCAAACTCGTCTGCTGGCCCAAGCATCGGAGGTGCGAAAATTGATACGCTGCCAGTAGCTGGGTTATAATCGAATTCTGGCCCTTCACGAAACACACCATCGCCTAGGGTAGACGCTATCGGGTCGATAAATAACGCCTCCTCGGGTGCCAGCTGAATAGGAGTAGGCCTCCGAAGAATGGGAAAAGGTCTTATTTGGACAACCCTGATAGCTTGAGCCAATGCGCTTTGCAAACCTGCTTGGGCTGAAGCTACCATCAGACACACTAACACCACGGTACCGGCTAGTTTCCGCAATTGAACTCTCCTTCTATCCTACCAAATGGCATGGGACCAACGCTTGGTAGTATCTATCGGTTAGTCCAACCTGGAGGCTTAGGCAAATTATTCGGATCGCGTAAGCAGTTACACGCCGCTACCACTTCATGCCAAAAATAGCTGGAACTTCTCGACGATGTCGGCCGGGATTGGGACCGATTTCAAAGGTTTACTTGGGTGGACGTGGCAGCAGACGCTGGTCATTTCTCCCGAAGCAACCGCGCGGCCGTCGTGAGTGAATTCAAAAGTGAAGGTCACGCTTTTGTTTCCCAGTCGGGCGACGCTTATCGCGATGTCGAGAACTTGCTCGCAGCGGGCGGGCGATTTGAAGTCACAGCGAGCTGAGACTCGCGGAAACGTGAGCGACATGCCGCCCTCGGATCCCGGTTCGCGAGAACAGAGACGAATGCCCAGAGAACGGAAGAACTCGTGCTCGGCGGAACCCATGTAAAGATAGTAGGCGGCAAAGTGCATGATGCCGGCCATATCGGTATCGTGAAATTCGACAAGTCGTGTCGTGCGAAAAGGCTCGGCCATCGGAAGGAGGTCGATCTGTAGATCTGAACTAGAGTCGGGAAATCTAAGTTGTGGCTTAGGACTCTAGCTTAGCTACCGTTGTAGGGAAGCAGAGCCATGAATCGGGCACGCTTAATCGCCTTGGAAACGGCGTTTTGGCTCGATGCGGCACAACCGGTTTTACGCCGGCTGACGATTCGCCCGTGGCGATTGGTCAGTTTGGCCAGGAGGTCAAGGTCCTTGTAGTCGACAAACATCGGACGAGGACGGACTCCATCGACGCATACCGGGTCCTTCTTGGCAACTTTCTTCGTGACTTTTCGTTTACTGATCATTCGTTTCTATCGACTCTGAGAATAATGAGAAAGAAGGGCTTCAAACGGACTCGGTATTGTAGCCAAAGGCTGAAAAGACACAAGCCGCGATGTCCCGAGGACTTGTAATGCCCGGGCTTTCTGAGCAATTTCAGAAGAATCGCCCAGTTTCACATTCGGCTCTCAAAATTGCGATATTCTGCTAAGATCGCCCATAGAAAAGGGCAAGAACCTGAAAAAAACGCGGCAGGAAGGCTTTTTCTGCCTACCTGCCGTGTGACGTTTAGGACCTCTGTTCCAGGCCCTCGCCTCGGCTCAGGAGGCAATTCGCTCGAATGGCAGGCTCAGCCACGAATCGTGTGAATCGGTGGTTGGCAGCAAATTGTGCTCGTATTCGACGACCATACGGGTCAACTGGGCGACCGAATCTGCCCGCATTAGCTCGAAGACGCGTCGTCTTCGATTTTCAACAGTCCGCAAACTCACGTCCAATCGCTTGGCAATCGAGCGGTTTTTCAACCCTTGCAACATCAATTGCAACACGGCCCGATCTTGTGGGGCTAGCTTTTTCAGCCGACATTCGAGGGACGTCTGATGACGTCGGCGATGATGCTCTTTTTCGCTCCTTTGCAACGCTTCCTGAACATTGCTCCAAAGCTCATCATCGCGAAACGGCTTGTCGAGCACCGTTACGGCACCGTTACGTAACGAGCGAACAGTCATCGGAGTGTCGGCGTAGGCGGTCAGCACAATCACCGGCAACGAAACATCCCGTTGTAGCAGACGCTGGTGGACTTCCATGCCGTCGATGCCAGGCAGGCGAATATCCAGCACCACACAGCCTGGACGCGTGTCGTCGACGCTTTCTAAAAAATCGACAGGCGATTCAAACATACGGACCTGATGCCCAAAACTGTGTACCAGCTCAGACACAGCACGACAGGCTTGGGGGTCGTCGTCAACAACATAGACGACCGGTTTAACGGCTGTTTTGATTTCGGACATAGTGCTTGGCTCACAAAAAACAGGAAAGGATCGTTATGAATAAAACATCAAATAGATATCGGCATACTAGAAGTTCATGACGAATGAGGTATCCGCAAATACCGAGACCCTGCTGCGGGGAGCCGCAAAACCGAGCGATTTACAGCACGCTTGAAGGGGTAAATCGGGCGCAGAACTAAATTGCGATAGCCCAAGATTAGCGGACATCGGGCGGGACGATTTTTACGCCGCGGTTGCCGACGCGGGCCCGGCTTCGCACTTTTTCTGAACCGCGTGACCAACCGACTCTTGGCTATTTGAGGCGTCTGGCTTGCTAGCCTTTCACTCGGGCGGAGTGAAGTTGAACCCTCGGCTTTGGCTGAAGAACTTGACGGGGTTGTCGTAGACAACGCGTCGTATGGCGGCTTCGGAGTGACCTCGCCGGCGCATTTCTAGGATGAGGTCGGGGACGGCGGTTGGTTTAGAGGGTCCCCAGTCACCGGCAGAGTTGACAAGGAGTCGCTCGGGGCCGACCGTTTCGATCATATCGACGGCACGAGCGGGGGTGCATTTGCTGACGGGGTAGAGGGTCATGCCGGCCCAAAAACCTTGGTCGAGGACATGGCGGATCGTGTGCTCCTCGACATGGTCGACTAAAACACGCGAGCGATCGATGCGCCTGTCGTCGGTAAGCATGTCGAGGATCATGCGGGTGCCCTGAAACTTGTCTTCTAAGTGCGGGGTATGGATGAGGATTTGCTCGTTGGTTTTCATCGCGAGATCGAGGTGTTCAAGGAACACGGTTGCCTCGTTTCGCGTGTTTTTGTTGAGGCCGATTTCTCCAATTCCGAGCACGCCGGGGCGGCCGAGAAATTCGGGGATCATGGCGATAACATCTCGCGAGAGCGAAACATTCTCGGCTTCTTTCGCATTGATGCAGAGCCAAGTGAAGTGTTGGATGTTGAAGTCGGCGGCGCGGCGTGGCTCGAAACTCGTGAGCTGCTCGAAGTAGTCGCGAAAACCATCGACGCTGCCACGGTCGTAGCCTGCCCAGAAGGCGGGCTCGCTCATCGCGACGCAACCCATTTTGGCAAGGGTTTCGTAGTCGTCGGTCGTGCGAGAGACCATGTGGATGTGAGGGTCGAGGTAGTACATGGAGGGGAAGGGGTGGGGGACTAGGGGTTGGGGATTAGGCCGCTAGCGGGTTGGGTAATTCATGTGCTAGCTTTTGATTTTTAGAGTTTCGCGCCATTGAGCTTCGTAGGGCTGGCTGAAGAGCATTTGGACGTGCTCGGCTCGGTCGCCCGATTTTTGGAGCAGGAGATTGATGCCGGTTTCGAGTTGCTGCCAACGCGGATCAGCCGTAGGGTCGCCGGTAGCCCGCTCAGCGCGATCAAGCGAGGCGGCAATTTCGAGGATTTTGGCACGAATTGGGAGAAATTCACGATCCAAAATCGCTTGGCTCGAAGGGTCGTCGGACATCAGATAACTCTCTCCAAGGTACTATGCAAGGCCCAGTAACCTCCCCGCACAGGGAGAAACGGTGGGATTGTTCTATTTGTATCAGTCTTATCGGCGTAGGAGCAAATGGCAAGCACGTTTAGACTGAAGAAACAGCGGACAGCCGCGATTTCAGCACATGCAAAACATGCATTACCCCGGTTTTACAACCTAGGGTTAAGGTAGAAGGGCACAATTTCCTTTGAAACTCGTGACCAGCCCTTGAGTAAATTACGAACTGCTTGAAACCGTTTCCAGTTAACCGTTAGGTAAGAAAACAGTGACTTCAGCGCTCGATACGACCTTGAAAGTGCTAACTAGCAGCCGAAATGAGTCGACTGTGCCTGTGTTGATCGCTGCGCTGGATAGTTGTGATGAACAGATATTTGACGGAGCGTTAAAGACGCTTGTTGCTCGTCGGAACAAGGCAGGACATTCGGCGGTCATCAGCCGTTGGCACCAACTTTCGGCTTCGCAACGCGAGTTGCTCAGCGAGGGGCGGGGGCGGATGTCGGGAGCGCTACGTGATGCGGTGCTGAGCGGCAACTTGCAGTTGTTCCAGAATGCCTGCGAGCTGGTTGAAGAGTTTACAGAATTCGATTTGGTTCCGACGCTGATAACTTTGGCTGAGAATCCTACGAGCGAACATGCTCAAGCCGCCACCGATCTGGTGATACGGTTGGTGAACCATCTGAGCGAGATGCTCTACGGAACACGAGACAGCAACGAGCGGCGCAACCCAGAATCGCTGCGCAAGTATTTGCTAGAAAGTTTGGAGCGAAGTGTCGAGCGATTTCGTCGTCACAAACGGACTGAGCTAATCGAGGCATTCGTCGTCTTGGCGGGGCCTCATTGCGGTATGCTTTCGACGATACTGGACGATATCCATCACGCGTGTTACACAACGGTAGTCCACACGATGGCTAAAAGCGAAAGCAAGGGAATCTTGGCTTTGCTTCTTGGCTTTTTACAGACCGAGGGGACCGCGTCAGGCGTGCTAAACGTGATTAGTCGTAGGAAAGACGAAGCGTTTGTTGGGCAACTGCTGGGTAGCGTGTCTGACGAAGGTCTCGCAAAAATGGCGAAGAACCTAAAGCGTATCAAATCGTTTGCTTGGCTTACCAAAGAGGAGCCTGGGATTGACCGCTTCGAGGAAGAAAATCAGGTTGCCTGTGTGAAACTCATTGCGGCAACAAACTTGCAACAAAATGAAGTGCTAAGGGTTCTTGAACAGGCGCTGATCTATGGCGGGCCGTCTGCGCGTTTAGCCGCGTGTGAGGCACTGCTTCCCATTTCGGGAGATCGTCCTAGCCAACTGATTTTGCAAGCATCGAGCGATTCTGATCCGCAAGTTCAAGCTGCAGCGACGCGGCAACTTCGCGATCGCCACTTGCCGGGGGCAATGTCGATCCTGTTGAAGCTGATCGATAGCCCTCATGAAATTGTGCGTGAAGCAAGTCGCGAGTCTCTTGGCGAATTTTCGTTTGAAAACTTCGTAACTCAATACGAAACTTTAAGCGAGGATGCCCGGCGAAGCACCAGCATGGTGGTACGCAAAGTCGATCCCGGAGCCGCTGTTGGCTTGCTGGTTGAAATGGAGCATAAATCGCGGAAACATCGATTGCGCGCGATCGAAATGGCAGAGACGCTGCATCTGGTTCCCCAAGTTGGCGAAGGGCTGATCGGGCTGCTGGCAGATGAAGATCATGTCGTACGTGCGGCAACGGCAGATGCTTTACAGCTTTGTCAAACGCCAGAAGTGTTTGAAGCACTTCAACACGCGACGACCGACAGCAGCACCGCGGTACAGAACGCGGCGAAAAACAGCTTGACATTCTTTTCAAACATGACGGGGGCTGCGGCAACCGGTGTGATGAGCCCCACGGAAGGTTAGCAGATGCACGGCACACTTTTAACGACGGCGTTGCTTGCCCAGATTGCAAACTGGGAAAGGCTAGGCGATGGGCTTCACAGCAACCATAACCGTCTGGAGCTTTGGGATTGGTTGCCGTATCTGATCGGCGTGGTCGCATTGGCCTGCATCTCTGCGGGCGTCGCTGGGTATCGTAAGTACAACGATTTGAGTAAACCTTGCGACGACCCAAAAAAACTCTTTCGCGAGCTTAGCCTCGCCCATGGGCTCGATCGGAGTAGCCAGCGACTGCTGCGGCGACTTGCACAACTAGCAGGGTTTTCGCAGCCGGCTGAGGTGTTTCTTTCGCCTGGGGTTTTCGAGGCACCTCAATTGCCTGAGCAGCTTCGCGGAGAAGAAAAACGGCTTCAACAGCTTCAATCTCGGTTGTTTTAGGGCGTTTGCTCCTCACTAAGCCGGTCTTCCAAGACATCCAAGTTCAGGTCCAGCGATTCCTGGGCTTTTCTTTTGCTGGGGTTTCCTTCCCCTTTTTGCCATATTTTCCGTTTTCTTGTCGGAATCGTAGGCAATCCGCGCTAATACACTACGAGAGACCGCTGCTCCAACGAGAGGGGAGCGGATACGTTTCGCGTGGAGAGAATTGTATGAGCGAAAAAACATCGACCGAGGCTTTTGTGCGGCTGTTTATGAGCAGTCAGGACAGCCTGTATGCCTACATTTTGTCGTTGGTCCCTCAGGCAAGTGACGCTCAGGATGTGTTGCAAGAGACGGCCGTCGCGCTCTGGTCAAAAAAAGAGGAATACAACCCAAATGAGCCCTTTATCCCTTGGGCAATCCGTTTTGCTTACTTTCAAGTGCTCAATTTCCGGACCCGTCAGCGCCGCCGCTCAAGCACAGTTTTGTTTAGCAACGAAGTCATCTCGGCACTCGCGGAGGAGCATAGCCGTCACCACGCGGCGATCGAGTCGCGGCGCGAGGCGCTAACCCATTGCATGGACAAAATGCTGGCCCCGGGCCGTCAGTTACTGCGTCAGCGTTACGAGGAAAAGGGCACGATGAAGGAGATTGCCGATCATGCCGGCATGAAGGTCAGCACGCTTTACAAACAGCTCGAACGACTTCGTCAACAACTCCTCGACTGTATCACTCGATCTCTAGCTTCTCAAAGCGAACTTTGATGAACAAAAATCTAGGACAACACGACTTGGGCCCCCTTCTTGCCTCGCTATGCGACGAGTCGATCACGCCCGATCAATTGGCTCATCTTGAAAAGAGCCTGCGGACCGATCCCGAGGCAAGGCGTTTTTATCTGGAGTATCTCGATCTCCATGCCAGCCTGATCCGCTCACACCATCGCGTTGCTTCAAACTGGACTTTTGCAAAACGCTAAATCAACCCCAATAGGGCAATGACGTGTTGAGGTTTCCGAGAATTTTCGTTGATTTGTATCATGGCCCAGGTAAGAGTGGCCCGCAGGGTTTCGTTGGCAACAGCGCGACATGCTTGGCCGATGGTCGTCAGCCTTTCGAGTGCCCATTCCTTCGCTCGGCTCGTTTTGAGTTCTCGCATCAAGATCGTGTACGCCAACATCACCAAGTGCATGTGCCT
>JAJRSE010000124.1 GCA_024278955.1 Planctomycetota bacterium | reverse complement strand
TAGCCACGCAAGCCGAATGCGTGGTACAACAAACGTGTGGACATGCTGATACCTTCCTGGAAGAAGTCGTTCAATCACTTCTTACTGGAACAGCATGTCCACCTTTTTGTAAGCCATGTACGCTTTAGTCGGATGAACCAAAATTCTTTTTCAAATGGATTAGTCAACAAGGCCATTTGGAATTGTTGAATCCCATGTTTTTCTAGCCGCGTTGTTTATAGATCGTCGCCATCCATGAGATCGATCCCTAGTTTGGAGGCAGCGAGCAAGAGCACGCCGCGGTCTTGTTCATCGACCTCTGCCAATTCGGCAAGCGGATCTTCGCGAAAGTCTTCGGGAAGAAACTTTGCGAGTTGCAGAGGCGTGTCGGGGTTGTTTTCTAATTGTTGGAACTGCCGCAACAGGTCGCCGCGGATGGTTTCTTGGTCGTACCAATCGGCAGGAACTTCCAGCGGCTCATCGCAAGTGATTGCTACCGTCCAGATAGCGGGCGACTGTTTGCCGTAGCGTTCTCGTAGATTGTCGGCGATCAGGTCGCTCACTCCGCCGGGGCGTATGTGGTAGAGCAGAGTGCCGTGGCCGATTATGTTCCAGCTGACAAGCAAATCGCGGTCGGGATGTTTGGTTCGCAATTTTTCGGTTCGATCGATGAGTTGGCGTTCGAGGGCATCGTGGTCGGTGCCGGCAGTAATCTCGACGGTCTCGCTAAGCCAGCGAATCTGGTCGGTGGCGATAAAACGTGTTTTGACGTTTCCGGCGTCGTCGACGTTGACCAAGGTGCAGCCCCGCGGACCGGTTTCTTGGGGGGAGCGGCCCTGGGGAGATCCGCAGTAATGGGCGATGCCGGGTGATTGATCGACCGTTTGTCTGTGGTGCTGGCCGCCAAGAGCCATGTAGTGGACGCGATCGCCCTCGGTGCCAGGCGAGGCAGCAGTTCCGTAGGCGAGGCCGACGGTAAACAGCCCGTGGGCATCGCGATGGAAGCCTTCGTCGGAAATCGGATCGCCGGGGATGCGGCTAATGCCCTGAATTCGGGCTACGGGTTCGCCTTCGCGGTAGAGCTGGAGGCTTTCGACTCGCCCGACAGAGAAAATATGGACATTTTCGGGAAGTTCGACGCTTGCGGGCCACGAATCAGAGGGATCGGCGTCGCCACAGGCCCAGTAGACAGGGATTCCGTGGTCGGCCAGTCGCTGAAACTGCTCGTTAAGAAAAACTACCGCCCGAGGGCCAACGCGGTCGAAATCGACAAGGTCTCCGGAGAGCAACAGGGCATCGGCAGCTTCGGAGAGGGTGGTCTCAAAAACCTGCTCAGCCGCTAAAAAAGGGGCTTCTAGAAAGGTTTCGCGTAGATTATCGGGCACTTCGGCGACCCCCCCAAGGGGACGTTCTAAGTGGAGGTCACTGGCGTGAATAAAGCGAAGCGCGGGTTGAGACATTGATCGCCTCCATGCGAACGGGCTGAAAGAAATCGGCGCACAACGGCAGTGCTTGCCGGGATCTTCCGTCTTAATACGTGGCAGTTTATCCTGGATTGCTGACGAGGCCAACTTCAGCTTGGGCAGATAAATTGCCGACGAGATTATTAGGGCGTGTTGTCCCGCGGTGCTAGCATTTCAGGACCAAACGGTTCTTTGAGAGCAACACGGGGTGGAAAAGCAAATTCTTGCTAGGTTAGGCCTTGCTAGCAGCGTGTGGGCTGTCAAAATCGGTTATCTTAGGCTGAAATTGATTTATTATATTCAAACGTGGTGTAAAGGTAGAGAAGATGCGGTGTAGTTCGACTGAAACAGCAAATCCTCGCACAAATGTTATTGGCCGACCCTGGAAGGGTGGAGCTTCGGCGTGGTCGTCGACTTCTTTGCATGCCGAGGGCGGCGCGGAAGAAGAGGACGATCCGTTTGACGATTTCGACGAGGATGATTTCGACGACGATTTCGACGACGACTTTGAAGAGGATTGGGAAGATGATCTGACCGAAGACAACGAGTTTCCCGATACCTTTGGCGGCCAGGAAGACGAAAAGAAGCCTAGTGACGCGACCAAAAAGGCCCCCTTCAACGACGATCCCGATTTCGATAAGTAGCTGTTTGGTCGAGAGTACAAGCGTCGAGAGCCAGAGAGAGTTCGGCCCACGTCTGGCTCTCGACGCTTGACTCTAGACCCTGGACTGCCCCCCCATGTTTCCCGCCATCGATAAGAGTCAAAGCTTTCCTCAACGCGAACTTGCCATCGGGCAGTTTTGGGAAGAGCAGGGGATCTACGAAAAAACGTTAGCCGCTCGTGCTGACGCTCCGCCGTTTGTTTTCTTCGAGGGCCCCCCGACTGCCAACGGGATGCCTCACCCGGGGCATTGCCTTACGCGGGCAATCAAAGATTTGTTTCCCCGTTATCGGACGATGCGCGGCTATCGGTGCGAGCGCAAAGCGGGCTGGGATACGCATGGGTTGCCGGTCGAGGTCGAGGTTTGCAAAGAGCTGGGTATCCACTCGAAAGAAGAAATCGAGGCGTACGGGATCGAGCCGTTCATCCAAAAGTGTCAGCAGAGCGTCTGGCGATATATGCAAGAGTGGGAACGGCTGACCGAGCGGCTCGGTTTTTGGGTCAATCTCAAGGACGCCTACGTTACGTATCATCAAAGTTACGTTGAAAGTGTTTGGTGGTCGCTCAAGACGTTGTTCGATCGGGGGCAACTGTACCAGGGGCATAAAATTGTTTGGTGGTGGGCCCAGGGCGGCACGGCGCTTTCGGCTGGTGAAGTAGGGCAGGGCTACCGCGAGGTGGCAGACCCAAGCGTGTTTGTGAAGTTTCCGCTACTCGACGACGATGGCAAGGCGACGGATACTTCGCTGCTGGTTTGGACGACGACGCCTTGGACGTTGCCCTCGAATCAGTTTGTTGCGGTGAATCCTGAAATTGAGTATGCGACGGTTGTCGACTCGGAGACGAACGAAAAGCTTATCTTGGCGAAAGACTTGGTCGAGACAATCGCCGGTAAGATGAAGCGAGAGCTTGAGGTGGTTTCGACCTGCCAAGGGAGCGACCTGGTTGGCAAGCGATATGTGCCGCCTTTTGATTGCTTTTATGACCCCGACTTGCCGGGTGCTTGGCGAGTTGTGTCCGCAGGTTTTGTGACGACCGACAGCGGTTCGGGCGTTGTGCATCAGGCGCCGGCGTTTGGCGAGGTGGATTACGAGGTGCTGGTTGCCGAGCAGGCGAGATTTCCGGAGGGCCAAGGCCCGGCGCTTATTAACTGTGTTGCTCCCAACGGCAAGTTTACTGACGAGGCACCGGAGTTTGTTCGAGGGCGATGGGTTAAGGATTGCGATAAGGAAATTAATCGCGATCTCAAGAAACGTGGGCTGCTTTATCATCAAGAGCAATATCTGCACGACTATCCGTTTTGTTGGCGAGCGGAGCAGGATCCGCTGATTCAGTATCCACGCGAAAGTTGGTTCATTCGCACGTCAGATCACAAAGAGCAGATGCTGGCCAACAATAGCCGCATCAATTGGTTGCCTGAGCATATCCAGGACGGCCGTTTTGGAAAGTTTTTGGCCTCGAACGTCGACTGGGCCCTTTCTCGCGAGCGATACTGGGGCACGCCGCTGCCGATTTGGGTTTGCCAAGAGACCGGCAAGATGGAAGCAATGGGCAGTTACGACGAGTTGCTTAAAAAACGGGGCGTGACGGGCACCGAAGTTTGGGAAAAGGCGAAAGCAGAGAATCCTGAGCTACCGGATGATTTGCAGGTTCACAAGCCGTACATCGACGCCGTGACCTACGACTCGCCATTTGCAGAAGGTGCTCGTATGCAGCGTGTGACCGAGGTGATCGACTGCTGGTACGACAGCGGCGCGATGCCGTTTGCCCAGTGGGGCTACCGAGGTCAGGAAAGTGGGCCCGAGCGAGAGAAATTCGAGAGCCAGTTTCCGGCGGACTTTATTAGTGAAGCCCTCGATCAAACCCGTGGTTGGTTTTACAGCCAGCTGGCGATTAGTACGTTGCTATTTGGAAATGAGGAAGCAGGAGTGACGAATGACGAAACGAAAAATTCGTCACTCGACATTCGTCATTCGACATTTCCCCACCCGTTTAAGAACTGCATTGTTCTTGGCCTGATGCTTGGCGAGGATGGGCAGAAGATGTCGAAGAGTAAGCGGAATTATCGGAGTCCCGACGAGATTTTTGATCTCTACGGGGCCGATGCACTTCGCTGGTTCTTCTTTGCCAAACAACCGCCGTGGACGACGATCCGCTATAGCGAACAAGCGATCAAAGATAGCATCCCGGAGTTCTTGCTCCGACTTTGGAATGTGTATAGCTTTTTTAATATTTATGCCAACATCGACGAGTTTGACCCAGGGCAAGAGTTGAGGGGCGAGGGGTCGGAGGTCGGAGGATTGGGCTCGGCGACATTCGCAGCTGCAAAATCTTATCGGCCCGTTGCCGAACGGAGCGAGCTTGATCGTTGGATTCTTAGCGAGTTGAATTCGGCGATTGCGACCGTGGTGGATCGCATGGATCAGTACGACAACTACACGGCTTGCCAGGCGATCATCGAATTTGTTGATGCGCTGTCGAACTGGTATGTTCGCCGAAGTCGCGACCGGTTTTGGGCGAAGGACAAGCGGTCGCAAGAAAAGCTGGACGCTTATTGGACGCTGTATGAATGTCTCGTGACGACGACGAAAATGATCGCGCCGTTTGTGCCATTTTTGGCCGACAACCTTTGGCAGCAACTAGCGGTGTCGCCCTTTGGTAAGTGCGTGGTCGAGAGTGTGCATCTTTGTGATTTCCCGGTTGCTGATACCGGTGCGATTGATACGAAGCTCTCGGAACGGATGAACCTCGTTCGGCATATTTCCTCGTTAGGTCGACAAGCACGCAGCAAGGCGGAACTCAAGGTGCGTCAGCCGCTAGCCAAGGTGGAGGTCATTTTGGCCGACACCACCCATCAGGCGTGGCTTGAAGAACATGCGGGCGTGATTGCTGAGGAACTGAACGTAAAATCGGTTGAGTACAGTGACGAGCCCGACAAATACGTCGAACACGAAGTCGTACCGAATTTTAAGTTGCTCGGTCCGAAGCTTGGCAAGCTGATGCCGAAGCTCAAGCCTGCCCTGAACAAAGAAAATTGCGCCGAACTGCTGGCCAACATTCGTGATAACGGCAAAGTCAACGTAACGGTTGAAGGGCAAGCGATCGAGCTGACGACTGATGAAATTGAAGTGCGCATCAAAGCACGCGAGGGCTGGGCGGCAGCCAACGCGAAGGGTGTGGTGCTGGTGCTGTCGACTGAGTTGACGCCTGAGCTTCTCGCCGAAGGCTTGTCGAGAGATTTGGTCCGCGTGATCCAGGACGCTCGTAAAGATTTGAACTGCGATTTCACCGACCGTATCGAAATCGGAATCGTTGCCGAGGCTCCTGAGCTTCAAGCTGCGACCGAGCAGTACGGCGAATACGTTACCCGAGAGACTTTGGCGACCGCGATTTCTCTTGAAGCACTCGAATCGGTGGAACCCGTCTCGGTGAAGATTGGCGACTACGAAGCCCAAGTCTATGTGCGAGTCGTTTCATGACCAAGCCTGCACCGAAGCCACTTCGTATTGCTGTGCTGATATCCGGCAGCGGGCGGACTCTGAAAAACTTTATCGATTTGGCTGCCGAAGAGAAACTGCCGGTGGATATCCGGTTGGTCATTTCAAGCTCGCCGAAAGCGAGTGGACTTCAACACGCAAGCGAGGCTGGAATTGCTTCGCATATTTTCAAACGCGGTGAAACCGCAAGCGATGAGGATTACGGACGCGTGATTTTTGATGCTTGTCGAGCTGCGAAAGTCGACTGCGTGGTGATGGCGGGATTTTTGAAGTTGGTGCCTGTGCCTGAGGACTTTGAGGGAAAAGTTCTGAACATTCACCCTTCGCTGATTCCCTCGTTCTGTGGCAAAGGCATGTACGGAGATCATGTCCATCAGGCGGTGCTCGACTATGGTGCGAAGGTTACGGGTTGCACGGTCCACTTTGTGGACAACGAATACGACCAGGGGCCTATCATCTGGCAGCAGCCGGTGCCTGTTTTCGACGACGACTCGGCCGACTCGCTTGCCGACCGCGTGTTTGAGGCCGAGCGTGAGTCGTATCCGCACGTCCTTCGGCTGCTTGCGGCAGGCAAAATAGAGCTTTCTGGACGCCAAGTGACAATAAGTCGCAAATAGTTGCGTTACTGTGTGCTGCATTACTGAGCGCTGACTCACGAGACGTTTAGAATGTCGTTTTGGTGTGCTTGGAAAGTTGAGAAATTTTTTTGACTGTGGCTATGCTTCCTCCCCCCTTATCGTTGTCGTCGAAATGCGAATCTGTGCGCAAGCTGATTTGCTTTGCGCTCTGGACGCTTGCCATGTATGGCACGTTGCAGCTTCATCGTTTTGAAGGTGTGTTCGGTCACGCGATTTGCGGGCCGTGGGGCTGTGGGCCACCCCTGGTGGCTTTAGTTGGCTACCATGCGTTTTGGCTTCTGTTGATTGTTCCGCCGACGCTGGTCGCAAGCTATTTGATTCCTGCGGAGAAGGCCGTTCGGATCGGCAAGTTGCTGGCAATTGCGGGGCTGGGCGCCTTGGCGCTGCTTGTGCTAGAGGATGCGGTTCGATTTTTGCGAACGGCTCGGGGAGGAGAGCATCTCTTTCAGCGATGCCTCTTTCGTTTGGTCACGTTTGTCGACTTTCCGTTAGGCCCAATCGGCTTGGCAGGCTTAACGATGCGGCGATTTGGGTTGCAAAGAATTTGCATTGGAGGGTCCGTGCCCTGCGGCGATACGCTATAATTAGCGTTTTCTTCACCCGAACGCGGAGTTCAGCCTATGACCACCGATGCCGACCAGTTGAAGCAAAATATCTGCGACGTAGGGCTGCGACTTTACCAGCGAGGATTGGTAGCGGGTAGCGATGGCAATATCACAGTTCGGCTGAACGAAGAGCAAGTTCTCTGTACGCCTACGATGCTTTGCAAAGGGCAGATGCAGCCCGAGGATATTTGTCTGGTCGACATGGAAGGCAATCAGTTGGCGGGTAGCCGGCAGCGGACGAGTGAAGTTTTGCTGCACCTTGAGGTGCTCAAGGCTCGGCCCGACGTTGAAAGTGTGATTCATTGTCATGCCCCTCACGCCACGGCGTTTGCGATCTCAGGGAAGCCGGTCCCTCGCGCTGTGATGCCCGAATCGGAATTCTTCTTTGGCGAGATTCCTACCGCACCGTATGAAACTCCAGGCACGGCTGCATTCGCTCGCACAATTTTGCCGTTCGTCGAGCGGACCAATGTTTGTCTGTTGGCAAACCATGGCACGGTGACTTATGCCAATAGTCTTGAGTTGGCATACAACTACACCGAAATTCTTGACGCCTACTGCCGAATTCTTTTGCTTGGTGCCCAGCTCGGACCGCCGGACACTTTGCCAGTCGAGAAGTGTAAAGAACTAGAGTCGATGCGAATTGATGCCAGAATCGCGCCTCCGGCGCTCTGCGACTCCAAGTAGCCAAGCATTCGAGAGGACAATTGACAGCAATGACAACTACCGACTATCCTCAGCTCGACGTAATTGCTGTCGGCGCCCATCCTGACGATGTCGAAATTGCGTGTGGCGGCACCCTTGCTCGACTGGTTCAGCAAGGGTATCAGGTGGGTATTATTGATCTTACCGATGGCGAACCCACCCCGGGCTCGCCTGGTCCGGAAGTCCGATTAGCCGAGGCGCAAGCTGCGGCGAAGACTTTGGGAGTTCAGCACCGGGTAACGCTCGACCTGCCGAACCGCAAGTTGTTCGACTCGTTTGAATCGCGAGTGAAGCTAGCAATCGAGTTTCGTAAATACCGTCCGCGGCTCGTGCTGGGGTTTGGCGAAAAAACGCCGCTTGCCTCACCCGACCATTGGCAAGCGATGCAAATCACCGACGCAGCCATTTTTTATTCACGGCTCACAAAGTGGGATGACGACTTTGCGGGGCTGCCGCCGCATACGATCGCGACTCAGCTTTACTACACGCTGTCGTTTTACTCGAACGAGCCAATGCCGGGAGCCGGGCATTTGGTGGTAGATATCAGCCGAACGCTCAAGACGAAGCTCGATTCGGTTCGCTGTTACAAGACCCAGTTTCCGCCAGAGAAACAGCACATTTTTCCGCGGGTCGAGTCGATCGCTCGTCAGCTGGGGCAAACAGCAGGCTTTGCCGCGGGCGAGATGCTGGTTAGTCCTCGGAACTTAGGAACGCAAGATTTGATGAGCACGCTTTTTGATTCCAAGTAAGAATGAAAAAAGCCTCGCGACTTTGGCGCCGCGAGGCTTTGGTATGGCTTGCCATTACTTTGCTAGCGAATCGCGGATCTCTCGTAAGAGCGTGATGTCCTCGGCAGGCGCCTTGGGGGCCTCTTCTTCTTTTTTCTTCATCGAGTTCATAACTTTGACAGCCATGAAAATTGCGGCGGCGACGATTAGAAAATCAATGGCGGTGTTGATGAAAACGCCATAGTTAATCGCAATCTCTTCAACTGCTTTCTCGCCTTCTCCGCTAGCTTTTTGAATAACACATTTCATTTCAGAGAAATCGAGCCCGCCAGTTACTTTGCCGACGGCAGGCATGATGATGTCTTTGACGAGGGAACTGACAATCTTTCCAAAGGCTCCACCAATGACCACGCCAACGGCCATGTCGACGACGTTTCCTTTTAATGCAAACTCTTTGAACTCTTTTAGCATGCTCATACGGATCTCTCCCAACAAGAAAATGAATAAAAAATAGGCTCGCAATCCCAAGAGGAAAGAAACCAAGGTGCTGGTTCTACCCCCGAGGGCGAATCTGCCGCAAGAGCAGTAGCAATTCCTGCATGTCGTTGGGGATCGGGGCCGAGATTTCGATTGGCTCGCCCGAGATCGGATGGGTAAAGCTTACTCGGTGCGCGTGTAAGGCTTGGCGCTCAAGAAGAATTGTGTCGGCATCAAGGTCTTTGGCCAGTTGTGGTGAGCGAGTGCGGGTGCGGCAATCCGCAAGCGTTAGGCGTGAATGACCGGCGTAAAGTTTGTCGCAGAGCACGGGGCAGCGGACGCTGGCCAAGTGGAGGCGAATCTGGTGGGTACGCCCTGTCTTGGGCAGCGCCTTCACAAGGGCGTAGCCTGGGAAACGTTCTTCGACTTCGTAAAACGTCTGCGCATCGCGACTACTGGTGTGTCCTGAACGCAGGGCTTTTTTCTCGCGATGGGTTGGGTGATCGCCGATCGGGTGGTCGATGAGGTCGCGGTCGCGATCTGGGTTGCCCGCGATAATTGCTAGGTACTCTTTTTGGACCGTGCGGGCTCTGAACTGGTCGGCAAGCCGCTGATGGGCGAGATCGGTTTTAGCGATGATAATTGCTCCGCTAGTGTCGCGGTCGAGGCGGTGGACGATGCCCGGTCGGGTTGCGCCACCATGCTCGCTTAGCTTCTCGAAGTGATGTACGAGTGCGCTGGCCAAGGTTCCCGACCAGTGTCCCTTGGCCGGATGGACGACCATGCCCGACGGTTTGTCGACCACGGCAAGAACGTCATCTTCGTAGAGAATCGAAAGCGAAATCGGCTCGGGTTTGGGCCCCGCGGCAGGAGGGGGCGGCAGAATAAACTCGACGCATTGCCCTGCTGTTCGTATCCGATACGACGCCTTGCGGACGGTGCCGTCCACCTTGGCGCCTGCGTCGTCGATGCCACGCCGGATTCTCACGCGGCTGGTTTCAGAAATATGGGCTGCGAGAAAAGCGTCGAGGCGTTGGCCGATCTCTTCGTCGGAGGTTTCAAAACTAAGCGGCTTGTCGGCCATTATTCTGCAACATCCGCGTTTTCGGCAGTCGCTTCTTTTGATGCGTCCGAGGTAGGCTCAGCTTCTGCTTCTGGGGCTTTTGTCTCTGGGGCCTCTGTCTCGGAGGCTTTCGTCTCGGAGGCTTTCGTCTCGGAGGCTTTCGTCTCGGAGGCTTTCGTCTCGGATTCCTTGGATTCGTCCTCCGGCTCGCCTTCATAGCGATCTTCCCCGGTGGCGTCTTCGCCGGAAGAACCCAAGATTTCTTCGAGAGAACGCGTCACCGAGACATCCCCACTTTGAGTAGCTGGCGGAGTCGTTGCCTCGAAGTCGGGCCGAACTCCAGGCGCTCCGCCTCCGAGATTCGTACTTCGCCGAGGCAAGTCGGTCGTGGCTAACCAAGCAACGGACTCTTCGACGGTCGAGGATTCAAGTTGCGTCGCGCGTCGGCTGGCCATCGACTGCAAATCGCCCTGGACGAGCAGATATTGCTTGCGTGCCTCTTCGGGTTTGTTTTGCAGCTCATAAACGCGAGCCAATCCAAAGCGTGCTCTGTTCTGAACCACGACTTCAAAAACACCAGCGGAAAGGTCTTCGTAGGTTCCTTCGATCTGGCGAAGACGATCGATTGCGCTCTCGCGATTGATCAGATACTCGTCCGACGCCAATCGCAACTGCCGATCGGCCCAGGTGATATAGGCCCATTCTCGCATGGGTGTGCCTGAGTATTCTTCTTTGTCTGCGACCTTGCGAAGGCTTACCAGCTCGCGGTCGGTCGTATCGTAGGCAATGGCAAACTCGTTCCAGGCGGCTTGTTGGTTGGAAGCCGATTGTGTCGACCAGTAAGAGCTTGCGGCCATGACTCCGAGCAGTACGAGCACGGCACCTGTGATCGTGCTAGCATGAGGCTTCACCCAGTCGATCCAGCCTGTCAGGCGGACTGCGAGTTCGTTGGTTTCCAGGTCGTGGCGACGTTCGTTTTTCATAGCGATTTCTGCTCGGCAACGAGATGACAACGATTTTGAGCTGAACCTCGCAGGAAAATGCGATTAGGCCAGCTGCACGTATCCAGAAGTGTATGGCCTGTCACGGCTTAGCGTCAAGGCAAACCCTGCGGAGGCGAAGAGGTGAGAGGGAAGAGTCTCGAAGCACGGGAGGGGTGCCAAGTCGATATTTTGAACCGCCAAGTTCGCCAAAATCGCCAAAAAAAGAAGAAAGAAGGTAGCAATCGCCTTGGAAGACCCTCGCGTGTGCTCTGCTTTCAGCACGGTGTACCCCTGAAATGCCAGTACGGGGACCGGAACACGTTTACGCGCCACGCTCTAAATGTTTTTTCTTGTTTTTCATTACCCTTGGCGGTTTTTTGACTTTGAAATCGTCCTGTATCAGGGCAAGGAGGGGGGAGGTGCTTCTTCTGTTCTGTCAGGGAATTGCGATCTCAAGTCAAGTCCTTTCCCCAAAGGACGGTCGGGGCTACGATCCGGAAGTACGATTTTCTTCTTTCAACACAGTTATCGCGTTCCCGCTTCCATGTCGAATAAGCTTAACCCACCTCAGCGTGAAGCGGTTCTGACGCTTAAGGGGCCGTTGTTGGTGTTGGCCGGTGCAGGCACGGGAAAAACGCGGGTGGTTACGCACCGGATCGCCGAGCTGATTCGTCGAGGGGTTGCTCCCGAGAGGATTTTGGCGGTCACCTTCACCCGGAAAGCTTCGGGAGAAATGCTCGAACGAGCGACCCTGCTTTTGGGCGGTAAAGGCAAGGGGCGGGGTAAGCGTCCTAAGCAGCGCCCGCTGATTTCGACTTTCCATTCGTTGTGTGTCAGAATTCTCCGACGGCACATCACCGAGCTTGGCTATCCTCAACGGTTTACGATTTGCGATCGGGGCGATCAAGAAGCCGAGGCGCGGGCAGCGCTTCGAGAGATCCGCTGTCCGAACGAGTCGCTACGGCCTGGCGACATGTTGGGGATTGTTGGAGGCTGGAAAACTCGTTCGGTCGATCCCGGCCGAGCGGCTTCGATGGCCGAGACCGACAAAGAGCATCTTGCAGCAGCGGCTTACCGTCGATACCAGAAAAACCTGAAGACCAAAGGAATGGTCGACTTCGACGATCTCTTACTGTTGACACAACAGTTGTTCGCGAAGTTTCCGGAAGTTCGCCGCGACGAATCGGGGCGTTTCGACCATGTGCTGATCGACGAATATCAGGATACAAATCAGAGCCAGTACCAAATAGTCCGGGGCCTCGCGATGGGCCACCGAAATCTGTGTGTCGTCGGCGACGACGACCAATCGATCTATGGCTGGCGAGGTGCCGAAGTCGAACACATTTTGCGTTTCCAAAAAGATTGGCCCGACGCCAAGGTGGTTCGCCTGGAAGACAACTATCGATCGACATCTGCAATTTTAGGTTATGCGAACACGCTGATTGCTTTCAATAAAGTGCGGCACGAGAAAGTGTTACGTGCTGCCCGAGCAGGAGGCCAGCGTCCCCGTGTTTTGCAGCTGAAAGACGAAATCGTTGAAGCTCAGACGATCGTTGTCGACATTCAAAACACGCTAAGCCAACCGGGCGTCGCGGCAAGAGACTTTGCGATTCTTTGCCGCACCAACGAACAGCCGCGTGCTTTCGAGACCGAGCTTCGACGTGCGAACCTCCCGTATATTCTGGTCGGAGGAATGAGCTTTTTTGATCGTAAGGAAGTGCGAGACCTGCTTGCGTATCTGAAGATTATTGAGAACCCGCACGACGAACCCTCGCTGCTGCGAATCATCAACACGCCGCCTCGAAGTATTGGGGCAGCCACGGTCAAGCAATTGCTTGGCGCCGCGACCTCTGGCGGCGGGCATATCTGGGACGTACTTCCCTCGGCAGGAAGCAGCGGATTGATTTCGCCGGCTGCAACCGTGGCCGTTGGAAAATTCCATGCACTGATTGCGACGCTTTCTGACGCCGCCAAGGAAATTCCGATCGCAGATCTTGTTCGATTCGTGCTGAAGAAGACCGACTACCGTCGTGAGCTTGAGCGAGCGTATCCCGACCCCAACGACCGAGATGCTCGCAATGCTTCGCTGGAAGAAATTGTCAATGCAGCGGCCAACTACGAAGAACACACCGAAGAGCCGACTCTGATTGGATTTCTCGACGAAATCGCGTTGGGAAATCGCGATACCGACGAGAAAGAAAACCAGCTAAAGAGTAACGCGATCGCTTTGATGACGCTCCACTCTGCTAAAGGCCTGGAATTTCCCTACGTTTACATGGCTGGCATGGAAGAGGGCATCTTGCCACACCGGCGTTCGGTCGAAGACGAAGACGGGAGCGCAATCGACGAAGAACGCCGTCTTTGCTACGTCGGGGTCACGCGAGCGCAAGATCAGCTCACGCTTTCGTTTGCCTTGACTCGACGCAAATGGGGCAAGTCGCGCGACACGGTGCCGAGCCGGTTTTTGTACGAGATGACAGGGCAGGCAGACGGGGGGGGGAAGCGGAAAGCGGAAGGCGGAAAGCGGAAGGAAAAACGCGGTACGACGGGTTAGAAGTTTCGCCAGCTTTTTTTCTTCTTTTTCTTGGCGAACTTGGCAGTTCAAAACACCGACTTTGCAATCGTCCTGTTACGGAAGCGGGATCTCTTTGAGTTCGTACTCGATCGGTACGCGAACGATGGCTGCCGGGGTACGGTAGACCCAGGTGTAGTTCCCGATTTCGTCGTCGGGAAGTTCAAAGAAATAGGCGAGGCCAATTTCGTTTTCCGTCTGCATCGTGGTTTCGAAGCCCGCGTGGTCGATAATCTCGTTGTTCTTGTCGAGCAAGTAGGTCGGATTCTGAAAAACCCAACCGCGGTGCGAATCGAGCCCTGCCGCTTCGCTCTCGACTTCGAGTCGCATGTGGACTTCCCAAAGTTCCTGATTCTTGCGCACGCCGCTGAGCACAATTTTGATGCCCCCTCGCTGTTGGACTGCGTTTCTGTTTTTATCCAAGCCCTCGAATCGAAACTCCACGGTGCGGCCCGGCACCAAGGCCGAAAGTTTGCCTTGGAAGCTCGTGATTTCCGAAACCGTTCTTGGCGGAAGCGTCAGAGGTATCGTTAGCTCAGCGGCATGGCTTCCCGGCTGGACTTCGACTTCAAAAGTCGCTTCTAGGTTGCGCACTTCGATTGGTGAACCGTCGTCACCGACAATCCGCAAGGCGTCGGCTGGCTGCATGAGCGCGATCGGTCGGAGCCGCGGTTCCCAGGAAAATTCTAACTCAAGACTTGCACTCTGCTGATCAGCTGACCTGAGCCCTCTACGGGCGACGACCTTGACCGCCTCGACACGAAACGGACCTGCGTAGCTTGCTCGCGCGCTTCGAGACGCTGCACCTTCTTCGCGGTTGATGACTGCTAAAGACTCCTCTTCCGAGAACGGGTAGAAGCTCATTTCGGCCGCATCGAGAATTTTATCGACCGCGGGCCAGAACTCTTCGTCGTCAATTGCGATGGCGATCCGACGCGCCCCGGCATCTTGCCCAAACTGATCGCGATAGTCGACCAAACGGTTGCCGGTTTGTTTTTTGATTTCTTCAAAAATTTCGGACAAGTCCCTCTCTTCGCCACCCAAGGTAATCCGGCTTGCGACAAGAACTTGGTCGGCTTGCCGGTTCTCGATTCGGCGCCGAACTCGACTCAGACGCAGACGAACTTCGGCTGGCATTCCTTCGAGAGGCTCGGGTAAGAGCAGAAGAAACGCGTCGCACTCGTCCGGATTGGAAGGGGCGAGGCGGAGCAGCTCTTGCTCTGCTTCATCGCGTCGAGTTGCTTGATCGTCGTTTAAGCGGCGCAGGAGTCGATCCACCCGATCGGCTAATGGCGGATCAAGATCGGCCCCTCTTGCTGCCCCGAACCCAACCAGGGCAAGTATCAGGCCGGCAACAACGAGGTTCAATGGAAAATTTAGCGGAAGGCGTCGCACAGTTTTCATGAGTGTCTCCGAACGCTCTTAAAGAATCACCTGCTATTATAACGACCCTATCGCCTGTGACGAATCCAAGGAATCACCGGTTTCCCCGTAAGCTAGGCTTGCGATAGAGATCGCCTCAATTCCATAAGAGCCCCCAGTTGCCAGGCAGCCTAGCGAGAGCCCTTTTATACGGGAAGCTTACGATATGTCGAATCGAACGTCAGCAGCACCCTGGTGCCTCCTGATCGTACTCGGGGGATTGCTCTCGCCGACGCAAAATACCTCAGCTGCCGGACCGGCAAAGTTCATGATGACTGCCCATGTGAATGGCAAACAGTTGGAAGGCCAACCGCTGACGTGGACCGATCGTCAGATGTTTTTGCTCGGGCGCGATGGACAGCTTTACGAGTTTGCTCCCAAAGCAGCCAAAGACTCTCACAAGACAGGCAAGCGTTTCCGAGGCTACACCATTGGCGAAATGCGAAATCGCCTGCGAGAGGAATTCAACAGCACATTCGAGATCAGCACAACCGCCCATTTTGTTGTGGTGCATCCGCGTGGCGAATGGAGTGCATGGGCACAACGGCTTGAGTCGCTTTTTCGCTCATTCACCCACTCGATGCAAGTTCGAGGTTTTTCGATTCGGCAACCCCAAGTACCTCTTGTGGCGATCGTCTTTCGTTCGCAAAACGATTACTACCGATATGCTTCGGCTAACGGAACGCCGTTACAGCCAGGAACTTTGGGGCACTACGACCCTCAGTCGAATCGAATTTTTCTCTTTGATGCGACCACGAGCAAAGGCAACTCGGATTGGTCGGCCAATGCAGAAACCATTATCCACGAAGCGACCCACCAAACGGCCTACAACGTCGGGGTGCATCGTCGTTTTGCAGAACAGCCCCGATGGTTGGTCGAAGGGCTAGCGACAATGTTTGAGGCGCGTGGCGTATGGGATGGGCGATCGGTTTATCAAAAATCCGATCGAATCAACCGTGGCCGACTGAACGACTTCCGTGCCTATCTTGATACGCGGCCGAGTCAGATGCTGACACACCTGATCGCTTCCGATCAGCTTTTTCGCATCCATCCTGGTGCCGCCTATGCCAACGCTTGGGCGACTTCGTTTTTTCTATGCGAAACCCAGCCGCAGGCTTACAGCCGATATTTGGCTCGCGTCGCGGCACGCAAACCTTTTACCACTTACCCGGCAAAGGCACGGCTCCTCGATTTCATGAGCATCTTCGGCAAAGACCTCGATCAGCTTGATGCTCAGCTTCTACGATTCATTGCGAAGTTGAAGTAAGGCGGACTAGCGGAGGGTTGCCCTTTCGTCGACGTTCCCAAATGGTTCTCCCACGACGAAAAGTTTTTGAAGCAAGCACGAGCACAACCAGCAGCAGGCCCAGCACACTAGGGGCCAAGAAAATCCACCAGAAAAATCCTGCTGCGATTATTAGTAGCGAAGATCGCTCATCCATTTTTTCACGCAAACCTTCCGAAGTTTGCAATTGCCTCACGAGGGCAAATCCTACCCCCCCGATCAATCCCACAAGAAGCCAAACCCAGAAACGGCCATTTGTGGTCGTCTGAGTTGCCACAATCAGTTGCCCTTCCCGATCGCTAATAAAATGGTACCCAAAGGACGACTTCAAGGAAGTCGATCGAACGGGAAGGGCTGGCGGGTAGCTGACGCTTAGCAGAGGTTCGCCAGCCGAGGTCTCGGGGTAGCCTAACTTATCAACTAAAGCCGACCAAGCCTCGACATGCTCTTCCGATTGTGTCTCGTTGCCAAGGAGCAACGGTGCCGAATCATTGAGAATTGTGTTGGCTGAAGGTTCGAGAGCCCGCCACTCGTCCCACGCTTTTTGCGTACTTAGTTGCCAGGGCCGAAACCAAGCTCGACCTTCCAGGAGGGGCAGTTCGAGTGCCAACAAACGCGAAGCTTCGATGGCCCCGAGCGGGAGCTGGTGTGCCGACCTGGCAAACTGCTCAAGAGACAAAGAGCGTCCGGCAAGAGCACCCCCTAGCCTTAAACCCCCGGTAAGACGGATTTTCCAAAGAGTTTGAGGAGCAGGCAAAGGTCGATCGCCGATCAAAATCTCAGGAGTAGAAAGCCGAACGCTCTGGGCATTGAGCTCGGTTTTCAACTGGTAAACCACTTTGATTTTGCGAGGCAGAAAGGGTGGTCCCAGCAGGACCCGCCAACTGCGGTTGCCGACTTTCTCGCGTCGCATACGGCGATCGCCGGTGACCAATTGTTCTAGCTCGGCCCCTTCAGGAAGACGCAATGTGCAGTGAGTTGCGCGTCCCGGTTGTATGACCAGCTCCGCAGTGGCTGAGAGTTGGCCTCCTCGATCGAGCGTGCCAGAAATCAAAGCGTACCTCAATTTGGCATTCCGTAGCGGACCTTGATAAGACTGCTCACGAGCAAAAAATTGATTCGACTTGACGAGTAACAAACGCGTGTTCTCCTGCGACTCAACCATTTGGGTTAAACTATTTGGGAGAGACGTGGGTTTCAAGTCACCCCATTCCCATGCCACCGATCGACCTTGAATGTTCGTGGGAAGGAGTAAATATCGTTTGCCGTGTATCGAACCCATCAGTTGCAAGTGCGGAACTTCAAGCTGCTGGTTGGCAGGCAAATCTAATTCGCCAGCAATTTCTAACTCAAACGATTTTCGCGCCTTCACCGGTTCAAGAAGCAAAAACGTAATTTGCCGCCCCGAGGCGGTCTCGCGAACTTTCCCCTGTTGGTGAAGGCCTTCAGGTTTGAGAAGTTGAGGCTGCCTGAATCCACTGGGGACCGACAAAGTCACCTGGCTTAGCACCCCTTTTTGTACGTGGATCGTAGCATGGAGCGACGCTTTCCAACCGTTGGTTCCCTGGGAAATCGTAGTTAAAGTGTCGGCTGAAAACTGTTGATCGTTCTTTTCCAAGAACAACGTCTCAATCGCTTTAGCGCCAGACAATCGCCAACTCCATTTACCAGCAGGAATTTTCGTATCGGTGCGACGCTGAGTCGCAAGAAGCGAATCCTGTGACGCCTGTTGATTCTTCTCCCAGCTGACCAACACGTCCGCTTCGCGTGTCAGGTCGACATGAAGCTCGTCTCGCTCAGTTCCAACCAACGAGATTGCAGGCAAGGTTAGTTCGCCTTCGCGCGACGCTTCCACAAACCCATGCACCTCTAGCGTATGAGCACCATCGAGAGGTTGCCCCGCGAAAAGCACGATCTGCGAGCGGTTGACTCGACTCCAACGCACGGGTATCGTCTCCTCGTTAATCTGACGAGTAACCGAGATGCTTTCTACGAGGAAATATTCGGGAAGCCATAAGCGATGCGAGAGCCAACTTCCTGAAGTCTGGTTGATCTTTGCTTCAAAGCCGATATGGACATGCCTTATATCGCAGTGAACTCGCATGACCTGCTGTGCCACCATCGTTTTTGGATCAGGCCAAACTTGCAACGATCCTGGGGGAGAATCGTAAGTCTGCGAGTAGGCGAAAAGCGGAAAATGCTCCGTAGTTCCCCATTGTTCCGCAAACTCCTCGGCCGGCAAGCTGCGAAGGTCTTCGGATGCGCTTTCCTCGTAAGAAAACCCTTGAGCGACCGACACGGCGAACGAAGATTGAACCGACGCAGCATGTTGCAGCCGAACGCGAGGATAGAAAATACGTCCCAAGGGAGAGCTACGCCGAAGTCGAAATCTAAGCTGCAACCTGACCTGCGATCCAAGGTCTTCTTTCAGCTTCAAAACCAACAGCCCCGGACTCTCCTCGGTGGTATCAATCGCCTTGATCGGAGACGACTCACCC
Source organism: Planctomycetota bacterium (assembly GCA_024278955.1). Lineage (GTDB taxonomy): Bacteria > Planctomycetota > Planctomycetia > Pirellulales > Lacipirellulaceae > Bythopirellula. The sequence continues at coordinate 45,757 of JAJRSE010000124.1, read as the reverse complement.
AGTGGCAGAAGCTCTAGTTGCTCAGAGATTGCTAGCACCAATTGCTCTGGAACTCTTTCTGCGTGCTTGACAAGAATCTGGACATCGAGCCACACGTCGGACGAACTGACACGCAGCCAGGCCATTTGTTCGACTTCGCCGATAGCATCAGACTCCCGTCGGATACGCATTGGCGTCCAATCCATTTGCAGCAGACCGCTCGCTGTGAGAGGAGCTTGCCAACGTCCAGTCGCTTTGTCGATTCGGATTTGCGTTGCAGAGGGAATGCTCAAGTCAGTAAGGTCTGAAGGGACAGCAAAATCGATGCGAGCCTGCGGAAGGCGAGGGACGTGTAGCCTAAAAATTACTTGGTTGGAAGTGGAGTCGAATTTCGGCTTCATTTTCAATTCAAGCCGATGAGGACCTGCCGCCCCAAGATTCAACCGACAGCCTTCGCCGTTAGGGTTCCATCGCAGCTCAAGCGGAAGTCCGTCCAGCCGGTGAGCATTTTTAAGCCAGTCCGCTTCGTCGCGACGGAATGGGAGAAGCAATTCGCTATTATCGACAAAGCTTTTTGCCTCGATTGTGATCGACCAAGGCTCTTCATTGCCGGTCGCGTTTTGTGGATCGACAGGGAGTGCGCCGCGGTAGAGTGCCGAAACGAGGACGTTCTGGGCTCCGTCGCGGGTAAAGTTTTTGGGAGTGCTGTTGAGTTGTTCAAGAAACAGTTCAGGAACATAGACATCCTCGCCCTGAGGATTTCCGTTGGAATCGATCGGAAATAACACCTGGTGCAGCTGCTTCGATTGCTCCTCGGTTTTCTCGTCAGCCATGTCAGACACGGGCTCAGCGTAGGCTTGGCCGCACGCGAAGACCACCAAGAGCAAAGACACGAGGGCAGCGGCTCGGGTAGTAGTTCGAGGCAAAGGCTGCTTGGGGGTATTCAAGGAAAGCTTGTCGAGGAAAATTTGCAAGAAGAACGTCGAAGACAACCCCAGGAAGATGGCTTGAACCCAAACTAACCAAGTCGGAGGAACCAGAAGGCAAGCGGCAGCTGAAATGGCGAGAAAAAATGCGGTTCGGTTCGTATAGCGAGGGGCGAGCCAGAGACTAAGCGTAAGTGCCAAGAGCCATGTCACATGCCATTGGGCACGCTGAACCAGGTGCCGAAGAACAACGATCTCAGGAGGTTTTCCGATAAAATCAAAGGTTACTGCTCGGCGCCCAACTCCTGCGAGTAACGTCGACGAATTCGTTTTCCAAGGGGGAGTCGCAATGTTTGGCGTAGCCAGCCAAATTTCAACTCCTACGAAATCGAGGCCATTGATTGTATCGCCTTCGAGAAAAGACTTTTTGCGATTCGACGACTTTTGCATTTTCGAGGTGAGCTGCGGTGAACCAACGCTGTAGACGCCTTGTGTGTCGGTCAGAACCAAAAAGTCTCGCCACTGAGCGATTCGTAAATCGGTGGTTAGCAGGAGAGAATCTTTGCTTGCAACGAGGGCAAGTTCTTTGCTACGCAGTGGGTTGAAACTGCGATCCTTTCCAAGAAGCTCTCGCGAAGAACTGCTTGACCTACTCACCTCGTCTAAGAAAGTCTTTGCTTCGATTCCTTGTTGCCGAAGAGCATCGCGATCAATGAGAAGCAATTGGTTGGTTGCGGTCGCAAGAGAAGCCGTGAGTATGAGGTCTCCCCACGATTGTTGATCACCTCCCTCCGTTTGCCTTGCCAAGTGTCTGGCTAATCGAGCGGCGCGGCGAGAGTTCCTTAAATTACCGAGAGGCGTAGACCATATTGCTTTCCAGCTACTGGCGCGAAAGGGATTGAAAACCGACTGGCCCGCTGACCGCGACAACGGACCAAACAAGCGTTTAACCCAGGAGACATACCGACTGGCCTCGTCTTCGCTACTACGAACCGTGAATTGTTCAGGAGTCCACAGCGTCCATCGACCGGCACCAACCGGGAACGAACATTCTGGCAGCAGGGGTTCGAGCGACGCCGAGTGTTTCAAGGCAGCACCTCGAACTAGATATTGCACAGCGAGGGTTGGGTAACGCCGGTTGCTATTGAAATGAAATCGACAGTTGCGATCGTTGCCTAGTACTTCTCTCGGCTCGAAGTGCTGCTGATCAAGCCAGGCTTCTTGGAGTTCCGCACCTTCAGGTAATTGAATATCGGCACCCGACGAACTCGTGTTTTCGAGATAATAAGTTGCGACATAAATTGCGTCGCCGTCAGCCGCATGGAGCGACTGGATATCGGCAGTCCAAGCGAAGAGCCCCAGCTCAACCGACTTGCCTGCTTGCCTGCGGACAACAAGCGGTTCGGAGTTTGCGTTGCGTTCAGCGATTATTCGATAGCACCCAAGCACCGGCAGAGAAAATTCTGTATCAGTCTTAGTTTCTTGCATGGCAATAGGGGTCCAACCCAAGTCATCGACTTGGACACCATCAAGAGGGCCTCGCACGACCACTTGGCCTCGCCAACCGGAGGCTTCGGCAACTTGCGTATGCCAATCGGACGAATTGAAAAGAGAAAGCATGTTGCAGGTTTGCTTTTCTTTCGCAGGACTTGAGTACTGTACTTCTAGGCTAAAAGGACCATCGACAACTGCGGGAAACTGCAAGCCATAGGCGGGAGACTCGATCTTATCCGAGCCTTCGTTTTCAGATGGCTCCAGCCGCTTGGCGACAACGCTACCTGGATGCCCCACTAGTTTCCATTGGGCTTCGCTTGGTAATGCTTGATCGAATTGAACGACTAATTCAGAGACAACTCCAGAAATTGGCTTGCAATCAATCCGATAATGCTGAAGGAAAGAATCGGGAAGCACACGCACCTCGACACGGACTTCGGCATCGTATCGATCTCGTCCCGCCTGGAGCTCCACCAGGGTGTTTTCTTCTAGGTGAGTGAGGTCGAGAAGCACTCCATCGCCCAACTCAGGCAGAAGCGTTGCATCCTCGGCGTTAAGCGACTCGGCAGACAATTGGGAATGATCGAGTCCATGGAGCAACTCCATCTGCCCCTGTTGTCTACTCCGCAACAAAAGCAGGTTGCGAGTATTTCTTCCTGTAAGAAAACGCAGCGGCGAAAGCCGGTTGACGCGAGCCGGTAACAGGGAACCCTCCATTTCAAAACGAGAGTCGATCTCTAGCCTCAAAGGGCTCGAAGAGAGGACCGGCTCGTGGAGTTGAATGCGTATCAAGCGACGGTCGGAGTCTTCGAGCAAATGCCATTCGCCGAGTGCTGACGAGGGAACCGTCTTGATCGATTCAATCGACCAGCCGGCAGAGACTTCCGCTTCAAGCTGGTAAACGGGAGGGCCTTTGCAGATCAGGTCAACGACTATCTGAGCAGTCGACTCGCTGGAGCGAGAATCTCCTACTTCCGAATCCTTGGGGTCGACATCGATCGTAGTCGCCGCACGTATCTGCAGCTGGGAAGGACTTCGACTCACCACCACCTCGACCGAAGAATCTTCAGACCACTCTTGTAGGATATATTCCTCCTCCCCTGGCTGCTTCTGATCAAGCCCTTCGATTCGTTGTAACGACGCTTGCCGAGGAACCAGCCAACGCAGTTCCAAGCCGGGAGAAACTAATAGACGCGCAGTACCTAACGACCAAGACACATCTCGAAGACGTAATAAAGGAAGCTGCCAAGTTTGGTCGAATTGCATTTGAGCGAGACTGCGGATTTCGAGCGTCATCGGCAAGCGAGACGCGCTTCGCGGAACAACCAGCTGTATGCCATTAGAACTTTCGTCAACTCGCCAAGCCGCTGTTTGCTGGTTTTTGGTTACCGATACGACTTTGGCCCCGCCTGAAACAGCGAAAACTAAATCGCCCAACGAACTTTCGTCTGCACCCAAGTTAAGAGTGGTGTGGATCGTTAATCCTTTTGGATCGAACTGGTAGATTGTCGATTGAGTCGCCAGCGGCAGAGTCTTTTGCGTAGCAATCAGCGACTGCCTCAGAATCTTTAACGGATGCAATTCGGTCGGGGCAAGCTGAAACCACCATCGCATTTTTCCGTTGGAAAGCTCTTCGGTGCGGAGCAGCTCGCCGGAGTTGAGAACAGCGGAATGGTTCTTTGGTAATACGAGAGACAGCGATTGCGGCACCACAAGAGGCAACTCAAGGCGAAAATCGGTACTCGAAGAGTTTGAAACGCGAGCGCGGAGCTGCCAATTCAGATGGAGAATATCCGATTGCGTTACCATGACCGCCATCTTCGGTTGCTGGCCTGGCCGCTGCCAGATGCCTATCTCAGCGCTCGCCTCGTCATGTTGTTTCCAGGACGCCGAAGTGATCGAAAGATTTAGCGGCGAGAGCGGTTGAAGTCGCGACTGTTTTGAGGAGGTTTTTAACTCCAGGTCTGCATGTCCTACGAGAAGCTGATCGTCGACAAGCTCGGCGTAGTAAGTAGCTCCTGTAATCTGCACTGCAGAGCGTTTTTTTTTCTGACGCTCGCTCTGTTGCTCAATCAGCTGCTCAAACTTCGTTTCTTTAATTGGCAGATAACGTTTTTCTCCGATCGGCCATTCCTCCGGAGAGTCTGCCGGTACGAAAAGCCGTCGGTAGCTTCCGACGCGAGAAGCTTCGACGTCCTCTGCTTCAGCGATTGCGATGCTTTCCACTAGGCCTAGAATGCAGACGAAGGCCGTCGCAACAAAGAAGCTGCGGATATTCGACGCTCGGCGTTCAAATTTTTGTCGCGTTCTCATGATGCTGGACCAGATATTTGAATCGAGGTCGTCTCGGTTTCTTCCTCATGCAGTGGACTTCCTTGAGGGCCTTGAACCCAGGATTCGGTGAGAGCGGTCGAAGCCGATAGTGAAGCAGAGGCTCCGGTTTTCTTAGGAAGAAGCTGCTGGTCAAACGCTTTACGTAAAAGGAATGTGGCAAGTGTCATTAGGCCCCCCCAGAAAATTGCCTGCACCGCTAGGAGAGCTACTTCGGGATAGCTAAGAACCAGAGTCGCCAACAGTAACGCGACCAATAGCCAAAAGGGAACACGTTTTGCAACCGAGCTGTGAAGCAGAAAAATCCCTAAGCAAAACGCCAAGAGTGAGGTCGTAACTACGAGCCACAGGTGAGAAACCACCATCACATCGATTTCGGAAGGAACCGATAAACCGCGATACAAATATTGGTTCGAGGAACCCGGAGGAGGCAAGACCGCAGTCGCGCCGACCCAATTTTCTAATTCGGGTTGGTAACGGGTCGGTTGGCGTCCCCAGCGAAATTGTTTCCAGTCAAGGTGAGACTCCGAAGCAAGACGATCGGGAGTCGACACCGCATGCCACCCACGTGGCAAAACAAGCTGCCAAAAGACGAGCGGACTTGTCGAACGGCATTCCAGACTTGGAAGAGCGAGTCTCATGCTCCCCCAACTGGCGAGTTTTGCTTCTTGTTGATAACGAATTTCCAGCGTGTGTTGCTTTTGCTCTTCGAGATCGGGCACCAAGATGGCAATTCGTCTATTGGGATCCAGCACAAAATCGGTAAGAGTGCCATCCAAGAGGACTTCGATTTTTGGTTTACGCGAATTGAGAGGAAACTGAACAAACACGGCCGGTTGTGAAGTCCGAAATCGAAATGCGGTTCTGATTTGCTGTCGATCGCCGACAACCCAGGTCTGCAACCACGCACGCTCTAGCGTTGGAAGTTCGAGGTCTTTCTCCGATTCAATTTGCAATAAGAGCGGAACCGTCGTGGATTTACCGCCCTCCTCCATTTGAAGCGAGACCTTCTCGGTATCGACCGATTCGCTTCCAGTGGTTGCCAGCCATGGGCCTTCGCCGGCTGTTTGATTCAGCGTCGCTCGAATTGACGCTTCGCTGTGGACAACCACTTGGTTGCTAAGCACTTTGTCGTCCGGCGCAAGCAGAGGTAAGCTAAGAGGGACCATCGTTTCGTCAGGTAATTCAGGACAGGCGACCTCATAGTGGAAATCTAAACGAAACTTGTTTTGTAGTGGCCTCGGAAGCAAAATTCGCAGCTGCCGTACTTCCCCGGCAGGAAGCTCTTCGCTAAAGATTCCGATACTGAAGGGCAAGTTTTTCCCTTCGAGTTGCACACGGAGCGTCTTGTCTTCCCACATTGCTTCAGGAATCCGAAGCAGCAAGGTTGACGTGGGGCGGTACTTCACCTCGTAGTCTAGTTGCTGATGGATGCGAAGAAGTTGTTTCGATAGGTCAACTCGAGTCTCTACCTCGACCGCAACTTGTCGTTCGCGAAGCTTGAGCTCAGCACTGAGCGAAGGCCTAGGGAGAAACGTACGCAAGGAGAGTACATCGCCGTTAGGGCTTAAACTCTGTGCCTCTCCAGAAGCGGTGACGGCGCTGACTCCTTCTGTGGCGGCAATGGTCGGCGTTACTTGCAGCGAAGGATCAGCCTCTACGGTCAATCTTCCGGGAAGAACAAACGCTTCCTGCGCGGCAGGCAGTTGAATCGTATTATGCCCGAGGCTTACCGTTCGCCTTGCGACTAGGCTCAGGCGAAGCTGTTGAATGTTCGGATTCTTCAACGAAAGAACAAGCAGGCCGTTTGGTTTTTCAAAAATTCGGTCTGGATCGATGGCCCCCTTGGGCTCGATCGGACTGTCTGTCAGCACCCAACCCCGCATGTCGATCCGGATCGTAAAGGTCTGTGCTCCCGCAAACTGATAGTCCAACGCAAGGCGAAGCTCCGCCTCGCCTTCTCTGATTTGCATTTTGTAGTCTGGAGTAACGCTCACGCGAAGTTGGCGTTCGAGCGTGTGGACCTTTAAGCTCCAAGGAAAACGCGAGTAGGCAAAGCTCGCCATGAGAATACTCGAAGGAAGTGCCTGCGGCGTTTCTTGATTGGGTGTCTGTTCAATATCGCCTTGCAAGTCAAAGTAAGCCTGAAGCTGCTCGCCGACATGGAGAGCCAATGTGCCGGACTGGCGAAAGGCATCAATCACCTCAAATCCAGTCACTTGGTGGGTCGCGTCCTCTTTGCCTTCCGAGTGGTTACGGTTCTGCTTGTTCAAAAGGGGTTGTTCCGCAGAAAGTCGGAGAGTCCAAGGTTCGCTTTGAGGTTGGGATAGTTCAAGCTCAACAACATTGCCCCGCTTTGCGTCGAGCGATCGTTCTACTACATGATACGCATCCGAGAGTTGTTCTCCGGTAAGTTTCGCGCCAACAGGCAATCGTATCCGTAAGCGCTCGAGTGGTTTTCCAAAGCTGTCTATTTTTAGTTCGGCATCGTAGTAAGTGCGACGCCGATCGATCTGGACGGCCACCTGTCCTACTACTTCAAAAACCGTGTTGCCCGAAAGCTCTTCCTGTTCTGAAGCAGTCCATTGAAGTCGAAGAGGTCGGGCATGTCCGGTGAGTCGTGCTTCTGTCCCGACGTTCTCTACAACCGTTGTTTCGAGGTCGATGCCTGGGGATACTTCAAACTGGGCGTCGGCGATCGGCACTTGGAATACCAACTTCGACTTCGCTGCATGAGGTAATTTTAGTTCTAGGCTTGGGTTTGTTTGGGCAAGTTTTAGTTTGGATAAACCATGTAACTTCAAAGTTCTGCGTTTGCCGGGTTCACACTGTAGCCACAGCAGATAGCCGCCGCGTTTGATGTCGAAGTCCAGGTAATTGGCATCCGACGATTCGTTGACCTCCCAGTTTTGTACTGTGAGCGTGGGCAGCTCCAACGGGATTTCGATCCAGCCGCCGACGCGAGGTAAGATCTCCAGTTCAATTTGCAAGTCAGCGTGAGAACCGTTGGCTTTGCCCGACACGTCCAGTCGTTCGAGTTGGTACTTCGGCGGCGCAACTTTGCCTTCGCGGTCTTGCTGCTGCCACGCTTTCAAAAAATCGTCGTAGCCAAAACCGAGCACCTTGCGTAGGTTCCCACTCTTGTCTGGCAGAAGAAAAATATCGGGGCCAGAAGAGTTCTGCGAGCCTCGCGTTTCCCAGGGCTTTTGCTGCGTTGTTTCTTTCGTTACCGGTTCTGATTGCGCAGGTTGCTTGCCCTCGGGCTCGGCATCGGCTTGCTGAGCAACAGCAGGCGAATACAGGGCTAGAGTTGCAGACAACGCGAGCAACCAAAAACATGAAAAACCGAGACGCACAGAAAAACCAGAGGCAGGAGGTCGAAATCAGGGGGCGAAGAAGAGGAGCTGGCCCTGTCTCTATTATCCTATGCCGCAGGCGAATCGTCAAAAAGCAAATCCTTCTTTCGTCCTTGTTTTTTAGGTTCGGGTCAGTTTTCCTCCCCAGAAATCAGCGGCTGGAGTGTCCTATGCAGCTGGCCGGTCGAAGCTACCGAGTAATTTCCGTTTTTTAGCTCGAATTCTCCCCCACCGCTTGCCGTTGCCACCCCTCCGGCTTCGCGAACTAAAAGGACCCCAGCGGCAGAGTCCCAGGGGTGGATGAAATGGGCCCAGTGCGCGTCGAGCCTGCCACAAGCCACATAGGCCAGGTTGAGCGCCGCGGAGCCTGTGCGACGTGCCGCCTGGCAAAGTGGGGCGATTTTCAGAAAAGCCTTGACATCGGGGTCGTCAAGCTGGGGGCTTGGGGGAAAGCTTACCGCCAGTAGAGCTTGGTCTAGGGCTGTTGTTTCGCTTGTCGAGATTCGATTGCCGTTGAGCCAGCTCCCTTGCCCGAGAGAAGCTCGAAAACATTCCTCCCGGATCGGATCGAGCACAACCCCAGCGACCAGCTTTCCTGCTTGTGCAACAGCGACCGAGACGGCAAAGAAGGGGTAATCGTGTACGTAATTCGTAGTTCCATCAAGCGGGTCGACAACCCAGCAGAAAGGCCGGTTGAGCTGGTCGTCGTCGGGATTCTCTTCTCCTAGAAATCCATGGTCGGGAAACTGTTCGTGTATTACCGCCTGAATGGCTTGCTGCGAAGCCAAATCGGCATCGGTGACGAGGTCTCTGGCCGATTTTTCTCGTGTCGAGAAGCGACCTCTCCATTGCATCAGCTCTTGCGCTCCGGCGCGTGCCGCAGATTGGCAAGTGGCCAACAATTTTTCGATCTCTTGCATAAAAATATCCCTTTTTCTTTAGGCCCGATTGCCGCTATTAAAAGTCGTAACCTGTTGCTAACCAAGCAATAACGTCAATTTCTATCTGATGGGCTAGGTGAAAGTGTCGAATCTTTTGTGAAGAACTCTTTCAAAAAGCTGGACACGGAAGTCAAAATGAGTATGATCACAAGCAGAAGACAGGTGCTGAGGTTAACAGAGTTTACCAGCATTTCCCGACCGCAAATTTGCGGAAGGCAATTGCCTTATCTCTATTATCCCCCCCATGGTAAACACTTTGGCCTCTTCTCTGTTCCGGCCCCGTCAAACACCTTGGTGTTCGGCGGGGTTTTTTATGCGCTGTTTGTTTTCCGTATTCATCTGAGTACCGTGCCACCAGAGCCCAGAATGTGTCAACAAAAATCACATTGTGGAGTTCCGACAGTCCCGTGCAACCGATCATGCAGCTGATCTTCCCCGTGAAGTACTACGAACCAGACCGACGTTGCTGGTCGACATTCAGCCGAAGACCAATTATAAAAATTTGACCCTCTCCACAAAAGAGAAAAAACAGACGGAGCCTTCGTGCAAGACAAACCAGTTGAACAAGCCTACGAGTTAGCCAGCCAGCGTTATTCGGCCCTAGGGATCGATACGGAAGTGGTCTTTGATCGACTCAAGTCGATTCCGATTTCGCTACACTGTTGGCAGGGAGACGACGTTGGCGGTTTTGAAAACATTGAAAAAAAAATCGGCGACGTCGGCGGCGGCTTGGCGGTCACGGGAAATTATCCGGGAAAAGCCCGAACTCCCGAGGAGTTGCGAGCCGATTTGGAGAAAGCTTATTCGCTAATTCCCGGCACGCATCGGCTCAATCTTCACGCAAGCTACGGCGAATTCCATGGCGTGGCCAGAAACTCTCTTGATCGCAACCAGATCGGCCCCGAACATTTTCAAGACTGGATCAATTGGGCCAGCGAGCAAGGAATCAGCCTCGATTTTAATCCGACCTATTTTGCACACGAAAAAGCGGACGACGGGCTTACGCTTGCCCACCCCGATCGGGAGATTCGCGAGTTCTGGATCGAACACGGCATCGCTTGCAGGAAGATCGGCGCGGCGATGGGCCAGGCCCAAGGCAACCCGTGCGTGACCAATGTTTGGATTCCCGATGGGTATAAAGACACGCCCGCCAACCGGCGGTTGCCTCGCGAGCGGTTGGCCGACTCGCTCGATGCAGTTTTTGCCGAAGAGATCAGCCCGGAACTCAACCTTGATGCGGTCGAGTGCAAATTATTCGGACTGGGATCGGAAAGTTATGTGGTCGGTTCGCATGAGTTTTATCTGGGATACGCGATCACTCGCCAAAAGCTGCTTTGCTTGGACGCAGGCCACTTCCATCCAACCGAGGTCATTTCAGACAAAATTTCGTCGGTCCTGATGTACTTGCCAAAAATCTTGTTGCATGTCAGTCGAGGAGTTCGCTGGGACAGCGACCATGTCGTTACGCTTTCTGACGAGCTACAGGCGATTGCCCACGAACTGGTACGCGGCGACTATTTGGGCCGTGTCCATCTCGGGCTCGACTTTTTCGACGCCAGTATCAATCGCGTCGCCGCCTGGGTGATCGGCACGCGGAACCTAATCAAAAGCCTGCTGTTGGCGATGCTGGAACCGGTCGATCGCCTCCAACAATTGGAGCGAGAAGGCGATTTCACAAGTCGCCTGGCACTGATGGAAGAACAAAAGTCGTTGCCGTTTGGTGCCGTGTGGGACTACTACTGCCTCAAGTCCGAGGTGCCGGTCGGCGCGGCCTGGCTCGACGAAGTAAAACAGTACGAAAGAGAAAACGGGGACAGGTCCAATTAGTAGGTTTTTTCCAGATAATAAATTCTGAAATCGCCGTGACTTGCAAGCCCTGTTTGCTCCGCACCTTCAATTATCTGGACCGTGTCCCCGTTTTCTCCATTGAGAAGATACAAGGGTGTGTGATTGTTAAAAAACGGTGCGTTCGTTTCGCAATTCAAGTGAGTACTGACATGAACGCGCTACTCTCTTAGAACGCACCAAATTAGGCGACGACCACGCACTCTACCTCCTGAACTTTGTGTCCTTCGTTCTCTTAGTGGTTAAAAACCCCCAGCCTTTTTCCGTGAACGGTTACAACTTTTCTGCACACGTTGCTCTCGAACCGGCCAAAAACAATCTTCGCATTCCCGCCCCAAAAATGCGATAATCTCCGCAGCACAAGTTCCACAGAAGCAGGCCGGAACAAGTTTTACGCAGTTCCGGCCTACACCCCAGCATTCCGGTTTCCGCAATCCGACTTTCAAATTCAATTCGTAATTTTGTCCCAAGAGAAGGCACCAAAAGTCCTAAATTCAAGCTATTTTGTCCCACTCGCCATGCAGCAAACCCTACGATTCCCGATTCAATCGAAAATCCCAAGGGACAAAACCCCAATAGAGGGGGTGTAGCGCCAACTTGCCCGTACGCTATCGACTCTGAACACTCACCCCGTTTGCCGACAGTCGGGTCGTCCGGATGGCCAAGTCGTCGATCTGAGCTTTGCCAAGCCCCGAAAGCGCGATCGATACCGTCACCTCTCCGTCGCTTGGCACGGTACGAAGAATCCGGAAACGTTGCCACGAGGGAGCTTCAGCGATGCGAAGAGCCATCTCGGGCCCTCCCAGAGAATCGATGACCTGCAAACCGTCGACCGTGCCGATCAACGGTTCAGGCACGCGAACTACCCCGGTAATTTCTACGATTTCGCCGGCTTGAACTTGTACCGCTGCCGTTGTGATCCAAACTGGCGAAGCTTGAACTACCGGCGGCGGACCATTCTCATCCATTGCCTTTGCTTCCAGCTCCAAACAATACGACCCGCTGCTTGGAGCCACGGGCGAGAGCCGAACCGCACTGGCAATTCCCTCGATCGGAAGCTGCCGATGCCGCCAGCCTGCCTTAAGCAAAGCAGGCAAATTTTCGAACCCGCCACCATCAAGGAGGTTTTCCCCCACCGGCGTTCGTGCCAGAGTTTGTTCGAGACCCGCGTGGCCAGCAAACAAGGGCTGAGCTGTTCCGCCGCGCGAAGCCGAGGCATGATCGATTTCGTTAAGTATTTTATCCACCCTATCCGCACTCGAATAAGCCAAGTCGTTGCTCCCGTGTGTCAAGTGTTTGTCGCACATCTGAAGCTCAAGAGCCGCACGTTGCAACAACCCTGTGGCTTGTTCTCGGTTGGCGAAACGAGCCGAACCAGAGAGAGAGGTGTTTATTTCTTGTAATCTTTGCGCGGCAAGTTCCCTACGCAATCGTGAAGCCTGCGGCGCAACCTTGCGAAGATACCGCGCAACCTGCGAGAACGCTTGCGGGTCGTCGGTCAGCAGGATAAACGCATCGGTAGGAAGCGATTCGAGCGTAATACGCACTCCGCCCGTGACGCGCCGATGCCGAAGCCGCTCGGTACCTCCGAGGGTAAGCAAATACGCTTCCGACGATTCTCCCGCCCCAGGCACCGTGAACGAAAGAGGCCCCTCGGTCGAATCGGCTGCCGGGGAAAGCATACTACTTGACCAGTGGATAGGAACCAGCAGATGAGACCGTTCCGCTTTAAGAACAACCGCATTGAGCTGTGGTCGCGAGCTACGCGCCACCTCAAGCACTTTGCCCGAGGCGAGCCAAGGTTCGGCCAAATCAAGCCGGAAGTTGTTAAGCTGAATCGCTTTTGCCCGCCGCCGAGTCGCCAGATCGTTGGCAGCCAGCGAACTATGGGACGCGTAATAGAAGCCTCGACACTTGACGGCAAAGGCTGCCGAAGTAAGAGCTGCGAGCTGCTGGTACGAAGCACCTGCCAGCGAATTGCCCTGCAATCCGGCTGCTTGCAAAGTTTGCTTCGGGCTGAGTTGAGTATCCAAGGTCGTCCAGATATCGGTGCCCGGACGTGCAAGTCGGCGTCTTTGAGTAAGCCAAGTGGCATGGTCCTGCAACGAAGTATTGGTGCCAATCATGGTCCGACCGATCAGCAGCACATCGGCCAACCGCGAGGCTTCGCGCGTAAAAAGTTGGGGCGTGATGAGCATCGGCCGCGTGTCGACCGGGTCGACACGCTTAATCAACTCTTGCCAGCGAATGAGGTGGTCCAGATCTTCCGACGAAAGCTGCTCTCCCAAATCCCAAGCGTACACATCGGCCAGCTCGTCCGCGATGCCTTGTTCGCTAAGCTGCTGGGGCAGAGGGGGAGGGCAAATCAGAGCCAATCCAAGTTTCCTTGCTTCGAGCAATTCGTCGGACGAGGGCAAACGCTTCATTCCCACGACATCGAATCCAAGCTTCGCAAGCAACTCGAACGGCTCACCTTGCCATTGAATAATCTGTGGGATCTGAAATTCCTTCTTTGGCATTTGCAAAATAGAAGCAGCAACCGAAGAGGCCTCTTGATTGTTTCGAGCGCCGATAATTCCATAGACTTCAATTTGATCAATCAAACATTCCGTTAACCCACGACCACCTGGAATAAGTAACACAATCCTTGAAACATACGCACCCCGTTCGTCGAGGTTGCTACCATGCTGGGCTCGCGCCACACGCGTCATCCTTGCAACCAACTGGGGCAGCTCTCCCAAAGTAAGCTGCTCCCAACCCGTCCCACGCCCTAAGGTTCCTCCGCGAACCAAAATTTCAAAAGGCCTGCCCGTAGATGGGTCTTTGCTCCGAGGTAACACAACATTGGCAGCCAATTGCATGCCAGGACGATTGCACATCACCCATGACGAAAAACGAAGCTCGTTTAACACGGGCGTGTTCGGTAACGGGTAAGCCCATGGAGCCGAGGCTCCTGCGGGGCAAGCCACCCGGATTCGTTCGGAACCCGATCCGAAGCGATGAAACTGCCGATCAACGGCGTGATACACAACTTCCGTACGAACCGTACTTGCCAATCGTTGTAGAATGGTCTTCTGCCCATCCATGTTATCGCGAAGGGCAGGCGGGGAATCGCTCAACGCAAATCCAGGCCAGACCGCTACCAGCAAGATTGCCCAAATGCCTAGCCCAAGGCTTCGCCATCTCTCGGACAAGCGGCACCGAACAGTTGGTCGGTCGGAGTTGCACATGGTTCGCACAGGAGAGGGGGTTACGGCACGACGTGCCGGTTGGGAGGGTTACCAACAACCGCAGGCAACACCCACACGTTGCCAAAGAGCAACATGCGGTCAGGAGCGTGGAATTTGATGTAAGTCATGCTTATAACAGGGTTTCCGGAAATCGGCCAGCTCAATCTGGGGCATTGCGGCAACAGGAGCACGTTCAAGAAAAATCCCTCGTCTCGCCTCTGGATTTGCGCTAAGTCTTTACTGTACAATTACTTGCGTAAGTCTCTGGAAAGTGCTGACTGGTTTGGTACGCATCCTGCTTTATCACGCATCGACTAACCATTTTTCCTGGAGATGCAAACCATGAGCAGTACCCCTGAATCGTCCGTGTCCACAGCCAACCATATTCCAGCAGATTTACAGCGACTCGCAGCTGCTATGAATTCGCTGCCAGACGAATACGCAGCCCAGTTGGCTCCGCTGGTCGACGCAGTGGTAGAGAGCACCAAACGACGAAGACGAATCCTGACGCTTGTCCAGGACGCGATTAGCCAGCTTCGGCTCGACATGAAGTATTTGATGTTCGACCTTGAAGCAACGCGACGCGAGCGAGAAGATTATCGACAGAAGCTTGATGAGTATCAGAGTTAAGTAAGGCTAGGCGACTAGCACCGAGTGGAACGCGATTTCTTGATCGCGCGAGAAGTATTAAATTAGAATGCAGATCTAGGCGTTTGCTCGTTATGGCCACCGAATTGACAGCTGAGAAATTGGCCCAACGTGCGTTGGATGTCAACGTCGTCTCGGAGCAAGAACTCCGAGATGTGTGGAGCGAGCTGGGCACGCGCAACGTCGAATACGAGCAGCTCAAGCAAGTCCTTGTTCGGCATGGCCTGTTAACTAATTATCAGATCGATCGTCTTGAACGCGGTTTCAAGACCGGATTCTTTTACGGCGATTACAAAGTGCAATACGCCGTCGGAGCAGGAACGTTTGCCCGAGTCTATCGGGCAGCGCACCGCAAGACCGATGAGCTAGTGGCAGTTAAAGTTCTGCGAAAGCGATTTTGCAGCGACCCAGAACAGACCGACATGTTCCGCCGCGAAGGCGAACTTGGAGCGTCGCTCCAGCACCCCAATATCGTGGCAATTCACCAGGTTTTCAGCAAAGGTAGCCTGCATTTTCTTGTGATGGATTTTGTCGAAGGTCATAACTTACGCGACTTTTTCAAAGTCCGTGGCAAGTTTGAGCCGACTGAAGCTTCTCGCATTGTTGCCGGCATGATGGCCGGTTTAACCTATGCCTTCCAGCAGGGAATCACCCACCGCGACTTGAAAATGTCTAACGTCATTGTTTCAAGTGAAGGCGAAGCAAAGCTTGTTGACTTTGGGCTTGCTGGGCTAGGAGGGACAAATTCAGAGGATCCTGTCGAAGGTGCCAATCCTCGCACGATCGACTACGCAGGACTGGAGCGTGCAACCAACGTTCGTAAGGATGACACCCGGAGCGATATCTTTTTCTGCGGGTGTATCTACTACCAACTTCTCTCCGGCCAGCCAGCGATTGCCGAGACGCGGGATCGTGCTCAGCGTTTGAATAAATCGAGATACCAGGACATTAAGTCCATCGTCGAGGTTGATCCCAGCTTGCCATTGCCGATCGTTCGCGTAGTGAACAAAGCGCTAGCTTTCGACCCTGATCGCCGCTATCAAACTCCGGCAGAAATGTTATCCGACCTCAAGTTGGCTGTGAAGCGAGTCAAAGATCAACGCGAGCACGCGATTGATGCTCCCGTCAACACGGGGCCACTCGAAGGGCACGATGCGAGTGGCCAGCCTCGAAAGCTGATGGTCGTAGAATCCGTTACCAAAATGCAAGATCTCTTTCGCGCCTTGTTTAAGAAGCGAGGTTACCGCGTTTTAGTGACAAGCGACCCTGAGCGGCTCTTTCAGCGTTTCTACGAAAACAACAAGACCGCCGATGTGCTGCTCTTAAGCACCGGCCACATTGGCGCAGCGGCAGTGGATGCGTTTAATCGCCTTGGCGAAGAAACTTCGACCAAAAAAATCCCCGTAGTTCTCCTGCTGGGCGAACATCAGGAGGCTCTACGAGAACAAGCCAACGCAGCAAAGCACCGCTTGGTGGTGCAAATGCCTATGAAGTCTCGCGAGCTGCGTAAGGCCATCCTCACCGTGCTCGACAATACCGAATAGCAAACCTGCCTTTAGGAGACCGCCGAATCTTCCTGGCTGTGTAGTTTCTCTTCGATCTCTCGTATTTTCTCAATTCGACGCGAATGCCGGCCGCCTTCAAATTCGGTTTTTAGCCACAGGCCTACCATTCGCTCGACACTTCGGGGACTGAGCATATCTGCCGACAGGCAGAGGACGTTCAAGTCGTTATGCCGACGGCTGATTTCTGCGGTGACGTCATCGGTGCATTGCGCAGCACGCACGCCAGGGAACTTGTTCGCCGTCACGGCCATGCCGATGCCTGTGCCGCAAATCAAGATACCCCGATCTGCCGAGTTGTCGCCTATACGACGTGCCACCAGTGCGGCAAAATCGGGGTAGTCGACCGATTCAGCTGCCTGAGGGCCTTCATCCATTACCTCGTGCCCTTTGGTTTTCAGCAAAGCACAGAGTTTTTCCTTGAGGTGAAAACCCCTATGGTCGCTAGCAATCGCGATCCTCATGATTTTTAATCCTTTCTCAATGTTCGTTGTTCTGGTTTATTTGTGTTGAGGCGATCTGCTAAAGCAGGCCGCTTATTTGAATTCAATTTCGTCGAGTCGTTGTCGCAATGCCGTTTGGACTTCTTCGGCACACTCTCGGTAAACGTTCGTCGATGCGCCAATGGGATCTCGAATGTCTTTTCCGTCAGGACGCAAGGTCAGTAGTCGCGTCGAAGCGTCGGGCCATCGCCGCAGGATCGCGCTACGGTGCCCTTCGGTCATTGTCAGGATCACATCGGCGTGGCGTACCAGTTTATCGGTTAGTGGCTGCGATTCATGTTTGCTAAGGTCGATTCCTTTTTCTTTCATCACCACGACGGCTTCATGGCTAGGGCCACACCCGGCCGCGGCCGCGATACCAGCGGAGGTGATGATCGTGCCCTGCTGATCCAAATCAGCTTCTGAGCATCCTAGCTTTTCAGCGACTAATTGTCGCATGATCACCTCGGCCATCGGGCTGCGGCAAGTATTCCCCGTGCAAACTAAGAGTACAATCATGCTGGAAAGGCGATCGATTGCCAATTGCCCAACAACTCCTTCCCGGAGACAATGATATTCTCCGCCAGTGGCTCGTATGACGGTCGAAGGTTGTCCGTAGCGGCTACGACCATCATCAATCACCAGATCGACGGAATCACCTAAAAACTCGACCACTTGTTCGGCGGTAACCGCTGCTGGTTGTCCCGATCGGTTGGCGCTGGTCAAGGCAATGGGCCCTGCAAGCATCCGTAGTACATCAAGCACCACATCATGGGCAGGTACTCGTAAACCTACCGTTCCGTTTGGCGCCACGACCTGCTGAACCGACTTAGGCAACTGGTGAATCAAGCCGTTGCCTTCTTCGGAACCGGCAGCCCCATTTTCTGGGCCGACCACTAAGGTAATTGGCCCAGGCCAACACCTGCGAGCCAATCGCTCCGCCAATCGGCCCAATTGCGGGACGTAGTCGAACGCTTCTTCAGCGCTTTTAATTGCAAGTGTGAAAGGTGCGTTCTGAGATCGTCCCTTCGCTTCAATTAACTTTTGGACTCCGGCTGCACTCCGAGCGCTCGCTCCTAGTCCATAAACTGTTTCGGTTGGGAAAACGACAAGGCCGCCTTCCGCCAGGGTTTGAACAGCCCGATGGACTACGTCCCGACTGTCGTCGGTTTGGCGAAGGTCTATGACAATTGGCGGCATAGGCAACAGCTCGGCGCTGCGCGTACTTTCCCAGTAGACGATAAAAATTGTGGACGATGACCGGCGAAGAGCAACGGGAAAAAATCCCCAGCCCGATCCCTGTCCTGCGACAGCAACCGCCAGTCGAACGTACACACACGTCTGCTAAATGGTTATGATGGTATTGTGCGGCAGATCTGAGAGAACCGATTTCCAGACCATCGCACAGAGGATGTTTAATAGCCTCTCAATATAGCCGTTCACAGCAAACTTGGTCAAGCAGCTTGGGCGAACCCTTCGCAGACGAAAGTCCTTGGAGATTAAGGCTTTATGGCTTCTAATCGTATCTTATGATAGGGTGCCTATTGCAAAATTTGAACCAACTGCTTGTTGCCAGCATCGCGGTAGGAATTACGTTTTCTGCCGGCTGTCTCAGCAGACCCCAGCAGGAGGGGACTGCTGACCTTATCTGGGGGCAAAGCGGCATTACCGAGGGTCGCCTGCAGAAGCCTCGTGCCTTGGCTATCGATGCCAACGATGAGCTGTATCTCGTCGACATGACGGCACGCATTCAAGTGTTCGACACCGAAGGCACCTACCTCCGAGGCTGGAAAACGCCGATTAGCAAAAACGGAAGGCCTTCGGGTCTCACGATCGACCGGGCAGGGCGGCTGCTTGTTGCAGACACGCATTACTATCGGATGCTGGTTTACACGCCGGATGGCGAACTTCTCGAAGACCAAACGATTGGCGGAACCCTAGGACATGGCCCCGGAGAATTCGGATTCGTTACCGACGTGTGTGAAGATTCGCAGGGAAACTTCTACGTGGCCGAATATGGCGATTTTGATAGGGTGCAAAAGTTTTCGCCCGACGGAGAATTTATCCTACAATGGGGATCTCCTGGAGCCGATCCTGGGCAGTTTCGTCGACCACAGAATATGGTCATTGATTCTCAGGATAGAATTTGGGTTGTCGACGCTTGCAACCATCGCCTCCAGGTTTTTGACTCTTCAGGAAAACTTCTCTCGATTTGGGGAGAAGAAGGAAGCGAACTAGGTAAGCTGTATTATCCCTATGACCTGGCCCTCGATGGGCAAGGGCACGTTTATGTTTGCGAGTATGGCAACCATCGGGTTCAAAAATTTACTCTCGAAGGCAAGCCGGTTGGCAGCTGGGGCACTCATGGCAAAGGTCCTGGCCAGTTGCACAATCCTTGGGCGATTGCTCGGGATAGCCTAGGGCGGATTCACGTTTTAGATTCCAATAACCACCGAGTTCAAAGAGCCATTTTCTAACGGTTTTATCTCCTTGTCGACTTTCCCCTATGTTTCAGCGAAGCATCACCTTCGATAGCCCGATCTACCTGTTGCTGCTATTGCTGCTGCCGCTGATGTGGTGGATTGGCTATCGCAGCCTGTCGGGTTTGGGGCGGTGGCGGAGAATCGTAGCCCTTGTTCTGCGATCGACGGTGCTCTTAATCCTCGTTTTTGCGTTGGCCGACGTGCAGATTCAGCGGCGAAGCGATCAGTTAACGGTAATCTACTTGCTCGACCAGTCGCTCAGCATTCCGGTCGACCAACGGCAGTCGATGGTCGATTATGTGAATGATTCGATCGAACAGCATCACGACGCCGCCCACAAAGATCGTTATGCGGTGATCGTGTTTGGCCGTGATGCAGGAGTCGAAATCCCGCTTGTAAATGTCAGCATTCCGCTCAACCCGCAAATCGAAACGGTACTCGATCCCGAATACACCGACTTGGCCCTGGCGATTCAACGTGCCAAAGCGATGTTTCCGTTCGACGCGGCTAAACGCATTGTCCTTATCACCGATGGCAACCAGAACCAGGGCGACGCACGTCGCGGTGCGCGTGCCGCTGCTGCGACCGGGGTAAGTATTGATGTCGTGCCGGTCATGCTTTCGGCACGTAGCGAAGTGGCAGTTGAAAAAATTGACGTCCCTGCCGGGGCTCGGAAGGGGCAGCCGTTTGAAATGCGTGTCGTGCTTCGCAACGACTCTCCAGAAGACTTGGGCAAGACGGTGCCCGGGAAGCTTCGCATCGTTCGCAAATCGGGCCAACGTGAAGAGACGATCGTCGAACAAGACGTTGACGTACCGCCGGGCAAACGTGTCTTTACCATTTCCGAAGAGATCGACGACCCCGATTTTTATACCTACGAGGCTCATTTTTCTCCCAACGCCACGGCCGACGATGGGATGACACAAAACAACAAGGCCTCGGCTTTTACGCACGTCCGGGGAAAGGGCCATGTGCTGCTGATCGAAAATTGGGATAAACAGGGCGAAGCTGACTATCTTGTCGAACGACTCCGGAAGGAAGACATCGCCGTGACGGTTACGCCTAGCGATCGTCTGTTCACTTCGCTGGCCGAACTGCAACGCTACGATTCGATAATCCTTGCTAACGTCTCTCGCAGCACGGGCACCGATGCCGACAATGTCAGCAGTTTTTCGGACGACCAGATCAGTATGCTCGAACGCAACACCCGCGAGATGGGCTGTGGTTTGATTATGCTCGGCGGCCCCGACACTTTTGGCGCAGGCGGTTGGACCAATACCGAACTCGAAAAAGCGATGCCCGTGAACTTCGAGATCAAGAATGCCAAGGTCACGCCGGTCGGGGCGCTGGTTCTCATGATGCACGCCGGCGAAATGCCCCGTGGCAACTATTGGCAAAAGCGAATCGCGATCGAATCGATCAAAATTCTCGGCAGCCGCGATTACTGCGGTTTGATCCAGTGGAACGGTTCGGACCAGTGGCTTTGGGGGCAATCGAAAGGCGGAATACTGCGTACCGGGCCCAACCGTAAGATGATGATGTCGCGGGTTGATCGAATGTCGATCGGCGATATGCCAGCTTTCGACCCGGCCCTAAAAATGGCCGCTCAAGGTTTTCTCGGGCTCAAGGATGCGGCCGTGAAGCATATGATTATCATCAGCGATGGCGATCCGACGCCCTCGACCACGGCGACCATCAATAGCTTGAAGAAGCAAGGAGTCAAAGTTAGCACCGTCGCGGTTGGTTCGCATGGTAGGCTCGGCAGTCAAGAAATGCAGAGAATCGCAGCCGCTACGGGCGGCAAGTACTACGCGGTCAAAAGCGCCAAGGCGTTGCCGCGTATCTATCAGCGAGAGGCTCGGCGGATCGCCCGTCCGCTGGTTTACGAGCCGAAGCCAGCGGTACAGCCTCGTATTGTTTCGCAGCACGAGATTTTGCAAGGAATGGAAGGGGGCATCCCGCCGATCAGTGGCTTTGTATTGACTTCGGTCAAAGAGAATCCGCTGGTCGAAATTTTGTTGCGTTCGCCCAAACCGGTGGACGAGAAAAATGCAACCGTGCTTGCTACTTGGACTTACGGCGCGGGCAAGGCGGTGGCCTTGACGACGGACGCCGGGCAGCGATGGGCCAACTCCTGGGCGCAATGGGATAACTACGACAAGTTGTTTAGCCAAATGGTCCGCTGGTCGATGCGGCCGACCGACGATTTGGACAATTTCACGATCGCGACCGACGTACGCGAAGGCAAGACTCAGGTCATTATTACTGCGCTCGATCAAGACGATCAATTTTTGAACGATCTTTCGATCGCAGGGACGGTTGTCACGCCCGACATGACGTCTATTCCGCTACGCATAGAACAAACGGCTCCCGGGCGATATGTGGGCCAATTCGATTCGGAAGTGGCGGGGAGCTATATGATTGTTGCAAATACGGGGGCCGGAAGAGCGCCGATTCGCAGCGGGGTGAACGTAGGATATTCGGCCGAGTACCGTGTGAACGAGACGAACATGGCATTGCTGCGTTCGCTCGCCGAGTTGAAAGCCAAGGGAGGCCCAGCGGGCGAGCTTGTCGAGTTGGGGCTCGACCCGAGCCAGCCCGAGGGGGCGGCGGTGTCGAATCCTTTCCGCCGAGATCTTGAACCTGCGGTTTCAAATCAATCGATTTGGCCTTGGTTGATTTTGATAGGAAATTGTTTGTTCTTAGCTGACGTTTTTGTTCGTCGCGTGCAGGTGAATTTTCTCTGGGTACCGCCGCTGTTTGCAAAGCTACGTAACAAGGTGCTAGGCCGTCAGCACGAGGCCCCGGTTCCTGAGACGATGAGTCGGCTTCAAAGTCGAAAACGGGAGCTTCGCGAGCAAATAGAAAGCCGACGCACAGCCGCCCGGTTTGAAGGTTCTGCCGATCGGGTGGACGATTCCCAGGCAATCGACCTCGCCGCGTCAACAGCGACCTCGACTTCGACTAAGCCTCGCCCGCAGCCCCCAAAAGCCCAACCGGAAGAATCGCCGGTCGAAGAGTCTTACACCGAGCGACTTCTCAAAGCAAAGAAACGAGTATGGGAAGATCGCAAAGATGGAAACAAGGATGAGAGAAACCGTTAATAGTAGAATCGTCGCGATCCGGCAAATCGCCGAAGTTGCAGCCAACAAGCGAACCAACCGTTAGCAGAAAGAGAGCCACCATGAGCAGCACCGAGTCGATCGAACAACGGGCCCAGGAATTTGCGGCCCGTTACAAAGAGGTCCGCGAAGAAATCGGGCGAGTGATTGTTGGGCACAACGATATTGTCCATGGGGTGTTGACTTGTCTCTTTGTGGGTGGGCATTGTTTGCTCGAAGGTGTGCCTGGGCTTGGGAAAACGCTGCTTGTTCGCACGTTGGCACAAACGCTTGACCTTGATTTTTCGCGAATTCAATTTACCCCGGACCTGATGCCTGCTGATATTCTTGGCACGAACATGGTGGTCGAAACGCCAGAGGGGAAGCGGACGTTCGAGTTTCAGAAAGGCCCGATCTTTACGCAGATTTGTCTGGCCGACGAAATCAATCGCGCGACGCCCAAGACCCAGTCGGCAATGCTCGAAGCGATGCAAGAACATAGCGTCAGTATTGCCGGCAAAGTGTTTAAGCTTAAAGAACCCTTCTTTGTGATGGCCACGCAAAACCCTTTGGAGCAAGAAGGCACTTACCCGTTGCCTGAAGCGCAGCTCGATCGTTTCTTTTTTAAGCTGGTCGTTGGATATTCTAGTCGCAAAGATCTTACCGAGATCATCGATCGTACGACTCGCGGCGTGACCATCGATCCGAAAAAGGTGATGGACGGTACCGAGATTGTAAAATGGCAGAAGCTAATTCGCGAAGTGATTATTGCCCCGCATGTTCAGGATTATCTTGTTCGGCTTACTCTGGCAACGCATCCCGAGGGAGAATTTTCAGTTGAGGCAGCCAATAAGTTTTTGCGTTGGGGCAGCAGTCCCCGCGGCGCGCAGACGATCACTTTAGCGGCAAAAGTACGTGCCCTGCTTTCGGGCCGATACAACGTCAGCTTTGAAGACATCCGAAGCGTCTTTTTGCCATCGCTTCGACATCGGGTTATCCTCAACTTTGAAGCCGAAGCCGAAGGCATTGAACCAGATCAAGTGCTGAAAGAGATCGTTAAGAAAGTACCAGAGAAAAGCGACGATGTAAAAGTAGCTTAGGAAACAGGGGAAAGGATTTTGACAGGATGAACAGGATAAACAGGATGTAGTTCATTCTGGTGTTGGAGCAGCTAGCTATGCCGTATCAAGAACTGACAGAAAAGATTATCGGGTGTGCCTACCGCGTGCATAATGTAATGAGATTTGGCTTTTTGGAGTCCGTGTATGAAAAGTGCTTGTTAATTGAATTGCAAAAACTTGGGCTCCAGGTGGAGTCACAGAAACCAATCGCTGTTTACTACGAAGACCAAGTGGTTGGACAGTTTGTTACAGACCTCGTCGTGGAAGACGTTGTTATTGTCGAACTGAAATCAGTTCGACAAATTGTGATAGCCCATGAAGTACAACTGGTAAATTATCTGGTTTGCCACGGGCAAGCCGGTAGGGCTACTTTTTGAATTTTGCTGAAACGAAAGTGGAAGTAAAACGGAGACTGAAAAATCTAGATGACCGACTAGCGAAATTTCACTAATCCTGTCCATCCTGTTTTATCCTGTCAGAAAAAGGAACTCGTGTGTCAGACGTAAGAGAATCACCGTTGTTGTCTCCTGAGTTGCTTGCGCAGCTTGAGCGGCTTGAGCTTGTGACGCGCAAGGTCTTTCGTGGGCGTATGAAGGGCGAGCGGCGGAGTAAGCGCAAGGGGCAGAGCGTCGAGTTTGCTGACTTTCGTAACTATGTCGCAGGCGACGATCTTCGGCAGCTCGACTGGAACCTTTACGCGCGGCTCGATAAGCTGATCATCAAGCTCTTCACGGAAGAAGAAGATTTGCATTTTTATACCTTGATCGATGCAAGCATGTCGATGGACTTTGGCGAGCCGACGAAACTCGAATATGCCAAACAACTGGCCGCTGCGTTGGGATTTATCGGCTTGGTTCGAGCCGACCGAGTTCGCATCGAAACCCTAGGGCAGGGGCCGGGGGAGCGTAGCCCTATCCTGCGAGGCAGGGCAAGTATGTGGCGATTGCTACAGCATGTCAGTGCGATTCAGCCAGACGAAACGACTTCGCTTTCGGAAGGGGTGAAAAACTTTTGTCTTCGCAACCGTGGCCGTGGTGTCGTGGTTTTTATCAGCGATTTGATGGATAAAGCGGGTTACGAATCGGCCTTGCGGTATTTTGTTTCGCATCAGGTCGATTGTTTTGTCATTCAAGTCCTTTCCCAGGAAGAGCTTGAGCCCGATGTGAAGGGCGATCTCAAGCTGGTGGATTGCGAAGATGCCGACGTGGCAGAAATTACCGTCAGCGCGCCGTTACTAAGCCGTTATCAACAGACGTTGAATGCCTTTACCCAGGGCGCCCAAGAATTTTGCACCCGCCGAGGAATGCACTACATGCTTGCCAACAACCGGATGCCGGTCGAGGAACTCATCGCCCGGCATCTCCGACGACGAGGGCTTGTTCGCTAACTTCTATGGAACCGTTATTCCGCAATACGTTAGGCCCTACCAGCTGGTTGCTGCTAGGAATGGTTCCGTTAGGGATCTTTGCGCTGTACTTCCTGAAGCTTAAGCGCCAGCCGGTCGAAGTGCCGAGCACTTATCTATGGCATCGGGTGATCGAAGATCTCCACGTCAACAGCCTCTGGCAACGGCTACGTAAGAGCTTGCTTCTGTTGCTCCAACTGTTGCTCGTTTTCCTGGCGATGTTGGCGCTCTTGCGACCGGGCTGGCAGGGGCAGGCCCTCGAAGGCCAGCGATTTATGTTTCTGATTGATAAATCGGCAAGCATGTCGGCTACCGACACCAAGAGCGGCGAGTCGCGGTTGGAAGAGGCAAAGCAACGTGTTGCGGAGCTCATCGATCAACTCGACTCAGACAAGTCGGCCATGATCATCGCGTTTGCTGAGCAGGCAGAGGTAGTGCAGGAGTTCACCAACAATCGGCGATTGCTTCGAGAGTCGCTCAAGCGGATTGAGCCGACCGCGGGTCGAACCAATTTGACCGGCGCCCTCGAACTGGCCGATGGTTTTGCTAATCCTCGGCGTTTACTTACCGAAGCGGGCGAATTTGAAGTTGCCGAGAATGCGGACCAAGGCGTGGAACTTTATATTCTTAGCGATGGGCGATTTCGAGGAGTCGAAGGATTTTCTCTCGGCAAACTGCAACCTTTGTACTTGCCCATTGGCAGCTTTCATACCAGGAACATGGCGATCACGGCATTTAACACGCGCCGCGGCGACGAGCGTCCCGACCAACGACAAGCTTTTGTTCAAGTGTCGAACTTGAGCGAGCAGCCTCAAAAGGTAATTGTTGAACTTACGCTCAACGGGGGCTTGGTCGACGCAGCCGAGCTGGAAGTACCAGCAGGCGAGGTGGCGAGTGTGACGTTTGCACTCCTCGGAGGAGCCGAGGGCGAGTTGCGAGTCAAGCTTGATATTCCAAGTGAGTTTCAAGATTCGTTGCCTCTCGATAACGAAGCTTTTGCGGTGCTTGAAAATCGCCGCGATGCGCGCGTCTTGCTCGTCACGCCGGGTAACATGACACTCGAATCGGCACTTTCGACTGAACGAACAAACCGACTGGCGAATGTCGAAAAAATTTCTCCCGAGCAATTGGAAAAATCGGAATACCAAGATCAATTGCAGTCGGATATTTACGATTTGATTATCTTCGACCAGTGCCAGCCAAAAATTATGCCCATGGCCAACACTTTGTTTGTGGGACGTCTGCCGCCGCTGGAGCGGTGGAAGAACGAGGGAAATAGTGAGATTGTATTTGGCCCGCAGATCATCGATTGGGAGCGAAGCCACCCGCTGCTGAACCTTCTTGAGTTGGGCAACGTACAGATCGTCGACACGCTGCGGACCAAGCCTCCGTTAGGTGGAGGCGTGTTGATCGATTCGACGAAAGGCCCGATTTTTTCGATTGCCCCGCGTGATCGATACGAAGACGCCGTTTTAGGATTTGAGATAGTAGGTCTCGAGCAAGACGGCACACGGACCTTTAATACCGACTGGCCGCGTAAGCATAGCTTTCCTAGTTTTTGGTTGAATGTGCTTGAGTATTTTACCAGTAGCGACGGTACGTCGATTTCGACGAACAAGCCCAACTCGCCCGTCGAGATGCGAATTAATAATCTGGTAGAGACCTTAACGGTTGAGCTGCCAGATGGGGCTCGCCGCGAAGTGCAGCTCGAAAAGCCTGGACGTCTCGCATTTCACGAAACCGACCAATTGGGGGTCTACCGAATCCACGTAGCGGGGCAAATAGAAAAGCGGTTTGCCGTAAATCTATTCGATCGCGACGAAAGCGACGTTCAACTTCGCTCAAAACAAGAGGGCGAAGATGGGGTTCAGGTCGTCGATTCGCTTTCTATTGGTTATGTCGACGTTGCGGCCCAGGCGCCCTCGTCTCCTGTGCGCCGTGAGCTATGGAAGCTGCTTTTGGCAGGGGCACTGGTTGTGCTCATATTTGAATGGTATATCTACAATCGGCGCGTATACATTTAGAGGGTCGCCTTCTGGCGTACTGGGACGAATTATCTACGGAAGGCGAAGAGGCCATCATGCACGAGACACTAGAAAAAACCAGACCGCGGCGAACCAAGCGTAAGCCTCGTAAAAAGGTACTCCATCGGCTCATCGAGAACGACATGATCCTCACCGCTTCGAGCGATGAGTATCGAAAGAAAGTCAAGCGAGTTTACGGCGGGCCTAAGGGGGCCCTGCTTGCCGTTAGTAGCATGGTCTCGCTCCATATTCCTTTGGGCGAGCGGCTTTTCAAGACTCGCAAATTTGATCTTACGGGAATGAATTCGGTTCTCGACATCGGCAGCGGGGCGGGGCAGATCGCTAGCCACTTGCTGAAATATGGCGACCCGAATATCCAAGTCACCTGCACCGACCTTTCAAGCCAAATGTTGCGCCGCGCACGCAATCGACTGAAAAGCACAAGACCCGATTTTGTTGCCGCCGATCTTGCCCATCTCCCCTTTGCCGATGGCTCGTTCGATGGCGTCACTTGCGGCTACGTGCTTGAACATCTTCCCGATCCCCGACCGGGCCTGGCAGAAATGGCTCGCGTGTTGTCGAAGGGGGGCCGTATGTTGCTGCTTGCCACCGAAGATAGTTTTTCGGGTGCCTGGACCAGTCGGCTGTGGTATTGTCGTACCTTCAATCGTCCCGAACTCAAAAAGCTTTGCGAAGAGTTGGGCCTCCGCTGGAAGCAAGAGCTATGGTTCACCCCCGTACATAAAGTGATGCGAGCAGGCGGAATCTGCGTTGAGATCGAGAAAGTGTGATCGACACTTCGGTACGGCCTTGTCAAACAATTGCCTAAAAGCGGTTTATTTTGACAGGATAAAACAGGATGGACGGGATCATTCGGTCGAATCTTGTTCGTCGGTTAAAATCGGGGCACTCTTCAAACAGTTTGACTATTTGCGGCGGATTAAAAGAAATTGAAACACGGAGGCACAGAGGACACGGAGTTTTTCAGTGTTCTCTGTGCCTCCGTGTTTATTCTTTCTTCAAAGCACTAGTTCGAGCAATGCGATTTCTGGCGGGCAATTCCAGCGAATCGCTCGCTCGC
The DNA here is from genome assembly GCA_024278955.1 of Planctomycetota bacterium. Classification (GTDB taxonomy): domain Bacteria; phylum Planctomycetota; class Planctomycetia; order Pirellulales; family Lacipirellulaceae; genus Bythopirellula. The sequence continues at coordinate 17,748 of JAJRSE010000124.1, read as the reverse complement.
CCGAGATGCCTCGCGAGACGTGCATCACGGTTTCACCTGAACGAAATGCTCCGCAAGCATAGCGGGTGCCGTGAAGGCTTGGGCAAGCAACTGCGCCCAGCAAGGGGAAGCGAATCTGTCCTCCATGGGTATGCCCCGCCAGCACCAAGTTGGCATCTTGTTGACACGCCCAAGCAAATTGGTCGGGCGAGTGTGCCAAAACAAGCTTGAGCGGCAACTGTTTGGCTCCGCGCGGGGGAGTTTCTTTTTTGTCAAACTCGTCTTTTCCCCACGGACGTTCGTTGCCTGCGATTGCGACCGCCGCACCATTCCACTCTGCCGAGACCCAGCTTCCGCAGACATAGATGAGGCCCTCGTCGACGAGGATTTTTTTCGTACGGCGGGTGTCGACAAAAAAGTCGTGGTTCCCAAGGATGAAGTAGACGCCATATTTTGCCCGCAGTCGCCCCAGGGTTTCTGGGAGCCACTGCCAACAAGGTTCTTTCTCGAGGAGATCGCCTGTGATAGCGATGACGTCGGGTTCGAGCTGATTGACTTGTTCGACTACCGCCTCGAACCAGCGTTTCTCGATGCGACCGGTCATATGAAGGTCTGTAATATGAGCAATCCTCAGCCCCCCATGATTCGGGTGAAGCCTGGGGATTGCCAGACGCTTGGTATCGACCACGATTTGCAGGCATTCGTTCCCAGGTAGGCGAGCAAGTACTTGCGTTGTGAAGCCAGCGACCGGTAGGGGAGGGGATAGCGGGACAAGCTTCGATTTTTCTTGTCGCGAGCTAAGAAGCGTTTTCGGATTGTTGGTTTGGTGCCGTTGGATCTGACTAAGAACGAGTCTCGCGGCTCCCCAGATTGCGCAAAACAGGAAATACTGAGGCAAGAACCCGGGGGCAGACCAAGCGTAATAAGACCACCCCAACCCGAGCTGCCAACAATCCCAGGCAATCAGCCCGGGCAGGGCAACAAAGGCCAGTATGGCCGCGAATGTTGGATAATCGATCAGAACGCGTGGCCCCGCCCACGCATGTAAACGATTGACCCCATCAATCCAGAGGTAGCCGTGGCCCAGGATCGCCAGTAGCGAGAGACAACCAAGGGCAACAAGGCTCATTAGGAACAATCGATCTAAAAGTAGGAATGACGAAGCCGAGCTAGTCTGCCCCGTTGCCGGAGACGACTTCTTCGATCGTGCTCACAAGCTGATCAAGACGGAAAGGCTTGTACAACACACTGCGCAAACCGGCCTGTCGCGACTTGACGATCGAGTGATCTGGGTCGTAGCCGAAGCCGGCCATCAAGACCATGGGGACTTTCCCAAGCAGGTCGGTTAGCTTCATCAGCAACTCGTAGCCATTCATGTCGGGGAGGCGCACGTCGGCAATGATGACGTCGTAGGCCGAGTTGTCTTCGAGATTGCGAACCATGTAACCCGCTTCGTTGCCATCGTGGGCCGTCTCGACGATGCAATGGTAACGCTCGAGCAGATCGTGAGCTGCCGAGCGAACGGTGTTATCTGCGTCGACAACGAGGATGCGTTTTCCCACAAGTAACGGGCGAGCTTCTGTGACGACTGTGCTGGGTTGGGCTTTGGTCGGGGCCATCTTTTGCCCTACTTTTTGTATCACTCGCTTGATGTCGCGCGCGTTACGCAAAATGCTTTGCAGCCGCTGAACCACGTCGGGTTCGTGGCCGATGTACCGCTCCATCACGTTGACCGCATCGTTGAGGATGTCGTCGATTGGCAATGCCACAGCACTGTGAATTGCTTCAACGCTCGCGGCTGCGGTGCTTGCTTTCTCGGCGGCTAGCAATTCGAGTGTATTCAGTGCGACTGCGAGATCGCGGGCAAAAATTTCTAAGAACAGCAAGTCGCTTTCGTCAAAAGCATTGACCTCGGGACTCTCGATGTTGAGCGTACCAATCACTTGTTCGTGCAGCATAAGCGGAACCGTAAGCGAGCTACGTGCCCCCTCGGCTCCTTCAAGATAAAGCGGGTCTTCGATTGTGTGCGCACAAATATAGCTTTTGCCCGTCTCGGCGACGAAACCCGTGACGCCGCTTCCTTCGGTTTCGGCACGCAGTTGGCGTCCTGCTGCGTTGGGTAAAATCCCGACCGCCAGCAGCGGGTTGAGCTCTTTGGTCTCTTGATCGAGCATTCGGATCTCAACGACATCCAATTGCAAAATGTCTTCTGTACATTGCAGGATATTTGATTTGAGCAACTCGATGCGTTGTTCGACGGTGTAGGAAGAGATTTCGTCGGTGGTGAGGTCGGCAAGCGCAATGCCCGCCTTATGAATAGCCGCCAGCTTTTGCTGCTGCTGTATTTCTGCGCTCACTTCGTGGACGGTCACAACAAGACTTTGCGGAGTCTTGTGCCCAACTTCAATGACGGGGGCAGCATGGACGCGGAAGAAACGATTGTCGGCACAGCGTAGCGTCGACGAACTCGGCTCGCGGGTCGACAGCGCGCTAAGGAAAGGACAGAACTCGGGGCCTAGTAGGTCGGGAGCCCCTAACAAGTCGTAGAAATTCTCGCCGACCACGTCCTTTCGGTTGTACCATTCAGAGAGTCGGCCGTTGCCCCACAAAATCGTAAAGTCGCGGTCCAGCAGCACGACCCCGTTTGGCATACCTTGCAGAATGCGATCATGGCGAAGCAGCTTGCCAACATCTGAGGCTTGCGAAAAATGATCGGAGTCGCAGTAGACGGCAGCAAATTCCCCGCCTGCCAGCAGAGAGAGGGCCTTGACTGGCGACGCGACTTCGACGACTTCGACATCGTTGCCTAGTCGAGATCGCACGTCCGCAAGATCACCGTGCGAGCCACCAAGGTAGAGCACCTTGGGCGACGTGGTTGGGGCTTCGCGATTTTGGGGGCCGCTGCTAGGCGACACAATGGGTTCGGGCACCGTGGATTTCCAAGCATCGAGTCTTCGAGGACGTAGCCCCTGAATCACCAGGGGTTTGAGTCCTTGTGGGGTTTACCGAGAAGAAGGCACCTCCTCAGGCACCAGCCTCTAGCCAAAAGTATACGTCCCTACCGTCAGACCAACAAGTTTACGTAGTCGGTATTCATTGGCATCGGTTGGCTGGCAGGCTTATGGTGAGCTAGCTATTCAGAAATCGGGGAGGAATCTAAGAACCTTTGCCTGCTCGTCGGCAATTCCTGTACAACACGCCCCAGCTGGTTCGCAACTACCTGGTGGCGAGTGATGGCAAGGCGATTGCCAAGTCAAAAAAACCGTCAAGGACGCCAAGAGGGCCAAGGAAATAAAAAACAAGAAATACCGGCATTTCGAGCGTGTTACGCGGACATGTTCGGGGCACCGTACTGGCATTCCAGGGGCAAAACGTGCTGAAAGCAGAACACCCGCGAGGGTCTTTCTCGTGTTTTCTTCCTTTTTTTGTCGTTCTTGGCGAACTTGGCGGTTCAAGATATCGCCTTGGCAATCGTCCTGACGGGCGATGATGTGCTCCTGTTTTTCGTGGGGAATCGTTGAGATTGGCCTCAGATATCGCAAGAAATGAGCTGCCCTGGCGGGTCCTGATAGGGTACAATTGCAAGATTCTGTAGTTCCGCAAGCCGTAGAGAGGTAGCTTCGAGCCTCAAACGCTGTTGCTGCTATGGCTTCATTAGTCGAGTTGCCGTCCTTCCCAAGTCGTTCTCCCCCAGTATTTCTCTCTGAGTCCCTATTCATGAATGTCGCTCAATCGCTTACTTCAACGTCCCTATTGCGAAACGTCGCGATTATTGCCCATGTCGATCATGGGAAAACGACACTCGTCGATCAATTGCTTTACCAATCGGGGCAATTTCGAGAAGAGGACCTCTCGAAGCTCGCAGGTGGTCAGCACAACTTGATTTTGGACTCGGATGACTTAGAGCGAGAACGCGGGATCACGATTTTCAGCAAAAACTGTGCTGTACGCTATCAGTCGGATGATGGCGACGAATTTCGGATCAATTTGATCGACACCCCTGGCCATGCTGACTTTGGGGGCGAGGTCGAGCGTGTGTTGGGAATGGCCAGCGGGACACTTCTGCTCGTCGACGCATTTGAAGGACCGATGCCGCAGACTCGTTTTGTTCTGCAAAAATCGCTTCAACATGGCCTCAAGCCGATCGTTGTGGTGAACAAGATCGATCGTCCCGATGCGCGTCCAGACGAGGTTGTGAGCGAAGTTTTCGATTTACTGGTCGACCTAGACGCTCCTGACGAGATGCTCGACTTTGTCACGATCTACGCCTCGGCCAAGGAGGGGTGGGCCTCGCTCGATCTGGATGGCCCCCGAGACAACTTCAAGCCGCTGTTTGAAACAATTTTGAAGCATGTTCCGCCACCCGAGGCAGGCCTTGCCGAGTCGCCTCTGCGGATGCAAGTTACTACGCTCGACTACTCCGACTACGTAGGCCGTATTGCCGTTGGGCGAATTCGCCAGGGGACGGTAAGCCGCCGCCAATCGGTTCTCGTGATCGATCGTCATGGAGTTGCCACGACGCGAAAAATTACCCAAGTCTTGGCTTTCGACGGACTCGATCGTAAAGAAGTCGAACAAATCGAAGCTGGCGATCTCTGCGCTCTGGTGGGTCTCGAACCAATCGAAATCGGTGATACCGTGACCGACCCTTCCTGCCCCGAAGCGCTTCCCGCAGTGTCGATCGACGACCCAACGCTCCATATGACATTTCGCGTCAACAGCGGTCCGTTCTCGGGACGCGAAGGAAAGTTTCTTACCAGCCGGCAAATTTCGGATCGGCTCCAGAAAGAGCTTCGCTCGAATGTCGCCTTGCAAGTTGGGCCTGGCCCGACGCAAGAACAGTTTCGCGTTTCGGGTCGGGGAATGATGCATTTGGGAATCCTGATCGAAAACATGCGACGCGAAGGATTTGAACTTTGCGTAGGCAAGCCCCAAGTGATTTATCGCGAGGTCGATGGCGAGCGTTGCGAACCGATCGAGCAGCTGGTGGTCGATTGTCCTGAATCGTGTGAAAGCTCTGTCATGGCGTTGTTGGGCGATCGCCGGGCACAGGTGATTAAGATCAGCCGTCGGGCTGCTGGCGAGGGCTTCGTTCACATGGAATTTACCATCCCAGCTCGATCGCTAATGGGGCTGCGAAGCCGAATGCTCAACGCGACCAAGGGCGAGGCGATCATGCACCATACTCTCATCGATTACGAGCCCATACGCGGAGATGTGCCACAGCGTAAGTCGGGCGTCCTTGTTGCCCACGAAACGGGCCAAGTAACGGCTTACTCCTTAGACATGCTTTACGACCGGGGCGAGTTTTTTGTCCGCCCGGGCGACCAAATTTATGAAGGACAAGTGGTCGGCGAGCACTGCCGAGATGGCGATCTGAAGGTCAACATCGTGAAGGGCAAAAAGCTAACCAACATGCGAGCCTCGGGCAAGGACGACAACAGCCAGGTTCGGCCCATGCGAGAAATGTCGCTGGAAGCTTGCCTCGAATACATCGAAGAGGACGAGCTGGTCGAGATTACCCCTGGCGGAATCCGCATGCGAAAAATGCTCCTGAGCGAAGCCGAACGCCGCCGCGCTTCGCGGCAAGCCAAGAACAATCCTTCTTAACCGGCAGATCTGTTAGAACCCTTCCCAGCCCGATAGGTGGCGAAGTAGCCAGAGAAGAAATCCTCGACTTCTCTAAGGCAGGCTCGCTGGGAAGCTATGCTTTGTAGGCTGAGATAGCCTGGGCGAAGTGCCTTGCGCTGTTGAGTCTCCGATCCATAAAATTCTGATTCGCATAAGCGAGGAACCAGACGTGCAATTTAGGTTGACCCACAAAAATAGTAGTCGCGTTCGACGACAAGGCCTTTCGATTGTCGAATTCATTGGTTGTTTTGTTGCGATGGGCGGCGGGATGCTCTTGGGAGCGATGTATCTTGGCATCGACATACAGGCCGTGGCGACTGACACGCTAGAGAGAGCACGCGGAGTGATGTCGGAGGACGCCCCTGCGGAATCCGAAGAAGAAGCACTCAAAAGCGGCAAAACACAATCAACCAACAGCCAGAAAACAGATTCCCCTCCCGGTGAAACAGGCAATCAAGAAACGGCAGAATTGCCGACGACCGTAGATTCAAATCAAACCACGACCAAAGAGTCGACAGCTTACCCCCTTGAGCTTACCGAGGCTGAGCAAGCGAGAGCAACTCAGGCGTATTGGAAAGTACTTGCTGCGAGCGTGGGGGAGGAACTGGCAGGCCGAGAATTGAGAGGCAAGGATGTCAGCAACTGGCAAATGTTCGAGCATCTCGAACACCGTCAAGTCGGACACCAACGCGCAGTAGATCAAATCAAACAGCTTGACGACCGTGGCGTTGACAGCAAAGTTCTCGACCACGCTTCACAGGTATTGGGCTGGCATGTGGCTGGAGCCAAACTCTATCGGCGTGCCCTCGATTTGATTACCGATGGCCCCTCTGCCGATCTCCTCGGCCCTTTTGCTCAGAGCTGGCAAAGCGCTGCGACGCAGCATCGGATGGAAGAAAAATTGGTTCAAGTCAAGCACCTCAGCGTGGCAGGCTATTTGAATCATGCCTACAAGGAACTTGGCCCATTTATACCAGCGGCAGCTCCCTAAATAACTCATGCCGGCGTTTCTTTCCGAGGAGCCGTGTGATGGCCTTGGCCGTAAAAAGTGGGTCGTTGATTCTTCGTTCAGAGGAAACTAAGATAGAGCCTTCGGCGGTGGAACGCTGAACGAGAGGCCGGGGGCAGTGACAGAGAAACAGAGAAAAGGTGAGTACGATGCAAAAGTTTTCGCGTTACCTGCTTGCAGGTTGGTTGGTCGCATGTATGACTGTGGACACGGCATCCGCTGGGCGAATTTTTCGCTCGTTGTGCTGCCGGCCCCCTTGTCAGCCTGCATGTATTGAGATTTGCCCCCCGGTAGAGTGCTGTCCTCCGGTGGAGTGCTGCTCTGCTGAGGAGGCTCCAGAAGCTCCAATACCGGCTTCTCTTGAGCCGCAACCTAGTCCAAGCGGATCTTCGACGCGAGAACCCGTTGCTTCTCAAAAAGCGGCAACTGACCAGCCAGCCACGAAAGAAGATGGGCTTGAGAGCGCAATCTTCAACGAGCCTACGCCGGCACCGTTGCCCGTCTCTGAATCTACGCCCGAAGCAGCCTCGGTTCCCGCTCCAGCCTTTGAACCTGCTGTAGCCCCGCAGCCGATTCCTGAGAGCGAAACGCCCGCTTCTAGCGAGTCGAATTCCGAGCCGAGCGTCGATTCGCTCTTCGACGAGCCAGCAGCTCCTGCCGCTGAACCTGAACCTGAATCTGTGCCGGTCGTGGCTCCCGAGGAAAAAGATTCCGCTGACGGCTTATTCGACGAACCGGCTGCAGCAACAGAAAACACAGCAGCCGATTCGCTCTTCGATGAGCCAACTCCCGAGCCAGCCTCCGAACCAACGCCAGAAGAAAACCAACCTGCCGAGACCGATCCTCTCGACAGCCTCTTTCCAGCGACCATCGAAGAATCTCCCGAAGAAGAGCCCATCTCGCCAGCCGAAGCTGAGGACACCGAAGAACCAAGCTCTTCCGGAGCTAGCAAGGTCGAAGATTTGTTTGGCCAGCAGGAATCGCCTCTGTTCGATGACGCAAGCCAACTAGCGAGCCAGCCCACTCGCCTGTGGACTTCCCGAGATGCTCGCTTTGGTTGCGAAGCGAGGTTTAATCGTGTGACCGCGAAGACCGTGGTCCTTTTGAAAACCGATGGCAAAAAAGTTGCTGTTCCGTTTTCGCGTCTCAGCAATAGCGACTTACGTTTTGTCCACCAGCAAGTGGTCGACCATCGCGAGTTACTAGCCAAACGTGCTGCCGCCGATCTGCTAGCAAGTCGGTGGTCTGAGTAATCGGTGCTATCACTCAAGCATCCCTCGGCAAAGTCGGCCTATTTTTCCTAACTCGACCTACGCCAACGGTCGATCTCCTACAATAGCAGCGCGGAATGTCCGTCTGCATGTCTGCGAGAAGGGAAGACTATGGAACCAATATTGCTAGGCCTTGTGGCGTCTTCAATCGCTTCGACAGCGGGTGCGGTCGGTCGCGCCGTGGCTGATGTCGGCAAGCCCCTGACTTCTCCGTTTGCTGCCCTTCTTCGCCTCGAATCGCAATCCGACGCAACGACAAAGCCGGAAACGGAAAAAATCGAAGATCTTCAATCGCGTGCCGAAGCTTTGCAGAAGGATGTCGAGCAGCGTATCTCTAAGTTGATAGCCGACTCGAAAGTCCAGCTCGGCAGCGAGGTGCGTCTCCGTGTCTCGGAGTTTGATGGGACGCTAGAGGCAGACGGGGTTGCCTCGCCCCAACGCCAAATTTTAGAAGCAGCACTTGCTAGCGATCCCAGGCTAGCCGACGATTTTCGCGCACTGGCAGCCATCCGAAAGGTGCTTTCTGCTGCCGAAAATAACGAACAGTTTGCTGCGGACTATGCTCGCGATCCTCGTCAAGCTATCGCAGATTTTGCATCCCGTACAGACGATCGTTTCGAGGCAATACTGCGATTATCAGACACCGACGCTACTACGCGGCTTGATTTTGAAGAGGCGGAAGAGCGAATCAATCGATAATGCTTGCGACAAGCCGATGTGCGGCCTCATTGCCACTACGCACACACTGCGGGATCCCGACGCCTCGATAGGCATTGCCTGCTAATTCTAGGCCCTCAAGATCAGCAACTCGCTGCTCAATGGAATCGACCAACTGGACATGCCCCACATGATACTGCGGCATTTTCTCCCGCCACCGTACGACATCCACCTTTAACGGTTCGCCGGTAACACCGAGGAGGTCGTCGAGACCCGATCGGGCCATGCTTTGGAGTTTTTCGTCAGGCAGATCAACCAGTTCGGCCTGGAGTGCCCCGCCAAAGAATATGCGTATCAGCACTTGGTCGTCCGGCGCACGGCCTGGGAACTTGACGCTTGAGAAACTTGCAGCGATGAGGTCGCTGCCTTCGACCGCTGGCACCACAAAGCCGAAACCATCGAGGTCGTGCGCAATTTGGTCACGCCGAAACAGCATGCAAACGATTGCGCTACTTGCGTAAGTAATCTTCTGCAGCAGACAGCCAAGCTCGGTGTCGACGGGTTCCATTAACTGCGCCGCACTGGGGGCTGGTATCGCAACAATCACACCATCATAGGGTTCGTGTGCTGTGCCATCTTTGTTTTGCACGACCCACTGCTGGTTTTCGTTTTTTGTAACACTCTGAACCAAGGTGTTGAGGTGGAGGTTTTCTGCCGTCAATCGCTTGGCAAGCGCATCGATCATCTGACTTAAACCGTTGCGGGGAGTGACAAAGCTTGCATACCGGACGCCGCTTTCTTGCGAATCGTCCTTCTCGCCGGGAGGGATTTTTTGATTTGCTTGGTGAAGAATTGCCCGAGTTATGCTGCCGTGTTCTCGTTCGGCTTCGATCGCATCAGGCATCGTGGCGGCAAGGCTTAGGCGAGTCGGGTCAGCCGTATAGATGCCAGCCAACAGCGGCTGGACCAGTCGCTCGAAGGTTTCTCTACCCAGCCGCCGCGTTGCAAACGAGGCAACACTTTCGTCGTAATCGGCCTCCGCAAGTTCCTTGGGAGATGCAATCCATCGTTCCCGAAGCAACCGCAGTTTCCCTCTCCAGCTCAAAAGTGGGGTCAACAGCATCGGCAGCATTCGATGAGGTTTCAGAACGACAAAGCCTTCTGGCACAGGGTGCAAAGAGCCATCGCGTACCACCAGCGCCCGGCGTCCCACGGGATTGGTCGGCAAGAGGTCGCCGGCGATTCCGAGTTCTTCGCAAAGTTCGACTGCCCAGGGCAACTTTTTTAGAAAGCTATCGGCCCCATGTTCAACCAAGTAGCCGTCTTCTTGAGAAGTGCAAAGCATACCTCCAAGTCGTTCGCTTGCTTCAAACACCTCGACCGAAGCGTTGGGAACCAGCTGCGTAAGCCGAAAGGCTGCTGTGAGACCACTGATGCCGCCACCCACAATGGCATAACGGGGCGAAGTACTCGAAGTTGGCAATTGGAACACCGTATCGCTATTCGGTTTGGTTGTCAGGAGAGTCTGTCGCATTGCTCCCGCATTTTACCAGAATTTTCGACTGGCTCGCCAGGGCCAATAAGAACTAGGCCGGGCGCCCAGCCTGATTTCCATGCCGGCGGTGAACGAGACATTGTGCATCGTTGCAATGCTGCCATCGCCATAGGAAATATTGTCAAGAATTTCCAACCGCCACAACATCCACGACCATTGCTGAAACTGGATGCCAATGCCAAGGGGGGTTGTCAGTAAAGTGGAATTGCGACTAATGCCAGTATCATCCAGGAAATCGATCTGTGCCGCTCCGAGACCGAGCAGACAGTAGGGCCTTACCTTGGAGTCTCCCCAAGGGTAGTAAATCAGGCTGATATCGCTCACCGAATAGCTCACTTCGTTTGGTTGAGCTTGGGGTGTTGAAAACTGGGCATTCGGATCGGCCCGGCCGTAACGCCATTCCATCCCCCAGTAGTAGTCAAAGTCCCAACCGATACGAAGACCGCCGAGAAGTACGTTTTCTTGATTCACCCGGCCACGGATCAGCTCGTCGCCCAGTAGCGGCCCAACGAACCAGTCGACATGGTAGGGCCGGTTGAGCCAGCTCGTTCCCCGCAAAGGATTGCCACGATCCACATGGCGTCCATGAGTAGAAGAATGCCGAAAGCCCAGTGCTCTTACGGAATCAAAAGGTCTCCAAGGCTCAAACTGCGGGATGGACGGGGTCCATTGCATAGCCGATTCTTCATCGACTAGCGATTCCCACTTTCCAAAATCTGCCGCTTCAGGCGTGCAAACTTCACACGGTTCGCCTGAAGTGTCGTCATGAAGTTCGGCAAACATCTCGTCGCCAAACGAACTCGGGTCTTCCTGAGCGGCGCTAAAATTGCAGCACGCAAAAATTGTGAAGCATGCGATTAGCGCGCAGCAATACCGCTGCAACACCATCGGTTGACATAACCCAGCAAACAAAGTCTGTCGGAAAAAAACCATGCAAGCTCACGGTAGAAGAGCATCGACCCGCACAAGATAAGGGCGGGGATTATGGCGAGAGCCGCAGTTGGTGTCAACGGAAAGATGCAGACTTGCAAATAGCGGGTGCAACGGGGGGCTAGCCATGCTGGCAGAGAAAATTGCGAGAAGAAGCGTTTTTTGGAACTTGCTTGGAAACTCAGGGCTTGTGTTCTAGTGCTTTGACAACTCTTAGAATTGGGGTGCTGTCTGACAGAAGTTATTTGCCAGTAAGTAGTTCTGTCAGACAGCATCCCAATTTTTAGTTATGACAAAGCACTAGGCTTTTGATAGCTGCTTGAAGTTCCAGAAACGGGCAATATTTTTGGTCTAAGGACGAATATGTAGGGATAAGGCTGCTATAATCGGCCAGGCGAATTGGGCAAATACGGTTATTGCGGCGAACCCGCAGCATTCGCCATCTCGAAGACCACCAAAGGGGAACCGATGAAAAACTTGAATTCTATGATGCCAGCACTTTTGGCTCTTTTTATTGCTGTCAGCACACAACAAATGCTTGTTGCCGACGAGGGAACGGCGACTCCCGAAGCGAGTGCTACCACAACTGACACGGCAACAGTCAAGGCAGCAACGCCCGACAAAGCAGCAGTCGCTGAGGCGGATAGCAAAGAAGAGAACTCCGAAGAAGCCGACTCGGCAAAAGAGAAAAAGGCCAAGAAACTGAAGAAAGTTCGTCTGGCATATATTACGATCGACGGCGAGTTGCCGGAGTCTGCTGGCCAAATGACGTTGTTTGGCGACCTGGGGATTGATCTGAGAAAAACGATCGCCCGCCTAGATAAGGCCGCAGAAGACAAAAAAATCGGTGGCGTGGTCTTAGATATTCGTATGGCATCGCTAGCCCGCGGAAAGCTTAACGAATTACGTGCCGCGGTCAGTCGTGTGCGAGCAAGCGGCAAGAAGGTTCATGCCGTGATGGAATCGGCCATGGGACCCCAGTACCTGCTGGCCAGTGCATGCGACGAAATCGCGATGCCTGAGCCGGGCATCGTGTTGGTGCCGGGCGTTCATGCGGAATTTTCCTATCTCAAAGATCTTCTCGAAAAGCTGGGGATTGAAGCCGACATGTTGCACGTTGGCGAGTCGAAGGGAGCGGCTGAGCCTTACACACGTCGGAGCATGAGCGAGCCCGTGAAAAAGAATTTGACGGCCATGATTGATGACATCTACGACCAGATGGTGACTACCATTGCCGCCGATCGACAACTCAAAATTGACGAAGTCCAAGCGATAATTGATCAAGGGCTTTTGACGGTAACCCAGGCACGGGAAGCCGATCTGATCGATCATGTGGCCTATGCGGACGAGTTCCGTGCACAACTCAAGAAAGAGTACGAAGCCGACGAGTTGGTCTACGTGGTCAACTATGGCAAGAAGAAAGTCGATACCGATTTTTCTGGCCCCATGGGAATGATCAAACTGTTTAAGGCCATCCTCGGCGGGGGCTCGGGTGGTAACGGCAGCAACGGGCCAAAAATTGCGATCGTCTATGCCGTCGGCCCGATTACTTCGGGCAAGAGTGCCAGCGGCCCGTTTGGTGGTCAGAGTATGGGATCAGAAACAATAATCAAAGCACTGCGAGAAGCCGCAGACGACAAAGACGTGGCCGCGATTGTGCTTCGAATCAACAGCCCAGGAGGTTCGGCGCTTGCCAGCGATTTGATTTGGCGAACGACACAATCAATCGAGAAACCCATTGTGGCCAGCATGGGCGACGTCGCAGCTAGCGGTGGCTACTACATCGCAATGGGCGCCGACCGAATTTTGGCTGAGCCTGGCACTATCACGGGCTCGATTGGGGTCGTGGGTGGAAAGATGACCTTGGGAGGGCTCTACGAGAAAATTGGCATCGCGAGCGAAGTCATTAGCCGCGGCAAGAATAGCGGTATTTTCTCGACGACGAATAAATTCAGCGATAGCGAGCGGGAAGCAATCGCTTCGATGATGCAAGACATCTACCGGCAATTCACCACCAAGGCAGCTGCTGGGCGTGATATGCCTTTGGAGAAGTTAGAGTCGCTTGCAGGCGGACAGGTTTACACGGGTCGCGATGCCAAGCGGAATGGCTTGATCGATGAACTAGGCACGCTTAAAGACGCGATTCGCGTCGCGAAAGAACTGGCCGGCCTCGATCCTGAGAAAAAAGCGATTCTCAAAGTTTTGCCCAAGCCGACGAATCCATTTGAATCGCTTTTCGGAGCCGACTTGGAAGCCGAACGCGAAGCGCAGCTGCTTAGCGGCCTTGCACGTTTGGCCCCGGAACTTGCTATGCCGCTACGTCGGGCCGCACATTGGCGTCAGGCGATGAGCGAGCCGATCTCGCTGATCATGCCGTTTTGGATAGAGATCAAATAATCGCAAAAATCCCCTGAGGAATCAGAGGCTGATTATTACCTCCGAGGAAGCTCGACAAAGATTGTTTGCCTCGTCTGCGGTCGGCGCTTCGGCCACGACACGGACGATGGGCTCGGTGTTGCTCGCTCGGATCAACAACCATTGGTCAGGCCAATCGAGCCTGAGGCCATCGAGCCGGTCGGCAGTGGCGTCGGAAAAATGGCTTTCTAATGCGTCGAGCGCCGCAGCGACCTTCTCTTTAGGGACTTCAATTTTCGATTTGTGAATTGCATAGTGAGGTAGCTCGCCTGCTAACGCACTGATTGGCATTTCGCGAGTTGCCATCGCATCGAGCAGCAGCGCCATGCCCACGAAGCTGTCGCGTACAAATCCAATTCGAGGGTCGATCGCTCCGCCGTTTCCCTCGCCGCCAATGATGGCGTTCTCGGCGAGCATCAAATCGACCACGTTGGCTTCTCCCACTTTCGATCGGAAAAATGGTACGCCATATTTTTCTGCCAAGTCCTGGGTCATTCGGCTGGTCGAACAGTTGGTTACCACGGGGCCTGGAGTTTTGCGCAACACGTGGTCGACACACATTGCGAGAGTATATTCCTCGCCAAGATAGTTACCTTGTTCGTCGATGACGGCCAACCGGTCGGCGTCGGGATCTTGGCAAAACCCGATGTCAGCGTCACACTCTTTGATAAGCGGCAGTACCGCGTTAAGGTTTTCGCTAGTCGGCTCAGGAGTATGACCAAAATGTCCGTCGGGCTCGCCTCCAAGCAAGGTGATATCGCAGCCTAGTTCTTCGAGCAACGGAACCCCGAGCACGCTGCCCGAGCCGTTGTTGGCATCGAGCAAAACACGAAAGCGGCGTTTACGAATCCGCTCGACATCGCAAATGCCTACGACCATTGCTAAATGGGCAATCGTTGTATCTTCGATCGTGTGAAACTTGCCCAATTTGTCGAACGCGGCCCAGTCTGCTGGCTGCCCACGATAGCGATCGAGAACTGCCTGCCCGGGACCTGCTGGAATGACTCGCCCGGCGCGATCAAAAAGCTTGAGCCCGTTGTACTCTGACGGATTGTGGCTAGCAGAAATTTGAATGCCACCGACAGCCCCATGATGTCGCACAAGTACCCCTGTGGTTGGGGTCGCAGCAATGCCAGCATCAAGGCATGTGTGGCCCGATGCCATGAGGGCCGATTGGACCGCCTTCGCGATCATCGGGCCTGTATGCCGACCATCGCGAGTGAGAACCACTGGGCCTTCAGGCAGGGTTGCCGTGTACGCCGCGACGTAATTGATTGCAACTTCCGGCGTAAGCGTGCTACCTATAATGCCACGTAAGCCTGAAACGCTAATAATAAGTTCGCTCATAGCCCGAGATCGTAGCAAGATTATCCTTTCGGCAGAACCTCACGTCTGCCCGAGACTGCCCAAGAAGTCTACAATATCAGAATGACCAAGCCGGAAAGACATTCGCGGAGAGCCTTCCTGCAAGGCCGCGCTGCTGCACGGGCGATTGCCGACAAGGCACAAGATCTGCTCGACTCAGCAACGCACCGTATGGAATTGTCTGCTTCCCAGACATCGACGCTTCACATCCATGCGAGCCGCCAAGCAATGGCCTGCGAGTTTGCGGTGCAGTACCACGTTTCGTCAGGTGAGATCTCGGACGACATGATGGAAGCGTTCGACTTGATCGAATCGCTTGAAGATCAGATGACCGTCTACCGCCAGCAGAGCGCCGTAATCGACATCAACCACCATGCAGCAAGCCACCCGGTAGAGGTCGAAGCTGGCTTGTTTTCTTTGCTGAAACTTTCCGACAAACTGTATCGAGAAACCGGTGGCGCGTTCGATATCACGAGCAGCCCTCTGTCGAAGGCTTGGGGGTTCCTCCAGCGCAAAGGTCGTCTTCCGGACGAAGAAGAAATTGCCGAGGCCCTAAGCTGCGTCGGCTTCGACTCCGTCAAGCTTCATGATGCTGAGCGATCGGTCGAGTTCAGCAAGTCGGGGGTGGAGATCAATTTCAACTCGATCGGCAAAGGTTACGCACTGGATCAAGTGGCTACGATGCTAGACGAGCGAGGTATCACCGATTACCTATGGCACGGAGGCAGCAGCAGCGTGCTTGCACGCGGAAAAAATTTGGCCGACGCCCAACAAGCCTGGACCCTAGGGCTGCGGCACCCACTCGCACCCGAACGCCGTCTCGCCGAATTCCATCTAAGAGACCGCGCCCTAGGAACCGCTGGCGGAGCCACTCAGTTTTTTGATCACGAGGGAAAAAAGTACAGCCATATCTTAGACCCTCGCACAGGTTGGCCGGCAGAAGGGGTCTTTACTTCTACCGTACTTGCTTCGACTGCCGCCGAGGCCGATGCGTTGGCTACCGCATTCTACGTGATGGGGGTTGAAGCCGTTTCGCAGTACTGCACGAAACATCCGGAAATTGGGGCGGTTCTTGTTTGCTCTTCAGAAAAACCTGACGAGCTAGCGCTTCACGCATTCGGATTGAAACCGGAAGACTGGACTCGTTTTTGAACAATCGCTGACGTTTTTCCAAATTGTAGATCACCGTAAAATGCTCCAATACCGATACTAGAGCAATACCCAGACGGGTGTTCCGCTCCTAGCACGGTTTAACGCTAAAATGCCAGTACGATGACCGGAACACGTCCGTGAGACACGCACTAGATATTACTGCACGGGCCGATTGAACCACAACGAAACAGCGGGACGACAACGAACTACCGTGGATTTTTTACTTGAGAATGGCAGCTACCTGGGTATCATCCTTTTTTTGGTACTCACCGGATGTGGACTTCCCATCCCAGAAGAGGTTCCGATTGTTCTCGCAGGCATCTTTAGCGCACAAGGCCGCATGGAACCCGATCTGGCCTTCGGGTCATGCCTACTCGGCGCCCTGCTTGGCGATAGCCTGATGTACGCGATTGGCTACCACTTCGGCCACGACCTGGCAGCCGCTCACCCGAAAATTGGTAAATTCGTCGGCGCTGAACGCGAAAAGTACTTTGAGCAAGCGATCAGCCGACACGGATTCAAGATCATGCTCCTGGCGAGGTTTATGGTGGGAATCCGGGGCCCCGTCTATCTTGCGGCAGGCGTCATGCGGATGCCATTCCGACGTTTCTTGCTTTGGGATCTTATTTGCGCCACGTTGGTTGTCGGAACTTTCTTTGGACTCTCTTATAGTTATGGCGAGCAAATTACCGACCTCATCCGCGACGCAGAAATGAAGCTCACTCTGGTCGTCCTCGTAGTGCTCGGGATTGTGGCTCTCTGGTGGATGCGTCGCAGGCGCCAAAAGATGCTCGACCAAGCGTTGGAACAGCAGGCACGAGAGAAAAAACTGGGTGAGGATCCGCCGGAAGATATTGCCTAGCAGCCCAGGGCAACCGCACGCTTGCTTTGAGTGGCAACCAGTCGTCCCTGAAAAATCCACAATACCAGCGAGTGCTTTGTCAAATGATGGCCCTGAAAGCGATGTAAAGTTTGAGGTCACCGGGCGGGGAGTAAACGTTGATGAGCGCAGCGAACGCGCGGCGCTAATCCCCGTTTTGTTAGAAGCCCTCTGCTATTTGCCGTGGTTCTTTTCTCGCGTCACCTCGCCATAAACCGCTTCCAAGGGAAAGACGTTTTTCTCACCAAACGTGACCTCGATTTGCTTGCCTGTCTTCACGTCTGTCGGTATACACCAGCATACAGGCTTCCCCTTGATCCGTACGATCTTGGTCACGATCCATTTCCTGCCGTCTGGGCCGTTCGATGAGAAGCTGTGAGAAACACCGGGCGCCGTTGTGAGCAGATAGACCTTATCTCCGGTTACGTCCTTGAAACCCAGGTCCCAACTGGTGGTCATCTGTGCTGAGCAGATCGCCTCATTATTGGCCTCGTCGCCCGCCTGCTCAAGCCACTTTCGATGATAGGCCTGCGCCTTTTTGAGCCTAGCCCTGAAACCGGGAACGGGGTCCTTGTCGAGTACTGTCCATTGGACCGCGGGCGGAACGAGGTTTGTAGTGTCGAGATTCAAAGTCATCTGCCAGGTCGAGCGTTTCCAACCCTCAATGTCCTCGTCTTGAGCAGTCGTGGTGACCGCCCAAGTCATGCATGCGAGAACGAAAACACAACTCGCTAGGGTGCGTTGCGTCATCATCATCATCTCCTTCTAACGTTAGCGATCACCGGGTGGAGACGGAAGATCTTCCACCTCAGACCGCTCAGCTTCGCCACTCCGGTGCATCGCATTGTTATCTGCGATTCTGCGAGGCGGCATGGTGACATAGGTGTGTCCAGAATTCGACTGG
>JAJRSE010000123.1 GCA_024278955.1 Planctomycetota bacterium | reverse complement strand
CTTCGTCCTTCGTGATGATATACTCTCTGCGTGAACGCATGGCTCCCTCCTTGGAGATGACGTGGTTTGACTCAAGTCATGTACCAGAGGGAGCTTGCGTTCACCTAGAGGGATTTGTCCGTTTTTGGAACTACTGAATTTTTGTCTAATATCCTGCCATGCAATTACGGAGGTCTTTTCTTATGCCAGCGAAGGCCTGCACTGTTTGTCCGAGGTTTTTTCACAAGTTCCCGACCCACGTTCTCCTCAAGGAATTCGTCATCCGTTTGCCGGAGTTTTGATCTTGGTATTTCTTGGGAATGCTGGCTCGGATTTGCGAACTGGCAGAGCTACAATTTTAGGCCGCTATCCATTGGGACGAACTCAAAGAGCCCCTCGGTTTTGATCGTGACCAACTTCCGCACGCCACGACTATCAGTCGCGCACTAGCGAACTTTTCTCTGGCTGATTTCCAAACGACTTTTGGCGATTGGCTGCAAACCGCCGTCGATGCTCCCGAAGAGCTAGCGGTCACTGGCAGAGCGGAAATTGTCTGCCTTTTTTCAATGATCGCTGTTGGGACGAAGATCGGCACTGGACCCGACGTCCCGGACTCGCCGAGCGTCTGGCACAATTAACTAGGTCTCGCTGAATGTGCTGAGGAAAATACCCTCCCAACTGCCAGTCTACGTCGAAAAGAAGACCTCTTCTGCTGGAAGCCGAAACTTGCTCTGCAAACACTCGGTATCGGCAATCTGACTTTGCAATCGTCCGGAAGTGGCTGGAATTCGTTGACGTAGCGATCTCTTTTGACTAAGGTGGGTGCGTCTCCGCTGTTGGAACGAAAATAAACGCAAGTCAGTAATACTCGAACCTTGTTTGCACTTATGTTCCGAATTGTATCTGTTCGAGAACGACTTTTTTCTCTGCAACTGCTTGCTGTCTTTGCCTCCGCCGCCTCGGCCCAATCGCCCGTGGCACAATCGGTCGCGCCCCCTCAGCAGGCCGAGACACTCCATCAGCAAGCCTCTCCGTGGGATACCGTTGGCCATCTGCTGGCTGCGTCTGTTAAAAAGAAAGAAATCGCAGGCGCCGTGGCGTTGGTCATTTATCGTGGCCAGAGGGTTGTCGACAACACCATTGGCTTCCAGGATAAAGAAGCCGCTCTGCCCATGTGTCACGACACGATTTTCCGCATCGCTTCGATGACCAAGCCGGTCACTAGCACAGCTGTGATGATGCTGCGTGAAGAAGGGCTACTCAAGCTTTCCGATCCGGTGGCTAAGTACCTGCCTGAGTTTTCCGAGATGCGAGTATTAGTCGCTTTTCAAGAAAAATTAGCCGACACTTCTCCAGAGAAATTGGACTCTGCTCAAAACGGCAAAGTCCACACACGACCAGCTCAGCGGCCGATCACGATCCAGAACCTGCTGACCCATACTTCGGGCATCGGCTATGGCTTTTTTGTCGGTCCGCTTTACCAAGAGGCTGGGGTCTCTGATGGCTTGGTGCAAACACATGGGACCCTTGCTGAAGGCGTGCAGCGACTTGCCAGGCTCCCGCTGCTCCACCAGCCTGGCACAACATTTGAATACGGATTGTCAACCGACGTGTTGGGACGTTTGGTCGAGGTGGTTTCCGGAGAGCCACTCGATCAGTTCTTCGAGCAGCGGATCTTTGCGCCGCTTGGTATGAAAGACACTTCATTTTTCCTCCCTCCCTCGAGGCGGAGCCGATTGGCTACTCTGTACGAACCAGACCGAAAGGGAGGCATTCGCCCTGCTGGTGACGGGCTCCTTCAGCGCGGCATGACCCTCTATTCGGGAAGCTACCACTATCTTGGCCCTAAAACCTATTTTTCGGGAGGAGCCGGGCTTGTCTCGACCGTGGAAGACTATGCACGGTTTCTTCAGATGATGCTTCAACGAGGCGAGCTAGATGGCATTCGAGTTCTCCAAGAGAAAACGGTTCGCCAAATGACGAGCCATCAGATTGGAGACCTCCGAGGATTCCCTCACCATGGCGACGGCTTTGGCTATGGGTTTGGAGTGCTTACTGAGCGGGGCAGGGCTAAGAAAGGTTGGCCTAAACAAAACGGAGCTTCGATCGGAGCTTACTCCTGGGCCGGGTTCTTCCACACCTATTTCTGGGTCGATCCTAATCGCGAGTTGATTGCGATTCTGATGACCCAACTCCGCCCTCACGAAATTTCGTTGCAAGCGGATTTCCAAGCTGCAGTTTACAAGGCCCTTGCTACTCAATAAGGCGAGCGGAAGATGAAAGCATATCAACAGAGAACCGGACACTAGCCCCGGTTCCTTAGCAGTATATTTTCAACTGCTGCTCGCGCTTATGATTCCAGGATAACTTTTTCCAAAGTAGCGCTGTCCAACTAACAGCCTAACGGACCCGAGTTTTCGGAAGTAGTCGTCCCTGAAAAAGTCACCTCGCGTTACGACATTGGGATAGAGCTTGCTTCTTACGGTGGGTCTGCGAACAGAACTGCGGCAAGAAGCCCTGGAAGATAGGCAGGCCGCGAACGTTGGAGTCGGTTCGTGAGATCATCATTCGTCTGACAAGAGAAAAAGGCGGGGATGCGACCACATTTCTGGAGAGCGATAGCCCAAGCGTGACGGTCTCCGTCTGGCTACGATTGAATCCGGACGAAGATCTGGAACCGGGCTACTGCGACCCGGTGCAGATTATCGGCGACAGCCTCAAGAAGGGCTTCGTCTTTCTGGAATTCTCGAAGGACGAAACGCCTCGGTATTTCCGATACGCGATCCGCCCGTTGCTCCACCTCTGGAACCCTGACAACGTCTCATGGGGGGACATCCCGTTTGATAAACGCCCAATGGTGCAAGTGGAAAAGCCTCCCTTCTCTCGCGATGCGTGGACACACGTGATCTTCACGTTGCAGAAGGTTAACGACAAAAGCCAACCGCAGTCCGGTCGCCTTTACATGAATGGCAAATTGCAGGGCGAGATCAAAAACTGGGGCTTGACCTTTGACTGGGACCCCGCGCAAGTGCTGTTGGTATTGGGCGCCGCGTATGTTGGCCAGATGGACGACCTAGCAGTCTTCAACCGCGTGCTCACCGACGCCGAAGTGAAACGGATTCACGGCCTGAAGGAGGGTATACAGAAGTTGTATTCACCCTAGGCAGTCTAAAACTCTCAGGGTTTTAGTTGCGTGCTGATCTCTTGCATGATCTTCTGCTCGACATCTGTTTCCCAAGGCGAAGGTAGCCCGTAGTAGAGCATCGATCCGCCCCCTTCGTAGCCGCCTTCTAGGAGGACTCGCCGCGAAGGGATGTACGCCATGACGTCATTGGCGTAGCCGGCAGTCCAACAGCGGTCGCCATACTCGTGGCGGATTCTTAGGGAGTAGTCTACAACGACTTCTCCGCCCAGGATGACCCAAATGGGACCGTTGCCGAATTGCCACGTTTGTACAGGGAAAGGATAATCCGGCGCAATTCCGCCCCGTTTGTCCCACTGTTCGAGCAACGTACGCGCACGGCCTGCTTCATAACGGTTGTCGGATTGAGCGGTAAGTTCTAGCTCTTGTCGCGTTGGCAGCTTGGAAAACTTCAACGAGATTTCGTTGTAACCGGCAGAAAGGGTTCCTTCGATCTGCACCATGGGTCTGTCCAAAACGTCATCGACGGCTTCAGCCAATTGGGCTCCGTAGCTTCGGGCAAGGTCAACTGTTCTGCGTGGCAGCGGGTTTTGGTCGGCACCGCAGCCTGCAACGAACATGGCTGTTGTGTCCGGATGTCGAGCTTCGAGTTCGAGTTGGGCGAAACCCGGATAGTCGCCCGACCATTGGTAAAAACTCAGCACCGTCGCATGACAGGCATAGCCAAAGACGACTGCTTTGAGTTTCTCGCCACTTTGCACACGGAGGACCGGAACGCGATGATCGCTGGGGCCCTTAATCGCTTCCTTTTCTCGCAGTTGAGGCACTTCTTTCTCTTGATTCGTGCGTCGATTGACGGCGAACGTTGCTTCTCCGACGTCATACTTTAGCTCCACAGGCTCCAGATCGGAAAACGCCCGATCGACGGTGTCGCCAACCTGTTTGATGAGACGTTCGGAGTAATTGTGAACCTGCTGGAGTTGTCCATCCGTGAGTTGGAACATCGACAATAAGTTGGTGCCGACTATCGGTCCCGTATGCGTGTGCGAAGTAAACAATGCCACGTCGGCGATGCGGACGCCGTGGCGATCGCAAACGCCCTGGCGGATAGCGAGCGACGTGGGCCGATCGATGCCGATTAGGTCCAAACTTACTAGGATAATGCTAGAGCCGGTGGAGTCTTTCAACACGAGCACCTTTGCCCATAGGTCGGTGAGTTTTCCTTTGGCAACCTTATTGCGACCGGCGTAACCAGACATCCACATTGGCTCGGTCGGCGTAATGTTGACGCGAGCCGTCCCCGCCTGCCACTGGCCGGCAGCAATCGAGGTGAGACTAAGTATCGTGAGTTGAACAAAAACAACAACAAGGTAGCGATCTATGCGAATCACCGTGGTTCCCCAATGGAGGCCAGAAACAGAGAAAAACTTCGCCTTATTCAACCGACAACAAGTAGGCTAGCAAATCGGCCATTTGCTGTTCGTTGATGTCTTTTTCAATGTCTTCGGGCATCAGCGATTTTCCGGTCGACACGAGTTCTTCTATGTCGATGCGGAGCAGGGTCTTTTTTTCATCTCTACCTGCGGTGAACGTGATGCTGGTTGCCGTTTCGGCGGTGATCATCCCTGTCACCGTAAGTCCGTCTGCTGTCAGGGCACTGTAACTCAGATACTGAGGGTTCACTTCACGGTTGGGGTCAATCACGTTGGTAAGAATAAAGTCTACGCCCCGATGGCGATAGGAAGCGACTGAAGGGGCGATTCCGCCTTGGTTGCTAATCGTATCGTGGCAAGCCGTGCAAGTCTTCTTGAAAATGGCTTTACCACGCTCGGCCGAAGCAGGGTTGTCCAGTGCCTGTCGGTAGCGCCGGATGACATCGTTTTTGATGGGAGCGTGTTGAAGCGGCTTGATGGAATAGTTCGTCATGGGACGAAAATCGGTTGCCAGTAACGCTTCGCCTTCATCCTCTTGTTTGCGCTCCATGATGTCATGCAGTTGGCTTAGTGTGGACTTGCCCAATTCGGTACTTGCCCAATCCGTTTGCGTTTCCAGTTGAGCGACGAGCGGTTCGACAACATGAGCACAGGAACTTAGCACCGCTGCACGAACCCAAGGGTCGCCGCTGTCCCGAATTAATAGGTCGGCATAAGCCGATGCGACAAGCGGTTCAGAAATTCCTCCGAGTGACAAAGTAACCTGAAATCGAATCCTTGGATCCTCATCGGCGATCATCGAGATGAGCTTGTCTCTCAAGGCAGAGTCTTTTGCCGCAGATCGCCCGGCGTGAAACGCGGCATGTTCCCGAACGCGAGGATGGGAGTCGTCCATCGCTGCTGAAATTGCCTTGGATGACAGTTGATTCAATCCTTCGAGGGCGTCGAGAGCATGGTGACGTGCCAGAGGGGAATCCGATTGCGACAAAAGCTGCTGGAGCGGGGCGACTGCCGACTCGTCTTTGCGCTCCTGGAGCAAACGCGAAGCGGTGAGCCGGTGCCAGCCATTGAGGTGTCCGAGCATCGCCACCAGTTCGGCGGTTGTTGCGTCGCCTGGGAGCAGGCGGTGGGGCTGGGTGAAGTCGTCGGGCACGATGCGATAGATGCGCCCGCGATCTCTGCCGCTCGTAAGATCAAGATGCTTTTTAATGACTGGCGGCAGGCTAGCGGGATGTTCGATCACTTCGCGGTACATGTCGGCCACGTAGAGAGCCCCGTCGGGCCCGTTGCAGAATTGGGCCGGTCGGAACCAGATGTCGGTCGAGGCAACGAACTCATGCTGGTCGTCGATACGTTTTCCTAGGAAGCTCACGCCGTTGGAGCTTACTCGTTTTCGGTGAATAATATTGCTACCGACGTCGCCAATAATTGCGTAGATGTCTTTGCGATATTCTTCTGGCCAAGCGTCGCCGTAGTAGATTGTTGCACCGGTAGCGCCGGTGAAATACCCCCCCGCACGGCCGCCACCTTCAACAGGACCCGGCACGGTGCCAGCAACTCGAAGCCTGGTGCGTACGATGCGCCAAGGTTCGATCGGGCTAATGCGGAACACTTCGGCCTGCGGACCGTCGACGGCGATGCTCTCTCGGGCACTGGCAAGCGCATAGTAAGGGTTGCGTGCCAAATAGTGGTCGCCGATAACAATCGTTTGCAAGTGATCGCTATTGGAAGATACGAACTTCCGGCCCCAACGATCGAAGGACATGCCGTGCTGACCGCCACCGCTTTCAGGGCGAAGATCGAGGGCCGCTGGGCCAAAGGAAAAATCGCGCCCTCTTAACGAGATCGCCATGTCTGCTGGCTCGTGTGGCTTGCGGACCTGTCCCCCCGAAGAGCTTGTCGCTCCATGGATGCGATTGTCGATTCCCCATTGAAAACTGTTGAGCAGCCCTTGGACGTTCGTTTTGCCAAAACCGGTAAAAATCGGTTGGCGCACATCGGCCTCGCCATCGCCGTCGGTATCTTTGCAGTAGAGAATGTCTGGCGCGACGCCGACAAACACCCCGCCGTCGTAGCAACAGATGGCCGTCGGCCAGGAAAGCTTGTCAACGTAGACCGTGCTGCGGTCGAACTTGCCGTCGCCATCGTCGTCGGTTAGCAGGCGGATTACGCCCCGGTCTTCGTCGGCCTGTTCGCTGTAGCCGCGCATCTCAGCCACAAACAGCCGACCGTGTTCGTCGAAAGCCATCGCTATCGGGTCCATCACAAGCAGTTCGTGGGCGACCAATTCGATCTTGAAACCAGGCGCGACGACCAGCGTCTCGAGCGCATCGCTCGGCTCGACCGGGGCGATGCGTGGAAGTTCGCCTTTGAAATCGCCTTCCTGCTCTTCGGCATGGAGAGTGGCGCCAATAACAGCAAAGGAGAGGGCTAACGCAACGCGAATGAGCATCGGAGGGAATTTTTTCACGGGGTGCCTATCCAAGAGAATATCGGGCGATGAATAACGAAAGGGACAGACTATTCTAGCAACACGACAACAGCCCGTACAGCGCCGCGTGACCCGAAGGAATTACTAAAAGCGACAGATTCTCGCCATGCGAAAAAGCTATTTCGACGAAAAAGAATGCGGTTCACCTAGTGGCAGCGTCAACTGGAAATCGGAGAATCTGTCGCTTAACGATGGCCGGAAATGTCTCCGTGTGGGTGAAACATTTCGCACGGCGTTCCGACAAGTTTCATGCCTCAGTTCAGGCTGAACGAAACGATCTAATCCAAGGCAGACACAGTACGAGCAGCACTCAAGTAGACGGCTCCGGCACGACTGCCACTCCAGAAAGTGGGCCCGTCGGGGCCATGTTTTCTGTTAGGGGAAATTCGAACTGCTGGGTCGATTGAAGCACGCCCTGCAACAGAGCATCTTCGCCAAAGGGTCTAAGGTACTGGCAAAACTTCCCGGTTGCGTAGTGCCTGTGATTTCCTTGGTTTCTCCAGTGCCATCCGCAAACAAAATTTGGTTCATCCGACTGAAGCGTACATGGTTTACAAGAAGGTGGACATGCTGTTCCAGTAAGGAGTTATTGACGACTTCTTCCAGGAAGGTATCAGCATGTCCACACGTTTATTGTGCCACGCATTCGGCTTGCGTGGCTATCGTTATGTGAAAAGCGTTATGTGAAAAGCGTTATGTGAAAAGTGAGTATGTGAAAAGTGAGTATCTTGGGGGTGGAGTGGTGTTTACCGTGGAGCCAGAACCTAAACCGCTGAATTGTACGGCCTGCGGCTCACAGAACGTCGTTCGCAGCGGGGAGGCTTTACGGACTTTCCACACCCTGCCGATCGGTTCTCGTCAGG